>JAIOAT010000014.1:0-30645 GCA_019873685.1 Chloroflexota bacterium
GAGGAGTATCTGAAGGAACACGGCGATGAGCTGCTTGCACCGCTCAAGCAGGTGGTGAACCGCGCGACGACCCACCGCTACGTGGCGGCTGCCTGGGATGCGCTGGATATGCAGTCGGAGCCGCCGCAGGACCTCCTGCAGCAGATCCAGCAACAGATTGCCGCCTGTACGGCGTTCCGTCTGGTTATGCAGTTGCTGTTCGAGATGGGCGGGAACGAACCGGTGTTCATGGGATTCGTGGATGACAACACCGGGCGGTTGATGCTGACCTGTTCCCGGGACGACCTGGTCGCGGCGGTGACTTTTGCCATCAACACCGCTTTCCTTGCCGAGACGCTGGCGGAAGAAGGGTTCGGCCTGCAGAAAGGGCTGACGGGTTATCGCCGGGCTTTCATGGACCTTGGCAAGGCTGCCGCTGAACTGATTTCCGCCGGGGACGACGCGGCAAAGTCCCAAGCCATGGCGCGTCTCTCTGAGACGGTCAGGGCCTATCTCCCACTGTTTACGGCCACCATTCAGGAGGAGGCCGATCGCCAGGCTGGTGACGACGAAACCGGCGAACCTGGCTGACAGCGTCCGCGTCTTCACTCCCACAAGGGCACAATCACCAGTCCGATCCGGGCAAACTGCTCAACCCGGATTCGGCCATCTTCGGGTACAATAAATTCGCTTCATCAGCATTGCGGAGGCCGCGACCGCTTTGCCAGCTGGCCGCCGGATCTGATAGGCCCCTGACCAGTGTACTGAGGCAATCAAGCGGGGTGGGCACACCCGGATTTCTGACGCTTTGAACAAGCCGCCAGTCGGATCAGTGTAACCGTTGGCAGCCGGTTCCTTCGCTGCCGGAGGTGCGGAGAGATGGACGTCATCCCCGGTGTCATCGTTGGTGTATTGCTGGCAGGTGGTCTACTGGTGGCTCTTTTTGAGCTTCGCCTCCGCCAGCCCGATGTGATTGTCCTCTATGAGTCCAAAGGGCGGATCGGCATCCGCAGGGGGTTGCTCTATCCGCGCCATTTCAGCCTGCCGCTCAAGCGCACGACCAGCCCGCTCCAGCTGACGGTTGAGGCCGCCGCCCTGGGGAATCTGACAGTCCGGGTCAAGCTGGTGGGGTCGGCTGCGCCGTCGGTCGAGCACATCCAGGCCCTGATCCGGGTCGGTGGGTGGGATAGCGAGGCCGTCTCGCGGGCCGTTGACCAGGTCAGAATCCTGTTGATGGGGTTGGTTAAGGAATATACTGAGCGCTCCGAGATCCATGCGATTTCCTCTCCCGCCCTGCAGAACCACCTGAACGAGCACCTCAAGCTTATTGAGGAGCGTTATGGCGTCGAGTTGATTTCGCTGGCTGTTCAGTCGCTGGAGCCGACAGATCCGAAGATTGCTGAGGCGCTCAGCCAGCAAGAAGCAGCCCGGTTGCTGGAGCAGACGGAGCAGCTCAACCATCAGGCGCGGGTCGCCGCCGCTAAGGCCAAGTACAGGGCGGATGAGGAAATCGCCGCCATGGAACACGCCCTGGAACTCAAGAAGGCGGAGCTGAAGAAGGAGCAACTCCGGAGCGACGCGGAGCTGGCCCGCCAGCGCATCGAAGAGGAACTGGCGCGCAGCCGCCTGCGCCTTGCCTTTGAAAAAGAGGAACTGGAAGTACTCCGCCGCAACCCGGAACTGTTGATGCTGACCCCTCAGGCTGCTCGTCTGGCGGAAGCCAGCCAGAGCCTGAAGAACGCCAGAACGGTGATTTCCCTAACCCCGCAGGAACTGGCGAATGGCTCGGCGCTCTTTACCCTGTTCCGCAACCTGCTGCTGAAGGACCTGGAAACCAAGGACCTGGAAATCAAGGATGAGGCGTAGCCTGAGCATCCATCCGTAAACTGGCCAGGCAGAAGGCTGATCGCCCTCTGCCTGAGCGCCAGCAGACTCTGCGATCTTTGAATCTGGCGTGGCGGTCATCGCCGCCCGCCGGCGTAACGGACGCCCTTCCAGCGAGTGGTCATGCCATGCCCCACCTGCCTGATCCCATGTCATTCTTCCGCCTGAAGCCGATCCGGGCAGCGCGTGTATCGGAAGTCAGTGAGACCACCGCGGCGGCTCCGGTTCCGCCTGAAGAGCGCATCAACTTCCACATTGGGAACCCGCTGCAGGACTCTCGACTTTCTTCGGCGTTCCTGCGTACGGCGCTTGGTCTGGATATCGGCCAGGTGGAACTGAATGACGCGGAACCGGACGCGATCCTGGAGCATCTGGGGTGGGACGAGGCTGACAAACCCAAGCTTGAGTTCCTGATCCGCACGATTCGCCGAAGTGCGCCGTACATGCCCCGTGGTGGGTACTCGGTCAAAGCTCCCCATGCGCTGGTCAGGGCCTTCTGTTCCTGGTTGGAACACCAGCAGGAAGCGCTGCACTATGACAGTGGGGAGCAATCAGGGCGGCGGGAGATCATCCTGGCTTCCGGAGGGGTTCAGGAAACACTGCGCGTGATTCTGTTCACGCTCTCTTCCAGCCTGGAGACGCTTCCTGCTCGCATTTTGTGCTATGGCTGTGACCTGCTGCCGCCATTGAAGGCGATTCCCGGCCTCCTGTTTGAGAATCTTCCGGCGGATGAGCAGCGGGCCTGCGAGCAGATTGAGCAAACGCTGGCAGCTTCCCCCCATACCCCGACGTTCATGGTGCTTGGCAGCGTGCCGGGCGAAGTGACGCGGCGCCGGCTGCGCGTGATGAGCCTGGAGCGGCCCCTGTTCTTCATCGAAGCCAACAACGCTCCCAACCACCTTTCCCTGGCGCGCGAGGCCAAACTTGTCCAGCGCGTGATCCGGATTCTGACGCCGGCTATTTTCTCGCCGCGCTGGCACAGCCTCTCTACCGTATTTGTCGCAGGCAACGCTGACTTTCTCAGCGCGATTGAGAATGTCCATTTCAACCTCAAGGGAACGCCCTCGGCATCGGAGATCGAACTGCTGACGTTTCTGCTCGACCAGCAACCCGCCAACCCTGCCCAGGACTCCCCGCTGGCCATGCCACAGGCCAGGCCGTCCTTTGAGGGGCTGGCGCTGGGCGGCGCTACGGAGGCGGCGCTGGCGCACCTTGCTCACGACGCCGGGCTGCACCTGGAGGCGCTGCTGGACGTCCATAACCAGACGGTGGAACGCTCGCTGAAGGTGCTGGAGGAGAAGACTGCCCTGTTTTCCCGGCGGATTCAGGGCGCCTGGAAGGATCGCCTGTTCGACGAGTTTGCCGGGGTTGAGGTCAGAGAACTCCTCGATCTGGTGCTGCACAACCTCCACCGACCGGAAACCAGCCAGGCGTTGTTGCGCAGCTTCCTGAGCGTGTTTGTCAGGCATCAGCCGCAATACAGGCCGGAATCCTGCCTGGTTACCAGCGGCTCATCGCGCACGGCGCTGGGCATCCTGGGCTTTCACTGCGGGATTACCGAGGTGGTGATCCCCGATCTGAGCTGGTCTTACGAGCAGTGCTTCCCGCGCGTTCATGCCGTACCGCTGACCGAATCGCTGGAGCTTGACGCCGAAGCGATGATCGCCAGGATCGAGGAGTTGTGCTGGCGCGATCCGTCGTGGCCGCAGCGCGGCGCGGTGGCCATCAATAACCCGCATAACGCGACCGGGCGTATCTTCCGGGAGGAAGCGGTTCAGCGGCTGATCACCTACTGTCTGGAGCGCGATATCCACGTGATTGACGATCTGGCTTACCAGAACGTCGCGCCGGTCAATGACCTGCCTGAGATCAAGACGATTCGCCAGATCGCGACCGAACTGGTGCGGCTGGGACTCGTCGATGAGCACCGCGCTGATCGCGTGATCACCGTCCACTCTATGTCGAAGACCGACTGCCTGGCCGGGGCCAGGCTGGCCGTCGTGGAGATTCGCGACCCGCAATTGCGGCAGCGTTTTGAAGAGGTCAATGCTCATATCCAGCCGAACCTGGCTGCTGTGCTGATCTGCTATCTGTTCTATCGCGGCACAACGCAGGCGGTGCGCACCTACTGGCATCTGCGCAATGCCATCTATAGCGAACGCACCAATGCCCTGCTGACAGCCGTGGCCAATCTTCCGCCCGACCGCAATCCGTTCCAGCTGTCCATCATCCCGCCGACCGGGAGCATGTACCCGTTGTTGCGTGTGGCGTTGCTCCCTGCCGGTCTGTCGCTGGACTGGCTGGCTTCTTCCCTGGCGCGGCGCGGGATCGGCCTGCTGCCGCTGGCAACTTTCGCCCGTACGGAAAAGGGATTCGAAACCGGCAGGACAACTTTCCGCCTGACTCTGGGCGGGGTAGATGACGCGGCGACGCTCCTGGCCAAGACGCGCCGCCTGCTCATTGATCTCAACCGGCTGATCGCGGAGGAAGAGGCCCGCTATAACCGCAAGCGCCTGCCAGTGCGAGTGCCGGAGTCGGCGGGCAGCCGGTCAGCGGAACTGACCCAGGCCATGGATGCCATCATCCGGCGTCTCCTGCGGCATTGCGCTCATGATAGAACCTGCCGCCATCTGCTGGCCCTGCCGCTACTGGACCCGGAACGGGCGCAGCGTGACTTTCTGGAATGCTACGCCCCGGAACGCCTGGAAGTGTTCCGCCTGCGTTTGCTCGATCGGGCGCTCATCAGTGACGAACTTACCCGGCAGGCGCTGGTCAGGAACGGCGACTGGCTTGCCGAAAGGTTGCAGCGGGAATTCATGAAGGACTCGCTGGAACGCCGCCAGCAGTTGTTCCGGCTGCGTTCCTACGATCGGACGGTCCATCCCACACAGATGTACTCGCTGCAGGCGGAGCTGGCCCTGGACGCCATCCTGAACGCACTGATCGCCGGTCAGCCGGTCGCTCCGGCGCTGATCGAGCGGGCGGCGCAGGAACTGGTGAAGGAGTATCTGGGGCTGAACGTCAGCATTACCTCGCAACAGGAGGCCGATGAAATCCTGCTCGATCTCGCCACGCTGACCGCTGGCGAGCAGTACAGCGAGTTATTCACTGACGCGCCACTGACCTCCTTCCTGTCCTTCTGGAGTGATTGGGATGGCAGCAGCAGGCCGTCGGGGCAGGGGCATCAACTGGCGGCAGCCGTGGTTATGGAAAACGTGCAGCGGATGGCGCGCATCCTCAACCTGTTGCGGCAGGTTGACCCGGATGTTGTTGTCAGCCCCGAACTGCTGGCGGAACTTGACCGTCTGGCGCAGCGCAACCAGCGCTTTAAGCAGCTCCTGAACGCCATCACCCAGCTTACCCAGCAGCTGGAAGGGCGTTACCGGGGTGTCCTGCCTTTTGCCGTGGAGTCGACGCCGTTGCAGCGCCTGGCCGCCCGCTGGCATCTACGCCGCGATCCGGCCAGGGCGCTCTGGCAGCACAACGACCGCTACGAACAGAAGATGCTGGAGCTGCGCCAGGAGCGACGCCGGACGCTGGAATATTACTTCGCTCTCAACAAGCAACTGCGCAAACAGCTGTACGCCCTGATTCCGGCTATCCAGGCCAACCGCGCTGCCGAACCGCTGTTGCGGGAGGTGGTGGGCTACCGGGACATCCTGCAGCGTGTGGTGATCACGCCGCGTATCCAGCAGGCCCTGATCACCGCTCGCGATCAGTTTGCCATTGATACCACCGTGTACAACATGCACGAGATCAATACCCTCTCCGGCAAGTACGGCAATCCGGGGATGACCCTGGCTGTCCAGATCAGCCTGTCGACCAGGGCGGATGCCCTGATCTCGCTGGACCGGAAGATGCGCACGCAACTGGAGCAGGCGCGGCGGGAAAACCCGGCGGTTGACCTGCCTTCTATCTGGCTGATTCCGCTGTTTGAAGACAGGGAGTCCGTCCGGAATGTACGCGCCTATCTGGATCAGTTGTGGGATTACGCCACCCAGAGCCGCCACACAGCCCAGACCCCGCAGAGCCGCATTGCTGAGATGATCGCTGAAATCTTCATCGCCGGTTCTGACCTCAGCCAGCAGGTCGGCCAGGCGGCAGCGGCGCTTATGTATCACAGGGCCAAATACGATGTTCAGCTCTGGCTGGTGGAGCACGGCGTTGCCGAGCATGTGCGCATCAAGATGGGCAGCGGCGAGCCAATGCAGCGCCAGGGTGGGTACTACTCCCGGGTGGCGGGGCTGCCTGCCTTCCGCAATTCAGCGGAAACCCAGCACCGGTTCTCACGGCATCTGCTGGCGGCGGCGCGCAGGAGCACGGCCTATGCAGTGACGCCGCTACAGGGGGTCTTCCTGGGCGGCGACCTGAGGACGTTTCAGAGCAATCTATCGGAGCAGTTGCGTTTCCTGCCGGTGCACGACTTTGTCAGCCTGCTTCACCATGTGCGGGAGTCGCAGGAAATTCACCGCCGCGACCTGATCCGCGCTGCTGAGATGACCGCCGAGAGCCGGCTGGTGGCCCAGAGTCGCAGCCTGCAGGAACTGGAACGGCTGACCGTCGGGACGACGGAAACTGTCTATGAGCAGTTCCTGGCGGAACTGACTGACAGCTTCCGGCACATTCTCTATGGCCGGGAAGAAGATGTGTTCGGCATCCACATCATCTCCTACTTCATCGGTCGTTCCATCCCTCAGTTGCGCGACCGTCCCACCAGCCGCCGAACGCTGGAAACCGGCGCGGAGCGAGGACAGCGTATCCTGGCGAATATCGCGGAAATCATCCCGCTATCCAAACAGGGGAGCCTGTTGCGGGCCATTGCGCATAACCAGGCGCAAACGGCGGTGCTCGGTGTCAACCAACTCACCACAGGGCTGTTCCGCGCCCTCGAACGCTTTGCCCAGAAGACGTTCGTGGCTGCCGAGCAGGAACGCATGATCGGGGAGCGGCTGTTGCCGCACCTGCCCGTGTACGAGATTCTCAGTACTTTGCGCGTCTACCACGATTACCAGGGCGAATTTCTCCGCAACATCGAGACAGCCTTCCCCGCCGGCAACTCCGCTTTCGTAGCCCTGCGGGAGGATAATGACGCCCTGCAGCGTTATCTGCCGCTATTCCAGCAGGAACTCCTCCGCCGCCATGGGGTGAACGTCAGCGACTTCTTCACCAATGGCGTCTTTATCCCGGATTTGCTGCCTACCCTGCGGCCCGATCTGGCGGTACTGTTGCAGAAGGATCTGTTCAACACCGACCTTGAGGTGATGCTGGAACAGGTGTCCGGTCGGATTGCGGACGACTGGCGGACGGAGGTCGACCGGCTGCTGCAGGTGCCGCGCCAGGTTCACTACTGGCGTTCGCTCATCTGGGAAGTGATCGGCGACTCGATCTACCAGCGCGTGCAGAGCTTCGGCGAGCTTGCCACGGCCCTGTACGCCTTTGCTGCCACACGCTCGTTCAGCGCCACGCCGCCGACTGTCCGGGGGGCCAAGCTTTCGCCCGCTCTGGCAGGATTCTTCCGCACCGCCCGCGCTGATGACGAGATGCGCGACCTGCTGATCGGCGCGATCGAATACCTGAACGCGCTGACGGAAGGCAGTTTTGAGATGCCTGTCAGCATCATCCGGGCGATGAACGACGTGGAACGCCTGGCCCAGATTGAAGAAAGTGCCCTCCCGCCGGAAAAGCAAAACCTGTTCCGCCATTGCCTGTTGCAGATCGCCCGTCTGGTCGGCGAGAACGGGTAACGCTCCCCGCCTGAAAAGTTGTTCTCCAGGATGCAGGATGACTCGCTCGCACGGTGATGTGAGAGAAACCGTGCTGTCTGCTGTTCACGGTGATTGACAGGCAAAAAGTTGCTGTTCTATAATTTCAAATAGAGTTCGGAATTTTGCTTTCGACTCATGCAGCTCCGGGTTGCGGCGTCTATCGTTGTCGCTCCACGCCCCGGTTTCTGTAACCTGGCGGATGGAAGCAATGAGCACACAGTACAAAACATCCACGACTGTGGCCAAAGCCTTTGCCATCCTCGAACTGCTGGCTTCAAACCCCGGCGAGACATTTTCGCTGTCACAGGTTGCGGCTTCCCTGCAGGTTTCCAAGAGCACCGCTCACCGCTACCTGACAACGCTGGAAGACCTTGATGTGGTCACCAGGGATGCAAGCGATAACTTTGGACTGGGTCACAAACTGATCGAGCTGGCCGGGGCCTTGCTCAGCGACTACGACCTTCGCAAGGAAAGTGTGCCCTTCCTGACCAGCCTGTCGGCGCAGACTCAGGAAACCGCCCACCTGGCTGTACCATCCGCCAACGACGTGGTCTACATTGCCAAAGTGGATAGCCCGCATTCCCTGCGGCTGGCTTCCCGGATCGGCGCTCGCAGCCCGATGCACTGTACAGCGCTGGGCAAAGCGGTGCTGGCGTATCTTCCCCCGGATCAGCTGGCGAAGAGCATTCAGCAAGGGCTGCCCAGACGGACACGCCACACGCTGACTTCACCCGAGGCGCTGTGCGCGGAGCTGGAGCGGGTGCGGCAACAGGGCTATGCTATCGATGACCAGGAGAACGAAATCGGTGTGCGCTGTATTGGCGCTCCTATCTTTGACTATACCGGCCAGGTGATTGGCGCCATCAGTGTGTCCGGCCCGGTCAGCCGGCTCACCATGGAGAAAAGCCTGGAATTCGCCCCGCTGGTGAGACAGGCGGCGCAGGCGATTTCCCGACGCATGGGATACCAGCCATAGCTGTGCTGTGACCCTGACCTTTGCGGTTCATAAGCCAGAACATCCAGATGGAGGAAGCGGTATGAAGATGCTGATCGACAGCCAATGGGTTGAAGCCTCTGATGGTCGCTGGAAGGATGTAATCAACCCCGGCACCGGTGAGGTCATTGACCGGGTTCCTCTGGCGACGCTGGAGGATGCCACGCGGGCGCTGGAAGCTGCCCAGCGCGGCAAGGAGGCGATGCGCAGGACACCGGCGCATGTGCGGTCGGCGATTCTGGATCGCATTGCCGATGCGCTGACGGCCAACCTGGAGTCGCTCAGCCGGCTGCTGGCGGCGGAAAACGGCAAACCCATCCGGCAGACGCGGGAAGAGATCGGCGCGACGATCCGGATCTTCCGGGGATTTGCTGAAGAAGCGAAGCGCATCATGGGGCGCGTTGTGCCTATGGATGCTGTCCCGGGGCAGGAGCGTCATCTCGCTATGACGATCCGACAACCGCTGGGTGTGGTGGCGGCGATTGTGCCCTTCAACTACCCGGTGGAGCTGTATGCACATAAAGCGGCCCCGGCGCTGGCGGCGGGCAATGCGGTGATCACCAAGCCACCCAGCGATTGCCCGTTGACGTTGCTGAAGATCGCTGAATTGATGGAAGAGGCGGGGCTGCCCAGGGCGGCTCATCAGGTCATTACGGGACCGGGGCAGTTGATCGGCGACTTCCTGGCGCGCAGCCCTGGCATCCAGATGGTCACGGTGACCGGCAGTACACAGGTTGGCATCAGGATCGCGGAACTGGCTGCCAAGCATCTCAAGCGGGTGCACATGGAGCTTGGGGGGAATGACGCGACCATCATCCTTGAGGATGCTGACCTGGAGAAAGCGGCGGAAGCCGTTATCCTGGGGCGCCTGGCGCGTGGTAACGGTCAGATTTGCTGTGCGGTCAAGCGCATTTTCGTCCATGCTTCAGTCTATGACCGCGTCGCTGAACTGCTGACGGCCAAAGCCAAAGCCCTCAAGGTTGGCGATCAGTTGCAGGAAGATACCGACGTGGGGCCGCTGATCAACGAAGCGGCGGCTATCCAGGTTGAAGCCGTGATTCGCGACGCGGTTAAGGCTGGCGCTGTGGTGAAGGCAGGGGGGACGCGCCAGGGTGCTTTCATCACGCCGACGGTGCTCACCCATGTTCCTCCCAGCGTTGAGCTGTTCCGGGAGGAGACCTTCGGCCCGGTGGCGCCGCTGGTCGCCTTTGATACGGTGGATCAGGCAGTGGCGATGGCCAATGACAGCCCCTATGGGTTGCAGGCGGCTGTCTTCACCCGCGATATCTCCCGCGCCTTTGACATCGCCTACCGGCTGGAGGCAGGGGGGGTCATTGTCAACTGGTCATCGGCCCTGCGCGTGGAGAGCCTGCCCTTTGGCGGCATCAAGATGAGCGGCCACGGTCGCGAAGGGCTGCATGACACCCTTGACGAAATGACCGAGCAGAAGGTGATTCTGGTGCACAACGCGCTGAACGTGTTCGACCAGCAATGAGGCCCAGGATGACAGACTCTCCTTTCCTCCAGATGAGGGGGATCAGCAAGAGTTTTGACGGCACCCAGGCGCTGCGCAAGGTTGACTTTTCCGCTTCCAGGGGAGAAGTCCATGCCATCGTCGGTGAGAATGGGGCGGGCAAAACCACGCTCATGAAGATCCTTGCCGGTGCGCTACGCCCGGATACCGGTCAGATCCTGCTGGCAGGCAAGCCTGTGGAATTGAATAGCCCCCATGATGCTTTCGGGGTGGGTATCCGTACCGTCTACCAGGAATTCAGCCTGATCCCTCACCTGACCATTACCGAGAACATCCTGCTCGGCCAGATGCCGGTGCGCAAACTGAAGTGGTGGGTGGATTGGACTGAAGCGCATCGCCGGGCGGAAGAAATCCTGCGGGAAATCGGCTTCACCGGCATCGATGTGCGGGTGCCGGTGTCTCGGCTGAGCGTGTCGCGCCAGCAAATGGTGGAGATCGCCAAGGCGGTAGCCGAACGGCCATCCATCCTGATCCTCGATGAGCCGTCCGCCGTACTCTCCCAGGAGGAGTTGAAGCTGCTCTTCACCCTCATCGGGAAGCTCAAGCAGGAAGGCGCGCTCATCATCTACATTTCCCATCGGCTGGATGAGGTCTTTGAGGTCGCTGACCGAATCACCGTGCTCAGGGATGGTGAGGTGATGGGTACGGTGGTCGCCCGCGAGACCGACGAAGCGCAACTGATCCGTATGATGGTTGGTCGGACGCTGGAGGAGTTCTACCCGACTCGCCGGGCTTCCCCCCGGCATGAGATTCTGGCGGTCAGGCATCTCAGCCGCGAAGGTGAGTTTGAGGATGTCTCGTTTTCGCTTGCCAGCGGCGAAATTCTGGGCCTGTTCGGGCTGGTAGGCAGCGGTCGCACGCAACTGGCGAGGACCCTCTTTGGCGCTGATCCGCTGACATCCGGGGAGATTTACCTGGATGGTGCCCCGTTCCACCCGCGTTCGCCGAGGGATGCGGTGGCGGCGGGGATTGCGCTGGTGACTGAGGACCGCAAGCGTGACGGGCTGGTCATGACCTGCTCGATTCTCGACAATACCAGTCTGCCCACCATGCCGCGGATGAGCCACGGAATCTTTCTGGATCGGCAGAAGCAGCACAGTCTGGTACAGAGCAAAGTCGAGGAACTGAACATTCGTCCCCCGGTCGTTGATCGGCTGGTGCGGACGCTCAGCGGCGGCAACCAACAGAAGGTCGTCCTGGCTAAGTGGCTGCTTTCCGAAGCCAGGGTGCTGATCCTGGATGAGCCGACGCGCGGGGTGGATGTTGCCACCAAGGTTGAAATCTATCGCATCATCGGTGACCTGGCCGACCGGGGAGTCGGCATCCTGCTGATCTCCTCCGAGTTGCCGGAGATTCTGGGGATGTGCGATCGTGCGCTGGTCATGAGGGAAGGCCGACTCGTTGGGGAGTTCGCCAGATCGGAAGCTAGTGAAGAGGGCTTGCTGGCAAGCGCCGCCGGGGTAATGCCAGCTATACTGCAGACAGGAGGATACACCAGTGCCAACCGGTAAGCCTGTTCAGCCGTTGCAGAATGCGGGCAGCGTGCCTGTGCTGGTGAGGAAGTGGCTCGCTGGATGGGCGCATCGTCGCTGGGTCGACTATGCTTTCGTGGTGGGGCTTGTCATTCTGGCTATCGTGGTTGCCAGCGCCACCGATGTCTTCTTTACCCAGCGGAACATCAGCAATCTGTTCCGGCAGATTGTCACGAATGGTCTGGTCAGCCTGGGGATGCTGGTGGTCATCCTGACTGGCGGTATCGATCTGTCGGTTGGCCCGATCGTTGCCCTGACCGGCATCCTGGCTGCAGGCCTGACCGACCGGATCGGCTTAGCGCCGGCGTTACTGGTGGCGTTGCTGGTCGGCCTGGTGGCGGGCGCCCTGAACGGCTTCCTCATTGCCCGGTTCAAGTTGCCGCCCTTCATCGTCACTCTGGCAACCCTGAGCGCCTTCCGCGGGCTGATCTATGTCTACTCGGAGACTCCGCAGACGCCCCAGAACCCCGCCTTCCGCAGCCTGCTGGGCGGCGGCTTTGTCGGCCCCATCCCGGTAGCGGTCATCGTCATGTTGATCTGCTACCCCCTGGTCTGGATGTTCCTGAACCGGACGACAGTGGGGCGGGCGATCGTGGCGCTTGGCGGCAACGAGGAAGCGGTCAGGCTGGCGGGCATCAACGTCCGGCGTCATATCCTGCTGGCGTATGTCATTTCCGGGTTCTTCTCGGCCATCGCGGGCATCCTGCTGGCATCCCGCCTGGGGATCGCCCAGCCGAACGTCGGGAGCGGCTATGAACTGGACGCCATCGCGGCTGTTGTGATCGGCGGGGGTGTCCTGGGCGGCGGCGGAGGAGGCGCTGTCGGCACCTTTGGGGGTGTCCTGGTGCTGGGGGTGATTGATAACCTGCTGAACCTGTTCAATGTGCAGTCTTACTACCAGCAGATTCTCAAAGGGCTGATCATCGTCTTTGCGGTGTTGGCCCGTCGAAGAGAACAGTAGGTCATAACCGAACATAACCACGCCTGTGTAACGGGGGAAACGAAAGGAGGGGCTATTGAAGTGAGGTTGTCCTGAAGAAACGTACCATCAGGTCTGTAGAGTTTCGGTTAAGGAGGAGGAAACGCAATGAACAAGACCCGTATCTTGGGACTCTTGTTGGTGGTCGCCCTGGTTGTCGTGGGTGGTCAGGCCGTAGCCCAGGAACCTGTGACCATCAGGATCGGGATGGTCAACTTCTCGCTGTGCTGCCCGTACTTCATCGGGATGTCCAAGGCTGTTGAAGAGGAAGCAGCCTACTACGACAACATCGAACTGCTCATTACCGACGCCAACGGTGATGCTGAGAAGCTGACATCCGATGTTGAAGACCTGCTGGCGCAGGATGTTGACGGGTTGATCGTTAGCGGCGCCTGGCTGGAGGCGGCCCCGGCTGCTCTGGATGCTATCCAGCAGGCAGGCGTTCCGGTGGTGCTGGTGGACCGCAAGCTGAAGGGCGGCGACTATACCAGCTGGGTCGGCCCGGATAACTACCTCATCGGCGTGCAGGATGGCCAGTATATCGCCGACAGGCTCGGTGGTGAGGGCCTGCTGGTTGTCCTGCGCGGTGGCCCGGCGGACAACTCGATCGGCCTGGACCGGACTAACGGTATGCTCTCCGTGGTTGAGCAGACCAATATCCAGGTGGAGATGGCCCCGGACTTCGGCGGTTGGAGCTCGGATGGTGGCTTCACGCTGATGGAGGACATGCTGGCCCGCTTCGACAAGATCGATGCTGTCTTCTGCGAGAACGACTCGATGTGCCTGGGCGCGATGCGCGCCATCGCTGACGCAGGTCGCAGCGAAGAGATGTTCCTGTGCGGCGTCGATGGCGAGAAGGCTGCGCTGGAAGCCATCATGGCGGAAGGCTCCAACTACGCCTGCACCGGCCGCAACAACTCGGATCAGATCGGTCGCGCGGCGTTCCACCGGCTGATGGCCATTCTCGCCGGGGCCAACCCGCCGCATGACACCGTGCTGCCTTCGCCGCTGATCACGATTGACAACGTGATGCGGCACTACGATCCGGATAGCGTCTTCTAGGCAGCGGCTCGCTGCTTGCGCAGCAGACCCGGGAACAGCGCTTTGCGCAAGCCCGGCCAAGAAGATCGATCAGCCCCCGCAGTGTTGGCGCATCGGCCCCTGCGGGGGCTTCATGTTGTAGATGGGGGGGCGTATCGGGCCGCTGGATGGTGCGTAGCGGTTCACGAGATGGGCTGCTGCTGGCCCGGATTACGCCTTCACTGATCCGCCGGTGAGACCCTGGATGTAGTAGCGCTGGAGCACCAGGAACATCAGGATGCTGGGCAGGATCGAGATGGTCACGCCGGCCTGCAATGCGCCCCAGTCCACCGCTCCGTACAGCCCGGTATTGACGCTGTTGAGCAGGATGGGGAAGGTGAACATCGATTGCTGGTTCATGAAGATCAGCGCGGCCAGAAATTCGTTCCAGGCATTCAGGAAGGCGTAAATCCCTGCCGTGATGATGCCGGGCAGCACAATCGGCAGCATGACGCGGTAAAGCAGACTGACCGAGGAGCAGCCATCCAGGAGGGCGGCTTCCTCCAGTTCTCGCGGGACGGTGTCGAACGAATTGCGCATCACAAACACACCAAACGGCAACTGGAACGTGATGTAGACCAGCGCCAGGCCGGGCAGTGTGTTCTGTAACTTGAGGCGGGTCAGGATCAGAAACAGCGGCGTGAGGATGGACTGGAACGGGATCATCAGCGTGGCCAGGATCATCAGGAACAGCGCACCCTTGGCCGGGAATGAAAAGCGTGAAAAGCCATAACCAGCCAGCGTACTGAGGATGATCGTGCCGACGACGGTCATCACCGAGACGCTGATGCTGTTGAACAGGTAGCGTCCGGCGCCGGCCCCGAATTCGTTCAGCTTGAGGTAGTTATCCCAGGTGATGCGCGAGGGCAGGCCGGTCGGCGGGATGGCCGCCGCTTCCGCGGGGGGCTTGACGGACGTGATCACCGACCAGGTGATCGGGAACAGGAAGATTACCGCCAGGCTGATGAACACCAGGTACAACAACAGCCTGGAAACCAGCCGCCGCCACGTGAGGGATCGACCCAGGAAGAGAGAATGTGCAGTCATAGGCAGGGCCATCTCAGTAACTGATCTCGCGGTGCAACAGACGCAACTGCAACATGCTCAGGATCACCAGGAAACCCATCAGGACAAGCGACAGCGCCGCGCCGTAGCCCATCTTGAAGTAGGTGAACGAGTTGTTGAAGATCCAGTAGACGACGGTGATCGTCTGGTTGCGCGGGCCGCCGCGGGTCATGATATAGAACTGGTCAAAAGCCAGGAACGATCCGATGACGGAAAGCACCAGGGCCAGGGCGATGGTCGGGCGTAGCAGCGGCAGGGTGATGTGGCGCAGCCGTCCCAGGTAGCTGGCGCCGTCCACCATGGCGGCCTGGTAGATCTCCTGAGGGATGGCCTGCATGCCGGTCAGCAGGAGCACCATGGTAAAGCCAACCGTTTTCCAGACCACCGATACAATGATGGCAAACAGGGCCGTATCAAACGACCCCAGCCAGACCAGCGATCCCTGAAGCAGGTTGAGTTGCCGCAGAATGGTGTTGAAAGGGCCGACGCGGTCGTTAAGCAGCCAGACCCACAGCAGGCTGGAAGCGCCAAGGCCGATCACCACCGGAATGAAGTACGCCGTCCGGAACAGGCCGACCCCGCGCAGGGGCAGGTTGACCAGCAGGGCCAGCACAAACGCCAGGATGAAAATCGGCGGGGTCACCAGCAGGGTGTAGCGGATGGTGAACCCCAGGCTTGTCCAGAACTGGCGGTCAGCGGCAAGGGTGTCGTAGTTGCCCGAACCGATGAAGCTTGGCGTGCCGATCAGCGGCCAGTCATGCAGCGACATCCAGATGGTCATCAGCAGGGGGATAATGAAAAAGAGCAGGGTGAAGGTGACCGCTGGCAGCACAAAGAACAGGCCGGCCAGTTGCCGGCGGGAAGGCAGGCGCCATGCCCGGTTACGCATCTTGACAGCGGTTTCTGCGGGTCTGTTTCTGAGGGTCTCCATTTCGCTCATCTCTACTGCAATGCCGGGCCGGAATGTGGCCGGCAACTGGGTTTGACCCCCAAGAAGGGCGGCCAAACCCAGTTGCGTGTTTAAAGGTCGAGCAGCAGGGCCAGGCTAATCCTGCACCTGAGCCATGATCTCCGTGAACTGCTGCTGGGCATTCGCGATGGCCTCGTCGATCTGGCCGTCAAAGACCGCCTGCTGGATCATCGCCAGCCACGGGCCATTGGAGTCGTTAAAGAGCTGGTTGTAGACCAGGCTGTAGGGCGTCCGGCCAAGCGCCATGGCCTGGGCGTTGGTGATCAGGCGCGGGTCCTCTTCGAAGTACTTGTTCTCCGCCAGGTCGGTGCGAACCGGCAGGGAAGCCGTCCGAGCGAACATCTCAAGCTGAACTTCGTCTGAGAGCACCCACTCGATAAACTCGAATGCTTCCTCAGGATACTTCGAACCGGCAGGAATGCCAATCGAGTCGCCGCCAGCGAAGGAGGAGACGCCCCCTTCCTTGCCGGGCAGGAAGGTGATGCCGAAGTCGATCTCCGGATGCTCGTTCTTCAGCGTGCTGATCGAGAACGCGCCGGAACCCATCATCCCGATCTTGCCGGAGAAGAAAGCGCTCAGGAATTCCGCACCGGCGTCGACGAGAGCCGTCTCTGGCATCAGCCCCTCAGTCCACATCTGGCGGTAGAACTCCAGCGCCGCCTTGACCATCGGGTCGGTCAGGGTCGCTTCGGTGGCGTCTTCGTTGAGGACATCACCGCCGCTGGCCCAGATCAGGGGCAGGAAGGTGAAGGCGTTGCAGCCGGCGCAGGCGCCGGAGAAGTAGAAGCCGTCGATGTCTTCGCCCAGGGCGGAGATCGCTACGGCAGCGTCATAGATCTCCTGCCAGTTGGTCGGCGGCTGCTCGGGGTCCAGACCGGCCTGACGGAACAGGTCCTTGTTGTACAGCAGCACGGAGGCTTCCGCGTTGAACGGCAGGGCGTACAGGCCGTCTTCATACGTGGCCAGCCGGATGTGCGACGGGCTGAGGGTATCGAAGAACGGCAGTCCGGCAGCAAGTTCGCTGATCTCGGTCAGCTGCCCGGCGGCGGCGAACTGCGGCACGTAGATCAGGTCGATGGCCAGCAGATCCGGCGGCTCGCCAGCCGCGATGGCGGTCCCCAGCTTGGTGATGTATTCCGCAGCCGGGATCAGCGTGACTTCGATCTGGTTGTCATGGGTGGCGTTCCAGGCATCAGCCAGGGATTGCACAAGAGCTGCGGCTGAGTCACGCGACCAGAAAGCGATGGTCACCGGTTCCTGGGCCGAGGAGGGCAGTGACAGTGCAAGGGTGGCCAGGAGGATCGCCAGCACGGCGATGATTCTGGCATGGCGGGACAGGCGTTTCATATTCCACTCTCCTTATTACTCGACTAACGATTTTTCACGATGGTTGGGCTGGCCGGAGCCATCAACCATCGAGACTACCCTCTGCTACGGCGCGGCAAACCCGGACGACTTCGTCGCGGTAACGCTCCAGGGTATCGTCCACGATGCCCAGGGCGCGGATATGGCCGAAGGTTGGTTCGGGCATCGGGGTGAAGGTGAAGCCGCGCTCGTGAACGCCGGTGCTGACCGGGCCGGGCGCTCCTTCGGCAAGATGCCCCAGCGCCCGCGCGTATCGGGTCAACAACTGCGGAAAACGATAGCGCCGGTCGACGCCAAGCCAGCTCTGGTTGACCGGCAACAGAGCCAGCAGCGCGTCCCACCAGCCCTCGCCAGCGACCAGCAGGCCCGGATGCCGTTGGTGCAGCTCGGCAATCAACATCCGGTAGCCGTCGTACAGGTTGTACCGGGGATCGTTGAACCAGCAGGCGGATGTATCCAGGAAGACGCCCGGCACGTCGTATTCACGTACTACCGCGCTGACCTGTTCCAGCAGGTGCTGGCGGAAGACCGGCTCGCCGGGATTCAGAAAGACCTGATCGTCTTCGCCAAACCGGTCGGTGTCCCAGTCCGGGCAATTCACCAGTTTAACGTACGAATTCGTGCGGCTGCGGAAAGCGGAGCGCTCCCAGTCCGGGTAGACCTGAATGTTGGCCCCGTGCATCCCGAACATCGGCATCACCTTGACGCCCAGTTCGCGGGCAGTGGCGACGAGCTGGCGGAAGGCTGCTTCCCCGCCGAGGTCGGGGCCTGGCCGGTAATTGGGGTAGGCGTAGTAGTAGCGCCCCTCCCAGCCGGGGATGTAGGCCAGGATGTATTCGCCGGGGATGTACTGGGTGACGAAGCGCAGGGTCTCCGCCATCCGGGCGAAGGTGTTGAAGACATATCCTGTCCAGTGCTGGCCGTGCAGGTTCAGCACCAGCCGGATGTCCCGCATCCAGGCTGGGACGTCGGGCCGGGTTTCCCAGCGTTGCAGCCCGTAAGCGCCTTCAAGAAACGCCAGATGCTCTTCAAAATCGGCTTCGACTTCCGCGAAGGTGTCGCACACGCGCAGGCGCATGTCCGGCGTCTCGATCCGGTCGCCCCAGCGGGCAGCGTCCTCCTCGAAGATCAGTTCGACAATGGGCCGCTGGTGATGGTATGGCGGCTGGTGAACGTACAGCCGTTTGGCGCGGACTTCAGGATCGCGGACGCTGACGCAGATATATCCCTGAGCGTCGGTATCGCCAGCGCAGGCCCAGGGCGTCAACCATTCCGGCCACGGATAGCGCCAGCGCAGAGGTCGCAGCGGTGTCGTCCGCCAGACCTCGTTGGCCTCGCTGATCTGGTCAGCCCCGAAACTGGCCTGGGTGGGCTGTGGGCCATGCGCCTCATGGGTTTCTCTGACCGCCGAGGTGGGCTGCCACCAGCCTGCAGCCAGCGCCTGTTCCGGCAGTCCGCGCAGCAGCAGCTTGACAACCTTGAGCGGTTCGGTGTGCCGGGCGGATATGCGCCAGTTCCATGCACCATCCCGGCGGGTCAGATGGACTTCAACCCGGCCCCGGGCGCGCTGTTGTTGCCCGCCCCAGCTTAGCCCATCGCATACCAGATGCAGGTGTTCCCCGTCCTCAGTTAGCGTGATCTGCGCCGGGTCCAGACCATACAGGTTGTGGGTCGTGAAAATCTGGACACTCCACTGAGCGCCCGGCAGACCGGGCAAGTCGAAGTACGGATCGCGGGGATCGTAGCTGAGATCGTAAACAATCACGGCCAGTCTTCTTTCCACAGCGCCTGCCGGTTAATCCGGCGGCGCTCCACAGGAGAGGCGCTTGATCAGCGTGCAGGGCACGCGGTGAATAACACGGTGGGTCGGTTCCCCCTGAATGGCCTTCAGCAACAGTTCGCCGGCCAGAGACCCCATCTCGTAAAGGGGCAGGGCGATGGTCGTCAGGGGTGGGCGCTGATAGCCGGAGAAGTAGCGGTTATCAAAGCCGACGACCGCCACATCCTGCGGGATGCGCAGCCCGAGTTCGTGCAGGGCGTCCAGTGCGCCGGCAGCCAGGCTATCGCTGGCGCAGAAGATCGCGTCAGGCGGCTGCGGCAGCGCCATCAACTCGTGGGCCAGTTCGTAACCGCTCTGTTCGTTCCACTTGCCCGTCCGCACCAGCGCCGGATCAAAGGCGATTCCGTGGTTCCTGAGGGCCTGCTGGTAACCGATCAGGCGTTGCTGGCTGGCTTCGAAATGCAGCGGCCCGTTGACAAAGCCGATGCGCCGCCTGCCCAGTTCCAGCAGGTGGCGGGTACCCAGCGCCCCGCCGCCCAGATCATCCGGGATGATGCAGGGCACATCAACATCTGTGGTGTACTGGTACAGGTAGACGACCGGCACGCGGCCCAGTTCCAGCGCCGGCGCGCCCCGCTCGCGGACCTTGTAACCGCTCATCAGGATGATTCCGCTGACCTGCTTGGCCAGCAGAACTTCCAGGTGAGCGCGTTCGCGGGACATTTCGCCATAGCTGTTGCAGAGAAAAACGCTGAACCCCTGGGTGCTGGCCACTTCCTCGATGCTGCGCATCATGGCCATGGTGAAGACACCCTCAAGGTCGTCGGTGATCAAGCCGATCGTGGCTGTGTGGCTCTTGCGCAGGCTACGG
Source organism: Chloroflexota bacterium (assembly GCA_019873685.1). Classification (GTDB taxonomy): domain Bacteria; phylum Chloroflexota; class Anaerolineae; order Aggregatilineales; family Ch27; genus Ch27. The sequence continues at coordinate 19,799 of JAIOAT010000014.1, forward strand.
GCGATCACGTTCGGGCGGTAGTTCAGCTTGTCAATCGCCGCCAGCACCCGTTGCCGTGTCTGTTCGCTGACATACGGCACGTCATTGATGACTTTCGAGACAGTCGCCGGGGATACCTCAGCCAGCTGGGCGACATCGTGTATGGTGACGGCGTTGGCGGAACGCTTGCGGCTCACGGTTTTCTTCGCGGTAGGATCAGATCATAAATCGTTTTACTGTCTGTAGTTTAGGTACGTTTTGGCGTGATGTCAAGCGATTCGGAAAACGTTTAATGTCTGCAGCATTGGCGATGAGATGCACGGCGGGAGTGCTGCCCGGAAGTCAATGGTTGGTACGCTGTTGGCTGCCGGTATCCTCTAGGAAAACAAACGGCACCGCCTGCAGCGATGCCGTTGTCAGCTGTGCTGTTAGCGGGCCAGCCGCCTACTTCGGCGCGGCAGGGATGTAGGTTACCCGCTTGAAGTCCGGCTCCCTGACCGGCATGACATCGACCAGGGTGTATTCCCGACTGCCCAGACCCATAGCTTCGGCCATTGCCACCTGGGCGTACACGTCTTTGTACGGGCCGTGGATGTGCTGGAATGGGTGGCCTTCCCGGGTGACAATCTCCATCATGCCCGGCAGATTCTCCTCGATGATCGGCGTCTTGGCCAGCATATCCAGCGTGGCCTGTTCCAGCGCCACCAGATCGTCGGAGCCGAAGACTCCGGCGTCCGGCAGTATTGGCAGGCCGGTAAACCCGAAGCAGTCGCAGACCGGCGTCATCTGGGTCGCCAGATTGATGAAAACGGCCTGGCCCGGTTCGAAGGTGTCCAGCACCAGCTTGGCTGCGATCACGCATACTTCCATGAAGGCCATGAAGTTGCTGCGCTTGATCTCAAATGCACCTTTGGCGACGGCCTGGCAGCGCATGCACTGGTTGCACTGGTTGTAGTGCAGGTGCAACCCTCCGGGGTCCTGCTTATCGTCGACAATAGCGCCGTAGGGACAGGACTCCTTGATGGCGAGGCGAGTTGCTTCGTCCGGGCAAAGCTCCTTGTGGAAGTACTGGTCAAAGTGGCAGGTGTCGTGCATTGCACTGCGTGTCTTGCCAGCGAAGCAGCCCAGAGCCAGGTTCTTGAGCGCTGCGCCCCAGCCTGCATCCGGGTGACCCTTGACATGCGCCAGGTCGATCAGGAAGTCGGCCTCCTTAATTGCGCCGCCCAGGAGGAATTCAGTCACGTTGCGGTAATGGTAGGGAATCCGCTCGACCCACTTCTCGTCGAGGCCGGTGCTGGGATACAACGGACAGCCCAGCGTTTCCGCCGTGTAGCCGCGGGTGTGCGCGTCCGCGACCGCATGAGGCAGATCGGTGACGAATGGCTTGCCGCCGCCATCCAGCACCGCCTGCACGACCCGCCGCACAAAGACCGGATGCACCATGGAGTAGCCGACGTTGCCGCCCAGGTGCATCTTGATCGCCACGCGCTTGCCGCGCACCCGCTCGCGCAGCTTGAGCTGGTCCAGGATCAGGTCCAGTTTGGCCGGTAGGGTCTCCGCGCTATCCAGTTGTACCTGCCGGGGCGATCCCCAGTAAACGATGCTAGCCATGTAATCCCCCTTTTCCAGAAGCGTTATTGTCCAGAGTATCCCATGCCTGCTTCGATTCGGACAGGGGAATCTGTCAGAAATCTTCTGTGCCAGATCACCCGGCAGGGTGTCATCCGGTTGGCCCTCAACCGGGCGTCAGGCGCGCACCAGCGCCAGGGCCGAGCTGACCAGCCGCTCAGCAATGTCTGGCTGGAACGGCGCGCCGCCGTAGACTGCCGCCGCCAGTCTGGCCGCGTACCCTCCCCGCGCAAACTCGCGGGCCGGAGGGATGTAGCCGACGATGCCATTGGCATAGCAGGCCAGCAGGGTATGCTCGAATGGCGCTTCAGCGCGGATGGTCATGCCCTCAGCCGTGTAGACCTCGGCGGGGACGGCGAGCAGCGCCCCCTGGTCGCTCAGGCAGAACGCCTGCAGTTCCGCCTGGCCACGGGCGGGCAGGTCTCCGGCGAGCAGGCGGCGCTCCAGGCTGCGGTAGTAACCAAGCCAGAAGCGCGGCATTTTCACCTCGCCGGTGACTTCCTCAAACCGTTCCGGTTGCCTGCCAAGCTGCCGGGCTTCCGCCTGGAAGTGGGCGATCTGCTCGCGCACTTCTTCCAGTGAAGGCACGGCATAGGCCATCTCCAGCGTTCCCTGCCGCACTGTGATCCGGGGTGGCTCGATGGGAGCGGCCTGGCTGGCGGCGGTCTGCGCTGCTGCGGCCAGGCCCGCCCCGGCGGCGTCGACATCGTCGAACGTGCCCTGGCCCCAGACCTCGCGGTTGGTGACCGGATCGATATCGCCGCAGGCGCCGTTGACGAAGAGGATGACCGCACCGGGGTAGCGCTGCGCCAGGTGCCGCCGGAGCGCGCCGGGATAGTCCGCCGAAATGATCGGCTTCGGCCCCAGGATTACCGGATGGCAGGCGTAGTGTACCAGCAGCGCCAGCGGTTCCCCGGCGGCGCTTTCCACCCGCAGGACTTCCACCGTGGGGTCCACGATGTCATCTCCAGTGCGGTTCCAGGCCAGCGCCTCGTGGCTCGCCCGGCCCAAGCTCAAGCGGGCAGGCTGCAGCTTGAGCGCCGCAGCGACAACCGCCCCGGCCAGGTGCCGGGCGGCCATCCGCACGTAGCTGCGATCCGGCGACCCCCAGCTCTGGAATGGCTGGGTGGTGGGGGCAGTGTGGCTATGAATACAGGTGACCATCACCTGCGCCGGGGGGATACCTGTGCGCCTGTGGACAAGCTGCCGCACCTGCCGGACGAATGCCTCTGACAGGGCGATCAGGTCGCAGGTGATGATGGCCACCCGCGTCTGGCCGTCATCCAGCACCAGCGCCTGGCCCATCAGGTGGTCGTGGATGTCGGTTGCGTAGCGCTGCAGGTTCGGCCCATAGCCCGCCAGTTCCACCCCGATTGGCGGCGTGATGCACACTTCCACTGCGCCAGCTTTGAACATGGCTCTCCTCCGCATTATGCGCTGTCTGAACGCTTCCGGCTGGCTGATACCGGCTCGCCGCGCTACAGTCCCAGATTCGCCGCTGCCTGGCGGAAGATAGCGATCAGGCGGTCGCAGGCTTCGTCGGTCAGAGCTGGCGGTACGCTCAGCAGGCTGGTACGGCTGAACAGGTCATCGGCCTGTTTCAGCGTGCCCCGGCCATAGGTGTAATCGGCGGCGAAGGCGTTGGCGGGGTCAGACCAGGGCCTTCCGGCAGAATTGACGCCGCGCTTCTCGGTCAGGCTGACGTTGTTGTAGTACAGGTGCAATCCCCACTCTGTCATGGGGATGTTGTTGATGCCCAGCGGGCCGGTAACCACCCCGGCGGCGCGGGTTGCCGCGATCATCCGCTGGCAGGTTTCCGCGTCCGGCCAGATCAGCAGCACGAACGGCCCGCTGTCGCCTTCCGGGTCGAGCACGCGGCGGGGCCGCAGGCCGGCAATGCCAGCCAGACCGGCGTACAGCCGGTGGTTCAGCCGGCGCATGGCCGCGGTGATCGCATCCAGCTTGCGCTCCTGGGCCACCAGCATCGCCGCGCTCAGTTCATTCATGCGGCTGCCCTGACCCCATAGCTGGTATTCCGGTTGATCGGTGACCAGTCGGCCCTGCGCGTTGCGTGGGTAGCCCAGATCATGGAAGGCCACAGCCCGGTCGTAGAGGCGCTGATCGTCGCAGACGATCATCCCGCCTTCCCCGGCGGTCATGTTCTTGTTGAGCTGGAAGCTGAAGATCGCCATATCGCCAAAGCTGCCCAGCGGACGCCCGCGGAAGGACGCACCATTGGCCTGGGCGGTATCTTCCAGGACGAGCAGGTTATGGGCATGGGCGATCTCGACCACCCGGTCGATATGGCCGGTCGTGCCGCTCATGTTGATCGCCATCACGACCTTGGAGTGCGGGGTGATCTTGCGTTCCAGGTCGTCGGGGTCCATGAAAAAGGTGTCGTCGATATCGACCAGGCGTGGGATGGCCCCGGCGCGCACCACCGCCGAGACGCACGACACCCACAGATAGCCCGGCAGCAGCACCTCGTCTCCGGGGCCAACATCCATGGCGCTCAGAGCGATCGACAGGGCCGCCGTGCCACTGTTGACGGCCAGGGCGTGGGCGCGTCCCAGCCGCTTGCGGTAGGCGTCTTCAAGCTGGTCGACATAGTGTTGCAGATCAGGCCCATAAAAGCGGAAAGGACTGCGGGCTAGCAGCACTCTGGTGACCGCCTCAATTTCCTCTTCGCCAATGTAATAGCTGCCGGGCCATTCGTAGGGAAGGAGGGGTGACTTTTCGGACATCGCTGGGGAACCTCTGATGGGTAGGCCGGTTAACCTTTCAGACCGGAGAGCACAAAACCTTCAATGAAATAGCGCTGGAAGAAGACGAACAGCACCAGGATCGGCAGGGTGGCCAGCGTCGAAACAGCCATGGCGACGGCCCATTGTGGCTGGGCGGAGTGGGGCTGGGTGAAGACTGTGATGCCCACCGGCACTGTGGTGATCGCCTCGCTCTTGATCACGATCAGGGGCCAGAGGAAGTTGTTCCAGCTGAAGAGGAAGATGATCACCGCCAGGCTGGCTGACGCCGATGAGAGCAGGGGGAAGACGATCTGCCAGAAGATGCGCACCTCACTGGCCCCATCCATACGGGCTGCATCCAGTAATTCGTTCGGGATAGCGTAGGCAAACTGGCGCATCATGAAGACGCCAAAGGCGTTCATGATTCCGGGGATGATCAGACCGGCGTATGTGTCGTCCCAGCCCATGGAGTGAATCTGAATGAACAGCGGCACCAGCAGGATCTGGAAGGGCACCATGATTGTGCTGAGGACGAACAGGAAGCACAACCGCTTGCCCGGAAAATCGAACTTGGCAAACCCGTACCCCGCCAGCGCGGAGAAGATCACCGTGACGACGACGTCAACGCCAGCCATCAGGAAGCTGTTGAAGAAGTAGCGGGCGAGGGGAATCTCGTCAAAGGCCCGCTGGAAGTTGGTCAGCCCCTGGAAGTCCTGCGGAACCCAGTGCACCGGCGAGGCGAGCACCTCCTGATCCGCCTTGAAGCTGCTGCTGACCATGAAGTACAACGGCAGCGCAAACACCGCAGCCACGAAGATCGCCAGCAGCACCAGCAGGATGCGCTGCGGGTGTCGCCGGAGATCAGCCCACCAGTGCGCAAGCCGCAGGGAAAGCGCTGGCTGGGGCGAGATCGTTGCTATGGGGGTCAGTCTGGTCATGATCCTTGCGCTCCTACTCAAGCGAGTACTGCTCGCCCCGGCTCAATCCCAGCTGGAACACGGTGACCACCAGGATCATGGCGAAGAGCACTACCGAGACCGCGGCAGCGTCACCCATGCGGTAGAACTGGAACCCATACTTCCAGATCAGCAAGCCCATCGTGGTATTGACGTCAATCGGCCCGCCGCGTCCCGGCGAAATGGCCCATTGCAGGGTGAATGCCTGAAAAGCGTTGATCGAGGATATCGCCGCTACAAATACGGCTGTCGGACGCAGCAGCGGCAGTTCCACGCGCAGGAATGACTGGACCCGGTTGGCGCCGTCGACCAGCGCTGCGTCGCGTAACTCGCTCGGGATTCCCGTCAGCCCGGCCAGCCAGATCAACATGTAGAAGGGGATGGTGGTCCAGTTGTTGATGATGATCATGGAGATGGGCGAAAGGTCAGGCCTGCTTAGCCAGTTGACTTCCCCCAGCCCGGTGAATGGCCGGGTCAATTGCGTCAACAGGCCGTTCGGCTGCATCAGGATTCGCCAGACGATCGCCACAACGATCAGGGATGGCAGCACTGGCGTGAAGAACAGCGTTTTGGTGAATTCGCGGCCCGGAAAGCGCTGGTAGAACAGCAGCGCGGCCAGCAACGATAGCACCCAGACCGGGACCGTGGTGCCAACCACGTACCCCATGGTGACGCTCAACGACTTTAGAAACAGCCGGTCCTTAAGCAGGTCCTGGTAGTTCTGCAGCCCGACCCAGACTGGCGGGCGCAGCAGGGTGAAATCGGTCAGGCTGAACAGCAGGCCGCTGACGATGGGATACAGGAAGAAGATGATGAAGAAGATGACCGTGGGCAGTACGAAGATCAACCCCCAGACCTGCCGACGCTGGACGGATGAGCCTCTACCCAGGCTACGTAACGCTGAGAACAAGGTACTCTCTCCCTGAATGCTGAGCGTTGTACCCGGAACAGGGCCGGGGGCGGGCTACACCGCCCACCCCCGGCCAACACGGCGCTGGTTATTGACCGGCTGCGCGGGCCAGAATGTCGTTAACTTCCTGCTCCATTTCGGGCAGCACGACATCCATGCTTTCGCCGCCGACGATGATCCGGTCACGCCCACGCATCAGCGCATCCGTAACTTCGAAGAAGGCCGGGATGCGCGGATGGTACTTGCTGACGCCCATATCCGCCAGGAAGGTGGGCATGATCTCGTTCTGCTGGAAGTACTCGGATTCCACAAAGTCCTTCTTGGACTGGAACAGACCGGCGACATCGAAGTACCGCTGCGGCTCCGAGGTCAGGAAGCCGGCCAGCTTCCAGGCGGCAGCCTGCACTTCCGGCGCGGCGTTCGCGTTCACCATGAAGAAGTAGGCGTAGTTGGCCATGGCATTGTTGTTGACGGCATTGGCCCAGCGTGGCTGCGGATGGAGCGTGTAGTTGATCCCAGCGTCCACCACCTGCGGCACACCCCAGTTGCCCATGTCGCAGTCCATAGCCAGGTTGCCAGACAGGAATGCATTGCGCGTGAGTTCATATTGCGGGCCGCCCAGCTTCCAGGTGTTGACCCAGTCATTCCAGTAGCTCATCACCTGCCGGACTTCCGGCGTGTCGATGTGCGCTACAAGATTGACCTCGTCGATCATGTCGCCGCCGAGCTGTTGAACCATCGGGTTGAAGATCAGCAGCATGAAGATCGAGTTGCTCCAGATGAAGTCGAAGCCGCGCTGAACCAGAGCGCCGCTCTCGTCACGGATGGTCAGCTTCTCGGCGACTTCTCTCATCTCTTCCCAGGTCTTGGGGAAGTCAGCCACCGGGTCCAGCCCGGCTGCCTCAAAGAGATCGTTGTTCGCGTAGCATCCGTAGGCGCTCAGTTCAGTGGGCAGCCCATAGAGCACGCCATCAAACATCGCGCCGGCCAGCAGGGACTCGCCGAAAGCGTAGGCGTCAAGGATGGCCTGCTGATCAGCGTAGCCTGCGGCGACTGGATCAACCGGCGCCAGGATGCCCTGATTGTAGAAATCACCGATGGCAAAGGTTGCCTGGTTGAACAGGTCAGGGCCGCCGCCGCCCGCCAGCGCGGTCGCCAGGGCAGTGTCCCATTCCTGGTCGGGGACGGTGGTGTATTCCACGTCAATATCGGGATTTTCCGCTTCAAACTGAGCGATCAGTTCCTCATCCAGCGGAACCCGCGGCGGGTGGACATGCATCCACAGCTTGACGGTGACGGGGCCTCCCTGACCGTAGACGGTTGGCACCATCGCTACGATCAGAAGCAGGGCAACGACAGCAAGAACCAATCGACGGGACATAAGACACTCCTCCTTTAGAGCTAACGGCTTTTTACTGCACCTGTGAACAGAACATCCGCGCAGTTACTTGAATAGTTCCCGACACCTCCATTCTACTCAGAGTCGCTCTTTGAACGCGCTGCGGCGGGCAGGCTGGCCCGGATTGCCTCAATGGTCGTGCCGTTGATGCTGACGCCAGCCTGCTGAAGCGCCAGCAGCAGCGCTCCGACCACCGGCGCGAAAGCCGCCTGCCGCACGCTGGAACGTGGCGACGCCTGATGCAGGGCCGCCGCAAACGGTTCCAGAAGCAACGGGCCGGCCTGGAATACGCCGCCGGTCGGGTAAACCGCCATTCCGCTCTCAAGCATTTCCAGCCTAGCCAGCACGGCCACGGCGGCGCGGGCGAGGGCCTGCCCGGCTTCAGCCAGCAGGGACCTGGCAACGCCATCCCCGTCGGCTGCTGCCTGTGATACGACCCTGGCCAGCGCGGCAATCTGCGGGCGGCTGACAGCGCCGCTGTAGATCAATGCGCGGAGGGTGGGCAGGTTGGCAGCCCCAAAGTGCGCCGGGACAGCGTTCATCAGTATTGTGGGGGCGCCCCGGCCATCGGCGGCCTGGGTTGCGGCCCGCAGGGCCTGGATTCCGAGGTCATAGGCGCTGCCCTCGTCGCCCATCAGATATCCCCACCCGCCGCTCTTGGCCCGTCGGCCATCGGCGGTTTGCCCGTAAGCGACCGCACCGGTTCCGGCGATCACGACGACGCCGGGCTGGGCCAGGCTGGCGCCAGCCAGTGCGGTGACTGTATCGTCGTCAGCATGGAGTCGATCGCAGGCCAGGAATTCACGTACGATTCCAGGAACGACTTCAGCGCCGCCGGTCATCCCGAACCAGGCGCTGCTCACCCGATCGGCAACCAGGCCGGCCTGCTGGAAGGCTCCGCCGATCGCTTCCTGCAGGGCGCGAGTCATGCGGGCCATACCCCCTGGCTCGTGGACATGGTTGGCCGGGCCGCCCAGCCCGGCGCCCAGAATCCGCCCATCGAGCGTGGCGATGAGCGCCAGCGTTCGGGATTGACCACCATCGACGGCGAGCACCAGTTCGTCCGCCATGGACTATTCTCTCTTCAGGTGCACGTAGTAATCGTAGCGATCCGCACAATACCGTGAATAACCGCACTCAAATGGCTTACCCTCCTGATCGTAGGCGATGGTCTTGACCAGCAGGGCGGGGCTGTTGGGCGCAACGTTCAGCAGATGGCATTCTTCGTCACCGATCAGGGTGGCGCTGACACGCTGGGTGGCCGTGGTTGGTATCACGCCATAACGAGATTGGAGCAGTGCGTACAGGGAAGTCTCCGGCGTCCAGTCTAACTGCAGTAGATCGGGAAACCGGGCGTGGACGGTCAGCGAAGTTTCCAGGCCGATCGGCACATCTCCCACAAACCGTAGCCGCTTGAGCAGGTTAACCGGCGTGTTCCGTCGTACCTGCAAATCTCTGGCGGTCTCCCGATCAGCGGGTATGGTTCGGGCGTCAAGGACCTGGGAGCGGCCCTTGAGGCCCCGCTGGCGTAGAATGTCGGTGAAGCCGTAGAGGGCGCCAGTGACCCGCGTGACCCGTGGATCGGAGACGAATATCCCCCGGCCATGCACGATCTCGACCACGCCCCGCGCCTGCAGGAGCCGCAAGGCCTCGCGGACGGTACTGCGGCCCACTTCCATCTGTTCCACCAACCTGTCTACTGGCGGCAATTGCTGACCGGGCTGATAGTCTTCAGCCCGGATCAATTCCAGCAGTTCGGCCACGACCTGGTCGGTCAGGCTGTTATGGCGTCGCGAGCCAGCCATAGAGGACTTGCCCGTATGATTCATGTCATCAGGTGATCTGATCTATACTATAAGGAGTATCCTGCAGGCCTGTCAAGCAAAGGCGCGAATAATGCTATCCGTCGGCGCTGCGCGTGTGCCTCTCCCGATGCCCGTTGGCTTTCCGCTGGCCGGGTATCTGAACCGGGTCGGCGGAGCTACCGCTATCCATGATCCGCTCTATGCACGGGCCCTGGTGGCCAGCGATGGGCTGGAGGCCGTCTGCCTGCTCAGCGTGGATATCCTGTGCGTTGACGCCGAGTTTGTAGCCAGCGTCAGGGACAGGATTGCCGCCGCCAGCGCGATCCGCCCGGACGCGGTCATGATTGCCGCCACGCATACGCATTCGGCTCCGGCGGGTATCGCCCGCTTCGATCTGGATCGCGCTTCGGCTCTATATCTGGGCGCACTGAATCCTACCCTGCGCAGCCAGGTACAGGCGGTGCTGGTGCAGGCCGCTGTGCTGGCGCTGGCTCACCTGACACCCGTTCGCCTTTACAGCGGCAGCGGACACGCCGAAGAGGTCGCCCGCAACCGGATCGCGGCCAATGGACCTTATGATCCGGAAGTCCCTTTTGTCGTGGCTGTCAACCAGGATGATGAGATTGTTGCAGCGGTTTTCAGCCTGGCTATCCATTCCACTGTTCTGGGGCCGGGGAATCTGGCTTACTCCGGCGATCTGATCGGGGAAGTCTGCCACATTCTGGAAAAGCGCTGGGGTGGCAGCGTGGTGGTCGGATTGGCTGGCGCGGCGGGGGATATCAGCACGCGCTTCACCCGTCGAGAGGCGACATTTGCGGAAGCACAGCGACTGGCTGCGAGCGTGGCGGGCGCTATTGCCGCTGAACGAAAGAGCCTGGAACTAGGCTATCCGGTCAGGGCAGGGCGGGAACTGGTGCGCCTGTCGTTGCTGCCCGCGGAGAGCCGGGATGCCCTGCAACAACGTTTGACCAGTGCTGAGAAGAAACTGGCCGATCTGGTAGCAGCGTCTTCTGCAGAGAGGCGGCTGGTTGAGGCGGAGATCGAGGGCCTGCAGGTAGCGCTGGCGGCTGATCGGCAAGGATTGGATCACGTGTGGACAGAAGTGCAGGTGCTTAAGCTGGGCCGTGTGTTGATAGTTGGCTATCCCGGGGAGATGTTCGTGGAGTTCGGGCAGGCGACGCGTCAGGCGCTGGCGCCGTATCATGTCCTGATCGCCGGCTACGCGAACGACTATATCGGCTATGTGCCGACGCCACAGACCAACCGAGGCTACGAGTCAACCGTTGCCCTTGTTGCCGCTGATAGCGGGACGAAACTGGTCGAACTGGCGTGCCGGCTGGCAGGCGGTGGGGTTGCTGCCAGGATGTAGAGGCAGTCGGGGGATAGCTTACCGCCTGCAAGCCGCGCGGCCTGTTCCCTTCAGGC
>JAIOAT010000014.1:31199-40814 GCA_019873685.1 Chloroflexota bacterium
ACATGGCTGCCCAGGAACCACAGCGCCGAAGTCCGGCTGCCCCAGCTCAGCATCTGGGTAGCCACATACGTGGTGTTGCTCAAGCGAGCGTAGACGTACACCGGGCGGCCAACGTCTCCGGCCTGAATGGCCTGCTTGGCGTTGGTGAAGGCCGGGTTGCAGCGGTTGTGAAAATCAACCATCAGCTTGACGCCAGCGTCTTTGACGGCGGCCAGGATGGCCTCCGCATCTTCAACCGTGGTGGCCAGGGGTTTTTCGACCAGGATGTGCTTGCCGGCCCGCGCGGCGGCAATGGCAATGTCGCGATGAGCGAAGTCTGGCGTGGCGATTGAAACCGCCTTGATCTCCGGGTTGGCCAGCAGTTCGTGGTAATCCGTTGTATAGGCGCTGGCGCCGTACTTCCGGGCGACTTCCGCAGCTCGCTGCTCATTGAGGTCGCAGACAGCGACCAGCCTGGCATCTGGCAGGCGACTGTAGGTCATAGCGTGAAGCTCGCCAAAGATGCCCACCCCGATGACACCGAAACCGACCTGATTCATAGAGACAATCCTTTCTTGGGCTGTTCAGCCCTTGACGGCACCGAAGGTAAGACCGCGCACAATATAGCGACCAAGAAGCAAAAAGATGATCATCGGCGGAATCATGGTGACAATCGCTGTTGCAGCAATATAGTTCCAGGTGACGCCGGTTGTGGCAAAGTAACTGAGTGTCCCCAGCGGCAAGGTTGCCGTGCGCTGGTTGCTCAGCACCAGCGGGAAGACGGTATTGTTCCAGCTAAAAACGAAGGCGAACATGGACGTGACGATGATACCCGGCAACGCCAGGGGCAGGGTGATGCGCAGCAGGGCCTGCAGGCGGTTAGCGCCGTCAACCAGGGCGGCTTCTTCCAGCTCGTCGGGGACTTCGTCAAAGAAGCTCTTGAGCAACCAGATCGAAAACGGAATGGTAATGGTTTGCAGGACGATGATCATGCTGGCATGGGTACCCACCCAGCCCAGACGGGCCATCACCACAAAGTAGGGGATCAGGAAGACAATGGGCGGGGCCATCAGCAGGCTGATATACCACAGCATCAGGAAACGTTTAGCCCGTAGCTGGAAGCGTGACAGCGCATATGCCGCCGATACTGAGAATGGCAGGCTTAGCAGTGTCGCTCCGCTGCTGACAATGACGCTATTGAGTAGCTGATTCCGGTTATTGCCTGGCTCGAGAAATGTGTACTCGAACGCTTTCAACGTTGGTGTGAAGATGAACTGCGGCGGCACGGTGAAGGCGGTTTCCGGCGGGCGCAACGCCAGGGCAAGGAACCACAGGATGGGGCCAATGAAGAAAAGCAGGACCGGAAGCAGCGCCAGATAAACGAGCAATTTCTGCTGTATTGGGGTGCGCATTTACCACTCCCAGTCTTTGAAGGCGATGAGGATGTACACGTTGATGATGATGGTCACGATCACCACAATCAACCAGGTCATGGCCGCAGCCAGGCCAATGTTGTAGTTGACCAGCCCTTCATAGTACAGGTTGTAGCTCAGCGTTCGGGAGGCAGTGCCGGGGCCGCCGCGAGTCAGCACAAAAACCAGGTCAAACATATTAAAGAGCTGCATAAAGCGAATCATGATGATGATCACGGCGGTGGGTTTGATGAGCGGCAGGATGATTCGCCAGAACATCTGAACTCTGCTGGCTCCATCTACACGCGCTGCATCTACGATCTCCTCCGGGACAGAAAGCAAGCCGGCATACAGCACGATGGCGAAGAATGGCGTCCATTCCCAGATGTCGGCGACAGCAATGCTGGCCAGGGCCGTATGAGAACTACCCAGCAGCCCGCGCTCCGGTACAGCAAAGCCCAGGCCGGTCAACAGCCAGGAGAACAGGCCGCTGCCTTCATAGAACATGTAGCGGAACAGAAAGCCCACTACGATCGGGGCGACAGTCGTGGGCATGATCAGAATAGTGCGGGCGATGGTCATGCCCCGCAGCTGGCTGTTCAATAACAGGGCGATCCCCATGCCAAACCAGAACTCAATGAAGGTCCCGCCGATGGATAGAATCAGGGTATTCCTGAGCGAATCCATGAAGGGTGTGATCTGAAACACCATCTGGTAATTGCTCAGGCCGATGAATTGCACAGGGTATGGACTGGTCTGCAGGTTCCAGAAATAGAAGCTGTTGACCAGGGCAAAACCCATAGGGTAGATGATCAGAGAAAACAGAACAATCACAGACGGGGCCAGCATCAGGTAGGGCAACGGCTGGCGAGGTAAACGCTTGCGCACGCCATCGCTTCCTTTCGGTTGGCACGCGGCGGGTGAGATGGAGTAGCTGGGATGGCGATTGTGCGGGGAGGCGTTCTGCTGCGCCTCCCCGCTGATGGTATACAGCCAGGACTACGCCTTGAGCGACTCCATCAACGCGATGGTGTTCTCCAGGGTGTCGTCGTAGCTCTCCAGCAGGTAGTTGGGCACGTACTGGTTCCCGGCCAGGATGTTGTTGAACAGGACCTCGGTGGTGGCCAGGGCTTCTTCCGGCGAGGCTTCGCCGCTGAGTACGCGGTTAAGCTGCAGGCCGTAGACGCCTTCCAGCGAGGTGTAAATCGGGATGGGCGGGCGCGGGATCTTGCCATTGCCCTGACGCATGATCTCCAGCTGGGCAGGCAGATACGGATAGATTGCCTGCAGCTCGGGGTCCTGGTAGAGCGACAGACGACCGAAGTCGCTGAACTGGTAGTTGTAGTCCGGCACCAGCGCCATGGCCTTCTGGCCTTCGAAGCCGGTAGCCCACTTGACGAATTGCCAGGCTTCGTCCTGGTTGTCGGAGTATCTGGGGATGCCCAGGCTCCAGCCACCCAGGCTGACCACCTGCTGGCCGCCAGCTTCCAGCGTGGGCAGTACGCCGACATCGTACTTGTCGATGATCTCCGATGGTGTGCCGGTCATATAGCCGCTGTTCTTGACCAGGTAGAAGTAGGGCGTCCACCAGTAGAACATGCCGATGTCGGCCTGCGAGAAGCGGGTGCCGGCGTCGAACCAGACATAGTTGATCGCTTCGGGCGGCGAGGCGTCATAGAGCTTCTTGTAATCAGCCAGCGCAGCCTTATTGGCCTCCGAATTGATCGTCGGGGTGAAGTTCCAGACTCCGTTCTCGTTCACCTCCGGGAAGCTGGCGAACCAGCGCGTACCGTAGCTGGCGGCCAGCTGCGTGTACATGTGAACGATGGGGATCGGCTGGGCGCCGCAGACGACCGTGCCGTACATCCTCTTGTCCCCCACGGTCATCCCGTTGAGCGTGTTGATGTACTCCATATAGCGCGCCCAGGTCCAGTCACCGGCTTCCGCGGGCGTCTTGGGCGGCGTGGGCAGGCCAGCGGCCTCCAACAGGTCGGTGCGGAAGATCACGCCCTGGCCATAAGCGCCGATAGGCAGCGTCCACAGGTGGCCACGCCAGGTGTTGAGCGAATGCAGCACCTGAGGGATGAAGTCGTCGATCTGCGTATCGGAGTCGGCCTTGGCGTAGTCGTCAAGCGGGATGATCCAGCCATTGTCGGCGTACTGGCTGACCCACATCTGATCGACGGTGACCACATCAGCATCGGGTGTCTGGCTGACGAAGGACGTGATCAGGCGCGCCTGCAGAGCATCGTACGACAGGTTTTCCAGGTTGACGCCGATGCCGGTCTTCTCAGTAAATTGATCGAGTACTTTGTCCAGAGCGAATTGGAAGGGGTCACCAACGACAAGAACGTTGATGGTCTTGGCTTGTTTCTTGAGGGTTCGCTTAGCGGTCGGGGCGGAGACCTGCGGGAACCGCGCGAAGGTCAGAGCACCGCCAGCCATACTTGTCAGCCGAAGAAACTCACGCCGGCTGATGCCTTTCGTGCGAGCCATATCCTCCTCCTTTTATCTATATTTTGTTTACAGGTGTTCTAGGTAAGTGTCAGATTCAGTAAGACCTTCCTTTCCCCTGTTCTGAGCGGAATTATCGTCTCAGAGGCAAAAGAATCACCTATTGACACCGGTCGAGATGATTTTCAGCGGCAGTAGGTCTGGCTTCGTGTACAGTTGCCCCCGACCAGCTATCCTGAATCATACTTGATTCCGCGAAACACTGTCAATCATGGTGGTGCGCTATGCGCAACATGGCTGTGATAGCGACTGTGACAGGGCTTGCGACATCCTTCCGTGGTGGTTGCGGAAGTTGATTCTCGAAGCCGCTACTGGCGCAATTTCACCGGTGTTCCCCTCGTCGAAGATTGCCGGGCCGCCATCACAATCACCTGAGCACGCAGGGCGACCTGTCCGTCAGGCTCAGGAGAGCGTCTGGCTGTAACCGCATCCAGGAACTGGCGGAGCATCTCGGCAAGTGGATCGGTGCCCCAGTTAACCCAGCGTGTTGACGTCGTATGCAGGTCAACGTTTTGCCGGAAGGCGTCCACCCGGATCGAGCCGGCGTCGCCAATGATCTCCAGCTTCAGGTTTTCGGGGGCCGGGTAAGCTTCTGGCAGCGCCCAGCTTACGTCAGCGGTCGCGTATGCACCATTGGCCAGGTTGAGCGATAGCATACCGGCATCTTCTATGCCAGGATTGCCGCCCAACAACGCTGCGCCAGCCTGGGCATAGACTTCGGTGATCTCGGTGTCCAGCAGCCAGCAAAGCAGGTCGACAATGTGCGGCCCGCGGTAGAAGATGGCGCTGGCCCCGGCGGTTTCGGACTCCGGCAAATCCATGGAGCGCTTGCCATGGTAGATGATTTTGACGCTCAGGACCTGCCCGAGTCTTCCTTCGTCCAGGACTCTCTTGAGCGTATGCATGACCGGAGCATAGCGCAGGTACAGGGCTGGCTGAACGGTTGTGCCATGCGTTTCGCAGGCGGCAAGAGCAGCAGTGGTTTCTTCAAGCGTTGGGGAGAGGGGGATGTCGCACAGCACGTAAGGCGTCATTCCGGCGGCCAGGCGGATCAGCGCTGGCCGGGCCGCTGGCTCCGCGCCGATGATCACGGCGTCCACACCCTGGGTCAGGATTTCGCCTGCTTCCGGGAATGGTGTGATTCCGAACTCTGCACTGAGCGCCTGTGCGCGAGCCGGGAGAGAGTCGCTGACGCCAACGATGTCCACGTCAGGGCGGGCGGCCAGAATCCGCAGAATCTGTCTGGTTCTGGCGCTTGTCGCGCCCAGCAACCCCATGCGCATCATACAACCTCCTCCAGTCGAACAGGTTGCCCGGTACGCACAGACTGCAGTGCAGCAACTGCCAGGCGGACCGCCTCGATACCATCACGGGGCGAGACCCGGAACTCTTGATCTTCCTTGAGGCAGGTCAGGAAGTGTTCCAGCTGGGCAAAATAGGGATCGTCATGTTCTGCCAGCGGTTCCTGAGGAAGCAGGGGGACACGGCGATCTTCGCGCAGCGAAATCGCGAGTTGTTCGGCGGGCAGGCTGTCGTATTCCAGCAGGCCGCGATCGCCGGCGATCAGAAAGCTCTGCCGGAAGCGACCGTCCGTAACCATCCAGCTTCCCTCAATATGCCCCAGCGCCCCGTTTTTGAAACGGAGGATGACCAGGATATGGTCGCCGGGGAAGGGCAATGGCCGGTAAGTGATGCCGCGGGCAAAGACCTGTTCTACATCGCCCAGACACCAGCGAGCATAATCCAGATCGTGGACGCCGCCTTCCATGATGGTCCCACCTGCCTGCTCCACCGACTCAAACCAGGTACGCCCCTGCGGGCCGGTGGGATGGCCGGCGCCGCGCACCATGCGGATCAGGCCGGGCGTCCCGATCAGGCCTTCGTCCAGCAGCTGTTTGGCCCGCACATACTGGCGGAAAAAACGCAACACCTGCCCGACAAACAATCGCACGCCTGCTTTTTGACAGGCCTCAGCCATGGCCTCGGCATCAGCGGGGTAACGAGCCAGCGGCTTTTCGCAGAAGATCTGTTTTCCGCGGGCAGCGGCCATCAGTACCGCTTCTTTGTGGAAGGGCGTCGGCGAGCAGACGGTGACGATATCCACCGCGCTGATCAGGTCCTCCAGCGCAGCAAAGGCTTTGCCGCCAAAATCCTCGGCAGCCCGGAGGCAGCGGTCTGCATCGGTGTCGTAGAAGCCGACCAGTGTGACGGGCAGGCGCTTCCAGCGCTCAGCGTGCCAGCGCCCGATCCAGCCAGCGCCAACGATGCCCACTCGTATCATATGCACTCCTTTGCTGGAAGCGGATCTTGCAGTCTCTATGATGATGGTATCATCGATACGCTGCAGCGGCGCAAGCCAGGCACAAAGTGATCCCGGCTGTGGAGACTTACCTCCGCAGGGGGGTTGTAGCACGGCGAGAACCGCCCGATGTACGCGATGATCTCTGAGAGTGTGCTGGCGAACATCGTTTCCGCAGGCCGGTCAGGCTGGTCAAGGTCGGCTTCGGCGAACAGCAGGCCGGTCTCCGGCAGTTCCGCCGTGACATCATCGCTGTTGCGGAGACTTTTACAGGAAGCGCCGCCCACTTGCGTAACGTACACCATCACAACACCGACGCCCCTGCTCGGATTTAGCGCACTAGAAGGGGACAGCGATGCCTATAGAAACGCTGTTGCCAGCGTTGCCTGGCTGCCGGCAATGTCTGGTCAGGGCGCGGCGCAATGCCGGTTGTGCTCTGCCGGTTACGGCTTATAGACCTCCGTGTTACGGTTGACTTCCTCGATGACCCGGATGGCGACTTCATCCCCCGCCTTCGCTGAGGTGATGTTCTGGTGGTTGACCTGCATGGAGGTGACATCCTGCTCAAACAGGACAAAGCCGCGCTTGACAAACTGGATGTGGTCGCCGACGGCGAGGGGCCGCTCCAGCTGAACCACAGCCACACGGATGCGGTCGAAGTAGTGGGTGACCTTGCCAACCCTGACGCCGGTCATGGCAGTCCTCCTGAAACTCACTGCTTTCCACCATTGTAAGGCTTTTTTGCCTCAGGTATGGCACCCGATTTGGTTGTGGACGCCGGCGTTCGTGATGCTGGTGTTGCTCACAATCGGCTGTGTGCCGGGTATGGCGCCGATTGCTCCCAGAAGGCGCAGGTAGTATTTGGTGAAGTACGGTAGCTTGCTCGAAAACACAGGATGAGTTCCGGCCCGCCAGGCGCACTGCCCTGGCCAGACTGGAACTCATCCTTCTTGCAGAACACCTCAGCGACCGGGTACACGTGTGGCGAGGAGACCACACGCCCGGCGTTGCGGTCGGTCAGCAGTTACTCGATGCGCTTGTTGATCCGCGCGCCCAGCCGCAACCAGCCGATGCGGCCATCTTCCCTGCGGAGGAATTCCGCCCGTATGTCCTTGTAGATGCCTTCGGTGAGGAAAGCCTGATCTTTGCCGCACATTGCCATCTTGACGGGCGGGGGCGCCGGCGGTTTTTCCTCTGTCTCCAGCTCGACGCTCTGCGTAATCGACACGTAGAGCGCCCCGTCCTGCAGGGTGACATCAAAGCTCATCGCCGGGCGGGCGTAATGGCCCACATACTCCTGCAACTGCTCAGGAGTCGTTTCGATGGGGGTGGGAGCAGGTTCTTCAACACCGAGGAATTCCTTGAGCGCCAGCTTGACGCCCTTGTCGATGGGCATCCTGCCGTGATCGCCATTGGTCAGGATCGCTATGGCGAATTGCTGGGCAGGTGCGATCATGAGCTGACTGTTCTGCCCCAGGGTGGTGCCGCCGTGTTCAATGAGCTTGACGCCGTTGAGCGTCTTGATCCACCAGCTCAGGCCCACATCGCCGTCAAAGTCATTGATGGGGAAGGTGGGCGTTTGCAGCAGTTGCATCGATTCCGGACTCAGCAGGCGCGTTCCGTCTTCTGTGGCTCCATCGCCCATGTAGAAGCGGGCATAGCGCAGCAGGTCCTTGACGTGGCAGGTGATCCCGCCGGCGGGATTGACGGCGCGGGGAAGTTCCCAGGGCCGCTGGACCCTGGGAGCATCGTCGATGACGACATGCCCCACGGCAAACCGGAAGGTCAGCAGGTCACGCGCAAAGAAGAACGAGCGCTCCATGCCCAGCGGCGCAAAGATCAGTTCTTTGATCGCCGCCTCGTAGGTCTTGCCGGTCACCTTCTCGATCAACAAGCCGGCAATGCTGAAGGCGGCATTGTTATAGGAAAACAGGGTATCCGGCGGCGCGAGTTGTTCCACGCCAGCCAGCTTTTCCACGTAGACTGCCAGCGCATCATCATTGGTGCCGGTATCGGTGAAGACGTCGCCATCCCACCCCGTGCTGTGAGTCAGCAGGTGGCGCACAGTGGTGGCCGCAGCAACCGATTCGTCGGCGACGCGGAAGCCGGGCAGATACCGCCGAACGGGCGCGTTAAGGTCAAGCTTGCCCGCTTCGACAAGGCGCATGACAGCCGTGGCGGTAAAGGTCTTGGAGATTGAGCCGATCTGGAACAGGGTTTCGTCGGTGACTTCGAGCGGGTTGTCCACACTGGTCACGCCCAGACCGGCGGTAAAGGTCTGATCGCCGTAGGCTATTCCTACGGCTACGCCGGGGACATGATGCTCTTCCATCATGTCCCTGACAATCTGGATGACCTTCTCGAACTTTTCCTGGCTCATGAGTCCTCCTGTAGGTTGGGGGCGGGGCTGATTGCCCGTCAGGACGCCCCCACGAATACGCTGCGCTGATACAACAGCCATCCCGAACCCGTCAGCAACCGGCTACGCTTGCGACAGTGGTTCCGGGCGCTGCAGGACATACCAGCCTCTTTCCCCCTGGGTCACGAAATCGATGGCGACATATCCTCGCTGGAATGCCGCCTGCATGGCCTGGCGCAAGGCCAGTTGCCAGCGTTGGGCCAGGGCGATGTTGCTGCGTTTCAGGGCGTTAAGCTGGTAGGGTATTTCGATGAAGCAGTGAGAACGCTCAAACGCCGTCTCCAGGGAAGTGATCAGCGTACCGTTCTCACCGGCACGCAGGGCGAACGCGGCTTCGTCATATGGGAACTCCGGCCTTTCCAGGAAGCGGTTTTCCGCTGAGGCTGCCACACGTTCGTCGTTGAGCAACCATCTGACCTCCAGCCGGTCGCTGGCAAGTCCGGCGTTGATTTCGTCGGTCATCTCGCCATACAGATCGACGTGATAGATATTGGCGATTGCCCCCAGATGGTGGAAATTGAAGTTAGCGTTGCCACGTTGCATGGGATCGAAGGTCCAACCGATGACGGTGAAGCCATGTTCGAGCGCCCACTGGCGCTGTGCGCGCTTGAGTTTGAAGCCCACGCCCTGGTCGCGGAATTCCGGTAAGACGCCGGTCATGTGTGACCAGAGTAGTTTGCCTTCCTCCTGCCAGCCGACAAAGGCAAAGCAGAATCCCACCAGCCGCCCATCAACTTCCGCACCGATGACGACGCCGCCGTTGTGAACAACCGCGTTCATCACATACGGAGACGTGGCCTCGCCGGGCGGCATCCCCCAGATGGCTTGCTGGAGTTCCAGTAACGCCCTGAACTCTGGCATCGTATGAATTTCGCGGAGGGTGACGTTGCTCATAGCTGCTACGCTTCAGTGGTTTGACCCTCCGAGGCAGGCTCCGGAGAGGGCTTCCGGGTGAACTCGATGGGTTTCACGCCCGGCGTCAGTGGAAGTGT
>JAIOAT010000014.1:41514-75809 GCA_019873685.1 Chloroflexota bacterium
GAGTTGATCGATCCTGCCGGGCCTACCGCATCGATGTTGCGGAACGGGATGCGCTTGCGTTCCTTTGTCTCGCGGTCGGTTTCATAGGGCAGGGCGTGGTTGTCAGTCTGCTTGGAGACTTCTACGGAGAAGTTGCTGCTGGTCATCTCCAGCGGATCGAAGATGCGTTGCTGGACAAGCTCTTCCCAGCTGGTCCCGTTCACGTATCCGGCCAGATACCCCGCCGTCACGTACATGAGATTCTGGTATTGCCAGAAGGTGCGGAAGTCTTTGCTCGGCTCCAGGTACTTCAGGCGTTCGATGAGTTCTTCGCGGCTGGCAGTTGAGTTGTACCAGAGGGCATCATGCCGCGGCAGGCCGGAGCGATGGCAGAGCAGATCGGCCAGATTCATGCGTTCGGTGGCGAATCGATCCTGAAGTTCAAAGGTGGGCAGCCATTTCCGGATTGGCGTATGCCAGTCGAGCTTCTTGTCATCGACCATGATCCCGGCGCTGGTGGCGGTAAAAGCCTTGGAGCTTGAACCGATGGCAAAGATCGTCTCCGGCGTTACCGGCAGTTCGCGCTCAACATCGCGGTAGCCAAAGCCTTCAGCGTAGACCAGTTCGCCATCTCTGACAATGCCAACCGCAACGCCGGGGACCTGCCAGCGCTGCATGGTCTCATGAACGAATTCGGCGAAACCTGCCAGTTCCTTCATCTTGTCTCCTCCATAAGTGCGGAACCGTCCGGCATAATTGGGGAGGGACACACCCCCCTGGCGCGTCCCTCCCCGGGATCATCCAGCTGCCGACGTTGCTAGTCGGTGAGCGTCCATTCCCAGGTTGGCGAGTATCCCCAGGCCGTGAAGCGAGCATTGCCCACACGCGCGCTGGTGACCACATAATCCACAGTGGTGCTGATGAAGTCAGCCGCCGCTTCCTCGTGAAGGATTTCCTGTAGCCGGTAGTAAAGCGGCTGGCGTGCTTCCATGGCGCAGTCTGCGGTCGCCAGTTCGGCCAGGATGCTGTCGAACTCCTCGTTGACGAACGAGCCGAAGTTCGTGCCGAAGTCGTTGGCGCTGTTCCACATGAAGTTCAACAGGACGTCCGGCGTTGGCTCTGGCCAGGAGGCCTGGATGATGAAAACGTCGAAGGTCTGCGAAGCGACATACTCGTTGATGATCACGCCCTGCTCGCCCGTGGTCAGAGTGACATCAACCCCCAGGTCTGACCAATAGTCGGCGATAACCGCTGCGTAATCTTCAAACCCGGCGATATAGACGACCTCCAGCGCCAGCGGGACGCCGTCCTTCTCCCGGACATCGCCATTAAGCACCCAGCCAGCTTCGTCAAGAAGGGCGGCGGCGGCTTCAGGATCGTAGGGGTAGAGTTCCAGGTTGTTGTTATAGGCATCGGTCAGGATCGGGGCAACCGGGCCGACCAGGCGGCGAGCGCCTTCGCCGGTCAGCAGGACGCCGTCATCATGGTTCCACCCCATGATCAGGGCTTTGCGGACACGGGGATCACCAAGGATGGGGTGGGGCGGCTGGGCAATCAGGTTGCCATTTTCATCGTGCGCTGGCATGGGCTGGGCCGGATCGGCGAGATTAAACAGGGCCACTCGCCAGCCGTTGGCCTCCCGTGGATGGAGGGTGAAATTGGGGTTGTCCACAAACGACACAATTTGCTCGCTGTTCAATCCCACCGCGTAATCGGCCTCACCGCTCTGCAGGGCCTGGAGGCGCACAGTAGGATCCGGGATGATCTTGATCAGGTACTGATCAATCTGCGGCCTTCCCATGAAGAAGGTATCGTTGGCTTCAAAGCGCAGGAATTCGTCCGCCAGGCGCTCGGTCAGGATGAACGGGCCGCCGCTGACATCAGGACGCGCGTTGAATTCTGAAGTCATGAAGTCGCTGTAATCAGGGGCGAACTTGTGGGCGGGCATGATCCCGATCGCAATCTGGCTGAACAGACCGCAGGTGGGCGCCTGCAAGACGATCTCAAAGTGCTTGTCGTCGATGATGTTGATCGAGTCAAGGCCGCTGATTGTCCGGAAGGTCTGCACCTTGTCGCTGGACATGGCGTTCAGCGTGAAGGCCACGTCGGTGGAGGTGATGGGTACGCCATCGCTCCAGACGGCGTCTTCGCGGATGGTAAAGGTGTAGGTCAGGCCATCCTCAGAGACTACCCAATCTGCCAGGTAGGGTTCGGGTTGCCCTGTGTCCACGTTTGTGCGCACAAGTGACGGGAAGATGAGGTCCTGGGCGTAGGAATCTACGCTCTCAACCCAGGTGACGGTATTGAACGTCGTCGGATCAGCGGGGAAAGCATCAATCAGTGTCTTGCCTTCCTGAGCGGAAAGCGTTGACATTCCACCCAGAACAAGACCAATCAACATGAATACTAAGATAGACTTGCGCATGTCTCGTCTCCTGAGAAAGCCATGACGAATACAAAAAAGAGGGGAAAACATTGGATTCTTTCTGATGTTAGCATGAATTATGGCAAACGCAAGAAAGTCGAGTATTCATGTCCGGTGTCATCTCGCTTTCCCGGTGTATCTTACAGGGGCAGGGCGGGCAACCTGCGCGGCGCCGTAGTCCTGTGGAGCCGCTCCAGAACCGGCGCAGTGTCCGCGCATTCTGGCGCAGGATGGAGGGCTGAGCGGGGTATATCGACACTCGCCAGCCGCCCGACCGGAGCAATAGCAGTAACGGAACTTTCCAGACCGATCATCTTCGGCTACAGTATAGTAGAGTCTGCCTGGCAGGCTCCTGTCTGTCTCCTTGCCCGAGCGAGGTGACCCTGTGGTCGATCAACCCTCTCCGGAACCGGTCACGCTGGAACGTATTGCCGCTGGCTTTGCGGGCCGCGGGCGCGAGGCGCTGCTGCCCGCGTTGTGGGCGGTACAGACGGCTTACGGGTACATCGGCCCGGAAGCCGTTCAGGTGCTCTCGCAGGCCCTGAGCGTCCCTGAAGCGGATATTTACGGCGTCATTGGCTTCTACAGCATGTTCTACGATCGGCCCACTGGCCGGACGATCATCCGGGTGTGCACCAGCCCTTCCTGTGGATTGGCCGGGGCAGACCGGGCGCTCCACGACCTATGCGATCGGCTGGGTATCGCTCCCGGGGAAACCACTCCCGACGGTCAGTACACGGTTGAACAGACCACCTGCCTGGGCCTGTGCGAGCACGCCCCGGCGGCGCTGGTCAGCCGCCAGGGCGCGGGCGAGCAGCAGTACGCCCCGCTCGACATTGATGCAATTCTGGCCGGGCAGCCGGGCCATCACGCCGCCGTGATCGGTAGCATGACCCGTGTCCTGCTCAGAGACCTGCCCACCGACCGGGCGCAAACACTGGCCGAATACGGTGAATACACGGCGCTCCAGCGGGCGCTGAGCGACCTGATGCCGGAAGAGGTCATTGCCAAGATCGAGGCGTCAGGACTGGTCGGGCGCGGCGGCGCGGCCTTCCCCACCGGCCTCAAGTGGTCGTTCACCCGGCGGGCGCCGGGCGCTCCCCATTACGTTGTCTGTAACGCGGATGAGAGCGAACCCGGTACGTTCAAGGATCGCGTGCTGCTGGAGATCCGGCCTCACCTGCTGCTGGAAGGGTTGGCGATCTGCGCCTATGCCATTGGCGCGGAGCAGGCTTATATCTTCATCCGGGGGGAATACCCGCTGGCAACCGAGCGCCTGCAGCAAGCCATTGCCGAGGCAGAGGCTGCCGGTTACCTGGGCGAGAATATCCTGGGCAGCGGTTTTTCCCTGCGTGTAGAGGTGCGGCGCGGAGCCGGGGCGTATATCTGCGGGGAAGAGACGGCCCTGTTCGAAGCCATTGAGGGCAAGCGCGGTTACCCGCGGATCAAGCCGCCTTTCCCGACCACGCATGGCCTGTTCGGCAAACCTACGGTGATCAACAACGTGGAGACGCTCTGCAAGGTCCCCGGCATCATCAATCGCGGCGGGCGCTGGTTCCGCCAGTGGGGGACTGATCTCAGCACCGGGATCAAGCTGGTGGCCGTCAGCGGGCATGTGCGGCGGCCCGGAGTTTACGAAATCCCGCTGGGTGTCACGCTGCGCCATGTGCTGGAGGAGCTATGCGGCGGTGTGGTGGGCGAGCTGCAGGCTGTGCTGATGGGCGGCGCAGCAGGGACGTTCCTCAAGCCGGAGGAGATCGACGTGCGCCTGACGTTTGAAGACCTGCGGGCTATCGGCAGCACACTTGGCTCCGGGGCGATCATGGTCTTCAACGACACTGTTGATCTGCGGGATGTGCTGCGCCGGATCGGCGAGTTCTTCCAGCATGAGAGCTGCGGCAAGTGCTATCCGTGCCAGCTTGGCACGCAGCGTCAGAAGGAAATCCTGGAGCGGCTGGCGGCCCCGTTACCCGGTGACCGCCAGCGTCTGGCCGACATCGGGCAAACGATGACCGAATCATCGCTCTGCGGGCTGGGGCAGACGGCGGCTGCCGCCGTCCTGAGCGCCATGCGCCAGTGGCCGGAGTTGTTCCCCGCCTAGCGCAGCGATGCCCGCTTGCTGAGAGAGGAGCGCCGTATGGCAGAGCCAGCCTCAACTGTCACCCTCACGATCGACGGCCAATCGGTCACCGTGCCGGCCAACACCACCATCCTGGAAGCGGCCCGCAGCATTGGCATCGATATCCCCACCATCTGCGCCCATGACGCCACCACTCCCCGCGGCCTGTGCCGCCTGTGCGTGGTGGACATCAACCGGGGCCGGTTGTTGCAGCCGGCCTGCATCGTGCCGTGCCAGGATGGTATGGTGGTCGAAACCGCCAATGACCGTGTCCGGACGAGCAGACGCACTATTCTGGAAATGCTGAATTCAGCCGTTGATCTCTCCCAGGCTCCAGCGATTCAGCGTTACCTGGCTGAGTACGGCGCCGATCCGCAGCGCTTCCCGGAGGGTCGCAGACGCGAGCATCCCGTTCTCGATGACAACGCCTTTTACATCCGCGACTACAACAAGTGCGTGATGTGCTGGCGCTGCGTGCAGGTCTGCGCGGAAGACGCGCAGTACATCTTCGCCCTGAGCATCGATGCACGCGGCTTCAACAGCCACATCACCACCGCTTTCGATATCCCCATGCCGGAGTCCACCTGCGTGTTCTGCGGGCAGTGCGTGGGCGTCTGCCCGACGAACGCCCTCAAGCCCAAGATCGAGTGGGGCCTGGAACAGGGCTTAAGTCCTGACCAGATCCGGGAGGCCAGCCGGGGCCTGCGCCGCCGCCAGAAACCGATTCGGGTGGAATGAGCCATGGCCGATAGCACGCCGGGCGCCTTCCCCTACACCTACCTTGCACTGAGCGGCGACCGGCTCGAAGCCGTCCCCGGCGGAGTCGTGGATGAGCTGCTGCTGAGCATTTACGTGAATGCCCAGGAACTGGCGACCCTCATGTGCAGCCCGCTGGATCAGGAGGCGCTGGCGCTTGGCTTTCTGTTCAATGAGGGCGTGATCCGCTCGCTGGACGAGATTCGCCTGATCCGCCCTAACGCCAGCCGTACCGCGGTTGATATCTTTCTCAACCGGGACAGGTTTGATCCGCCGCGGCGCATGGTTTTGACCTCTGGCTGCAGCGGCGGCGTGACCTTTCAGGACCTGCAGCGCACCCATCCGCCGCTGCAAACCGACCGGACCACCACGCCGGAAGTCATCTTTGAGCTGATGCGGGCGATGAAAAGCGCCGCCCACCTCTATAACCGGGTGCGCGGAGTCCATACGGCGATCCTGGGTGATGAAAGCGGGTTGCTGCTGGTCGCCGAGGATGTGGGCCGTCACAATACCATCGACAAGATCGCCGGGAAGGCGCTCCAGGCGGGTATAGAAACCCGCGATCGCATCCTGGTGACTACTGGCCGCATCAGCTCGGAGATGCTCAACAAAGCGCGGATGATGGGCGTGCCGCTGGTTGCCAGCCACACCTCGCCCACCAGTATGACCGTCCGGCTGGCCCAGGCCTGGCAGATCTGCGTGATCGGCTACGTGCGGCAGAACAGCATGCGCATCTACACCCATCCGGAGCGGCTGGCCCTGCCGCCGGTCAGCGAGGGTAATCACCTCCTGCCAGAAGCGGAAGACTGAGCCGCGGGTCACCGGCAAGCAGAACGAAACAGGGCGCGCCTGCGCACAGGCCCGCCCTGTCCGGTGGTCAACAGGCAGCGATCAGCCTGCCATCCGGGGAAGGGGATTGCCCTCTGGGGAATTGACGCGGCAGCGCCAGCCAGGCCTAGCTGGCCGCCTGTTCCGCAGTGACGGCGACTGAAGGCTGTTGTGCAGGCGCTTCCGTGCTGGCAGCGGGCGACGCCTGACGGGTAGCCGCCTGGCGCTGATTGACCGTGTTGATGCCGTTGCGGACAACCGTCAGCGTGCGGATCAGCTGGCTTTCCAGCTCGCTGAGCACGTCCATGACATACTTGTCAGCGTCAGCCTGGATCGCCTCGGCTTCCTGACGGGCCTGTTCCAGGATGTTGGCGGCGCGGCTCTGGGCGGCCTGGGCGATCGCTTCGCGGGAGATCAGGCTGTCGCCGCGTTCGCGGGCCAGTTCCACCAGGCGCGCCGCTTCTTCATTGGCCTGGGCCATCAGGCGGTCGCGCTGCTGAAGCACCCGATTCGCTTTTTCGATCTCTTCCGGGATCGAAATGCGCATCTGGTCGATGATCTCCAGCGCGCGCTCCTCGTCAATCATCGTGTACTTACTGAGCGGGATGTGCCGCCCCTCATCGATCAGGTCTTCGAGGCGGTCGACCAGGTGAAGAATATCCATATCAAGACTCCCTTCCCCCGAATCAGTCGGTCATGCTGACCATGTACACCGGGTTATCGCCATTCTGCCGTAGCTCGCTGAACTTGCGGCGCAGCGCCTCCTGGACGTGCAGCGGGACCATGGTGCTCACTTCCCCGCCCAGCGAGGCGATCTCGCGCACGGTGCTGGAGCTTAGGTGGACATACGCCTCCCCGGCGATAAGATTGACGATCTCCAGGCTGGGCGCCAGACGGCGGTTGGCCAGCGCCATACGGAACTCCAGCTCAAAATCGGAGAACACGCGCAGGCCACGGATGATTGCGATAGCACCCACTTTCTGCGCATAGTCTACAGTCAATCCGCTATAAATCGCAAATCGGATGTTGGGGATGTGGCGGAGCGACTCTTCGACCAGTTTGAGCCGTTCCTCCGCGCTGAACAGCAGGCGCTTATTCGGTCGATCGTAGACCGCCACGATCAGCTCGTCAAACAGGCGGGATGCCCGCATGGCGATGTCGATGTGGCCGTAATGAATCGGATCAAAGGAAGCAGGATACAACGCCCGGCGCATAGATGCCCTCCTCAGGCTGGCGGCCTAGCTCAGGTCTGTCGTTGCCGCCTGCCACATGGCAATGCGCTCCGCCAGCAGACGATGCTCAGGCAGCGACAGGTCAGGGTCTTCCGCATGGAGTGTCCGCGCTTCGCGTTGCGCCAGAGCGACCAGCTCCGGGCTGAAGCTCTCGGCAAAGCGGAAGCGCAGCGCGTAGCCGCTCTGGCGCGTGCCCAGGAGGTCTCCTGCGCCACGCAGACGGTAGTCAATCTCGGCCAACTCGAAGCCATCGTTCGTGCGCACCATCGCCTCCAGGCGCGCCCGCGCATTGTCTCCGTCGGCGTCGCTGATCAGCAGGCAGTACGATGGATGCGGACCGCGTCCCACCCGTCCCCGGAACTGATGAAGCTGGGCCAGACCAAAGCGGTTGGCGCCTTCGATCAGGATCACGCTGGCGTTGGGCACATCAATGCCCACTTCCACCACTGCCGTGCTGACCAGAATATCCAGTTCACCCGCCTGGAAGCGCGCCATGACGGCATCCTTGTCATCGGCGCTCATCCGCCCGTGGAGCAGGCCTAGCCGCCGTCGTGGGAAGATCTCGCGGCTCAGGCGCTCGTACTCGTCCACGGCGGCGCGGGTTTCATCTTCGGCGTCTTCCGCCTCGACGAGCGGGTAGATGATGAACGCCTGGCGGCCTCTATTGATCTGCTGATCGATGAAGCTGTAGGCGCGTTCCCGTTCCAGTTCCGTGAGCAGGTGAGTTTCCACCGGCGTGCGGCCCGGCGGCAATTCATCGATCACCGTCAGGTCAAGATCAGCGTGGATCGTCAGGGCCAGGGTGCGCGGGATCGGGGTAGCCGTCATCACCAGAAGATGAGGGTTGACCCCCTTGCCGCGCAGCAGGCCCCGCTGCGCCACGCCAAAACGATGCTGCTCATCAATGATTGCCAGTGTCAGGTTGGCGAAGTCCACATCAGGCTGGATCAGGGCGTGCGTGCCGATCACGATGGAGACTGTTCCCGCCGCCAGCCGCGCCAAGGTGTCCGCCCGCTCGGCGGGGGGCGTTGCGCCGGTCAACAGCCGCACGGCGATCTCGCGTTCCGGCACCAGGGCAGCCAGGGCGCGGGTAATGGCGCGGAAATGCTGCTCGGCCAGGATACCCGTTGGCGCCATCAGCGCTGCCTGCCCGCCGTTCTCCACCGCTATCAGCATGGCCAGGACGGCCACAATCGTCTTGCCTGATCCCACATCACCCTGCAACAGGCGGTTCATGGGCACGGCGCGGGCCATATCCGCCCGGATCTCGGCCACGGCGCGTTCCTGCGCGACGGTCAGCGGGAAGGGCAGGTTAGCCAGCACGCCTGCCAGCCAGCTATCGGTTACCGGCTGGGGCACGCCCGGTTCCTTTTGCCAGGCCCGCCGCCGCGCCAGCATGGCGGTCTGCAGCAGGAAAAGCTCGTCGAAGGCCAACCGCTCGCGGGCGTAGCGCAGATAGTCCCAGTGCTCCGGGAAGTGCAGCTGCCGCAGCGCCCAGCCCAGGTCGACCAGTTCAGCGCGGTCGAGCACGCTCTCCGGCAGGTAATCGGGTAGCCGTGGCGCCCAGTAATCCACCGTGCTCTTCATGATCCGGCGCAGGGTGCGGGCGGGTAGTCCTTTGGTCAGTGGATACACCGGGACGATCGCCCGCGTGTGCAGGTTATCGAATTCCAGCAACTCCCATTCCGGGTTGTTCATGGACGGCTTGCCCAGGTACTGTTCGACCCGGCCACTGACGACAACCTGTTCGCCGCGCTTGAGCTGGTTCTGCAAATACGGCTGTCCGAAGAAGAAGACGGTCAGGGTAGCTGTGCCATCATCCAGCACGATCTGCAGGGATTGCCGACCGCTGCGCCCGGTGAAGACCCGACTGTTGACCACCGTGCCGATCAGCGTTGCCACCTCGCCAGGGCGGGCGCGGTTGATCGGCAGCAGGCGTGTGTAATCGTCATGGCGACGCGGGACATGGTAAAGCAAATCGCCCACAGTGCGGATGCCAAGCTGGGCCAGCTTTTCAGCGTTCTTTTCCCCTACACCTTCGATGACGGTCACCGACGCTTCCAGCCCGCGCAACAGGTCAAGCTCCTCGGCCAGTTCGCGCGGGCGGCGCGGTCTGCGGCGCGGCTTGGGGCGCGATGGCTCAACCGGCTGGACACCCTCTTCCATCCCAGCTTCAGCGAGCGCCACCGGTTCCTCCGGTCCCACCGCCTCCGGCGACAAGGTCTCTGGCGCCACTGCTTCCGGCGGCGCTGGTTCGGCCTCAACCTGTCCGGTGCTCACGGGGGGCACTTCTTCGGCAGGGGAAGGCTCCTGCGCTGGATGGGGCGCTGGCGTCCCTTCACGGCGCGGTGCGGCCTGGGCTGGCTGTGGGGGCGACGGCCGGGGGCGTTCACGCCGGGGTTCGGCCATCCGCCTCTGCTGCGCGGGTGGACGCGGCGCAGGTCTGGCGGGTGGCTGTTCCCGGGCCGGCGCTGGCGCAGCAGCAGGTCCCGGCGGCGCTGGCGTACCGGCCGATGGGATGCGCCCGGTGATGCGACCGATCATGTACTTGACCGCCTCATGGCGTTCATCGTGGTTGGTGATCTGCTCGTAGCGGCGCATCAGACCGGCCAGTTCATCGACCAGCGCGTGGTGCTCAGGCCGCTTGGCCTGGGCGTGCGCGTCACTCTGCCAGCGGTCGGTGAACGCGCCCAGGCCGCCGATCACGGCAGTGTTCTTGTACCCCTGCTCGCGTTCGAGCTTGAGGATTTTCATCAGGGTTTCAAGTGCAGAAGGCATACCTGTACCAGTTCGCTATCCCGCCGTTACCAGCGCCAGACCCAGCGCGGCGGCCCCAACGTGAGTGCCCAGCGCCGGGTTCACATTGACAATAAGGGTGTCGCCAGGCGGAGTAACATCCGCCAGTGTGTCACGCAGTTCCTCGGCCATCGCCTGGTTGTTGGTGTGCAGGATGGCCAGCCGTTCCAGCGGAGCGTACTGCCGGGCCAGTTCCACCAGCCGGGCGGCCGCCCGCTTGAACGTGCGGACGTTATCCAGAGATTTTACATTGCCTTCGGTCAACTGGACGACCGGCTTGATCTGCAGCAGGCGTCCCGCGATGGCCGTCACCCAGCCGACCCGCCCGCTCCGGCGCAGATTCTCCAGTGTGTTGAGCGCCCCAAAGACGTGAACACGGGGACGCATCCGCGCCAGCGTCAGCGCGATCTTCGCAGCGCTCGCCCCGGCAGCGGCCATCTCCGCCGCCTGAATCACCTGGAAGCCTGCACCCATGGTCACCTGCCCGGAGTCGATCAGCGTGTAACGGCCCGGCACAACTTCCTCCGCTGCCAGGTGAAACGTGTTGTAGATGGCACTCAAGTGGGCCGGGGCGGCGATCAGGATCAGGTGGTCGGCTTCGGCTGCCTTGCGGGCGATCATCTCCCGCGTCACCCCCAGCGGGCAGGCTGAGGTTGTGGGCAGTTGCGGCAGGTCGGGTAGCCTGGTGTAAAACGCCTCCCGTGTGAGTTGCACGCCATCGTCCAGGTAACTCTGGCCGTCCATCACCACCACAGCCGGAATCAGGGTGATATCCAGCCGTTTAGCTACTTCCGCCGGCACATCACATACGCTATCCGCCAGCACTTTCAGAATGGCCACCGTCCTACGCCTCTTCTTCAGCCTCGCAGACCACAATCCCTACCCCGTCCGGGCCGAGATGCGCAGCCAGGGAAGGGCCATACACTATCACCGGAAAGTCCTGCTCACCAAATTCCAGCGCCAGCCGATCCTGGATCAGGCGGGTTTGCTCGGTGATCTGGGTGGTGTTCTGTACAATCACCAGGCGCTGGATGTCGGCGAATTCAGTCACAAACTCCAGCAGTTTGTCCACCGCCTGCGCCCGCGTCCGCACTTTTTCCATAGGCACCAGGCAACCATCTTCGATGGTCAGGAAGGGCTTGATGCCCAGGATTTTCCCCAGGATCGCCTGCGCTTCGCCGATCAGATGGCCACGGAAAAGATATTCCAGCGTTTCCACATAGAACACGCTGTAGACTCGCGGCACCGCTGCGCGCACAGTCCGGACCACACTTTCCAGTGGTGCATTGTCTTCCACCGCCCGGACTGCTATTTCCACGAGAAAGGCCAGCCCGACCGAAGCCGTCAGCGAATCGATGACCACAATATCCGAGCGTCCACGCATGATCTCCGCCGCCGCCAGCGCATTGCGGTACGACTGGCTCAGGCCGCTGGCCATTGGCAGGACAAGGATGTGATCGGCCTGTTCGCCCAGCCTTCCAAAGAGTTCTACATACTCGGCTACGGTGGGCGCTTCCAGAACCGGTGCAGGCGCTCCTTCAGCAAGTATGCGCCGAAAGAAGCCCTCGGCGTCCAGATCGACGCCTTCCCGGAAGGTCTGTTCCCCCAGGCGGATGGTCGCCGGGATCACCGTGATATCGTGCTGACTAACAAACGCCGGATCGAGAAACTGCGCCGAGCTATCGGTAACAATGCTGACTTTAGCCAAGCGCTTCCCCCTCTAAACGTGCGTGTTGCCAGATTTTCACTCGCCCGTACTCAGTGCTGGAAGCCAGCGGCCCCGGCACAGCGGACGCTGATCACTCGATGCTCAACAGGTAGAAGTAGTGGGGCTGCCCTCCGGGAATGACCTCAAACGTGAACGAGTCATAGGCGGAGGCCAGCACTTCCGCCAGCGCTTCGGCATCCTTCGGTTTGACATCCGCGCCGTAGTAGAGCGTGACCAGCTCGTAGGCATTGCGGTCCAGCTTGCCGATCAGATCATGCATCAACTGGTTCAGGTCGTCGTGAGCCGCGACGATCTTGCCTTCCAGCAGGCCGATCACCTGCCCAGCCCTGGCCCGCACGCCATCCATCTCCACGCTGCGCACCGCCACCGTGACTTCGCCGGAAACCACATCGTCCAGCGCGGCGGTCATCCCCTCGGCAATGTAGGCCAAGTCCCCGCGCCGATCTTCGTGCAGGCGGGCATTGGCATAGAACAGCATGGCCGCGATCCCCTGGGGAACATTCTTGCTGGGGACGACCACAACCTCTTTGTTGCGGGCCTTGCGGACGGCCTGCTGAGCGGCCAGGATGATGTTGCCGTTGTTGGGAAGGATGATCGCTTTGCTCACCGGCACATCGCTCAGGGCTTTGTAGATTTCCTCTGTGCTGGGGTTCATCGTCTGGCCGCCGCTGACCAGCCGGGCCGCGCCCTGCTCGTAGAAGATGCGGGCCAGACCATCGCCGGGAGCCACGGCAATCACGGCTACGTCGTCCGGCTGCAGATCCACCGTGGGCATTGGGGGCGCTTCCGCCGGCTGCGGGGCGCCGATGTTGTCCAGGTACTGCTCATACATATTCTCGACGACCACATCGCTGACCACACCCAGCTTGACCGCGTAACTGATTGGCTGGCCCGGATCGTAGACATGGACATGAATCTTGACGGTGGTCTCGCCATCGCTGGTCACAATGGCCGAATCGCCCATCGCCTGGATGGCCGCGCGGATGCGGTCGACATCCAGCTTCTCGCCGGTCAGCAGGAGCTGCACATCATACGGGTGACCGAATTCGGTCGCGCTCATCACATGAGCAGGCTTGCGGGCGGGAGCCGCTGCGGCGGCCCTGGCCAGGTCGGATTCCAGGGACTCGCCGCGTAGCTGCCGCAACATGCCCTCCAGGATGTAGGTCAACCCCTGGCCGCCTGAATCGATCACCCCGGCTTCTTTGAGGATCGGCAACAGTTCCGGCGTACGTTGCAGCGTTTCGTTGGCCTGCACCACCAGCGCCTCAAACAGGCGGACGATATCGCTCTCCTCACGGACAACCGCTTGCGCCCGTTCGGCGACCTCGCGGACAACGGTCAGGATGGTGCCTTCGCGGGGCGGTTTTGGGGCGGCGTCATAGGCAAAGGTGGTGCCCATCTGCAGGGCGCTGGCCATGCCGCTGGCGTCCACTGTCTCTGATTCGCGCAGGGCCACCCCGAAGCCGCGCCAGATCTGTGACAGAATCACGCCGGAGTTCCCGCGGGAGCCGTTCACCGCGCCCTTGGCAAAACGCCGCGCCAGCGAACCCACATGGGGTTCATCTAGCTCGGCGATCTCCGCAAAGGCGCTCTGCATGGTCAGCAACATGTTGATCCCGGTATCGCCGTCAGGCACCGGGAACACATTGAGCTGGTTCACAATCTGGTAGTGCCGCTCCAGCCAGGACATCCCGGCCAGCAGCAACTGTTTGAGCTGATGGCCATCCAGTTTCAGGCACGCATCTTGGGTTGGCGTCTGCTCGGTCATACGTCGGTTCTCTCTGTGGCTGCTCTGGAACTCAGGAGTCCGGGTGCGTTACGCGCAGGCCCTGAACATGGACATTCACCTGAGCGACCGGGGAGCCAACGGTCTTCTCCACTTGATAACGGACAGCATTGATCAGGCTGTTGGCAACGGTGGCGATCCGGGTGCCGTATTCGATGATGACATACAGGTCGATGGTGATCTCGCCGTTGTTTACCGTGACCTCAACGCCGCGATGGACATCCCGCGACAGGACGGCAGCGACTTCTGAGGCCAGGTTGGGCATGGTCATCCCCACCACCCCATAGCTTTGCAGCGCTGCCCGCGAGGCAATCGCCGCAATCACCGCCGGAGCGATGTGAATGTCGCCAGGAATGACTTGTTCTTGGGTCATGGTCATTGATCCAGTCGACTTGGAACACCCTGCAATGCGGCGTGCCCGGCGGCATAAAGTCTTCGCCCCGGCGCCCGCCCCTGTGCAGCGCACAGACCAGCGCAGTCGCCAGCACAAGCACCTTAATTATAGCAGACGACGGGCAAACAACACCCTGTCACTGGCATCGTCCAGTGCGTGGCCGGATCGGGCATACGGCCTCGCGCACCCGGCTGACCCTTGCCAAAGCCGGTCGGCTATGGTAGCATCCAACCCGCAAGTTTCCAAGTGCGTAGATCAGCAAACGAGGCATTTACCATGGCGAAGTGCGATTACTGTGGCAAGACGCCCATGCACGGCAACAGCCGCAGTCACTCCATGCGGGCAACCAAGCGCCAGTTCAAGCCGAATATTCAGCGCGTCAAGGTTATGGTCGATGGCCGCCTCGTCAGCCGCAACGTGTGCATGCGCTGCCTGAAGACTCTGGTCAAAGATCAGGCGTAACTGACCCTGGCCCGCCCTGGCAGGTTAGCAAACAGCCCCGCCGCGACGGGGCTATTTGTTTTGCAGCCTGTCCGGCGCCATCAGGCGGCTAGACAGCGTTATACCGCGCCGCCGCTGCGCCAGCGCGAATCGCCTGGATCGCCGCAGCGATCCCTTCCGCTGCGGCGAAAATCGCATTCCCGGCCACCAGAACATTGGCCCCGGCGGCTACCACTTCCCCTACGGTATCCGGTGCGATACCGCCATCAACCTCGATATCCAGTGGATGTCCCAGGGCCGTACTGCGCTCCCGCACGGCGCGGATCTTGGGCAGCATAGTCGGCAGGAAAGTTTGCCCACCGAAGCCGGGATTGACCGTCATCACCAGCACCTGATCCAGCAGGTCATACACGTTTTCGATCATCGCCACCGGCGTATGTGGGTTGAGCGCGACCCCGGCCCGCAAGCCCAGGTCGCGAATCTGCTGCAGGGTGCGATGCAGGTGGACGCTGGCCTCCACATGGACGGTGAGGGTATTCGCCCCGGCAGCGGCGAAGGCCTCCAGGTGACGTTCCGGTTCCACAATCATCAGGTGCACATCCAGCGGCAGCAACGTCACCCGGCGGATCGCGCTCAGCACCAGCGGCCCAACCGTGATGTTCGGGACGAAAACCCCATCCATGACGTCGACGTGGATCACATCCGCCCCACCGGCTTCGGCCTCGTGAATCTGCTCGGCCAGACGCGCAAAATCGGCGGATAGCAGGGATGGGGCGATCTTGATCGTATTCATGTTGCTCTCCTCAATGCTGGTTCGCCGCAATGGTACCTGACGGCGGCTGCCCGGCGCAATCAATCGCCCTCCGGCGGTGGATCATCCTGCGGCCCGGCCATAGCGGCGCAGCAGGTCGGCCAGTTCATCCGTTGGCAGGGCGTACAGCGTGTGACCATCCCGGCCGGTCATGGTGGTAGCTGCTGTCAGCGAATTGAGCACCGCTTCTTCCACGCTTTCCACTACGGCCAGAAACAGATCGTCAATCACAGCCTGACCCTCTTCGGCAATCGCCTGCAGGGTGTATACATCCTGCGCCGGTCTGTGCGGTCGCCGATTGGCTGTGGAGAAGGCGATCACGAAGTCGCCGCTGCCACTGGCGCTGATCGCGCCGGTGCGGGCCAGCCCCAGCGCCGCGCGGCTGGCCAGGCGGCCAAGTTGCCGGGCTGTCAGCGGGGCATCGGTAGCCAGCACGATCATGACCGAGCCGGACGGCGGCGTGCTCAGCGGGAGCAGACGATCCCGGAAGTGCTGGCCCACGGGCACGCCCAGCACCTGCAGGTGCTGGCGCGAGCCGAAGTTGCTCTGCACCAGCGCGCCAAGCGTGTACCCGGCTGGAGTCTGGCGTGAGGCGGTGCCGATGCCACCTTTAAAGCCGAAGCAGGCGGTTCCCGTACCCGCGCCGACCGCTCCTTCGGCAACCGGCCCGCCGCTGGCATGCTGCAGGGCGGCCAGCACATGCTCCGCCCGAACATGCCGCCCCCGGATGTCGTTGAGAAAGCTGTCGTTGCATTCCCCGACCACCGGGTTCACCGTGCCAGCCGTCAGGCCAATTTCCGGGTTCTCGGCCAGCATGTAGTCGATAACTGCGTCCGCCACGCGGGGGACATTGAGGGTATTGGTCAGCAGGATTGGCGTCTCGATTGTGCCCAGTTCGCGGACCTGCTCAAAGCCCATCGCCTTGCCAAAGCCGTTGAAAGTCCGCACGGCAGCAACAACTTTCTCCTGGAAGAGGTTCCCCCCGTGTGGCAGGATGGCCGTCACGCCGGTGCGGATCGGCCCGTGCCCCGGGCGTAGCGGCCCCTCGCCGGCGATCAGGGTGACCTGTCCGACCAGGACGCCGGGGACATCGGTGATGGCGTTATAGCGGCCTGTCGGCAACACGCCAGGCGTCACACCCAGATCGCGCAGGCGGGGCATCTGTACACCTCCTGCCGGGGAACGGACCTAAATGCGCTGCAGGACAAAGATGCGCGGGTTCAGGCCCCCCAGCGCGATCCGCTGTTCGTTGACCGGACGCCAGACCGTGCTTTCGCTAAGTAAGCTCTGCATCAGCCTGACCTCGTGTGTGATCAGAGCAAACAGCGTCCCGGGTCGGGCTACCCGCGCGGCTTCGGTCAGCAGCGCCGGATAGAGCGTTACATTGTCGGCGTGGGAACCCACCAGATGGCCAAACGGCAGATCAGCGCACAGCGCGTCAACGCTGCCATCCTCCAGCGGAAGCCGCCGGGCATCCCAATCGTGCAGTTCGGCTACCTGGGTGTACCCCGCTGCCGCCAGGTTCTCCCGCGCACAGGCCAGCGCTTCCGGGTTGGTGTCGCAGCCCAGCACCCGGCGGGCCGGTCCGGCCAGCAGGCGCTCCACCAGAAACGTGCCGGAACCACAGCCAATGTTCAGGAAGATGTCATAGGGCCGCGGATCCGTCATCAGCACCATCGCATGGGCAACGGTAGCGTTTAGCGCCCCCTCCATGTCGCAGACCCGCCAGGATCGCGTAGCCAGGGGGCGCGGCGAAATGCGCAGCAGCACCTCCCAGCCCTCGCGCCCGTCGAGGGGTCGCCGCACGCGCAGCAACAGATCGCCTTCCTCGAAGCCCTCGCTCAGGCCGGTTGCCTCCGCTAATGCCGTTCGCAGGCGTTTCATGACTGCCGTGTTCTCGCCGGCCGCGCTGATGAAGAACGTCCGGAATGCCTGCGGTGGATGCGCCGCCCGGACCAGGGCGATGTCTTCCAGCAGCGCCCGGAACGCCTGATCGCCCAGCAGGGCGCGCGGGCGAGGAATGGCGTAGAACCGAACCATGTAGATCGCCTGCACGGTTCTCATCCGCAGCAGGGCACGCAGACCACCGGCATAGTCAAAGCGGAAAGCCCCGGGCGCGACTCCGGCCTTCGGCAGACGGTGGAGCGTGACACGTCTATCCAGGTGAACGCTCAACTCGCGGCGAGCGATCGCCTCCAGCCCTTCCACCACATTGGCCTCAAAGCGGCGCACCTCCGGGGCTGGAGGCCGCGGCCTTCGTTTTGGGGCAGGTTTTGGTGGTCGCTGTGTCATCATGGTACCCTTAAAGCTCCAGACCGGTGTTCTGTGGCCTGCATAAGCATTCAGACGCAGGCAGCGCCGGACATTGACGGTTCAGCGCACATCAGTTGACTGAAACCCCTCGCCATAGGCAGTATGCCCCTGGCCTACCACCATAAAGGCCCGCGGATCGGTAGAGTAAACAAGATGCCGCAGGTCGGCTACTTCCGGGCGGCGCACGGTCACGAACAGCACATGCCGGGTCTGGCCGGTGTACATCCCGGTGCCGGTCCAGCTAGTCACGCCGCGCGCCAGCCTGGTCATGATCAGGTCGGCGATTTCCTGAGGCTTGTTGGTGATCACCATCGCCGTACGGATGGTGCTTGGCCCTTCCAGCACATAATCCGCCGCGGTGCCATCCACATAAATGGCGACGATAGCGTACAGAGCGCTTTCCCAGCCGAAGACCAGACCAGCTAACGTGACAACCAGGCCATCTGTATACAGATAGGTGGCGTTAAAGGCCGTTCCCAGTTTCTTCTGCAAGATCAGGGCCAGGGTTGAACTACCGCCAAAAGAACCGCCGGCGCGGTACACCAGCCCGCCGGCGATGCCTCCCAGTATGCCGCCAAAGATCGCGCTCAACAGCCGATCGTTGGTGATGCCGTGAGCCGGAAGGTAGGGCGCCAGTACATCAATCGCCAGCGAGTAAACCCCGACGACGTAAATCGTCTTGAGTACGATTCGCCAGCCGCCGAGCATCCGGTAAGCCAGCATCTGGATCGGGATGTTCAACAGCAGCACCATCAGGCCGATGGGTGTACCAACCAGGTGGTTAAGGATCACTGATAAGCCGGATACGCCACTGGGCGCAATTTCGTATGGCGCGTAGAAGATGTTCAGCGAAATACCGGAAAGCACACCGCCTGTTGTCAACAAGAGAAGGTCACTGATGATCCCGCGCCAGAGCGCCGGACGTTTGATATCGATCACAGTCATCGCACCCGTCCTTTTGGATACGGGCTGATCATACTCACGGATAGGAGTTCGGCAATAGCGGAGGGCTGAGAACCTGAGCAGTGACGATACCGCCGGGCGCGGCAGAGGGAAGGCGGCAGATAACCGGTGGCATGTCAGGATGGTGCAGCAACCGTCACGGGGCATGCCCCCGTTTCTCCAGGCTCTGTGCTCAGGTAAGCACAAAAACCATTGACAGCCCGGAAGGGCACTGCTATAATGCGCCCCGTTGACTGGGGGCGTAGTGTAGCGGTTAACATGCCGGCCTGTCAAGCCGGAGATCGCGGGTTCGAATCCCGTCGCTCCCGCAGTTGCTCTGAGTATCCGCATCCGATTGGGTGCGGATACTTGTTTTTTTGGGGGGGATTCACTTAGTCACATCCACGATTACCCCCAGCGTCCGCGTAGCAGGACAGCCGGCGGGTGGTCAGCTACGATCTGGCCTGTCCGGGCGGCACATGCCGGGTGCATTCATTCGGATGATAGAGTGTGGCGGAACAGCGGGAAAGCAGGATGGCAGGGAAGCTACTGCCACTCCCACACTGGCTCACCGCTCAGGATGCGCCGGATCTGATTGGGGAAGCGATCCGGGTCCAGGGGTTTGCCCAGGAAGCCATCGAAGCCAGCCTGCTGGGCGCGTTTCATCTGCTCCTCGCTGGCCTCGGCGGTTACGGCAACAACCAGGGTATTCTGCAACCGCTGATGAGCGCGGATTTTCTCCAGCGCCTGGTAGCCGTCTTCATACGGCAGGCGGATGTCCATCAGAATCAGGTCTACCCGCGGTAGAGTGTCAGCGAACTGCACAACCTGCCAGCCGCTGGTTTTCCATTCGCAGTGCTGCACTCCCATAAAGGCCAGCATCCGGGCGATCAGGACAAAGTTAGGCACGTTGTCCTCAACAACCAGCACATGCGCCTCGCCCGGTTCGATCGGGCTGTGTACTCTGGCCATGAACTGCGAACTCCTTATTAGTTGTGTGCTGCATCGAGACTGCCAAGCGATATGACACCTGACCCTGTCCTGCTGGGCAGGAAAGCGGGGACAGGCCCAGTCCGACTCCATAATGGGTCAGTGTCTAGTTTACTCTAAATTTGTGTTGCCCCAAAGTTAGAATCTGGCGAATTCCCCGATGTTTGGCTTTTGCTATGCTTTCGTCTTTTTCGGCGTATGGCTGGCATTCTGTCGTTAGCAGTGTCCGGGAACAAAACCGGCGCTGGTGTTAGACAGCCCTATTCCATCCCGCTGGCAGGATGCTCTGCTGGTGGAGGCAGGTTGTGTCGTGACATTTTTGCATCTTTGATCCCTGTATATCGTCCGTTATGCTAATAGTATTCGAGAGTCATACTCAGGGTGACAGGAGACGGTTGGGAAACCGGGTGAATGTTCGGGTGTAGCAGGTGTGCAACCCGGTTTACCCTGTCCGGGGATACAGCCAGATGGACTCTCAGGTGCAAACCGCAGCGCTGACCCTCGCTTCATTGCTCGAGCAGAACCAGGAAGATATCGCCAATATCTGGACTATTCGGATCTTTCAGACGGCCAGCTTTTGCCCTGGCGATCACTGGGTAGATGTTCTGCGCCTCTCCACCAGGCAAGGGCTGGAGGCAATGCGTTTGGCGCTTGCTACGGGGTCCTTTCAGAAGCTGGAAGTGTATCTCAGTCAGCTCAGCAGCGCGTGTTTGCGCGGAGGCTTTGAGTGTGGCGATACAGCCCAGGCGCTGCTGATGTGCCGGGAAGCCATTCTACCGGTGATCCGGCGAAGCCGATCGTCTGATGCGGACCTGATCTGGGCGATGATCTCCGAGCTGGACAGGTGCTTGCACTGGATGGTTCAGCGGTTCGTTAGCCTCTATATCGCCGAAACAATGCGCAGGCTCCGAGGCCAGCGTGAACGTAAACTGGCCTTGCTCCGTTCCAGCCTGCAGACGCCGGACTTGTTGGCAACGGAAGATGTGCTGCGACAGACCGCCTTCAGCCTGATCACTGATCTGGAGGTAGAGTGTTGCGATATCTACCTGTTCGATCGGGATCATAACCAGCTCAACCCCGTGCTGGGCATGAGCGCTTCCGCTGCCATCGGGCCGGTCCGGTTGTATGAGAACCAGCTTGTCAAGCCGCAGGCTGATCCTCTGCTGAGGCAAATGCTGGAGCAGGGTGAACCAGTGGCTTGCTGGAATGTACAGCAGGCGGCACAGGCAGGCAAGACCGGATTGCGGGCGACCAATGTGAAGTCGATTTTGGCGGTGCCACTACCAGGGCACGGCCAAGTACTGGCGGTTGCTATCGCCGGGGTGTTCAGCGACTATCGGGAGTTCACGCCAGAACAAATCGAGCTGGCGCAGGAGATCGCTAGAGATGCTGCTCTGGCGTTGGAGAACATCCGGCTGCAAGAAAAGCGGCGTCTTGAGAACCAGAGCATCCAGCGGGTCATGGCTGTCTTGCTGCAAGATCTTGATCTGGATGGTGTGCTAAGAATTGTCTGTGAAGAGGCGCAGCACCTGACTGGGTCGCGTGGCAGCGCGGTCTACCTGTTGTCTGAAAATGGGCAGCGACTCATCCTGATTCTCAACACGGGTGACCGTCCCGTTAGCACGCAGATTCCTGTCGAGGGATCACTGGCGGGGATGGCGCTGCATGAGGGCCGGATCTTTGTGTCGAACAATCCCGCCAGCGATGAACGGCTATGTGTTCACAATGGCAACATTGTCAATGTGCTGGTCGCACCGTTGCTTGCTAATGGAATGCGCATTGGCGTGCTTTATGCGGCCAATAAGCCGCAGGATTTTAGCGAGGATGATGTTCGTGTGCTCAGCGTGCTGGCCGGTCAGGCGGCCATCGCGATTGAACATGCTCGCTTGCTGGACAAAATCCGTTACATTGCCATTCTGGAAGAGCGCGAACGCCTGGCGCGGGAG
Source organism: Chloroflexota bacterium (assembly GCA_019873685.1). Lineage (GTDB taxonomy): Bacteria > Chloroflexota > Anaerolineae > Aggregatilineales > Ch27 > Ch27. Next base: position 63,002 of record JAIOAT010000014.1, read on the forward strand.
ATTCACGACAATCTGGCTCAGGCTCTCAGTGTCCTTAAATTACAGGCCTCAAGCGTTGGCGACCTGCTCCTGAGCGGTCAATTTGAACAGGCTCGGCACGGTGTTCAGGAAATGGTGCAAACGGCTGCCGAGGCGCACATTGATGCACGAGAAGCGATCTTCAACCTGCGCAACCGGATCGCTGCTGGGGAGAATTTGCCAGCAGTGCTGGAAGCCTGCCTAGAAAGATACCGCAACGCCTGTGGAATTGATGTTAGGCTGGATGTCCAGGACATCTCGATGGCGCTGTTGTCTGATACGATGCTTCTTCAGATTGTCCGAATTATTCAGGAAGCGCTGACCAACGTGCGCAAACATGCAGAGGCCAGCAGCGCCTCGATTCATGTGTATGAGCATGCACATCAACTGGTGGTTGTTGTGGAAGACAATGGCCGTGGGTTTGACGTAGAGCAGGCCCGCCATTGTGGCGTGGGGCTACAGGTCATGAAGGAACGGGCCGCAAGTCTGGGAGGATACCTGGAAATCCACACGGCCACTGGCCATGGGACACGCATCAAGGCGTGTATACCGCTGGGCGAGAGGAGGCATTGGACACATGGAGCCGTTGCGGGTATTACTGGTGGATGACCACGCGCTGTTTCGTCAGGGTGTTAAGTCGCTACTGGATTCCCGCCCGAACATCGAGGTGGTAGGGACGGCCAAGGATGGTTGTGAAGCCGTCACCCTGGCGCGGCAGATGTTGCCTGATGTCATCCTCATGGATATTGAAATGCCGTATTGCGATGGGCTGGAAGCAACCCGCAAGATCAAGCGGGAATTGCCGCATGTCCAGATCGTTATGCTTACCGTGGTCGATGACGCCGATGCTATTTACGAAGCCATCCGAGCGGGCGCACAGGGGTATTTGCTGAAAGACCTGGAAGCGCAGCAACTCTGCGCAATGCTGGATGGGCTGCGTCGCGGCGAAGCGCCGCTTTCCGGGGCTATTGCGGCCAAGATTCTGGAGGAGTTTCGCCAGATGGTCCCAGTTCCTTCAGAGCAACCGGCATACGCGGATCCGCTCTCTGATCGTGAGCGGGAGGTGCTGCAGTTGCTGGTCTGTGGCAAGTCTAATGCCGAGATTGCTGCGGAACTCACGCTGACCGAGAATACGGTGAAGACTCACCTGAGCAACATTCTGGCCAAGTTGCACCTCAAGAATCGGATTCAGGCGGCTGTGTATGCGGTCAGCCGGGGACTGGTAGATGCACCGAGCCAGGAGTTGTAGTGAGCTTCCCCCATCTAGGGGATGGGGGTACGAGATCATCCCCTGAGTGGGTGAGCTAGAGCGATCGAAAGATCGCTCTTTTTTTTCGTCCGAATCGCCCAGTTTGGCGTTAACCGTCTGCGACGGCAGGGGTACGCTGATGGCTGTCTTCTTCCTTGTGGAAGGCAAGGATTGTGAAGCGCGTGTTCGTTTTCGCCAAGTCATCGTTATTTAGCCAGGGCATCAAGAACCTGCTTGATGCCGAACCGGGGCTAGACGTGGTTGGTTGGGAAGCTGATCCCACAACAGCGATCAAGAAGATCGGGGAGACGAAACCTGACGCCATTCTCTACATCGCTGAGAATTCGTGCGCACGTCCATCATTCAGCGCTGAGCACCTCTTGAAGCTCGGGGTGAAAGCCAAGATCGTTGAGCTAAGCCTAGATGACGCCAGTGTCTATGTCTATCAGGGTGAACAGCTCACTGTGACGGAGATTGGCGACTTGGTCAGCGCCATCTAAAGGCGTTGCCCCTGGAGAAAAGGGCAAAGCGGCGCGGCTTTTCGCACAAGGTATACCGTTTATAGCAGGAGATATCGTCAACCATGAGCAACGTGAGTAAGAAGAAGGGACTATCGCGGCGTGAATTCCTGAAGAGTTCCGGCGTAGTTGCCGCTGCAACGAGCTCTGCCGCCATTCTGGGCGCCTGCAGCCCCCAGGTCGCACCGACCGCTACACCGACCACCGAGTCTGCAGTACCAACGACTGAGGCGGCCTCGTCGGGGATGAATTGCACCTCTGCCTGGGCTAACCCCCCGGCGCCAGTTGCCGAGTCGGATATCGTGGCAACGATCGATACCGAGGTGGTTGTGGTGGGCGCCGGGTTCGCCGGTCTGGCAGCCGCGCTGAGCGCCGCTGAACATGGTGCGAAGGTGGTTGTGATCGAGAAGGGCACTACCTGGAGCGGTCGCGGCGGCGGTATTGGCGTGTTTGAGTCGCGCGTGATGCGCGAGCTAGGCATTCAATTGAATAAGGAAGAGGTTGCCCGCGAATGGATCGAAATGTGCGGCAACCGTTCCAAGGAGTCGCTTGTCTGGTTGTTCCTGAACAACAGCGGCGAGGCCATGGACTGGTGGCTGGACAAGGCGCAAGCCTACAACCTCACCCCGATGATCTGGGGGGGCAACTATAAGGGGTCAAACTACACCGAGTATCCCTGCTACCACATGTTCTTCGGCGGCATTATGGAGCAGGGGCGCGATCCCGGTTCTAATCTCGCTTGGGTGACCTACGAGGAAGCGGTAAAAGCAGGCGTTGATTTCTATTTTGAGACTCCCGGCGAACAGCTGGTCAAGGAGGGCGATCGCGTTGTCGGCGTGATCGCCCGGAGCAAGGATGGCTACAAGCGCTTCAACGCCTCGAAGGGTGTCATCCTGGCTACGGGTGATATCGGCGGCAATCCGGAGATGTGCAAGGACCTGGCTCCCCTGGCATTGCGGGCCAACAAATCTGAGTATTACCCAATCGGCCAGAATACTGGCGATGGTCACCGCATGGGGCTGTGGGCTGGTGGCGCCTTCCAGGATACGCCTTTCCCGACCATGATTCACCCGCAAGCTTTTTCGTGGTACCAGTTTTGCTTCCTGTTCGTGAACAAGCGCGGTGAGCGGTTCATGAACGAGGATACCTGGGTTCAGGCGCGTTCCCTGCAAACGATGATGCAGCCGGAAGTACCGTGGGCTTACGCGATCTTCGATTCTAAGTGGCCTGAATACGTACCGCAGACTCTTCCCTATGGTGGCGGTATGTTCTGGGATAACTGGCGCGCTTATGGCCAGGAATGGACGCCAGACATGACCCAGGCAACCATCGACGAGTACATCGAAAAGGGTGAATGGGGCTGGAAGGCGGATACGCTGGAGGAGCTGGCTGAAAAGATTGAGGTACCGGTCGATACCTTTGTGAAAACTGTCGCTCGGCTGAACGAGCTGGTTGAGGCCGGCCAGGATGTCGACTTCGGTCGGCGCAAGGAACTACTCTTCCCCATCAAGGATCCGCCTTTCTATGCTCTCAAGTTCGGCGGTGCGCTGCTGACCGTTGTCGGTGGGCTGAGTGTCGACACCAAGCTGCGTGTTCTGGACGCGAATCAAAACCCGGTGCCAGGCCTGTATGCGGTTGGCAACGTCTCTGGCGACCTGTATGGTACAGACTATCCCATCCAGATTCCCGGCAACAGCCATGGCCGGTGCCTGACCTGGGGGTATCTCGTCGGCAAGGCAATCAATGAGGCCTGAGAGATCATGGTGCCTTCAGGCGTCGGACGGTGCTCCGACGCCTGAAGGCTCAAGCCTGGCTACGGGAACTGGAGTAGAGCCACGAGGCTACTTCTTGTGGCAGGTTGGGCAGCAATACTCGGCGTTTCGTGCCGGGATAGAGCGGGAAGAATTCGATGTTCAAACGAAAATCCGGGACATCTGTGACTGCGGAGCTAACAGATCGGTCGAGGCGGTGGAACAAGTTCACTATTAGCGTTGCTATCAACGTGTTGCTTCTCTTGATCATTGCGGGCCTGGTGAGCGCTTCCGCCATCATTCACCAGACCAACACGAACCCGAACTTCTGCGCAGGTTGTCACGTCATGCGACCGAATGTTGAGTCCTATCTGACCAGCAACCATCTTGATCATGTCCATGCTGAAGCTGGCGTGATGTGTAAGGATTGCCATTCTGACTATAGCCTGCTGGATGAGATCCGTGCAGGGCTGAACTTCCTCACCGGAAACTATGTTGTCAATGCCGATGGCACGCTGCCCAAGCGTGATTTCGAGGATGATATTTGCACCCAGTGTCACGGTGGGATGGAGCGCGTAGCCAGGTCAACCGACTTTCTTGCTCGCAACCCCCACAACAGTGGCATGGGAACCTTCACCTGCGATACCTGTCATGTGTCGCATGGGGCACAGATCGATTATTGCAGCCAATGTCATAGCAATGGCGGCCAGCGCATGATCGAGGACAACAGCCCGCGCCGGGAACTGATTGGTATGCCGGAAGCAGCAAAGTATCAGTAGCTGTCTACAGGTGATTTTCCCGACTCTCTGCCGGGGTGTGGTGGTTTGCGACTGGGTTCTGCCGGAGAGTCGGAGATGCGACCACTGACAGGCGCCCAGCCTGATATGACCGGAGCTTGCAGTGATGTGCCTGTTGCAGCAAGTGAGGAGTGAGCCATGAGCAAGGAAAACGAAAGAAAAGGGCTATCCAGGCGCGATTTTCTGGCGGGTGCAGGGGCCACGCTTGGTGGTAGTATCTTGGCCGGTTGTGCGCCGCAGATCGTTCCGACAGCAACCCCGGAGCCCACACCCGAGCCGGTAGCTGCGCCAGAGGTGATGACCGCCGAACTCGCAGCCAAGAAGTGGAGCTTTGAAATCCCCCCCGATCCAATTCCCGACAGCGAGATTGCTAACACGGTGGAAACGGAAATTGTGATCGTAGGCGCCGGGGTATCGGGGTTGGTGTGCGCCAACTCCGCCGCCGACCATGGTGCCAAAGTCGTGCTGATCTCAGCCAGTTCTGCCCCAGTGTATCGAGGCGGATCGTTTCATGCGCCTCGTAGCAAGGCTATGGAGAGGCTGGGGATCGAACCTTACGATGTCACCACGTTCTTCAGACGCGAGTTATCTTCGGCTTCCTTCAATGTCGATCAGGAAAAGTGGTACAAGTTCTACAACAACGCCGAAGAGGCTATGAACTGGCTGATCGACATCATGGAAGCCAAGGGTTACGAGACGGTTCTGGAGCATGGTAATGTCGAACCTGGCTTCGGTCCGATGCATACCCCTCCCGGCTCGCACTCCTGGATTTCGGAGGATATGCGCATGGCCGGCTTGAGCGCGGGCTTTGTAGTGAATACCCTGGCCGAGCGAGCGCAACAGGCCGGTGTGCAGATCATCTACAAGATGGTGGCCAAGCAATTGGTCCGGGAAGATAACAACACTGGGCGCGTCACGGCCGTCATTGCCCAGGGTGAAGATGGCACGTACACCAAGTATGTTGGCAGTAAGGCCATTGTTCTGGCTACTGGCGATTTTTCGGCTGACCGCGAAATGATGGCCAAATACTGCCCGTGGGCTATCCCGCTGCTTCACGATCGAGGTGACCAGGGGTACGACAACAACTTCAAGTTCGGTGGCCTGTACAAGGGTGATGGCCACAAGATGGGCCTGTGGGTTGGTGCGGCCTGGCAGCGCACCTTCCCCAATCCGCCAATGATCATGGGCAAGTGGGTCGGCGCCAACCAGCCCTATGGAACGCACCGTGGTCTGCTCGTTAATAAGAAAGGCGTCCGTTTTACCAACGAGGACATCAACGGGCCGTTCGAAGGCATTGCGCAGATGCGCCAGCCTGAAATGAAAGCCTTTGCCATCTGGGACGCTACATATGCGGAAAAGGCGGCCCCGTGGTACACCTTCGGTATGATCGAAGGCTCCGATCCGATTCCGCCTGAGGCAATCGTTGAGCGTTGGGAAGCTGCGGTCGCTGATGGTTCGATGGTCAAGGCCGACACACTCGACGAAGTGATCGAGAAGCTCGGTCTGCCGCTGGAGGCGACCAAGGCCACTATCGAGCGCTATAACCAGTTCTGCGAGCAGGGCGTGGATGAGGACTTCCACAAGGGCGCCAAGCATCTGGTGGCTATCAAGGAAGCGCCTTTCTATGGCGGAATGTTAGACGTGCCGGACTTTTTGACCGTGATGGGCGGTCTGCGCACCAATGCCAATATGCAGGTTTGCGACGAGAATGACGAGCCTATCCCGGGTCTGTTCAATCTCGGCGTGATGGTTGGCGATTATTACGCCAATATCTACAACTACCTGATCGCTGGGAATAACCTGGGCGCGTGCTGCCTGACCTTCGGTTACCTTATCGGTCGGGCCATTGCGCAGGGGACCGTCTAAGCGGGCGATACGCTCATTCTGGATGTCGGCTTTCCTCAGAGGTACTGCCCCGATGTCTCCCCCCCTCATCGGGGCAGTCACTTTTCCCTAGCGCGTATCTCATTCGCAGGTGATTGGGACATTTCGATCTGAGTGTAATGAGAATATGATAAATGCCATCGACGATGTTGCGTTTTGAGCAGCTCTGTGTTAAGCTGAGAAACATGACCACGACGATGACTCTGCATCCCCTGCCTGTTTGCGCCATGACCGCCGGCTGCATGTGTATGTGTATGCCGTTCTTCAAGCGCGCCTGGCGGCCAGGCTGCAGGGCGATGCAAGGGGGCTAACCCCCGGCGTCGCTGGCTATCTGCAAGTGATTTCAGCCGACCAGGCCCTGGTCGGCTTTTCGTTTTGTGCCGGGGTGCCGGCAAAGGAGATGGCGCACTATGGAGATTGTCCTGCCCCGGCCAGCTGAGGAACAGGCGCTGGCGCATCTGCAGGCGGCGTACCCGAACGAGGGCGGCGGCTTTCTGCTCGGCCATCAACAGGATGGGCGGGTGATCGTTCTGGACGTCATACCGGTCGCCAATGTCTTTAGCGCTGAGGAGCAGTATCACCGCTATGCCATGCGGCCTGAGGACTGGATGGCGCTCGAGGATCAGGCGGAGGCGCGCGGCCTGACCCTGGTTGGTTACTTCCACAGCCATCCTGATTCGCCCGCTGTGCCTTCCGATTATGACCGGCTCCATGCGCTGCCCAATTTCGTCTATCTGATCGTGCAGGTGGATCAGGGGGCAGTCCAAGCGGCGCGGGCCTGGATACTGGTCGAGGATCGCAGCCGCTTTGAGGAACAGACGCTTGTTCGCTCCGATGCAGGCGGCTCTTGGCAGATTCACTGAAGGAGGATTTCATCATGGCTTACATCAAGATTCCCACTCCGCTGCGTCAGTACACCGGCAACCAGGCAGAAGTTGCCATCCGCGGGGCGACGGTCGATGAGGCTTTGCGCGATCTGGTCGCCCGTTACCCCGCGCTGGCACCGCACCTGTATGAGGGAGACGATCTGCGCAGCTTTGTGAACATCTTCCTGGGGGATGAAGATATCCGCTTCCTGCAGGACTTAGCCACGCCGCTCAGCGAAGATGCCCGCCTGCGGATCATCCCGGCGATCGCTGGCGGGATGTCATTCTGAGGACAGGCCCGGGAGAAGGAGGATGGCTATGAATGCCGAACGCCGTGTGGATCACAGTGCGCTGCGCACCAATCAGGCGTTTATCATCGCCCTGCTGGCGCTGGCTTTCCTGCTGAATACACCTGCGCTGGTGGCTTTGGTGGCGGCGGTAATGCTCATCGGGACGATCTGGCCGGGGGCTGGCCTGTTCAAGCGCGTGTACCAGCATCTGCTGCGACCAGCAGGTCTGGTTCGGCCTGACGTGCGCCCGGATAATCCAGAGCCACACCGCTTTGCCCAGGGGCTGGGCGGCGTGTTCACGGCGCTGGGGGCGCTGGCCCTGGCGCTGGGGGCGTCTATCCCCGGCTGGGCGCTGACGGGGCTGGTGATTGGCCTGGCGGCGCTGAATCTGTTTGCCGGATGGTGCGCTGGTTGTACGCTTTACTACTGGCTGGCCCGGCTGGGAGTGCCCGGCTTTGACCGCCAGCCGGTGGAGGCCAGGCGATGATCGAGCGCCTGCTGGTTCTGGTGATCTTCTTTGCGTTGCTGCTTGCAGCGGTTGTGCTCTATCGCCGCTGGCAGATGCGCCATGTTACCGCGCTGGCACCAGTCGATCCGGTGCTGGTGGACTGGCAGCCCGGCGTGCCGACCATCGTCTACTTCAGTTCGCCCCAGTGCGCACCGTGCCAGTTGCAGCAGGAGCCGGCGCTACGTGTACTGCAGGCTGAGCTGGGCGCTGGAGTCCGGATCGTGCCGGTGGACGCGCTGGCGCAACCAGAAGCTGCCCGGCGCTGGGGTGTGCTGACCGTCCCAACGACTTTCGTGCTCGATCGGCGTGGCCGCCCGCAGGAAGTCAACTACGGTGTGGCCGGTGTCGAAAAGCTTAAGCAGCAGTTGCTGCGGGCAGGTTAGAACCTGCTCCGGGAAGGGTGGACACGTATGGTAGTTATTCCTGAACGCATTGATCCGGCCTCAGTGGTCCTGAGCCATGATGAGATCCGGCGCTACAGCCGCCACCTGATCCTGCCGGAAGTAGGTGTGGAAGGGCAAAAACGGCTGAAGGCCGCCAGTGTGCTGCTGATCGGGACGGGCGGTCTGGGCAGCCCGCTGGCGTTATATCTTGCCGCCGCCGGGGTGGGACGGATCGGCCTGGTGGATTACGACGTGGTTGACGAGAGCAACCTGCAGCGCCAGGTCATTCATGGCACCAGGGATGTCGGGCGGTCCAAGCTCGATTCAGCGGCGGAGACGATCGCCGATCTCAACCCGTTTGTGGCCATCGATCGCTATAACGTTCCGCTGAGCAGCGCCAATGCGCTGGACATCCTGTCCGGCTATGACGTGATCGTCGATGGCACTGACAACTTCCCGACTCGCTATCTGGTCAACGACGCCTGCGTGCTGCTGGGCAAGCCCAATGTCTATGGCAGTGTCTTCCGCTTTGAAGGCCAGGTCAGTGTGTTTTACGCCAGGGAAGGCCCCTGCTATCGCTGCCTGTTTCCTGCCCCGCCGCCGCCCGGCCTGGTGCCCAGTTGCGCCGATGGCGGGGTGCTGGGTGTGCTGCCGGGTACGATCGGGACTCTGCAGGCCACCGAAGCGATCAAGCTGATCACCGGAATCGGCCAGCCGCTGATTGGCCGCTTGCTGCTGTATGACGCCCTGGAGATGAGTTTCGAGACGATCAAGCTGCGCAAGAACCCGGCCTGCCCGATCTGCGGGCTGAACCCGACGGTCACCGAACTGATCGACTACGAAGCTTTCTGTGGCGTTCCGGCCCACGACCGCAGCACATTCAGCAGCGAGGGGGCGCCTGTGCGGGCGATCACGGTGGACGAGGTCAAGGCCCGCTTGGATGCGGGTGATAACCTGCTGATCCTGGATGTGCGTGAACCGCAGGAGTGGGCGATCAGCGCCATCCCCGGTACGTTGCGCATCCCCAAAGGGGAAGTCCTCGCCCGGTTGGATGAGCTACCAACCGACCACGACATTGTCGTCCATTGCCGGACGGGAATCCGTTCCGCGGATGTCATCCGGGTGCTGCAGGAGCGCGGTTACACGCGGCTGTACAACATGGCCGGCGGGATAAACGCCTGGGCGCGGCGAATTGACCCTACATTGCCGGTGTACTGAGTTTTCCGCTCTGCCCGTTGCACTACTTCCATAGCTACCTTGCGCCGGGAGCGACCGTTCCCGGCGTTCTACTTGTTGCCAGGTAATCGCCTCCCTTGCTGATGACTGTCGCGGGAATTCCGCCGTTTGCCAGTTGGGCTGGGCTGGCAAGGCATGTTATTGTAGGGGACAGGGGAAGCGGGTGCTGTGCGCCAGCGGGTGAGTCCCCGTTGTGATCGGGCAATCCTACTTCGGAGCGTATGCACACGGATGAACAGGAACAAGAAACCGCTGTACCTTACGGCGGAGGAAGCCGTCCGGTTCGTCAAATCTGGCGACCGCGTGTTCATGACCGGCAACTGCTCGGTGCCCCGCCAGCTGCTGACCGCGCTGGTGGATTATGCTCCCAACCTTTCGAATGTCGAGCTGGTGCATCTGCTGACGATCAGCGACGTTGATTATGTGGCACCGGAACTGGCGGGCCATCTGCGCGTTAACGCCATGTTCATCGGGGAAAATGTCCGAGCGGCGGTCAATGATGGCCGCAGTGACTTCACACCGATTCTGCTCTCCGATGTGCCGCGGCTCTTCCGGCGCAAGGACAAGTTTCCGATCAATGTTGCCCTGGTGCACCTCAGTCCGCCAGACATCCATGGCTATTGCTCGTTCGGGGTCGAGGTGGGCCTGACCAAGACAGCCGCTGAAGTCGCGGATGTGGTCATTGCCGAGGTCAACGCGCAAATGCCGCGCGCGCTTGGCGACAGCATGATTCACCTCAACAACATCGATGTCATTGTTGAGGTGGATTATCCCGTGCCGACCGTGACCATGACCGAAGCAAACGAGTTGCAGCAGCAGATCGCCCAGCATATCGTCGAGTTAATCCCGGATGGCGCGACGCTGCAGACCGGTATCGGCGGCGTCCCGGATGCGGTGCTGCGGTTGCTGACTAACCACCGCGATCTGGGGATTCACACCGAGTTGTTTTCGGATGGCGTGATCGATCTGGTTGAACAGGGGGTGATCACCTGCCGGGCCAAGACCCTGCACACCGGCAAGATCATCGCCGGGTTTGTGCTGGGCACCAAGCGCCTGTATGATTTCGTGCACGATAACCCGATCTGCGAGTTTCACCCGACCGAGTATGTCAACAACCCCAGCGTGATCGCTCAGAACGCCCGGATGGTGGCGATCAACAGCGCGCTGGAAGTTGATCTCACCGGCCAGGTCTGCGCCGATAGTATGGGGCATTACTTCTACAGCGGCGTGGGCGGTCAGCTTGACTTCATCCGGGGGGCGGGGCGGTCGGAAGGCGGCGTGCCGATCATCGCTCTGCCTGCCACGGCGAAGGGTGGCACAGTCAGCCGAATTGTGCCGGAACTGAAGCCGGGGGCGGGCGTCACTACCACGCGCAACGATGTGCACTACATCGTGACGGAGTTTGGCGCGGTGGACCTGTTTGGCGTGCCCGTGCGGGAACGAGCGCGGCGGCTGATTAGCATCGCCCACCCCGACTTTCGGGAAGAACTGGCTCGCATTGCCCATGACCGCTACCACCTCAATGTGGATTGAGGATCACTTTGCCCGCTCAGGGCGGGTCGCAGTAGGGCGGGAAGCGCGCCAGACGAAACGGCGGCAGGTCGGCGCGGGCAGCAGATCGGTTTCGCTGACCGTACTGTGGCAGTTGGAGCAGGTCCAGAGGGTCACGACCGGCGGCAGACCGTGCAGGCGGGCGATAGCTGGCGGCCAGTGTTGCTGACCACTGAACTGAAAACTACCAGCATGCCAGCAGGTCGGGCAAAGCGCGTAGCGGGTGGCGTTCATCGTTGTAGTGTCCTCTATGAGCCATCGACGCGCTGATCCTACAGGGTTGTGGCGCGGATGACTGGTCGGCTTCCTGACGGCTGACCTGTGCTTGTCAGGCGCTGGTGGGTTATAGACGTTTGTTGCGCGGAGGGGGTTCCGCAGGCGCAGGATGCTGGCGCTCCTGCATTGGTGAATCAGGCCTATGAAGACGACAGCTCGAGTTCTTGCCCTGGTGATTCTCATGAGTGTGGCGGTGCTGGTGGGGTGCGAGCCGCTGGTGCCGACGCCTACCCCGCAACTGATCATCATCACCGCGACGGCCAGTCCGACGCCGGTGCTGACGCCGACGCCCACGCTGACGCCCACGCCAGAGGTCAGCCCTACGCCCGTGCCCACGGCGTCGCCCACGGCGCTCGCCTGCCCGGAGACAGCGGGGCAGGTCATCGTTTTCGCGGAGTTCCCCAGCGAGATCGCCGGGCGGAATATGCCCTATCGTGTGTATGTGCCGCCCTGCTACTTCCAGCTGGCCCGCCGGTACCCGGTAGTTTACCTGCTGCATGGCGCCAGCCAGGATGATACGCAGTGGGAAGACCTGGGGCTGCCGGAGGTACTGGATCGCGGGATACAGCTGGGCGAATATCCGCCGATGATTGTGGTCATGCCTTACGGGGCTGGCCTGTTGCCGGATAACACTTTTCCCCCGGACGCTTCATTGGAAAACTACCTGCTGGAAGAGTTGATGCCGCGCATCGAGAAGGACTTTTGCACGTGGGAAGATCGCATTTACCGGGCGATTGGCGGCAACAGCCGTGGCGGTTTCTGGGCGCTGAGCATTGCCTTCCGCCATCCTGAGCTGTTCAGTAAGGTCGGTGCGCATAGCCCGGCGCTGGATACGGATATCACGCCGGCGGCCTACAACCCGCTGGAGCTTGCCCTGAGCGCCCCCTTCCTGGATACGCTGCGCATCTACCTGGACAACGGAGCGGAAGATCCGGTACGCCCGGAGGTGGAGCGGCTGAGTACGCGGCTGGTGCAGCGGCGGGTGGCGCACGAGTACGTGATCGACCCTCTGGGTACGCATAGCGATACCTACTGGGCGAAGCATCTGCCGGACTATCTGGCGTTCTATGGCGGCACAGCGATCGATGGCTGGCCGCGGGATGCAGGTCAGTTGCCAAGTTGCCTGGAACCAAGCCCTTGATCGGGCGGGGCTTGCTGCTATAATACTGCCCCGTGCACCTTACGAGTGGGCAAAACAAGGCGGAAGAAGGATGGCGGGAGCTTCAAAAAAGCTCTTGACATCCCCCGGTGACTGCGCTACACTGATGGGGCACTGGAAAAACAGGGAGTGCAGACTACTTGAACCGAGTATACGCCAAAGTTCGAACTGAATAGCCTCTACATCGCATGGCGTACGGAATGCAAGTGAGCAGCCCGGCGTGATGCCGGGCTGTTGTCGTGAGGGTGTGTGACTGGCGGCTGGGCTGGAGGGGATGTCTTCCAGGGCAGCGGCGGGTGACAGACCCGGCGGGCGGGGAACC
>JAIOAT010000015.1 GCA_019873685.1 Chloroflexota bacterium
GCGCCGCATCCCCCGCCGGAGCCGCGCCCTGCGGCCGCTGGCTTACGCGGTCTACGGGCTGGCGGCCCGCCCGCTGCTCGGCTGGGCTGACCTGATCTACCAGCACACGACCGGCCTGCCGCTGTGGGGCACCGGGCGGCTGCCGCGTGTGCTCAAGATCGTCGGCGACCAGGCCTGGGAGCGTTGTGTCCGGCTGGGGCTGATCCCGGCGACGGAGGATGTGGACGACTTCCAGACGCGCACCTATGGCCCCGTCGTCAGCGCGATCAAGGCCCTGCGCAGGCGCGACGTCCGCGCCGCTGACCGGGTGATCGTGCCCAGCGAGTACCTCAAGCGTATGGTCATCAGCTGGGGTGTGGCGGAGGAGCGCGTACGGGTGATCTACAATGCCCTGCCCCCGCTGGATCAGGCGCGCCCGGCCCTCAGCCAGGCGGAGGCTCGCGCCGTGCTCGGCCTGCCCGCAGAGACGCCGATCCTGCTATCCGTCGCCCGCCTGACCGCCTGGAAAGGGATCGGCCCGTTGATCCGGGCGGTGGCGGCGCTGCCGGACGCCCGCCTGATCGTGGCCGGGGATGGGCCGCTGCTGGCCGAGCTGCAGGCCATCGCGGCAGCCAGCAGCGCGGCGGATCGCATCACCCTGGCCGGGCGCGTCCCCCGCGAGCAGGTAGCCGTCCTGCTGCGCGCCGCCGATTACACCGTGCTTTATTCCGGCTACGAGGGTCTTTCCCACACCCTGCTGGAAAGTCTGCAGGCCGGGACGCCGGTCATCGCCAGCGCCAAAGGCGGTAACCCGGAGGTGGTGCTGCCGGGCGTCAACGGTTTCCTGGTGCCCTACCGGGATGAACAGGCGCTGACCGAGACGCTCCGGGCTGCCCTGCAGCCGGGCGTGCGGGATCGCCTGGCGGCGGGGACAGGGCAAGGACTGGAGCGCTTTGCCTGGACGCGGATGGTTGCCGATACACTGGCCTGCCTGGAAGAAGCTGCCCGCCTGCCCCACCGCTGACAGCGCAACAAAAACCCCGGCGGGCAGCACCAGCCGGGGCAGTAACCGCAGGGTCGAAGGCGCGGGCGTCAGCGATCGCAGTCGCCCAGAACGGGGTCCATCGTGCCGATGATGGCTACCATGTCGCCGATCAGGTGGCCTTTGGCGACCATCGGGATGGCCTGAATGTTGATGAACGATGGCGTGCGGAAGTGCACACGGTGCGGCTTGTTGGAGCCGTCGCCGCTGAGGTAACAGGCGATCACCCCGCGCGGACTTTCGATCATGACATGCACTTCGCCTTTGGGCGCCTTGAAGCCCTCTGTCCACAGCTTGAAGTGGTGGATGACCGCCTCCATGCTGCGCCCCAGTTCCGAACGCGGGGGCGGCACGAACTTGCGGTTCTCGCTGCGGAAGGGGCCTTTGAGCTTCTTCAGGCGGTCGGCGGCCTGGCGGATGATCTTCAGGCTCTCGCGCATCTCCTGAATGCGCACCAGATAGCGATCGTAGGTGTCGCCGTGAATGCCCAGCGGCACATTGAAGTCGTAGGTTTCGTAGCCGGAATAGGGCATCGCCTTGCGCACATCGAAATTAACCCCGCTGGCGCGCAGGATGGCCCCGCCCAGCCCCATGGCGATGGCATCCTCCGGCGTGATGATACCGATGCCCTGGGTACGGTCGATCCACAGCGGGTTGTTGGTGAGCAGCGCTTCGTACTCATCCACGCGCGCCGGGAAATAATCGAGGAAGCGCTCCAGCGCTGGCATGAAGGCCGGCGGCAGATCGCGCCACACGCCGCCGGGGCGGATGTACGTGCTCATCATGCGCTGGCCGGAGACAATCTCGAATAGCTCCAGGATCTGCTCGCGCTCGCGGAAGCAGTAGAGCAGCATGCTCATCGCGCCCACATCGATGGCGTGCGTACCCAGCCAGACCAGATGGCTGTTGAGACGGGTCAGTTCCGCCATCAGGACGCGGATCACCTGAGCGCGCTCCGGGACATCCAGCCCCACCAGCTTCTCAATCGCCAGGCAGAAGACCAGGTTATTGCTCATGGGGGCCAGGTAGTCCATGCGATCGGTCATGGTGATCGCCTGCTCGTAGCGCTTGGCCTCCATGTTCTTCTCGATCCCGGTGTGCAGGTAGCCGACATCCGGCACCACATTGATGATTGTCTCGCCTTCCAGCTCCAGCAACAGGCGCAACACGCCATGCGTGCTGGGGTGCTGCGGCCCCATGTTGAGGAGCACGGTCTCGCCGGTCAAGGCTCTGGGCGAAACCAGATGCGCCAGGTCCTCCAGCGTGCCTTCCCACTTGATCATCTCCGGGGCAATGGTCATTGGTCGCCTCGCTCCAGGTTAAGGGTTTTCAGTTCCGGGCCGCCAGGCCCACACTCCCCCCGCCACGCTCAGCTGCCTTAACGCCTGACGGCAACGCTATTCCCTGGCGTAGGGCTTGTTCTTATCGATCTCGTCAAAGTTGAAGGAAAACTGGACGGTTTCGTAACCCAGCGGGTAGTCCTTGCGCTGTGGATGGCCGTCCCAGTCCACCGGCATCAGGATGCGTCGCAGGTCGGGGTGGCCGGTGAACGGGATGCCGAACATGTCGTAGACCTCGCGCTCCTGCCAGTTAGCGGTGGGCCAGATTGGCGTGACCGAGGGCACGGCTTCGCCCTCGTTGAGCCGCACTTTCAGGCGGAGCTGGTGGTTATAGAGCAGCGAATACAGGTGGTAGGCCACGGCAAAGCGCGGCTGTTCCGGCAGGTAATCCACCCCCACCACACTGACCAGGAAGTTGAACAGCAGGCCGTCGCCGTCACGCAGGAAGCGGGCGACCTCAGGCAGCGCAGCGGGAGTCACATACACGGTCGTTTCCCCGCGGAACTCCACCACCTCCTGAATCGCATCCGGGAAGGCTTCCCGCAGGCTGGTTACAGGGTCTCTTTTCGGTTGCATACGTTCCACCTGTCGGCTGTTTCTGGTATCGCTGGCGGATCAGGGATGCTTACTCAACCCGGATAGACTGGGCTGGTTCGCCGAACCACTTGGAAAGCGGCTCGTTGCGCACCTTCTCATGCAGGGTCATGATGCCGTGGATGAGCTGTTCCGGGCGGGGCGGGCAGCCAGCCACATACACGTCTACGGGCAGGATTTCATCCACGCCCTGCACGGTGGCATAGTTGTTGAAGATGCCACCACAGCTGGCGCAGTCGCCCATCGCCAGCACCCATTTGGGTTCGGGCATCTGGTCGTACAGGCGGCGCACGACCGGGGCCATCTTGCGCGTCACACGCCCGGCCACAATGATCATGTCGGCCTGGCGCGGGCTGGGCCGCATCAATTCCATCCCGAAGCGGGAGAGATCGTAGGTACTGGCCTGCGTGCTCATCATCTCAATAGCGCAGCAGGCCAGGCCAAAGCCCAGCGGCCACATGGCGCCAGTCCGCGCCCAGTTGACCATTTCCTCCAGCGTGGTCGTCACAACACCCGGCAGGCCTGTCTTGTTTGGCTGCGATGTCAGTCCCATTGTAAGGCTCCTTTGCGCCAGATGTAAGCGTACCCTACCAGCAGGATCGCCGTGAAGATCACCATCTCGATCAGGCCAAAGAGACCCATGCGGCGCATGATGACCGCCCAGGGCAGAAAGAAGATCACTTCCACGTCAAACAGGATGAACATCACGGCGGTCAGGTAGAACTTGACCGGCATACGCCGCACTGCCGGGCCAATGGGGTCCATGCCGCTCTCGTACGGCATCAGCTTGCGCCGGTTGGGGCGGTACGGCCCCAGCAGCCGGGAGAGCACGAGCACCACCGCCGTGAGCAAGGTCACTATCAGGATCAGGATGCCGATGGGATAGAAGTCTTGTAACACGGTGCGCTCCTGGATAAATATTGCCCTAACTGGCGAGATTAACACGCGCCGCGCCCTGCGTCAACATGGGCGCGGACCTTCGCCGTCCCTTGCCGCTGCCCCGCTCAATCGCCAAAGAGCAGCGGCAGCTCGGTCCCTTCCGCCCGGCGCAGGGCCAGGATGCCCTTCAGTTCCAGCACCTGGTCGCGCAGCATGGCCGCCTTCTCGAATTCCAGCTGCTTGGCGGCTTCCTTCATCTGGCGTTCCAGGTCCTTGATCGCGCGCTCCATCTCCAGCACGGAAAGTTCGGCCAGCGATTCGACCGGGCGCTCGGCTTTCTCCGGGGCGGCGCTCTGGCGAACGGCCTGGGTCAGGTCGCGGATCTCCTTGACGATCTGCTGCGGGACAATACCGTGTTCGCGGTTGTAGGCTTCCTGGACGGCCCGGCGACGGTTGGTCTCGCCGATTGCGTTGCGCATAGCCTCGGTCATGTGATCGGCGTACATGATCACGCGGCCTTCCACATGGCGCGCGGCGCGGCCAATCGTCTGGATCAGGGCCGATTCCGAGCGCAGGAAGCCTTCTTTGTCGGCGTCCAGGATGGCCACCAGCGAGACTTCCGGCAGGTCCAGGCCCTCGCGCAGCAGGTTGATCCCGACCACAACGTCATAGACGCCCATGCGCAGGTCGCGCAGGATGTCCACCCGTTCCAGCGTCTCGATCTCCGAGTGCAGGTAGTGCACCTTGATGCCCATCTCGTTGAGGTAATCGGCCAGGTCTTCGGCCATGCGCTTGGTCAGGGTGGTGACCAGGGTGCGCTGGCCGCGGTTGACACGAGCCTGAATCTCGCCGAGCAGGTCATCGACCTGGCCGCGCACCGGGCGAACCTCAATCGCCGGGTCAAGGATGCCGGTCGGACGGATGATCTGCTGGACGACCTGCTGGCTGTGCTCGGCCTCATAGGGGCCGGGCGTGGCGCTGGTGTAGATCACCTGATTGATCCGGGCTTCGAACTCCTCGAAGTTGAGCGGGCGGTTGTCCAGGGCGCTGGGCAGGCGGAAGCCGTAATCCACCAGCGTCTGCTTGCGGGAGCGGTCGCCGCCGTACATGCCGCGAATCTGGGGGATGGTCATGTGGCTCTCGTCGATGACCAGCAGAAAGTCAGCGGGCATGTAGTCCAGCAGTGTCCAGGGCGGGCTGCCCGGCGGGCGCTGATCCATGTGGCGGGAATAATTCTCGATTCCGGAGCAGTAACCCAGCTCGCGCAGCATTTCCAGGTCGTAGCGCACCCGCTGCTCCAGGCGCTGGGCTTCCAGCAGACGGTTTTCCTTGGTCAGTTCCGCCAGGCGCTGCTCCAGTTCTTGCTCAATATCGCGGATGGCCGCCTGGAGTTTATCCTCCTCAGTGATGAAGTGCTTGGCGGGGTAAATGTCGATCTGGTCAAGGTCCTGCAGAATCTCGCCGGTCAGCGGGTTGACGATCTGCAGCCGCTCTACCTGGTCGCCCCACAGGGCGATCCGGTAAGCGAAGTCGTCGTAGGGCGGCATGACCTCCAGCGTATCGCCTTTAGCGCGGAAGGACCCGCCTTTCAGCTCAAATTCATTGCGTTTGTAGTGGATATGCACCAGGTGGCGCAGGATCACGTCGCGGCGGATCATCTGGCCGACCCGCAGATTGAGCACCACCTTGCCATAGGCTTCCGGGCTGCCCAGGCCATAGATGCAAGACACCGAGGCCACAACCAGTACATCGCGGCGGCTCATGACCGAGGTCGTGGTCGAGAGACGCAGGCGGTCGATGTCCTCGTTGATGTCGGTTTCCTTCTCAACGTAAAGGTCCTTCTGCGGGACGTAAGCTTCCGGCTGGTAGTAATCGTAGTAGCTGACAAAATACTCAACAGCGTTGTGCGGGAAGAACTCTTTGAACTCGCTGTAAAGCTGCGCGGCCAGCGTCTTGTTGTGGCACATGACCAGCGTCGGACGGTTCACCTTCTCCACCACCTGGGCGATGGTGTAGGTCTTGCCGGTGCCGGTCGCGCCGAGCAGCGTTTGATGCTTCAGACCGCGCCGCAGGCCGTCCACCAACCCGGCGATGGCAGTGGGCTGGTCACCGGTGGGCTTGAACTCTGAGACAAGCTGGAAATCAGGCATGGAGGAGGCCCTCAGCACTATAGCTTAGCGTGGATGGTAACCAGAACGGGGCAACATGATGTTGCCCGGTCACGGGGGCGGATAACCCTCAAGCGAACAATTGTGCGAACCAGAGCTGTCATTATAGCGCAGGGCGGCCAGCTTCGCCAACGATTTTGGAGATAAAAGTAACAGACAATCGACGCTCCGCTACCAGCACCCCATGAAACCAATAGGCTTTGCCTGCCCCCTTTTTTTCACACACCCTCTTTGACGCTATACTTGCCGCTGTTTTGCGCTGCTGCGCCCTTTGCCGGAGGCCCATGACTGCATCCATGCTCCAGCCGCTGACCCTCGGCGGTATCACCATCGATCCCCCGCTGATCCTGGCTCCTATGGCCGGGTATACCGACTATCCCTTCCGGACGATCATCCGCGCTCTGGGCGGCTGTGGTCTGGTCTATACCGAACTGATCAGCAGCGATGGCATCACCCGCCACAACCGTCGCACGCTGGATATCGCTGCCTGGGGACGGGAAGAGCGCCCGATCGCCGTCCAGCTCTACGGCAGCGATCCGGCAGTCATCGCCGCCGCGGCCCAGCAAGTGGTCGCCCGCGGCGCGGAGATTGTGGACATCAACATGGGCTGCTGGGTGCCCAAGCTGGCCCAGAAGGGCGCGGGCGCGGCCCTGCTGCGCGATGTACGCCTGGCGGCCCGCGTAGTGGACGCGGTGGTCAAAGCGGTAGACGTGCCTGTAACGGTCAAGGTCCGCAGCGGCTGGGAGGAGGAACGCCCGACGGCGCTCGAATTTGCCCGCGCCGCTGAGGAGGCTGGCGCGAAGCTGATCGCCGTCCATGCCCGTTATGCCCGGCAGGGCTTCAGCGGGCGAGCCGACTGGGACATCATCCGCCGGGTCAAGGAGGCTGTGCGCATCCCCGTGATCGGCAACGGTGATGTGACCAGCGCCGCCGACGCAGCCCGGATGTTCGCTCACACCGGCTGCGATGGGGTGATGATCGGGCGCGCAGCGCGGGGCAATCCCTGGATTTTCCGCCAGATCGCTCACGAACTCTCCACCGGGGAACCGCTACCGGGGCCAAACCCGGCGGAGCGAGCCGCCATCGCCCTGCATCACGCCCGGCTGGCGGTAACCTTCGCCCGGCACAGCGAGGCCGTCACCGTCCTCGAACTGCGCAAACACTTCTCCCGCTACCGGCTGGACGCGCCCGGCGCTGCCGAGTTACGGCGCGACCTGCTGCGCTGCGAGTCGCTGGCCGGGATCGAGGCGCTGCTGTCGCCCCTGGCGGCGGAAGCCGACCCGGCGTCAGCCTGGCTGGCAACGTTGCCCGCCATCGCTGCGCCCGCCTGATCACGCCCGCCGGCCCAGCCAGAAGCGCCGCCAGTCGCCGCCGCTGGTCGCCAGCGCGTAGAACGTGTAGCCGGTAGCGGTCAGGCTGCCCAGGACGATCATCAACACCAGCAGGATCAGCGCCCGCGGCCACGACGCTTCACGGTAGAGCATCCAGCCCCAGATCAGCAGGAAGCTGATGTAGATGTCGATCAGCGTGATGCGGCCCCAGGTCAGGGCCGCGATCACCGCGCCTTCCGTGCCAAGGCTGGCGCTGGTCAGGCCATAGATGATGGCAACAGCCATGATCACGAAACCGATAGCCGCCAGAATTTTTGCCACAGTCATCAGGTGTCTTCTCCCCTCAACGCGAAAACGGCGCATATCCAACGCAGATCGCAGGCTTCCACGTCCTCTAATTATGCCCCGCTGCCCTCCAGCGGCGGCCCGCCTCGGGTGTAGCTGACAGAATCCAGGACGACCAGCCAGTCGAAGTCCGTGAAGCTCCGGGCGTTCAGCGGGCCGTAGCTGGGATTCCTAGCGCTGCCGGAGCGCGTCGGCAACCCGGCGATCTCTGCATCAGGCAGCCCGACGCCCCCGTGAGTCGGGATGACCAGCGCCGCGCCTGGCAGGGCCATCAACCGCGCCTCCAGGGACCCGGGTTCAGGCTGGCCGATGCCATTCGCCTCGGAGGTTCCAACCGCCGTGCCGATGACGGCGTAACGCGGGCCGAACATCGCGTTGAGCTGCGATCCCGCCGGCCAGAAGGTATACCACGGCCAGACGGCCTGCCCGCGCTGCAGGTGGCTGTTGTGGGCAAAGGCCAGCACACGGCCCCGCCCCTCCTCGCGATGTACGATATAGGCCAGATTGTCGGCCATCACGGCGTCGCGGATGCCGAGCCGGAAGCCAAAGTCCGCGCCGGCTGCCGTCGCCGCATGGTAGTTCAGCAGATGCCGGGCCACCGCCGCATAGTGGATGGCCTCCAGATAGCGATCCTGGCCGCCCCTGGCGACCAGTTCCGGGCAGCGCACCCGCAGCTCGGTCAATAGATCTTCCGTGGCACTGCGCAGGGCGGTCGCGTCGGGCGAGAGTCCCACTGCCTGCGCCGGATCGATATTCGCCGCCGGATTTTCCCAGTCCGCATCCGCGCCAAGCAGCGACTCAATCCGCTGGCGGTACTCCTCGTCGCGGGCGACTTCCATAGCCGCCAGGTAGTCGAGGACAACAGACAGCACCTGCCGCGGGCTGGCCATGCTGCCCGTGGCCACCGGCATATCGAAGCCGTAGAAGTGGAGCTTGACACGGTGAGCCGGATCGGCGTTGTAGGCCCGCATCCATTCGAGCAGCTCGCGGTTGGCTTCAAGCTGGCCGAAGCCATGACTGATGCCCGTCTCCCGCACGGCCTCATACGAATCCGGCCCGCAGCCAACCACGTAGTCATTGGCGATCCGCCCCATAGGGAAGCTGCTCTCGATGGCAATGGCACTGAAGCCATGCGCCTCCACCAGGCGCTGGAAGAGCCGGTTGCGGAAGATGAGAATCTCCTCGCCGCCGTGCAGCGCCTCGCCAAGACCCAGCAAGACCACGGAGTCCTCCAGGGAGGCGAGGATAGCGTCAATAGCAGCGGTGACGGTAGCCGGCGAATCAAGGTCGAACGGAATCGCTTCCTGCCGGATCCAGTCATCGAGCGTGCGGTAACTCATCGACCACCACTCCTGTTTAAGGAAGGCTGCTCAGACCTGCCTCGGATCGTACCACCGGGAAACGCGCAAAGAAAACCAGGCGCAGGAAGCCCCCTCTCCGGGGCTTGCGCCTGGCTGCTGCCTGAAATCGAGCTGTTTCGGAGCGATCCGGCCAGCGCCGTTACTCGTGCCCGATCTGCATGATCTTGAGGAAGTTGGTCGGGCCGTGCTGGTTGAATGGATGCCCGCCGGTGATAACCACAGTATCGCCGGGCCTGGCGTACCCGCTCTGGACGACCGTCGGGATAATGTGCTGCCAGAACTCAAGATCATCCTCGTAGTAGTCCGATTTGAGCGGCTGCACGCCCCACAGCAGCGCCAGACGGCGGTAAATATGATCGTACGGCGTCAGGGCAATGATCGGCACCGCCGGCCGGTAATGGGAAACCTGACGCGCCGTCCGCCCGGACTGGGTGAAGACCCAGATGGCGTTCACTGCCAGCGCCTTGGTGATCGCGCTGACCGCTGTACCAATAGCCTGCGGGATGGTTTGCACCTCGTGCAACACCCAGTCAGTGGAGTCGGTATGGGAATGCGGGGGCAGCGTGCCGCTGGTTTCGACGGCGGCGGCGATGGCGGCCATCGTCTGCACGGCCTCGACCGGGTACTGGCCGATCGACGTTTCGCCACTGAGCATTACCGCGTCGCTACCATCCAGGATAGCGTTGGCGATATCGCTGACCTCGGCGCGGGTAGGCGAAGGATCGTTGATCATCGATTCGAGCATCTGGGTGGCGGTAATGACCGGCACGGCGCGGCGGTTGGCAGCGGCGATGATGTGCTTCTGGATCAGCGGGACCTGCTCCAGCGGGATTTCGACGCCCAGATCGCCGCGGGCGACCATCACGCCATCGGCGATATCCAGGATGTCGTTGAGCACAGCCAGCGCTTCCGGACGTTCGATCTTGGCAATGACGGGCACGTTACGCCCCGCCCCGGCGATCAGCTTCTTGACCTGTTCCACGTCCGAGGCGCGGCGTACAAACGAGATCGCCACATAGTCGACATCCTGGGCCAGGCCAAATTCCAGATCGGCGATGTCCTTGCGGGTGACGCTGGGGGCGCTGATGTTGACGCCGGGCAGGTTGATGCCCTGCTTGGGGCGCAGCACACCGCCGTTACAGACCCGGCAAACGACGTCCGTGACCGTTTTCTCCAGTACTTCCAGAGCGATTCGCCCGTCAGAGAGCAGGATGCGATCAGCAGGGTGGACATCCTGCGGCAGGGCTTTGTAGGTAGTGCTGACCCGCTCCGCAGTGCCGGGAACATCCTCGGTGGTCAGGGTAAATTGCTGGCCTGCCTTCAACACCAGCGGCTCATCGTGGAGGTGCTCGCCGGTGCGTATCTTGGGGCCAGCCAGGTCCTGCAGGATGGCGACAGGCTGGCCCAGTTCCGCGGCAGCCCGCCGCACCATCTCAATGCGCCGGGCGTGTTCCGCGTGATCGCCATGCGAGAAGTTGAGGCGGGCGACGTTCATCCCGGCCTGGATTAGCCGGACAATCGACTCGTAGGAATCGACCGCCGGACCGAGGGTGGCGACAATCTTGGTGGCGCGCATCGGATGCATATCCTCGCTTTCGCTGGAAATCAGCCGGGTCAACCGGCCCGCAGGCGTTCGGCGATAGCGCGGATGTGGGCCGGGGTGCTGCCGCAGCAGGCGCCGATGATCGTCGCCCCGGCGGCCTGCAGGCGAACGGCAAAATCGGCCATCACCTCCGGCGTGGCGTCGTAGACCGCTGCGCCGCCTTCCAGGCGCGGTAAACCGGCGTTGGCCTTGGCTACCAGCACGACATCCGGGTTCACGGCCCGCATCCGGTTGAGCACGGCCTCCAGTTCGTCCGGGCCTCGGCCACAGTTGCCGCCCAGCGCCAGCGGCCCCAGTGCCCCCAGTTCGGCGATGGCCTGCTCCGGCGTGACGCCCATCATCGTGCGGCCGTTGGTGTCAAAGGTCATCGTGGTGACATAGGGGACGCCCGGCGCGGCCTGCTGGCAACCCTGCACGGCAGCCCGCACCTCGTTGAGGTCAGACATAGTCTCGATCCACAGGACGTCTACGCCGCCCTCCACCAGGGCGCGGGCCTGTTCCGCAAAGGCGGCTACGGCGTCGGCCATGCTGAGCAACCCGAACGGTTCCAGCATGTGCCCGGTCGGGCCGATCGAACCGGCGACAACCACCGGGTGCGGAGCGGCGTCAGCTTCCTGGCGGGCCAGCGCGGCAGCGGCGCGGCATAATTCGGCGGCGCGGTCGCCCAGACCATGCAGCTCCAGCCGAAGGCGTGAACCGCCGAAACTGTTGGTCAGGATGATCTGCGCCCCGGCTTCAATATAGCCCCGGTAGACACTGCGCACCTTGTCCGGTTGCTCGACATTCCACAGTTCCGGGGCGCGGCCCTGTTCCAGCCCCAGGCTGAAGAGCATGGTCCCCATCGCGCCGTCAGCGATGACAGGCTTTCCAGCGGCCAGAAGGTCCTGCAGGGTGGTTTTCATGGCGTTCTCTCCGTGCTGACGATCCTTGATCAACGATTGGCAGCGCCCGGCGGCAGGATGGCGGCCAGCCGCGGGAAGGGATCATGGGCGTGGGGCAGCGTCATCGCCTCCACGAAGCGCTCCTGGAAGATGGGCGTGCCGCCCGTCTCCACGTATTCGACCTGCCGGGCAGCCCGGCGCGCCAGCGCCCGCTGCTCGACATTGAGCAGGGCCAGCCGCGCCCCATCCCCGGCGGCGTTGCCCACCGCCACAACGTGTTCCAGGTCACAGTCAGGCAGCATCCCGATCACCATAGCGTGATATGGGTCGATGTAGCTGCCGAATGCTCCGGCTAAACGGATGCGGTCGACATGGTCGACGCCCAGCCGATCCATCAGCATCCGCGTCCCGGCGTAGAGCGCGCCTTTGGCCAGCTGGATAGCGCGAATATCTTTCTGGGTGACCACGATTGGCTGGCCGGTAGCGCTCTCCTCCGCGCTGGCCAGCACCAGTTCGCCCAGGGTACCCTGCCAGCGCACAGCGGGACAACGCGCCGGTGCATCAGGGACAAAGCGCCCGGTGCGATCGATCAGGCCGGCCAGGAAAAGTTCGGCCACCACTTCGATGATGCCGGAACCGCAGATGCCGGTAGGGCGTAGCGATTCGCCCTCCCTCAGCGCATCGCTCCAGCGCTCGTCGCCGATGACGCGGTAGCGCACCGCCCCGGTCGCCGGGTCGATCCGCACCCGTTCGATGGCCCCCGGCGCGGCGCGCTGGCCGTGCTTGATGTGCGCACCTTCAAAGGCGGGGCCGGTCGGACTGGAGGCGGAAAGCAGCCGCTCGCGGTTGCCCAGCAGAATCTCAGCGTTGGTGCCGATGTCCACGATCAGGCTAATGCCATCATCCAGCGTGGGCTGTTCGGCCAGCAGGACGCCGACGTTATCCGCGCCGACATACCCGGCGATACAGGGCAGGACATGCACCATTGCGCCGGGGTGCAGCGCAGTCAGCCCCAGGTCGCGGGCTTTGACGTCCACCGCGTCATGGGTGGCCAGCGCAAAGGGCATCGCGCCCAGGTAAGTCGGGTCGATGCCCAGCAGCAGGTGATGCATCACGGTGTTGCCCACCAGTACGGCGTCGGTGATGGCGTCTGCCGCGATCCCGGCGGCAGCGGCGGCCTGCGCCGCCAGGTCGTTGAGCGCCTTGATGATCGCCCGGTGCATCCGGGCTACGCCCCCCGGCTCGGTCATGCCATAGGAGACGCGGCTCATCAGGTCTTCGCCGTAACGCACCTGCGGGTTCATCGTCGCCTCGGTGGCCAGCACGGCGCCCGTGCGCAGATCGCACAGGTAAGCGGCGACAGTGGTCGTGCCGACGTCGACAGCCAGGCCATACAACCGCTCATCGTAGCCGGGGGCGACGCGGATCACCTCCCGCCCCTGCCAGATGGTGAGGGTGACCTTCCAGTCGCCTTCGCGCAGGGCAGCCTGCAGGCGGCGCAGGATGACCGGATCGATTGTTAGATCGTGCAGGCCCCACTGTTCGGCCAGGGCAGTCTGGACGCGCTGCCAGTCCGCCGGGCCGCCCAGCGTCGCCGGTTCGACTTCCACGTAAACCAGGCGCACGGCAGGCGCAACCTCGATGGTCAACTCCCCTGCAGCCTTGCGGATGACCTGCTTGCGGGCCTGGCTTTCCTCCGGGACGGTGATCAACACATCACCCAGAATGCGCGCCGCGCAGGCCATGCGCCGTTCGCTAAGATTGATGCCATGCTTGCGGGCATAAGCGATCTCAGCCTCGTCCGGCGGGGAGAGATGCTCGTCGGCAGAAGTGATCCCGTGACGGGGGAAGGTCCCGCGCTCCAGGGCGACCAGGCACTTGCCGCAGGTCTGCCGCCCGCCGCAGATCGATTCGATCTCAACGCCGAGCATAGCCGCCGCCGCCAGCACGGTCGTGCCATGCGGCACATCCCCGCGCCGCCCGGAGGGCAGCAGGATCAGGCGGTGAGTCTCA
Source organism: Chloroflexota bacterium (assembly GCA_019873685.1). GTDB lineage: Bacteria > Chloroflexota > Anaerolineae > Aggregatilineales > Ch27 > Ch27. The sequence continues at coordinate 13,537 of JAIOAT010000015.1, forward strand.
GCTGAAACGGAAGGTGTGTTATCGGTCATGCGTCACGCGTTTCGCCGGGTTTGCATACGGCTCCGGAGGCTCAAAGGCCCTATCGTAGCACATCTGCGCCCCGCTGCCACGCATATTATCGCCGGTCGCGGCGACTGTTGTCATGGGTGACGATCCGGGCAAAGGCTCTCCGTCAATACCGGCCGTATTCCTCAGCGATGTCAACCAGCATTTCCAGCTTCCACGGCTCGACATGCGGGGCAACCGAGCAGGCCGTGCTCAGGATGTAACCGCCGCCCGGCTTGCCGACCTCCACTGCTTCCCGCGCCCGCTGGAACATCCGCTCCCGGTCGTCGGTCAGGATTTCCACAGCGTTCATGTTGCCCTTGATGAAGAGCCGGTCGCCGATGCGCCGCTTGGCGTCGGCCAGGGTGGTGTTGCCCAGCGGCGGCGGATCGAGTGTATCCACGCCCTGGGTGTGCGTCTCCAGCATCAATTCCAGGCGGTCGTTCAGTTTGCCACAGGTGTGGGTGTATACGGGCAGATCGGGATATTCGGCATGGATGCCATCGACCACTTTGCGCTCAGCAGGTACGACGAACTGGCGGTACATCTCCGGGGAAATGAAGCCGCCGCCAGCGAAGGCCGACGAGATCAGTACGGCGTCCACGCCCTCGGCGGCCTGAGCCAGCCCCCAGGCGATGCTGGCCTCCGCCAGCCGGTCCAGGATGGCCGATGCCCGTCCGGCATCCATCACCAGCAGCATCAGCGCGTTCTGGTAGCCGAACAGCTCCATCAGGTGGGTGAAGGGGGAAAACGTCTCGCCATGGATGGAGATCGTCTCCCCGACCGCCGCCCGCACCAGCCGGATCGTGCGGCTGAAGTAGTCCGGCGGCTGGCGGAGCAAACCGGGCGCTTTGCCGGGCAGGTGCGGGGTGTGGTAGACACCCCAGGTGTAGCGCGGGAAGTCATCAACCCGCTCCAGATCGCGGTCAGGATCGAAGGTCATGAAGTCCGGGTACGGGGCTTTGGTCGGGTCATCCGGTTCCAGCAGGGCGTTGTCATCCCAGGGCAGGAGGACGCGCAGGCCGTCCTTCCAGGTGACGATCTCGCCGCGCTCAGTCTCCTCAATGGAGCGCACCTCACGCCGCCAGTCGGGGTCGCGCCCGGGGATGTTGATCAGGATGCCGTCGAAGCGGTAGCGTTCCCGCAGGGTCAGCAGCGCCTCGGCGAAGCCCTCGCTGGTGAACCAGATCTCATGCGGCTTGAGCCGGTCGCGCAGGTTGAGGAAGTAATGCCCCAGCGCCAGCTGGCACATCACCGGGACGCGATCCGGCAACTGGAAGCGCATGGCCCGCGCGATGCGTTCTTTGCCGTTCATGCTCGCTCCTTAATTGTGGTCTAGCCCTTGATCGCGCCGGCTGTCAGCCCTTTGATGAACTGGCTGGACATCAGCAGGTAGGCTACCAGCACCGGCACAGCAGCCATCGACAGCGCGGCCAGCGCCCGCGTCCAGTCCGTCTGGTACTGGCCGAAGAGCAGCGACACGCCCAGCGTGACCGTCCGCGCTTCCTGATTGCGGATGAAGATCAGCGGGAACCACAGGTCGTTCCAGATCGGCAGCAGGTTGAAGATGGTCACCGTGGCCAGGGCGGGACGGATCAGCGGCAGAATCACCGAGAGGTACACCCGCCACTCGCTGGCGCCATCGATGCGCGCCGCATCGCTCAGTTCGGCGGGCACTGAGCGGATGAAGCTGGTCAGGACAAACGTCGCGATCGGCATCCCCATCGCCACATAGATCGGGATCAGCCCCAGCAGGTTGTCGGTCAGCCCCAGGCTCTGGATGATCTGGAACAGGTTGATCGTGCCCAGGCGGATCGGGATCATCAGCCCGGCGATGAAGTAGATATACAGGATGTTGGACAGGCGGGAGCGCCAGTTAGCCAGGGCATACGCCGCCAGCGAACCAAGCAGCAGGATCAGCAGCAGAGAGACCACGCTGACGATGATACTGTTGCGGAAGTACAGGTCAAAGCGCCCGGCCGTCCAGGCATTGCTGTAGCCGTCCAGCGTGACCTCCGAGGGCAGACCAAACGGGTTGCGGAAGATCTCCCGCTTGGGCTTGATCGAGTTGATCAGCATCGTCCAGACCGGGATCAGCACGACCAGCGACCAGGCGAGCAGGACCAGATGGGTGACAATCATGCCGGGGGAAAAGCGTCGGGTCATCGTGCGTGCCTCCTAGCCCGCCAGGGTTTCTTCCCCGCCGCGGCCAAAGCGCAACCACAGGCTCACACCGGTCAGCAGGATCAGAAAGGTGCAGGTCGCTACCGCCGCGCCGAGACCCATGTTCGGCTGGGCCACCGGATGCTCACCGGCGATGGCCGTGCGGTAGAAGAAGGTCGCCAGCAGGTCGGTGGCGTAGGCTGGTTCGCCGCGCGCCCCGGCCATAGCGAAGATCACGTCAAAGGCGTTGAAGTTGCCGATGAAGGTCAGCACGGAAACAATGCCGATCGTTGGGCGGAGCAGCGGCAGCTTGATCCGCCAGAAGATCTGCCAGGCGCTCGCCCCGTCAACCCGCGCCGCCTCGCTCAGCTCGTCGGAGATGGTCAACAGCCCGGCCAGAAACATCATGGTGGGCAGGCCCACCCACTGCCAGGAGGACACCAGCGAGATCGTCGGCAGGGCCAGATTCGCGTCGCCCAGCCAGGGCCGGGCCAGCGCCCCCAGCCCGATCCATTCCAGCACCTGGTTGAGCATCCCCCAGCGCGGGTTGAGGATCAGCGTCCACAGGAAGCCGGTCACCAGAACGGACATGGTCGCCGGGGTGAAGATGATCGCCCGGTAGACGTTGCGACCGAACAGGCGCGTGTTGCTCAGCAATGTGGCAAAGAGCAGGCCCAGCGTATTCTGAACCAGCATGTGAATGGCGAAGAAGACAAATGTATTGCCGACAGCGTTAAAGAAACGATCGCGCCACAGCGGGTTAGTGAACAGGGTGACATAGTTTTCCAGGCCGACGTAACGGTCAGGCGTCAGGCCCTGGCCCTGGTAAAAGCTCAGCCGCATCGAGTTGAACAGCGGGAAGGCCATGAAGATTGTGTAGATGAGCAGAGCCGGGATCAGGAAGAGCACCCAGGTGCGTCGTCGCTGGACATCCCAGCGCGTGATCTCGACCTGTTCGCTGGCCCGCGCCGGCGCAAGGACTGAGTTGGCCATAGGCGGCTCCTGTCGCTAGCTGGCGGTACCCAGAACAAATGGGGGCGATCGCTGGATCGCCCCCAGTGTAACACGCTAAGCCATGAAACTACATCCCGGCAGGGCACTTCTGGGCCGGTTCAAACCACTGAGCCAGACCCTCCTGCAACGCGTCGGCGGCTTCCTGCGGGGTCATCGTGCCAGCGATCACCGCCAGCGCGCCGTTCTGCATCAGCGTATAGCCGTCAGGCTGGCCGTCCAGCAGCTTCTCCCACGCCCAGCGGACATCCAGTCCAGCACCCTCGTTGAGGGCCAGGAAAGCGTTGGCATGCGGGTTGCTCAGCTCGATCGGATGATTGGAGATCGGGAAGAAACCGGGCAGTGTGTCGCCCATCAGGGTAGCGAACTCCGGCGTGGTCATCCACTCCAGGAAGAGCTTGGCGGCTTCCTTGTGGTCGTCGGGCGCGGCGGCGTTGAGGCCCATGCCTGCGTCCATGTGGAAGGTCACATAGCGCTGTTCCTGGCCCTCCGGGGCGGGGATGCCAAAGACGCTCCATTCGAAGTCCGGCGCCTCGCTCTCAAAGAAGGGGATATCCCAGGAGCCGCCCAGCCACATGGCCGCTTCGCCCATCAGGAAGAGTTGCTGGCTGTCGTAGTAGGTCAACGCTTCCTGGCCTTCCGGCAGGAAGGGCGCCAGGTCAGCCACTGCCTGGAAGACGGCGACGGCGTGCTCATCGTTGAAGCAACGCTCGCCGTTCAGGTAGGCCTGACGGCCCTCATAACCGCCGATGAAGGTCGGGGCGATGTTCATGAACACGATCTCGGCGATCGTCCACTCGTCGCCGCTGGCATTGGCGAAGGGATCATAGCCGGCGTCCTTGATCTTCTGAGCAACGGCCAGCAGTTCTTCCCAGGTCTGGGGAACTTCCAGGCCCAGTTCGTTGAACAGATCGATGTTGTAGTAGACACCGTGCGACACCGCGATGAAAGGCACCCCGTAAGGCAGGCCGTCGTCAGTCGCCCAGGGGGCGCGCGCGGCCTCGGTGAAGTTCTCCATCAAACCGGGCAGGTCGCCCAGCGGCTCCAGGTAACCTTCCTCAAAGAGCTGGCGGGAGGTGGCATAGGAGCGCAGGTAGAACAGGTCGGGGGCTGTGCCTCCCTCAAGCTGGGTCCGCAGCGTGGCGTTGTAGTCGGGCGGGTTGGTCGGGTCAAAGGTGATGGTGATATTGGGGTAAGCGGCATGGAAGGCGTCCAGGATCACCTGCATCTGGGCGACATCATCGACGCGCCACGATCCCATCGTCAGGGCGATCTCGCCGCCCTGTGCGCTGACCGACGGGATCAGGCCCAGCAGCATAGCAATAACCAGCAGAAGGGTCAGTCTGAGTTTCACTTCTCTCTCTCCTTACCTGACTTGATCTATATCGGAAAAATCATCATCTTACGGGCTGCGAACGCCGGAAGAAGCGCCCGCCTGATGCCCGCACCAGGCTCAGGGCAGGTGGCCCGGCAGGCTGTTACCCTGCTCCCCGGCATTTTTCAGTATATAGCCAGAAGCTGTTCGGGGCAATCGGGATGATGCCCACGGCACCCAACCAGCAAAAAGGCCAGCCGCGATGGGCTGGCCACTACCAGTAAACTGACTTCACAGACTGACCGACAAACGCAATGCCCCGTGTCCGATACGACCGGCTCACGGCATCCCCGGTTTGCTCAGTCGCGGCGGCTGATGCTGACCTTGAGCAGGTCCAGCAGGTGAGCGATGACGATTAACAGGGCCAGTTGCGGCACCACCAGGCCAATCACCAGCGCAACCAGACCCGGCAGGCTGACGACGGTGGAACCGTCCTGGCGGCGCAGGGTGACCTGGTAAGCGTTGATGTCTTCCAGCAACAGCTGCAGGCGCTTGCCCAGGTCCTGCGTGGAGAACTCGAACGTCTCTCGGCGTTTCTGCTTGCGATCTTCCGACACGGCTGTTTCCCCCTTGGCGATCCGCTAATTTCTATCGGATTATACGCGCTAACCCGGCTCCGGGTTGCAGCATCCTTGCCGATTCAGGCAGCGCCAGTACAATCGGCGCGGAGATGGCCAGCCAGAGACAGGGATAAGATAGCTGTGCAGCAGAACGATCGAAAATGGCTCATGCAGTTAGCGGGGCCGCTGGCGCTGATAATCGCGCTGGGGCTGCTGGTTCTGGCGCTCGCGCCGGGCAGCGCCAGCCTGACCGCCGACGACGAAGGGGCGCAGGTCCACCTGAGCGCCGACCGACGCTGGACGATCCTGCCCGGCGGTTGCGTCACGGTCAGCTGGGCGGTCTCAGGCGTGCGCGAGGTTTACCTCGACGGGGAGGGCGTGACCGGCGAAGGGTCCCGCCTCATGTGCACCGCCGAGGAGGGCGAGGCCATCGTTCCCATCCTACGGGTCGTCACCTCCAGCGGCGCAGAACGCTTCTATGCCCTGCATATCCCGGCGCTGACCGGGCGCGGCGAATTCTGGCTGGCGCTGATGGCGGTCGGGCTGCTGGCAGCGGTGTATACCCGGCGGCGCAGACTGATCAGCAGTGCATTGCTGCTGGCGGCGGCGGGGATCGGCGTCTGGCTGCTCTGGCAGTTCATCAACCCCGCACCGCTGGTGATCCGGACAGCCGAACGCGGCGGTTTCGTCTCCTTCCGCGCGACGCCGATCCGCCCGCCCGACGATTGCACAACGCTGGCCTGGACGGTAGAGGGCATCCAGCAGGTGCGGCTCAACGGGGAGGCCGTGATCGGTCAGGGGGAAAAACGTCTGTGCGGGCCAGCCGTCCACGACCTGCGCCTGACGGTGACCTTCCGCGATGGCAGCCAGCGCGACTATCGCTTTCCGCCCAACCGGCTGCTGTATCCGGCGGGCCTGCTGGCGCTGTGTGGCGCGGTGCTGCTGGTGGCGCTGGTGGCTGATGTCTGGCGCGGGGCGCGAGTCCGGCTGGCGCTTCGCCTGAGCCGTTACGATGCAGTGGGGCTGATCGGCGCAGTTGGGGTGACGGCGCTGATCTACGGCTACCTGCTCAGCCAGGCGGTGCAGACCACTGATGATTATTGGGTGCATCTGAACTTTGCGGCGATCCTGCAGGAAAGTGGGACAACGCCACTGCCGCACTTCCTGTTCCAGGCGCTGGTAGCGGCTCTCGGCAGAATCATCCCGGGCGGCAATCTCACTGTTGCGGGTGTAATCGTTGGCGCAGCAGCTTACGCCAGCATCACCGCGCTCACTTATATCCTGCTGAGGCAGGCGCTAGGCCAGACAGAGGGGTGGCCGCAGGCGGGTCTGCTCGCCGGGCTGGCACTGGCCGTCTGCGTGATGGATGTGGCGAGCCTGCCCGTACCAGGCTACGACAACCACAGCTACCGTCTGGCATACGTTTCCCTGCAGCCACTGCACAATCCGACCTATCCGCTGATGCGGCCGCTTGCGTTGCTGCAGTTCATTGTGGCACTGCGCGTGCTATCCGATCGAAGAGAAACGGCTGCTGTCTGGCCAGCGGTGGTGGTCTCAGTCTTGAGCACTTGGGCCAAGCCAAACTATGCAATTGTCCTCCTGCCAGCGCTTGCGCTACTAGCGGCTGCTCGCTGGTTGCGCGGGAAGTGGATAGATTGGGGATTGCTGCTGGGCGGGCTGATCTTGCCGATGGTAGCCGTTCTGGGCTGGCAGTTCTACTTCAACCATGGCTCCGGCCAGGCGGGGAGCAGTTTCACTTTTGAGCCATTCGCCGTGTTTCGCCTGTTTGCCCCGCATCCCTGGGCGCTATGGCTGGTCATGTTCACCCTGTGTTCAGCGTTGTTCCCGCTGGTGGTAACCGTGCTATACAGAACACAGGCCACCTGCGACGGTGGGTTAACGCTTGGCTGGCTGGGCTTTGCCATCGCCATGGCTTACTACCTGCTCTTCGCGGAACAAGGCGCGCCTTCCGCTGCAAACTTCCGCTGGGGCGCGCAGATCGCCCTGTTCATCCTCTGCGTTGCCTCGCTGGTGTTCTTCATTCAGCGAATACGCGAAGCCGGGTGGAACAGACGCTCCCGCATCGGCGCAGCACTGTTCGCCTGGCATGTCCTCAGCGGCGTCTACGCTTACGCCGCTTACCTGGCCTGGGTCTGGAGCTGGATTCGCCCGACCTGAGAGATGCAGGGGCGCAGCATGCTGCGCCTCTACCCCCTCCCCTCGCTTCACTGCTTGACATCGCCTGCCGGACCATGCCATACTGAGATCAACTGGTCAGACCACTGACCAGTTACTGGCCATGAAGCGAGGTGAACATGCCCTGGTCCCCGCCCAAGCGCCCGGTTGACCATGTCGAAGAGGCTTTGATCTCGGCTATCCTCAACGGCGACTTCCCGCCCGGCAGCGCCTTGCCCGCCGAGCGCGAACTGGCCGTCCTGCTGGGGGTCACCCGCCCCACCCTGCGCGAAGTCCTTCGCCGCCTGGAACGCGATGGCTGGATCACCATCCAGCAGGGTAAGCCAACGCTGGTCAATGCCTTCTGGTGGGAAGGCGGCCTGAATGTGATCAGCGGTATCGTGCGTTACAGCCGCACCCTGCCGGACGATTTCGTCAGCAACCTGCTGCAGGTGCGGCTTGACCTGGCGCCTTCCTACACCCGCCTGGCGGTGATCCACAATGCACCCGGCGTAGCGGCGCTGCTGGCGGAGGCCGCTAGCCTGCCGGAAGCGCCTCCAGCTTTCGCCGCCTATGACTGGCGCCTGCAGCACAGCCTGACCATTGCTTCCCGCAATCCTGTCTACGCCATGATTCTGAATGGCTTCGCCGGTTTCTATGAAAGTCTGGCCCGCCACTACTTCACCACAGCGGAGGCCCGGAGCGTTTCCCGCGCCTACTACGCGGCGCTCCTGGAAGCCGCCCGCGCTGGCGACGCCCCCCGCGCTGAGACGGTCACCCGCGAGGTGATGACCCGCAGTATTGCCCTGTGGGCGCAGGCACAGCAGACCCTGATCCATCAGGCTGACGGGGAAGGATGGCGGTGGAAGGAGGAACAACCATGAGGCGCTGGAATGGCTGGGGCGACGACACCCAGGACTATCCCCTGCCGGAAGGGGCGGCCCGCTTCCTGGAGGAGGCGCTGGGGTCGGGGACGCCGCCGGTTGATGCGGCGCTGGAAGACGTGCTGGCCACGGTCCCATCCTCGCGCCTGCTGCCGCATCCGCTGATCGTCACCGATGCCGAGACGCGCCTGCGCCATGCCCGCGGTCAGAGCTTCCCGGACTGGGTGGCGCTGCGCAGCGGGCGGGCCGGGCCGCTGCCGGACGGCGTGGCCTTCCCCACAACAGGCGAGGAGGTGCGCGACCTGCTGCGCTATGCGCGTGAAACCGGGGCGCGGGTGATCCCCTACGGCGGTGGGACAAGCGTTGTCGGCCACATCAACCCGCCGGGCGGTAATGCGCCGGTGCTGACCCTCAGCCTGGCGCGGATGAACCGCCTGGAAAGCCTGGAGGAGGCCAGCGGCCTGGCCCGTTTCGGCGCGGGCGTCACCGGCCCTGACCTGGAGGCGCAACTCCGCGCCCGCGGCTTCACCCTCGGCCACTACCCGCAGTCATTCGAGTTCTCCACTCTGGGCGGCTGGATTGCCACACGCTCCACCGGCCAGCAGTCGCTCGGCTACGGGCGGATCGAGCGGCTGTTTTCCGGCGGCGTGGTGGAAACGCCGACCGGCACGTTGATCCTGCCGGACTTCCCGGCGTCGGCGGCGGGGCCGGATCTGCGCGAGATCGTGCTGGGATCGGAAGGGCGGCTGGGCGTGATCACACAGGCTAGCGTGCGCGCGTCCCGTCTGCCACAGGTCGAAGCGTTTCACGGCGTCTTCCTGCCGGATTGGGAACGCGGGCGGGAAGCCGTGCGCGCCATCGCCGGGGCCGGGCTGCCGCTCTCTATGCTGCGTCTGAGCACACCGGGAGAGACGGTTACTACCCTGGCTCTGGCCGGGCATGATCGCCTGATCGGGGCGCTGGAGCGCATGCTGGCGCTGCGCGGAGTCAAAGATGAGAAGTGCATGTTGATCATCGGCGTCACCGGACGGGAAAAGGTCGCCAGGGCCGCGCTGAGGGAGACGCTGGGCCTGTGTAAAGAGCATGGCGGCGTCCATGTCGGCCAGACGTTCGGCAAACAGTGGCACAAATCGCGCTTCCGCACACCGTACCTGCGCAATACGCTCTGGGAACGCGGCTATGGCGTCGATACACTGGAAACAGCCGCACCCTGGGAGCGCGTCCCGGCGCTGGTGGCGGCAATCGAGAACGCACTGCGCTCAGCGCTGGCCGACATAGATGAGCGGGTGCATGTCTTCACCCACCTTTCACATGTCTACCCGCACGGCTCCAGCGTCTACACCACGTACATCTTCCGTCTGGCCGCCGACCCGGAGGAAAACCTGCATCGCTGGCGGACGCTCAAAGGCCGGGCGAGCGAGGCGATCGTGGCCGGCGGCGGCACAATCAGCCACCAGCACGGCGTTGGCGTCGATCATGCGCCCTATCTGGCAGCGGAAAAAGGGGCGCTGGGCCTGGAGGCGATCCGGGCACTCTGCGCCTGCTTCGACCCGGACGGCCTGCTCAATCCGGGCAAGCTGGTGGAATGACGGGCGCAGGCAGGCGAAGTCAATAAGGGGAAACCACAGTGATGATCTGGGGCAAAGACTGGCGCGATAGCGTCTGGGAGCAACTTGGAACAGAGCGGGACATCATCGTCATCGGCGGCGGGATCACCGGTGCAGGCATCCTGCGGGAGGCGGCCCGGGCAGGGCTGCGCGTCCTGCTGGTGGAAGCGCGGGACTTCGCCTGGGGGACAAGCAGCCGCTCATCCAAACTGGTGCATGGCGGGTTGCGTTACCTGGCCCAGGGCAAGCTGCGCCTGACGCTGGAATCCGTACGCGAACGCGAGCACCTGCTGGAGGACGGCCCCGGCCTGATCGACCCGCTGGGCTTCCTGCTGGCGACACACAAAGGCGACCGTCCCGGTCGCTGGACGTACAAGGCCGGCCTCTCCCTTTACGACTTGATGGCGCTGCAGTGGACTCACCGCCGCTACCGCCCGGAAGACTTCCGGATGCTGGCCCCGCGCATCACGCCTGACCGGCTGGAGGGCGGCTTCCGCTATGGCGACGCCCAGACGGATGACGCCCGGCTGGTGCTGCGTCTGATCCGGGAGGCCGTGGCTGACGGCGGCCTGGCGATCAACTACGTAGCAGCGATCGGCCTGATCCGCGAGGATGGCGCGGTAAGGGGCGTCCGCCTGCGGGATGCGGTCACGGGCCGCGAAGCCGAGGCCCGCGCCCGCGTCGTGATCAACGCCACCGGCGCCTGGGCCGATCACCTGCGGGCACAGGTCGGCGGCGAGGCGCGAATCCGGCCCCTGCGCGGCAGCCATCTCATCATCCCCGCCTGGCGGTTGCCGCTGGCCCAGGCCGTCAGCTTCCTGCATCCCATCGATCACCGCCCGGTCTTTCTGTTCCCCTGGGAGGGGGCAACGCTGGTCGGTACAACCGACCTCGACCATGACGCCCCCCTGGATGAGGAACCGCGCATCAGCCCGGAAGAAGTCGCCTACCTGATGGCCGCCATCCAGCACCAGTTCCCTGCCTGTAACATCACCCTGGACGACGTGATCGCCACCTTTGCCGGCGTGCGTCCGGTGATCGGGACGGGCAAGGACGACCCATCCAAAGAATCACGCGAGCATGTCGTCTGGCAGGAAGATGGCCTGCTGACCGTCACCGGCGGTAAGCTGACCACCTTCCGCCTGATCGCCCTGGATGCGCTGCGAGCCGTACGCGATCGCCTGCCGGAACTGGCCGACCTCAGCGCCGATCACCCTGTGCTGGCGGCGATCGACGTAGACCTGCCTGGCGCGGAGAATCTGCCACCGGCAACCCGGCGGCGGTTGCTGGGGCGCTACGGCGCGGACGCTCCGGCCCTGGCGGCAGCGGCGGAGCCAGGCGAATTGGAGCCAATCCCCGGCACGCGCACCCTGTGGGCGGAATTGCGCTGGGCGGCGCGGGCAGAAGGTGTGGTTCACCTGGACGACCTGCTGCTGCGTCGTGTGCGGCTCGGCCTGCTCCTGCCGGAAGGCGGGGTTGGGCAGATGGCCCGCATCCGCGCCATCTGCCAGCCAGAACTGGGCTGGGATGACGCCCGCTGGGAGTCCGAGGAGGCCGCCTACCGGGCGCTATGGCGGGCTGCTTACAGCCTGCCGGAGCGCGCCCTGATCCCGGACTGGCAGACGCTGCTGCTGGACGCACGCGCGGCGCGGCTGGCCCGCCCTTATAGCTTCCGGCGGCCGCTGTTCCTGCTGGCCGGGCTAACGGCGCTGGCGCTGTTGTCGCGGTGGCGCCGTCGTGTGGGCCGGGATAGCGCGGTAGTATAGTCATCAGCGAAGTCAGCGTGGAGATGGGTGCGGTGACCTGCTAAAGCGAGGGCCTCTATGGCGGGTGAAGTGCTCCTGGCGATTGACAACGGTACGCAGAGCGTACGCGCGCTGCTCTTTGATCTGGAGGGGCGGTTGCTGGGCAAAGCCCGCGTGCCCATCAAGCCTTATGTCGCGCCGCAGCCCGGCTGGGCGGAGCAGGACCCGGAGTACTTCTGGCAGGCGCTATGCCAGGCCACGCGCCAGTTATTCGCCGAGACTGCCATTCGGCCTGAAGCCGTGGCGGGGGTAACCCTGACCACCCAGCGCTCGACGCTGATCAACGTGGACCGGGCCGGTAAGCCCCTGCGCCCGGCCATCGTCTGGCTGGATCAGCGCCGCACGGAGGGTCTACCGCCGGTTGGCGGGCTATGGGGCCTGGCCTTCCGGCTGGTGGGCATGTCGGATACAGTCGCTTACCTGCAGGCTGAGGCCGAGGCTAACTGGATCAGGACACAGCAACCGGAAGTCTGGGCCGCGACACACAAATACCTGTTCCTTTCCGGCTACCTGACTTACCGCCTGACCGGGCGGTTTGTCGATTCGGTTGGCTGCCAGGTCGGCTACGTTCCCTTTGATTACAAGCGCCTGACCTGGGCGCGCAGCTGGGACTGGAAATGGCAGGCCGTGCCGCTGGACCCGGCTATCCTGCCTGACCTGGTTCCCCCGGCGGGCGTGCTGGGCCAGATCACGGCGGAAGCGGCGGCGGCCACCGGCCTGCCGGAGGGATTGCCCCTGATTGCAGCGGCGGCAGACAAAGCCTGCGAGGTGATCGGCTCCGGCTGCCTGGAACCGCACATCGGTTGCCTGAGCTATGGCACGACAGCCACGATCAACACCACCCACCGCCGCTATATCGAGGTCATCCCCCTCATCCCGCCGTATCCTTCCGCTGTGCCGGGCCGCTATAGCCTGGAGATCCAGATCTATCGCGGCTACTGGATGGTCAGCTGGTTCAAAGAGGAATTCGGCCTGCGGGAGATTCTGCTGGCGGAGGAGCAGGGCGTCGAACCGGAAACTTTCTTTGATGATCTGGTGCGGGCCGCGCCGCCGGGATCACAGGGGCTGGTCCTGCAACCGTTCTGGTCGCCCGGCCTGCGCGTGCCGGGGCCGGAGGCGCGCGGGGCAATTATTGGCTTCAACGCTGCCCATACCCGCGCCCATGTTTACCGGGCCATCCTGGAAGGGTTGGCTTATGCCCTGCGCGAGGGCAAGGAGCGCACGGAACGGCGCAGCGGCGTCGCTGTGACCGAGTTGCGCGTCTCCGGCGGCGGTTCACAGAGCGACGCCGCCATGCAGCTCACCGCCGATGTCTTTGGCCTGCCGACCGCCCGCCCGCATACTTATGAAACTTCCGGACTGGGCGCGGCTATCGACGCGGCGGTCGGGCTGGGCCTGCACCCGGATTTTGAGACGGCCGTCCGGGCCATGACACGCAAGGGCCGCGTCTTTGAGCCAGACGCGGCCACGCACACCATCTACAACGAATTGTACGAACGTGTCTACCGCCCGCTGTACGGACGGCTGCGCCCGCTGTACGAGGCATTACAGACCATGGCCGCACTCCACAACGGGCGCAGCCCGGCGGTCTAGGCCGCCGGAACTGCGATCAGTGCAGGTTGCTGTACACCTCCTGCACTTCAGCTGCGTCCAGCGCACCGCTGTACAGCTGCACGTTCCTGATTACGCCGGAGAACGCGCCGGTTCGCTTGCCGCCCTGGCGCAGCGCACCAAGGATGGTATTGCCTCGCGCTGACCATGGCGCCCAGTCCTCAAGGGCAACCGTTGCCTGTGGCTGGCCGTCCACATACAGCGTCGCCTGCTTGGTCTGCCCGTCCCACACACCCACCAGATGCACCCACTGATCCGCCGCCGGGACGAGCGGCGCAGCCGCGCTGATCGACATATTGCCGAACGGCGCAAACAGCGTGAAGGAGAACCCTTCGCCGGTATATTCCAGGACGAAGTTGCTGGAGATGCCGCCATCCTGGCTGAGGATCGGCGCAGGCGTGGCGGGATCAGCCACACGCACCTCCGCCGCAACACTGAAGCTGCCCAGCGTGTCGAGCCAGCTCATGCCAGTGTCGATGAAACTTTGCTGCAGCTCAAATACACCCTCAGGCGGCGCTTCCAGCGAGGCGGCCAGGATATCCCCGTCCGCGGCGACCAGCCCGCACAGCTCACCGGCAGGCAGCGGGATCGTCGCCCCGGCAGGCACCGGACGCCCGAAGTTCGGCGTGCCATCCTCGTTCCAGGTGAAAGGCTGGGCGAAGATCGCCCGATCCTCCCAGCCGTCGCCCGGCTTGGTCTTGGCGTGGTAGAACAGCCAGCTTTCGCTGCCATCCGGGGAAAGCACGGGCGTCGAATTATGCCCCGGCCCGTAGACGTTGCCGCTTTCATCGGAGTAACCGCTGAAGACCGGCCCGACCTTCGTCCAGGAAGCCGCGTCCAGCGGATCGTCCCCGGTGAGCACCAGCATGCCCAGCTTGTAGGCCCGTGACCAGCTGGCGTCCGCCGAATAGACGATCGACAGCGTGCCGTTGTGGATGAACGCCTCCGGCCCTTCCTGGATGGCAGCAACCGACCGCTCCCAGGGCTGATCCGGCTCGGAAATCAGACGGCGCGGCCCGCTGATCGTCAGCGGATCGCTCATCGGCGCGATGTAGAGATTCTGCGGGAAGTCTCCTTCATCGCCGGGCCAGCCCGACCACACCATGTACAGCTGCCCTTCATACTCAAAGACCGTGCCATCGATCGCCCATTTGTCGGTCGTAGGGTCGTAGACTTTACCTTTCATCGTCCAGGAACCCTGCGGATCGGCGGTATCGGCCTGCAGGACGTACATGCGGTGGGTGTAGTTGGCGCCCGGTCGCTCGGTAGCCGCCACGTAGATGTACCATCCGCCATCCAGGTAGACCAGCTCCGGCGCCCACAGGTCGTAGCTGTAGGGTTGCCCGCGCGGCGGGGTGTAAATGAACACGGGTTCCGCCGTCGCCAGGCCGGTCAGCGTGGGCGACTTGGCGATGGAAAGACCGCTGGCGCTCGACTGCACCAGGTAGTAGTAGCCGTCATGCTGCGCCACAGAGGGGTCCTGGCCCGCGCTGATCAGGGGATTGGTGAAGACACAGGTGATCGCTGCGTGGGAGGGAGTCGCTGGCAGCAGCAAGCCCAGACCGCACAGAAGCAGGAATACAGGCAGATAAGGTTTCATAGCCTTCAGAGCCTCTTTCCTCACAGCAGATCGCGCATGATCATTCTACTGCGATTATGGCAAAACCGGGGCGCGGCCCCTGCATGCCACGCCCCGCTGGCGACCATCCTACTTCGCCGTCAACTGTTCCAGCCGATCCACATAACCGGCCAGCACCTCAAAGGCCGCCTCAACCGGCTCCGGCTGGCTGAGGTCAACGCCGGCCAGCTTGAGCGCGTCCACCGGGTAGCGCGAGCCGCCCGCCTTGAGGAAGTTGATATGATCTTGCGCCGCGCCCGGTACACCGCTCAGGATACGGCGGGCGATGGCATGCGCTCCGGAAATGCCGGTCGCATACTGGAAGACGTAGTAGTCCACGTACAGGTGGCCGAACTGCGCCCAGGTGATCCCCACCCGCTCACGGTCGACGTGCATCTCGCCGCCGTAGCCTTCCGCGAACAGGTCAGCCATCAGGTTGATCAGGTCATCGGCGGAGAGACCCTCGCCCCGCTCAACGCGCTCGTGGACTTCCAGCTCAAAGCGGGCCAGCGTGGGCATGATGAAGAAGTAGCGGTGGAAGTTATCCATCGCTTCTTCCAACACGCTGATCTGAAAGGCCGGGTCGCTGAACTGATCCAGCAGGTAAGCGCGGACCATGGCCTGGTGGAAGTTAGAGGCGACCTCCGCCACGAACATCGCATATTCGCCGTAGATCACCGGCTGCGTCTGCCAGGTCAGGTAGGAGTGCATCGAGTGGCCCAGTTCGTGAGCCAGCGTGCTGACGCTGCTGACGCTGTTGGTGTAACTCATCATGATGAAGGGGTGGGTGCCATGCGCACCGTAGGAGAAGGCTCCGGCGCTCTTGCCCTGGTTGGGGTAGACATCCACCCAGCGGTCGACCAGGCAGCCCTGCCGGATACGGGAGACATACTCCTCGCCCAGCGGGGCCAGCCCGGCGCAAATCCATTCGACCGCCTGCTGGTAAGGCACTTCCGGCCCCGACTGCTGGCTCAGCGGCGCCCAGATGTCATAGGGGTGCAGCGTATCTACGCCCAGCGCCTTCCGGCGCACCCGCCAGTAGCGGTGCCAGGTTGGCAGGTTCTTCTTGAAGATGGCCAGCAGGTTGTCGTAGACGCTGCGCGGGATGTTCTGGCGGGAAAGAGCCATCTCCAGCGTGGAGGTGTAGCGGCGGGCGCGCATGCGGTAGACGTTCTGCTTGACCGAGGTCAGCAGCGTGCTGGCCAGGGTGTTCTTGTGAGCCAGATATTGATCGGCGTAGCCTTCCCAGGCGGTGCGGCGCGCCTCGCGGTCGGCGCCGTCCAGGATGTGCCCCAGCGTGCCCTGGGTCACTTCGATCTTGCGGCCCTGCGAATCGACAGCGGGCGGGAACTTGAGATCGGAGTCGGTGAGCAGGCTGTAGGTATTGTTGGCCCCGCTGAAGGGGTCGGCCAGCAGCCCCAGCAACTCCTCCACTTCCGCCGAGCGGACGTGCGCCTGCTGGCGGAAGAGATTGTCTACGTAATGCTCCAGGTAGGCCAGGCGCGGTTCCTCGGCCAGCCAGCGGCGGATAGTCGGCTCGCCGATGGCGATCAGCTCCGGGTCAAAGAAAGCCAGGGCAGCCATGACCTGGCCATACAGGCCCTGCGCCCGGTTGTAGCGGGCCGCGGCGACCTGATCGGTGGTGTCCACGCTGTAGCTCATGGACGCATACATGTAGACGATGTTGACCCGCTTGGCGATGGCCTGCAGGGCGTCAACAGCCTGCAACAGGACGGCCGGGCCTTCCGCCAGCCGGCCCTGATAAGCCTTGATTGCGGGCAAATCAGCCTGGATAGCCTGCAGTTCAGCTTCCCAATCCGCCGGGGTGGGGAAGACGCTGGGGGCGTTCCAGGTATATTCCGGCGCGATCGCGCTGCGCGGCGGTACAGAGGCGGTCATAGTTTCTCCAATCTGTTCTGGCGGGCTTTCGCCGCCGGGAAGGATGCAGGGGCAATTATAGCGCAGGTACTATCAGACAGCGCTTATCAGGCGGCACCAGTTCGTCTGCCTTAATGTTGACAGGGTATCCGCCCCCTGCCCTTCGCCGGGGATCAGCGCCCGGCCTTGGCGGAGCCAACCTCCGCGCCGGGGAGCGCGGCAGCGCGTACCGCCCGCTGGCGGTTCTCGATCCGCACCCCCCACACGCCCAGCAGCACCAGCAGACCGGTCACCCCTGCCAGGACAAGGAAGGTCTCCGCCGTACCGGCGGCAATCGCGGCGGGCGGAGCAGCGCTGGCGTCGGTGATCGTCCCGGTCAGTTCCGGCGGCAGGTTGGCCAGTGTACGGCTGGCCCATAGCGCGCCAACGGCAGCCGTTCCAACAAGCTGGCCCATGTTGCGCGTCAGGGCCAGGAAGCTACCGGCCAGCCCCAGCCGTTCCCGCGGCACGCTGCCCATCACCGCGCTGTTGTTGGGCGCCTGGAACAGCCCGATGCCCAGGCCAGTCGGGGCGCTGAGCAGCGCGAACAGCGCCGGAGAAAGATCCGGGCGCACGAAGCTCGCCAACAGCCAGTACCCGCCCAGGCTGACCACCAGCCCGGCCAGCGAGATTTTCATGCTGCCGATCCGGTCGGATAGCCAGCCCGCCGCCGGGGCCATCAGGGCCATGCTGATCGGCCATACGGCCAGAATCAAGCCGATGTCGGTCACTCGTACGCCTACGCTGAGTTCCAGAAAAAAGGGGATGATGATCCGGCTGGCGGCGGTGATGAAGATGACCACCGCCATAGTCAGGCTGATGGCAAACTGCGGGTTGCGGAACAGGGTCAGGTCAACCATCGGCTGCCGCACACGCAACTCGATCAGAATAAACGCGGCAAAGAAGACAGCAAACACGCCGAACAGGGCCAGCGTGCGGCCATCCCCCCACCCCCAGCCCTGGCCCAGCGTCAGCGCGAGCATCAGCGCCCCCAGGCTGACGCCCAGTACCGCCGCACCCGCAAGGTCAAAACGCTGGCCAGGCCGCCGTTCGCCGGGCCGCACATGACGGTTGACCATCAACAGACCGATCGCTGTCACCGGCACGTTGACGTAGAAGATGGCGCGCCAGCCGACCTGATCGATCAGGATGCCGCCCAGCACCGGCCCGGTCAGGATGCCCGCCGAAACCAGCAACCCGCTGATGCCCAGCGCCCGCCCGCGCTCGGTCGGTGGGAACGCCTCCGTGATGATCGCCATGCCCAGCGCCTGCATCATCGCCGCGCCCACTGCCTGCACTACCCGGAAGCCGATCAGCATCCGTACATCCGGCGCCAGCCCGCACAGCGCCGACGCCGCCCCAAACACGGTCATCCCAATCAGATAGGGGCGCTTTTTGCCGACGATATCCCCCAGACGGCCCATGCTCAACAGCAGCACCGTCAACGTCAGCAGGTAGGAAAGCGTCACCCACTGGATGGTGGGGAAATCGGTCTGCAGCTGCCCGACCAGCGTAGGCAGGGCGACAGTGACGATCGTGCTGTCGATCGTCGCCAGAAAAGTGCCCATGCCAATCGCGATCAGCACCAGCCACTTGCGGCTGTAATCCGGCGCGGGCGCGGTGGATGAGATGGTCATGGGGCCTCCTCACGGAGCAAGGCGGGCGTGTGCCATCCGGGCAGATGAATCCGGGTCAAAAGCATGGCGCTTTTTGGGCCGGGTGTCAATACTGAGGAGTCTGCAGGCGTTGCCCCGGCGGCGCTCTTACAGCCAGGAGCCACAATCACCGAGGTCGGGAGGCCAGAAGACCGGGAGGCCGCCGGGCATACCATTGGTTGCAATCACTGCTACCCGGATCAACCTCCAGCGTCGCCGTTCCGCTGATCCGGCGGCGCAGCAAGATCGTCGTCATCCCGGGGCCAGCGGGGCGGGCCAGTCAGATCGCCGATCAGCCGCCGCAACGCCAGCACGCCGCCGATCACGATCACGCCCCACACCAGCGCATCAAAGAGTTCGGGGGAAAGGAAGTCCAGCATAGCCTTCAGAGTCCTCGGCAAATTGCGGCGTTACCGGCCAGTCGCGCTCTATTCCGCTGCTGGCAGCGTGGGCGCTGCCAGCCCCATGTTAACCCCCGGCACGCTGGCATAAACGGCGTAGGCGCTACCCTGCTGGGTGAAGAGTACGTTCGGGTTGCCGTGCAGGCCATGCAGATGCGCCCAGGCAAAGCGCAGCGGATCGGCTGTGGCCTCCCCCCCAGAAGCGGCATCTTCCTGCCAGGTCGGGGTAGCCAGCCGGCGCAGTGGCGGATATTCCTCCGGCCAGGCCACCAGCGCGTAGTCGATATCGCCCTCGTAGGCATCCGCCGGGCCGATACGTTCCGCTGACAAATACCCCGCCTCTGGCTCATAGGGCACCAGCGCAGCGATCCCGGCGCACGGGTTGCGGACACTGCGGGCATAGGCGCTGGTCGTGGTGAAAGTGCGGGTCAGTTCGCGGTCGCGGAGCTGGATCGTCACCACCTGCTGAACACGGTCCGGAGGGGCCGCTGTCGTCCCGGGCGCCTCGTCAAAGAAGCCGCTCTCAATCCAGCCATCCAGGAAGTCCTGCATCGCCGTCCGACTGAGTTTGCCAACCTGCACGCGCCCGATCGGCTGCTCGCTGACGATCACCCGCCCGTCGCCGAAGATCGAGCAGGCGGGCATGGCATTCAGCCCGACCGTGCGGTAAGGGCCGGGCAAGCCGCCGATCAGCCAAGCAGTGAAGACGCGCGCCTCAGCCTCCGGATACCAGGGCGTAGTCGGCGGCAAGGGCGCGGTGGGATCGCGCGGCTCCCGCGGGGTATCCAGGGTGATCCCTTCCACGCGCAGGATCACGCGGTAAGCCCGCTCGCCATCCCAGAAGCTGGCCCGCGCCCCGTAATCGCGCTGGACGGCCCAGATCGCCGCTACCTGCGCTTCGTCAGCATACCAGCGCGGCTGGTCAACCAGGGCCGCCAGGTCGGGTGCATCCGGCGGCCAGGGGAGGCGCACATCACCCGGTGCAGCGAGGGGGAAAACATGCAGCCAGCCGCCGGTCGGGATAATCTCCTGCGCCTCGTCCAGCTGGCGCAACGACTCGCACGCACCAAACAATGCGTCAAATGCCGCCGGCGCGGGCGTGATATCCGCCACCTGCACAGTGTGCGTTCCCAGCCCTTCCACCCGGATGAGCAACTCGCGCACCGGCCCCAGGTTCGGCCCGATCACCGGTTCCAGGGCAAAGAAGCCAGAGTCGATCACGCGCTCCAGCAGGGCGGCCAGCGCCGCCGGATCGACCCGGCTCTCCAGCAGGCGACCCAGCGCCCCCTGCGCCGCCGCAGCGGCGTCCGGCGGTTCCACCCAGCGCACACGGCCATCCCCAAAGACCGCACAGGCAGGCACACGGGCGGCAAAATCAGCGTCGGAAAGCGGCACGCTAAAGCGATCGCTGCGGAGGAGCACGACCGAGGCGCGCTCATCCCAGTGGTAGGCAGGCGGCGTGGGCACTGGCGTAGCCGGGACGGCCTGGCGGGGCAGCAAATCGCAGGCGGCCAGCAGGAACAATGCCAGCAGGCAGAGGGGAAGCAGGCGACGGCGGATCATGGGGCAGCCGGGGCGGCAGGCTGGAGGCCCGGCACCTCCACCAGCAGACGGTAGACAATACCCTCTTCGCGGATGTGCAGGCGACCCTGCCGGGCCAGGTTCCAGGCGGCGGCGGCCAGGTCTCCGGTGGCCCAGCGCGGCTTTTCCGGCGGGATGTCTGCCAGCCGCACGTCGGGGAAGCGCACGGCATAACCCGCCCAGGAAATCGCTGGCAGGTGAATCTCCTCAGGAACCGGCATGGCGCTCACCCAGGCCCCGGTGGGAACGTAAAGTACTGGCGTGGCGCTCAGCCCCCGGCAACGGGCCAGCAGATCAGCGAAGGCGTTCGGCGGCCAGTTGGAATCGGCGGTCACTACGTGCGGTTCTCCGAACAGCGCCAGCAGGATGTACTCGCGCAGCAAACCGCCACCGGAAGGGGCAGGCGTACCGATGATCTGCGGCTCCCACTGGTAGAAGCCAGACAGCACGACTTCCTCCAGAAACGCGCGCATCGTCGCCTCGTCCAGGCGATCCTCCAGCACTTCCTCCGGTGTGATGCCGGGGTTCACCCAGACAATATGCCCGTCGCCAAAGATCGTGCACAGCGGGACGGCATTGCGGATGCTGGCCGGGTCGCCGCCAGCCGTTCCGCTGTCCGCGCGGAAGATGACCGCGTCCGGGGAGCGGTCCCATTCGATTCGCTCGCTGACCGGCGCCGCCGCGTCCTCAGTCAACAGGGACGCCGGACTTCCGCCCGGTGCGCACGCTGCCAGACCGACTGCGAGCAGGATCACCATCCACGCACGCTGCATCACTTTGCCCTTCCGGCGCTCCGGCTAAAGGCCAGAGCTGCTTCCCCTGCATTGTAGCCCCGGCCAGGGAAGCGCGGCAAGCCAGCGTCATTGCTGACGGAGTCGATCATAGCGGGCCGGGCGGCGTCAGGTGTGGGAAGGGGGTACCAGGCCAGGAGCAATCGGCGAAAAGACAGGCCTCCCACGCCAGGCGCGGGAGGCCCGTGATAGTGCAAACGGCAGCGGCAGCCGCTACTTGACCTCGACCGTGATACGCTCCTCGCGCACGCTGTCATCCGGCAGCACTACGCGCAGGGTGAACGTTGTCGTAGCGTTGACCGTCTGCTCGATGCCGCCGGGATTGCTGCCAGTGGCCGGGTTATTCTGGAAGTAGACGGCCTTGACGCCGGAGACTTCCCAGTAGAAACGGATGACCGTACCCGCGCTGACGGCGGTACCCGGATAGGTCGACCAGAAGCGGATCGACGGGCCAGCCGGGACGGCAGTCGCAGGAACGGCGGTCGGCTGTGGCACAGCGGTTGGCGGAGGCGGTGGGACGTTGATCACCGGCAGCGTGCTGACATCGCCGGTGATGGTCATCAGCTCGCCGTACACCCACCCTTCGCTCAGGCCATAAGGCAGGCGGAACCACGTGCTATCGGCGTTGCGGCCGGTGAGTTGCGTCTCATAGTTGGCCAGCAGACTGCCGATGATCGGGTAGAACGTGCTCGGCCCGCCGCGCACATTGACGCCCATCGTGGTCACGCCACGGGGGCCGGTCGGAGTATCGGTCGGCGCGGGGGTGGCTGTTGGCTGCACCGCGGGGACTTCGGTCGTCTCCTGCGGGACTGGCGTCGGCTCCAGGGTAGGCGTAGGGGCGACCGTCGGCGGCGCTTCGACCACGGTGACGCTGATCGTCTCCGGGGCGCTGCTGGTGCCATCCGCGCGGCGCGCGATGGCGGTGATGGAGTGCGCGCCAACGCCCTGAGCAGACCAGTTGAAATTGGCCATCAACGCGCCCTGCCCGGCGGCATTGGGGGCCGGCATGCTACCAAAAGGCCGGTCATCGATCAGTAGTTCCAGTGTGCTGACGCCCGGGCCGGAATCGGTGCCGACGACCTGAATCACAACCGTCGTCCCTTCAGCGAACGACATCCCGTTCACCGGTACGCGGATCGATACCTCCGGCGCATTGGCCGCCGGTTGCTGATCAACGGTCGTGTCCCCTCCGCTGCCCGGCAGGTTCAGGTTGCACGCCATGGCTGCCAGGGCCAGCAGCGTTACTGCAAGCACAATGAAGGGCCTGCGGGTCATGTGCATGTCTCCCATCAGGTGTAAGCCCGTTCGAACACCGCTAGACTAGCGCAATACGCGCCGCCGCGCAACGCGCCGCAAGTCCCATGTCCCGGTCGGCGATGCAGGCGGGAGGCCGGAGGCCGGGTGCATGGCTGCCTGTGACCTGCCGCCCCCCACCCCTACTGCCTGTTCCCCGGAGCAGAGAAGCCATCTTCCCAGCGCGGGGCAAAATCCGGTATGCTGTAGTAAACGTTCGAATTTTCACAAAACATTACCCGGCTGCCGAAATCAGGAGATAGAAAGGCTGGCCCATGATCGAACGCAAGGAGTCCATCGCCCCCCGCCTGGACAAAGAGGCCCGGCGGCAGAGAATGGCCCTGCCGCCCCAACCCGTGCTGGAGCGCAGCGCCGCCGAGCGACTGCGGGACTTCGCGGAGACGGCCATCCCGTTCAGCCCGGAGCAGGCGATGGCGGAAGCCTCGCGCTGCCTGCTGTGCCCCGGCGCGCCCTGCGCCGCGCATTGCCTGCTGAGCAACGACATTCCCGGTGCCATGTGGCTGATCAGCCAGGGCGACTTTCTGGGCGCGGCGGCGCTCTACCGCCAGACCAGCCCCATGCCGGAAATCTGCAGTCGGATCTGCCCGCAACAGTCGTTGTGTGAGGGCGCGTGTGTGCTGGGCAAGAGCGGGACACCCATCGCCCTGGGTCGCCTGGAGCGGTTCGTGGCGGATTACGAACGCGCCCATGACGGCCATACTGTGGTCGATGCGCCGGACACCGGTTTCCGCGTGGCCGTGATCGGTTCCGGCCCGGCGGGGATCGCCGCCGCTGACTGGCTGCGGCGGGCCGGGCACGCCGTGACCATCTACGAAGCCCTGCCGGAACCGGGCGGCCTGCTGGTCTACGGCATCCCTACCTTCAAGCTGGACAAGCGCGTCGTCCGGGAGAAGCTCGACCACCTGCGGGCGCGGGGCGTCACCCTGATCTGCAACGTCCACGTGGGGCGGGACGTGCCCTTTGAGGCCGTCCGCCAGCAGCATGACGCCGTGTTCATCGGCACCGGCGCCAACGTTGACGCCACTGCCCGGATCGACGGCATTTCGTTGCCGGGAGTTCTGCAGGCGACGCCCTTCTTAATCCAGGCTAACCTGCCGCCTGCCCTCTGGCCCGCCAGCCTGCCGCCCGGACCGCCGCCGGTAGGCCGCCAGATCACCGTTTTTGGCGGCGGCGATACGGCGATGGACTGCGTCCGCAGCGCCCTGCGTCTGCAACAACGAGCCGGTTACCCGCTGAATGTCACCTGTGTCTACCGCCGCACCGAGGAGGAAATGCCCGGCAACCGCCACGACCGGCAACTGGCCCGCGAGGAAGGCGGGCAATTCCTGTTCCTGGCGGCGCCAACCCGTTTCCTGCCCGATCAGGATGGCCGCCTGCGGGCTGTCGAGTGCATCCGTATGCGGCTGGGGGAGCCGGATGACAGCGGTCGCCGCCGCCCGGTGCCGATCGAAGGCAGCGAATTCACGCTGGAAACCGATCTGGCTGTGCTGGCGCTGGGCTACTGGGCCGACCCCCGGCTGGGCGAGGCGATACCCGGCCTGCAGACGCATGACAACGGCCTGATCACAGTTGACCCGGAAACCGGCCAGACCTCAGTGCCGGGCGTCTTTGCCGGCGGCGATAACGTCACCGGCCCCGACCTGGTCGGGCGAGCCGCGGCGGCAGGCATCCGCGCCGCCAGGGCCATCGACGCCTATCTGCAGACCAGGCGCTGAGGCGGGTCTGCGCCATCGCACGATTCGGAGTTACCGAAAGCGGGAGAACCATGACTCAACAGCAGCAGTGGGAATACTGGAGCGGCATCCTGTGGGCTGAGCAAAAGCGCAAGAGTAAGGAAAGCGACGCAGAGGCCCTGCCCATCTACGCCCCTCAGCACCTGATCCCGGAACTGAATGCGCTGGGCGCTGAAGGCTGGGAGCTGGTGCATATGCAGCCGGTTTACGCCGGGCACAACCACGACGTGCTGGCCTTTGCTAGCGATGCACGCCTGTGGACGCAAGCTTACTTTTGCGTGTTCAAGCGCCCGGTCAGTTTTTAGCGGCGCAAACGCTCCGGATCGGCTATAGTCAGGCGTGGTCGCCCGCCGGCGGCGTTTCTTGCTGGCGGGCGTTGCGCTGATTGCTGCACCTTCCGGAGCCAGACAATCCTGTGACCGTTCTACCTGAACTGTTCCTGGCGGCGCTGCTGATCGGGCTTTCCAAGGGGGGGCTGGCCGGAGCGCTGGGCGGGCTGGTTGTCCCCCTGCTCAGCACGGTCATGCCCGTCTCTCAGGCGGTCGGCCTGACGTTGCCCCTGCTCATGATCGGCGACGTTTTCGCCCTGCGGGCCTTCTGGCGGCAGTGGGATGGGCGGCTGCTGCGGCTACTGATGCCCGCCGCTGTCGCGGGCATCCTGGCCGGGGTCGCTTTGCTGACCCGCCTGCCGGACGTGACCCTGCGACGCATCCTGGGCCTGTTTACACTGGTGGCTGTCGCCTACAAGCTGAGCAGCGACCGCCTGCGCGCCCTGCATTACACGCCCCACCCCTGGCACGGCGCGCTGGCGGGCGGACTATCCGGCTTCGCCTCCGCCCTGGCCAACGCCGGCGGCCCGCCAATCACGATCTACCTGCTCTTGCAGCGCCTGACGCCGCTGGCCTTCCTGGGCACCAATGCCCTGTTCTTTGCCATTGTCAACGTGATCAAGTTGCCTTTCTTCCTGGGGGCCAGCGTGATCGACGCCGATCAGCTCCTGGGGGCGATCTGGGTGTTGCCGCTGATCCCGGCTGGCATCTGGCTGAGCAAGCAACTGATGACCCGGATCAATCGCCAGGCTTTTGAGTGGCTGATGCTGGTCCTGCTGACCTATAGCGGCTTTTCCCTGTTGCTGCGCTGACAGCCGATCCCGGGGCGGCGCATGAGAAGATGGTGAGAGTCGAGCGGCAGGCCAGCAACAGGATTGCCAGGACTGCCGGGCTTCGGGTATTTTAGAGGCAAATCAGAACCGCTTCATCCTAAATGCGGAGAAAGCCCATCGTGCCCAGCAAAATCAAATCCTCACGCCGCACTCCTGCCACCGGCCTCCGCCGCTATCTGACGGTTGAACGCGTCGTCATCGGCGGCGCGGTTGGTTTCACCATCCTCTTCCTGGCCGCGATGGTGATGGGCAGCGTCGTCAACGCGCCGCCTGATGTCAACCTGGCCGCCGTGCCTGATAACAGCCAGGCCTTCCCCATCCAGAGTCGCGAACACATTCAGCCGGGCGCCCAGCACCCGCCCTACAACTCCAACCCACCGACCGGCGGCTGGCACTACGCTCAGACAGCCCGCACCGGCGTCTACACGGAAGCACTGGCGGATGAAACGCTGGTGCACAACCTGGAGCACGGGCATGTCTGGCTATCCTACCGGGACGCTGATGATGAAGAAGCGCTGGCCGTCCTGCGCGATCTGCAACGTTTTTACCCGGACTACGTGATCGTCACCCACCGCCCGCAGAACGATACCCGTATCGCCGCAGCGGCCTGGGGGCGGTTGTTGACGCTGGACGAGCCGGATGTGGCCCAGTTGCAGGCCTTCGTCGTGCGTTACCGTGAGCGCGCACCGGAGAACATTCCGGGGTAGACTGACCCGCTTACCGGCAGGGGAGATATGGGGGACAAACCGGCAGTGCGGCGGTTGATCGTGGCCATTGACCGGACGGCGTGCAAAGGCTGCACACGCTGCCTGGGCGTCCGCGCCTGCCCGACCGGCGCACTGGAGGATACCCGCCGGGGTCAGCCGCCGCGCTTTCATGCCGAGCGCTGCCAGGGTTGTCTGGAATGCGTGGCCGCCTGTCCGATTGGCGGGTTGCGACCTGCCGAAGTCTAGCCGTTGTTGAACGTGGCCTGGGCCAGCATCGCGGCGCCCAGGACGCCGGCGTGATCGCCCAGCGTCGCCACCTCAATCCGCACTTTCTCAATATCCAGCCGGTTGATGAAATGCTGCTGGGCGGTCGCCCGGATGGTAGGCATCAGCCATTCCTCACAGGCTTCGATCAGCCCGCCGCCAAAGATGATCACCTCCGGATCGATCAGGTTGGCGATCGACCCGGCCAGCAGACCCAGATAGTGAGCTGTCCGATACAGCACTTCCAGCACCAGCAGGTCGTTGGCTGCCGCCGCTTTGGCCAGCGCCCCGCTGCGGATGCGCCCCTCAGCGTCCATCAGATCGGTCAGGACAGTGCGCCGGCCAAAACGCATGGCCGCCCGCAGATCGCGCTCCAGCGCCGTGCGGCTGGCCAGCGCCTCGGCGCAGCCGCGCCGCCCGCAGCCGCAGACCGGCCCATCTGCCAGCAGGGTGATGTGCCCGATCTCGGCGGCGGAACCGCGCGCGCCGGTGTGCAGCTTGCCGTTCAGGATCAATGCGCCGCCAATGCCTGTGCCGGGGAAGATTCCGGCCACGCTGTGGCACCCTGCCCCGGCTCCCAGCGCATATTCGCCAAAGGTGGCAACATCCACGTCATTGCCCACCACCACTGGCAGACCCAGCGCCTCCGAGAGCTTGCGCCCCAGCGGGACTTCGTCCCAGTGCAGCAGGTTGGGGGCAAAGCGCACCACGCCCGTCGCCGCCTCCACCACGCCCGGCGAGCCAATGCCCAGACCGGCGGCATCGTCCGGATCAATCTCGGCGGCTCTGGCCGCCTGCTGGACAGTCTCGACCACGCGGGCGATGACCACTTCCGGCCCTTCGCGGTCAGGCGTAGGGGACTTGGCCTCGCTGAGGATTTTGCCTTTGCGGGAGATCACAGCGGCCAGGATTTTGGTGCCGCCCAGGTCAACGCCGATGTAAGGCGCCTTGCCCTTCTTGCTCATAGGTGTCTCCTCGTTCACAACGGCTTGCGAGCCGGGACGCCCGGTCGGCGGGGGTACTTGGCCGGGCTGGCGGCAATCTTGTCGATCACGACCAGATAGTGGGTTTCGGCGACTTCCGGCAGTTCAACCGGGATCAGCCGCTGCAACTCGCCGCCCAGCAAACGCAGGGCCGCCTGCGCCGCGCTGGCCTCCTGAGCGGCGCTTTCCCCCTTGAGCGCGACCATCCGCCCACCGATCCGCAACAGCGGCAACAGATATTCCACCAGCACGGGCAAACGGGCCACCGCGCGGGCCAGGGCCACATCGTACTGCTCGCGGTGTTCCGGTTGCTGACCGATCTCCTCCGCCCGGCCATAAACCAGGCTGACATCGCGGATCGCCAGCCGTTCGAGCACATGCTGAAGGTACTCGATCTTCTTGCCGGTGGCCTCCACCAGGGTCAGGGCGATCTGCGGCTGGACAATGCGCAGCGGCAGACCGGGGAAGCCTGCCCCCGTCCCCACGTCGATAACCCGGCAACCGGGTCGCAATTTGACCGCCCGCAGGACGGAGAGGGAATCAAGGAAATGGCGGATCTCAATCGCCTCCGGTTCAGTGATGGCCGTCAGGTTGACCCGCTCATTCCAGGCCACCAGCTCCCCGGCCATGATCCGGAAGGCTCGTTGTTGCTCTGCCGTCAGTTCCAGGCCGAACAACGTCCGGGCATGGGCCGGCAGCCGGCTCAGGTGTATCTCTCGCGTGTGTCCATCCACGGTAGTTGGTCCCCGGCCCCACCGCCGTGCACGGTTCCGGCCCTCAGCTGAAGAAAATCGCCCTTGCTTTTGTGTACGAATTCAGCTACTGTAGTCTGGTTTAATGATATGGATAACGCCCCGCTCACCCCACCGGCATCCGGAAAACCCAGTGGTTTTGCAGGGTGCCATCTGGCAGGCTGATGGCCGTGTGCGCCATCGGCTCAAAGCCATCGAAGAGCACCGCGCCGATGAGCTGCACGGCATCATCCTCCGGCGTAAACGGAAGCTGGTAAGCAGCCGCATCTTCCCCCGGCTGGCCGAGCGGGCGGTAGAGATTAGCCTTGACGAGAACACCATTCCGTTCGACAATCTCAAGAATTTCCCAGCGTGTCATGGCCCGGCCCTCTATAAGATGAGCGCACCAGCCCGTCGCGCCTTTAAGTATGCCATGCCGGGGGCCTGATTGCCAATCACGCCGGGGCCGTCCGCCGCCGCGTGAGGGCCGAGAAACAAGATTACTTTGCCGCCTTTGTTTATGAGAACCGCAATGTTTAGCTATTCTGGAGATCGTAATGAGCACCAAACTACGGATCATCCCCCTGGGAGGCCTGGGGGAGATCGGCAAGAACATGATGGCCATCGAATATGGAACCGACGCCATCATCATCGACGCGGGCCTGATGTTCCCCCAGAACGATATGCTGGGGATTGACTACATCATCCCCGATTTTCAGTACCTGACCGAACGGACTGACCTGAACATCCTGGCTATCCTGATCACGCACGGCCACGAAGACCATACCGGCGCGATCACCCACGTGCTGGAGGCTTTCCCCAGCGCGCCAGTCTACGCCACCCGTCTGACCGCCGGCCTGCTGGAGGTCAAGCTCAAGCAGAACCGCAACCTGAATCACATCCGGCCGCAGGTCTTCCGGGCGGGCGACCAGTTCACTATCGGCCCGTTCAAGGTGGAAACCTTCCACCAGACGCACAGCATTCCCGACTGCGTCGGCTTTGCCATCACCACGCCGGTCGGCCTGCTGATCCACACCGGCGACTTCAAGTTTGACCACACGCCAACCGACGGCTGGGCGCCCGACTTTGGCCGTATCGCGGAGTTTTCCCGGCGCGGCGTATTAGCCCTGATGAGCGATAGCACCAACGCCGACCGCCATGGCTGGACACCTTCCGAGAGCACGCTGGACGATGGCTTTGAGCGCGTCTTCCGGGGGGCGCAGGGGCGCATCCTGGTGGCGACCTTCGCTTCCCACATCAGCCGCATCCAGCAGGTAGCTCGCGTGGCCATGCGTCACGGGCGCAAGATCGCCGTGACCGGCTACAGCATGATCGAGAACATCAAGATGGCCACTAACCTGGGCTATGTGGACCTGCCGCCGGAGCTGTTCGTGCCGCTGGATCAGATCAAGCGCATGCCAGCCAACCAGGTTCTCATCCTGTCCACCGGCACACAGGGCGAGCCTTCGGCGGTGCTCAGCCGTCTGGCCCAGGGGCGCCACCGCCAGCTGGACATCGAGCCGGGGGATACCGTGATCATGTCCGCCCACGTCATCCCCGGCAACGAGGAGATGGTCAGCCGCACGATCAACAAGCTGATCCAGCGCGGCGCCCATGTCTTCTACCATCCGGTGGAACAGGTGCACGTTTCCGGCCACGCCAGCCGGGAAGAACTCAAGCTGATGATCAACCTGGTGCGCCCGGAGCACTTCATCCCCATTCACGGGGAGCTACGCCACCTGACTCAGCACGGCCTGCTGGCCGAATCGCTGGGCATCCCCCGCGAGAAGATCGCGGTGGTGGAAAACGGGATGGTGATCGAGTTCGACCACAGCGGGCAGATGACGATTGGCGAGCGCGTGCCCGGTCGCTATGTCTTTGTGGATGGCGCGGGCGTGGGCGATATCGGCCCGGCGGTGCTGCGCGACCGCGAGATCCTGGCGCGGGACGGCTTTGTCCTGGTCATTGTCACCATCGACAGCGAAACGGGCGAGTTGCTGGCCGAGCCGGAGATCATCTCGCGCGGGTTCGTGTACCTGCCCGACGCTGAAGAGCTATTCGCTGAGGCGCGCCATCGCATCCGCCAGGTGCTGCAGGAATCCAACGGCCAGACCAGCATGCGCAAGCGCACGGAGCGGGTGGAAAACGCGCTGAAGTACATCTTCCAGCAGGAAACCAAGCGCCGGCCGATGGTCTTCGTCCACCTGAACGCGATCTAGACGGCGTGAAAAATTCATGAAAAACGACCCTGCCGGTGGGCTGACGTCTTGTCGGGCCGCCCGGCAGGCAGTACGATGAAAGTATCATATGCAGGAGACAGCCTTCCTGCCGCCTTGTTCATCACCCAGGCGGGGAGGCTGTCTCTGTTTCTGGGGCGAGGGCTGAAATACCGCAGCAAAAGGAGACTCACTCCGGAACAACGGTCTGCAGCTCCCGCATCAGTGTGCGGCGGCGGCGATACTTTTCGCGCAGTTCTTTGACAATCTCCCTCACACGCCCTTCCTGGCCCATGCCCTGCATCCGCTGCAGATATTCGCGGATTTGCACGTAGGCGGAATGGTTCACCTGGTTGGCCGCCAGTCCTGCGATTTGCTTCTCATACTCCCGGCCGACTTCAACCGGAAAATGCGGTTCCAGCAGCTCCAGATATCTGTCGAGACTATGGCATCCGGTGCTCTGTACCCACGCAAGCAGCTGAGGCCACATCTCCTCACGCACATAAATCTCGGCAAGCAGTGTCGGTAGACACTGTGGACGCTGGCTTTGCTCAATCACGGTGCTACGAAATGACGGCCACGTCTCGGGTGCTATGCGTTGCTTGAGAAGATCGAAATAGGAAAACTCTCCGGTGGTCAGGAAAAGAACTGTGGCCAGTCGGATGATCTCCTCTTGTTCGCCTTCCTGAATGGCGATCTTCAGGAGAACATGGTTGAAGTAAGTGTGGTTGCTCAGCCGATCCACTGGCCTTTTCAATACCCATTCCCGGCTCACCTTCTTGGCCTCGTCCAGACACCCCGCGCCGAGATAGTATTCAACAAGCCGCCGCCTGAAATCCGGTGATTCAGCGCGGTCCAACATGAACTGCTCTGCCGCAGCGGAGCCATCCAGCCGCTCGATGACTGCCAGTTTGATCTCGTCGGCAGATTTGCGCCGGTAATACCCAAGGTTAGAACCCGCGTATCCATGTGGCAGCTTCTCAGCCATCTGGTCAAGTGCACTGAAAACTCGCTGGCGTTCATCCGGCGTAACCACCATATCTGCGGCAAGCCGGATAAGCTCCCACTCCCAGTCCCAACCACTCAACTGATCAGAAGGCGCCTTCTGCAGGCAGTAGTCGAAGAGCGCGGCACGATCCCGCACCGGTAGGCTCGGATAGACTGCTTTCAGACCTGACAGAGCGTAGCTGATACAACCACTCAGATCGCCACTGGAGTCATCCGCATACCCCAGCGCCGGGATCACCGTCTCAAGCACAGCCTGAAAGATATCCATTGCCCGGTCAGGCTCTTTGCCAACAGCCTTGTAGCCTTCCGCCAGGATTTTCCAAATGCGTTTGCCTGCTTCTATAGCGCCCTGGTAATCGATAAAACCCCGCCTGTGCTGGCCGCTGTCCAATGCCTGTTTGACCATCTCGACATAGGCTGCTTTGCCCTGCCCGACTGCCTCGAAGCGCAACAGCAACAGGTTAGTCAGGTGTCGATCGGCCTGAGCCAGCCCGAGAATCACGTCGAGAAGTTCCTCACGGGAGACATGAGCCAGCGCTTCCTGAAGCGTCTGGTGGCGTGTCGTGCGGCCTTTAGGTTGTTCTTCCAGCACTGGCACTGAATCCTCACGGTTGGCCGATCCCGCGGCCAGCGCATACAGCACAGCCGTCACATGCTTGCATACCGGTCCCCATTCATACGGGCAGGTGCAGGTGCTCCGCAATTCGCCATCAGCATATTGCAGGACCTCAACGTCGTAGAGCTCGGCTCCTACAACCCGGGCATTCCAGACACCGGTTGCGCTCTCTCGCAAATCCATTACTTGGTGGTTCTCAAAACACTCCTTACCCCGCTTGAGAATAACGGCATCAATCTCGCTCTCGAAATTGGCCAACGTGAGTGACATATTGAGCGTGCCCTTGCACTAACTTTTGACGACGGCTTCCATCATCACTGTACACCAGACTCAGCGCAGCAAAAAAAGCCGCCGGGATACCCATGAACCCGGCGGAGGCGCATGCTCCAGTTCAATCCCCCTACTCCTGATGATCGCGCATGTAGTCTACGATCTGGTCGATCGTCTGGTCGAGATCAGTGGTCGGCTCCCAGCCCACATAGCGCTTGATCTTGCGGATGTCCGGCACGCGGCGGCGCATGTCCTCAAAGCCGGGCTTGTACGCCTGCTCGTAGGGCACCAGCTGAATCTCCGAACTGCTGCCCGTCCGGGCGATCACCCGCCTGGCCAGGTCCAGGATCGTGATCTCCTCGTTGTTGCCAATGTTGAAGACCTCGCCCACCGCCTCCGGGCACTGGCTCAGGCGGTGGATGGCGTCCACCACATCCTTGACGTTGCAGAAGCAGCGCGTCTGCTGGCCGTCGCCGAAGACCTGCAGCGGCTCGTTCCTGAGCGCCCAGCCGACAAAGCGCGGCAGCACCATGCCGTAATGCCCCATCTGGCGCGGGCCGACCGTGTTGAACAGCCGGAAGGGGATCACCGGGAGGCCGATCTCCTGGTAGTAGGCCAGGCCCAGGAATTCGTCCAGGGCCTTGCTGGCCGCATAGCTCCAGCGACTCTTGGTCGTCGGGCCAAGCAGACGGTCGTCATCCTCGCTGAAAGGCACCTTGACACCTTTGCCATAGACTTCGCTGGTGCTGGCGATCAGCACCTTGCGCCGGTAGCGGCGAGCCGTACGCAGCACGATCTGCGTGCCATCCACGTTGACCTCGATCGTATCGATCGGGTGGGAAACGATGGAAAACACGCCTACCGCCGCGGCCAGATGGAAGATGACGTCGCATTCGCTGACCAGCCGGTCGAGCACGGTCAGGTTGCGGATGTCCTCAATGGCGTAGCGAAAGCGCGGGTGGCCTTCCAGGTGGGCGATGTTCTCAAAGCGACCGGTGGAAAGGTTGTCGATGATGGTGACGTCATCGCCCAGGGAGAGCAGGTGTTCAGCCAGATGGCTGCCAATGAACCCGGCCCCGCCCGTGATCAGCGCACGCGTCATGGTGCATCCTCGTTTCTGTGGAAGTCCCTGCCTGCTGGCGGGGAATTATAACGCGCATCCCGCCGGGCGCAGGCAATTAAGAAAGAGGCCGGGAGACCGGGAAGTCAGGAGGCCGGGAGAGCAAGAAGCCGGGAGGTCAGGAGACCGGGAGGCCGGGAAGTCAGGAGGCCGGGAGGCGAGGAGACCGGAGACAAACGTCAAGGGGTAAAGACCGGCTGGTCGGGAGACCATCCGTTAGAGCGCCGCCCAGGGGGATTCGGTACAATGGGGGGCGTTCGCCCTGATTGGCCCAGTATTGCCATGCCTGAATCGGTCATCCACCTCGAGAATGTAACCTTCGCTTACCCGCCGGTGCTGCTGGATGGTGAGCCGCTGCGTGTCCTGCGCGGCGTGACGCTGGACGTGCCGGCGGGGCAGTTTGTCGGCGTGATCGGCCCCAATGGCGTCGGCAAGACTACCCTGCTGCTGATCCTGGCCGGGCTGGCCCCCCGCCTGACCAAAGGACGGCTTTCCGGCGTAGTAGAGGTGCGTGGGCGCACCAGCATGGTGTTCCAGGAACCGGAAGGGCAGCTCTTTAACCCGACCGTCGAGGCTGAAGTAGCATGGGGCATGGAGAACCTGGGCCTGCCCATCGACGAGATCGAGCGCCGGCTGGACTGGGCGCTGCGGGCGATGGACATTGCTAACCTGCGCACTGCCGCGCCGGGGGCGCTTTCCGGCGGCCAGCAGAAGCGCGTGGCGCTGGCAGCAGCCCTGGCCATGCAACCGGATATTCTCCTCCTGGACGAGCCGACCTCCGGCCTGGACCCGGTCGGCCAACAGGAAGTGCTGGAAGCCCTGGAAGACCTGCGTCGCGCCTACCCGGTGACGGTGATCCTGGTGGAAAACGACGCGGAGACGGTAGTCCGCTTTGCCGAGCGCGTGCTGGTGCTCCACGAGGGGCGCATCGTCCGCGATGCACCCCCGGCGACCATCTTCCGCGAGATCGCCTTTCTGGACGAGATCGGCGCGCCGGTTCCCCCGGCGGCGCGGCTGGCGTCCATGCTCCGTGAGGCCGGACTGGAGATCGACTTCCTGACGCTGGAAGAAGCGATTGCCGCTCTTCGCCGCACCTGAGGAGTCGCGCCCAGGCGCCCCATGCCCCGTGTGGCCAGAATTGACCATTCCGCGCGCCCGGTGCTATGATCCGCAGCACGACAGGCGAGTTCTCACCTCAGGAGCAGGGCCATGCAGCGTCTTAAATCCGGCTGGGAAGCCTTCAAAACTGTCGCCATCCTGTTTTCGCTGTTGGTCAACCTGGCGTTGATCGCCGCGCTGGTCTTCCTGGCGACGCAAATCCTGCCGATCAAGAACACTATTGCCGAGCCGCTGATTGACGGCCTGCATGCCAGCTTTGTCGGCCTGGACAAGGCCACCATTGACCGCATCATCCCGGTGCGGGAGACCATCCCGGTGCAATTCACCCTGCCGCTGCAACAGAACACGACTGTCGTCCTGACCGCGCCCGTGCCCCTGCAGGCCTACGCACAGTTCAATCTACCCGGCGGGGGCGGCACGATCAATGGCGTGGTCAGCCTGCAACTCCCGCAGGGCATGAGCCTGCCGGTGGCACTTGACCTGCAGGTGCCGGTCGACACCACCCTGCCGGTCAGCCTGAACGTGCGGGCTGTGATCCCGGTGGAAGAGACGCAGTTGCATGACCCACTGGCGAATCTACGCCGCCTGCTCGACCCGATCGTGCGTGCTCTGGATAACCTGCCGGATGACGGCGGGGCGCTGCTGGCCCTGCTGGGCCAGGCCCTGACCGGCCAGCTGCCCGACCTGCAACAGCCCACTGCCGCCAGCCTGTACCCCTGGCCGGGCTACTCGATTACGGCGGGGGACGGCTACACCTGGCCGGAGGATATGCCTCCCCAGCCCGGCGTTCTGACCGGGACGGTGCCGGGCGGCTGGCAGGCGTGGAACCGCGCTCCCGGCGCCCCGGACGGCATCTACGTGCCCTACGGCTGGATCGGCCCGGCCAATATCATCCCGGCTGGCAGCGAGGACCTGATCGATCCCCAGACAGCGCCGCGCATGCGTCCGCAGGCCCTGGCCCCGCAGTCCTACCTGGCCGGCGAAACCGCGCCTGCCGGGACAACGACCAGCGAAGCGGCTCCCGTTACAGAAGACCAGGGCATCCTGCCCACGCCAACGCCGGGTTCCTAACCGACCGGGAGTTCCCTGATGACTGCACCGGATACTCCCCCTGTCTGTGATTACGAAGGCTCCGGCTACCGCCAGGACTTCTGGGAAAAGCGGGGCCGCGACTATGAGGATCGTGTGGAGCGCATCGCCCTGCGGCGGCTGCTGCCGGCTGGCGGGCGGCGCGCCCTGGAGATCGGGGCCGGTTTTGGCCGCCTGACGGCGGAACTGGCCGCATACGAGCAGGTGGTGCTGCTGGATTACTCGCGCAGCCTGCTGGCGGAGGCGCGCACCCGGCTGGGCGACGGGCGCTACACCTATGTCGCCGCTGACGTGTACCGAATGCCCTTCCGCCCCGGCTCGTTCGACGCCGCGACGATGATCCGCGTCATCCACCACATCGCCGATGTACCGCTGGCCCTGCGCGGAATCCGGCGGGCGCTGGCCCCCGGCGCGGTGTTCATCCTGGAATACGCCAACAAGCGCAACCTCAAGGCCATGCTGCGCTACGCCCTGCGCCGCCAGACCTGGAATCCCTACAGCCCGGAGCCGATCGAGTTTGTACCGCTGAACTTCGACTTTCACCCGGCCTATATGCTGGAAGCGGTACAGGCGGCGGGCTTCCGGGTAGAGCAGCGACTGGCTGTCTCCCTGTTCCGGCTGGGGGCGCTCAAGCGGCTGGTGCCTGTCGGGGCGCTGGCCGGGCTGGATGCCGCGCTGCAGGGTATGGCGCCGCTGATCTCACCCAGCGTCTTCACCCGCAACCTGGCTGCTGGAGAGGGGCCAGACGTGACCGGCGAACCGCTGAGCTTCGCCTGCCCGCTCTGCGGCGGCGACCTGACGCCGGAAAGGGAAGCGCTCCGCTGCGCGGCGGCTGGCTGCGGCCGTCGCTGGATCAGGCGCGACGGCATCTGGGACTTCAAAGAGCCTGGTTGATAAACAGCGGACATGAAGCGGGAAGCCGCTGGCGCAGGCCACCTGTCAGGAGCGTGAATGATGAAGCGAAAGATGTTATGGGTGGCCCCGGCCTGTCTGCTGGCGGCATTGGTGATCATCCCGGTGGCAGCTCAACCTGATGGCCCGACCGGCCAGACCCCCTGGGACCTGCGCAATCTACCACAGGAAGGGGTGTTCGTGTTCTATGACGCGCCCCTGCAGGCCGCCCAGACCGGCAAACCGGTCGACGCGGGCGACTTTGACGGCGATGGCTGCGGCGACCTGGCGATCACCGGCCAGAACGCCAGCCATACGGTGGGCGGCTCCTGGCGCAATGGCAACGGGCATATCCGGCTGCTCTTTGGCCTGTGTCGTGCAGCCACCGACCGGATCGCCATGGAGGATGTGCTGGCTGGCCGGGCCGAACTGCCCCTGCCGCTGGTCACGATCTACGGGGCGCGGGCGGGCGATATGGCCGGGACGGAGACGCACATCGCCGACTTCAACGGCGACGGCTACGACGACCTGCTCGTCAGCGCCCAGAACCATGACGGGCCGGGGCAGGTGCGCGTCAATGCCGGGGCCGCTTACGTCATCTTCGGCGCGGCAGACCTGGCCGGGCGCGGCGACATCGACCTGGCCGAACCGCCGGAAGGCGTCCTGACAATCCTGGGCGACACCGACGGCGATCACTTTGGCATCTGGGTGGAAAGCGGCGACTTCGACGGCGACGGCCTGGAGGATATGCTGATCGGAGCCAACCAGGCCGATGGCATTGAGGAACGGCGGGCCAACGCCGGGGAAGCGTGGATCTTCTACGGCGCTGAGGACATCTTCGGAGCATATGGGAATGTGATCGACCTGCGCCAGCCGCCAGCCAGCGCCACGCGCCTGATCGGGGCCGACTACGATGACCTGTTCGGCTCGACGGTCTTCGGCGGTGATCTGGACGGTGACGGCATCGATGACGCCGTAATCAGCGCGGCGTTGTGGCGCGGCTCAGCGGGCGTAGGCGGGCTATCCTTCGGCGGCGGCGACGGCCCCGGCAACAGCCGCTACAACGCCGGGGACACCTACGTGATCTTCGGGCGGCCTGATCTGCGCGGTCAGACGCTGGACATGGCTGCCCTGCTGACCGGCGCCGGACGCCCGGTTGACAGTAGCCTGACCGTGATCTATGGCGCGGGACCAAACGATCTGCTCGGCGAGGAGATCGCCATCGGTGATCTCAACGGCGACGGGCGCAACGACCTGGTGCTGGGCACGCTGGTCGGCTACGGGCCGGGCGATAGTCTGCCGGAAGCGGGCGAAGCGTGGGTAATCTACACGACGGCGTTCTTCCGGGGGCAGATGTTTGACCTGGCCAACCCGCCGCGCAGCGCGGTAGTGATCTACCCTGATCAGCCTTACAGCAAAGGCGGCGATACCATGAAGGTCGCCGACATCGACGGCGACGGCATCGCTGATCTGCTCTACGGCGCACCGGATTATGACCCGATCGGCTACGACCTGATCGTGCGGCGCAACGCCGGGCTGCTGGCCGTGATCTACGGGCAGAACGCTCCCCTGCCTTCCATAAACGGCCAAATCAGGCTGCCCTCGGCGCTGCCGGAAGGGTTGCGGGTGCACTACGTCATCGGCGCAGATCAGAACGACATGCTGGCCTATTCGATGGCCGTCTATGACGTCAGCGGCGACGGCGTGCCGGACATCATCCCCAACGCCATGGGCGGCGATGGCGCGTACAACACACTGACCAACGCCGGGGAGATCTACGTGATCGACGGCGCAGAGTTTGCTGATGTCACTCACGAATCCGCCGCCCTGCCCGCCGCCACGCTGCCCCCCGTGCCCACACCGACGCCGCAGCCGCTGCCCACGCTGACGATCGACATCAGCATGCCAGGCAGCGTGGAGGAGGGGCGGCGGTTGTACCGGATGGCCTGCGCTGGCTGCCACGGTCTGAACGCAGACGGTGAGGGAGTAGGCGTCTCGCTGCGGGATACGCCATTCATGCGCGAGAACTCAGCGGAAGACCTGCTACGCTTCCTGCAGGTGGGCCGCAGCAGCGACGATCCGGCCAATACCACCGGCGTCGCCATGCCTGCTTACGGTGGACGCCCGGACTGGGGCGAGGCTGAATTGTGGGATGTGGTTGCCTACCTGCGTTACCTCAACGGGCTGGACTAGGCGGGCTACATCCAGCGGCGCTTATGGCGCAAAGCGCTCCCAGCGGGAACGATCCCCGGCCAGGGCATAGATCTGACCATCTGAGCCGGTGAGGTAGATCGCGCCGCCACCCTGAGCGC
Source organism: Chloroflexota bacterium (assembly GCA_019873685.1). GTDB lineage: Bacteria > Chloroflexota > Anaerolineae > Aggregatilineales > Ch27 > Ch27. The sequence continues at coordinate 52,271 of JAIOAT010000015.1, forward strand.
CGGCCTGCTGAATGGTGGCCGTGTAGGCGTCTTCCCACTCACGCAATGCCCAGCCCAGCCGGTCGCGTACGGTCGGCGTGGTGCGCCAGAGCTGGCCAAAGCCCCGGCGCGGTTGTTGCCACAGGCCCTGCGGCCCGACGATCGAGAGATCGCGCTCCGGCATCCCCTCAACATAGGTGTCGTTATAACGCTCCCAGGCCGGCTGCTGGCCGTCAGCATATAGCACGTAGATCATCCGGTCGACGCCCGTCCAGAACATCTGCCCGCGCTCAAAGGCCAGGGCCGCCGCCGGGGAACTGACCGCCGATGTCGCCGGGCAACTGCCCGGTTGCCGCGAACTGAAAAACCAGGGGTAAACACAGTTGCCGCTGGCATCCAGCGCGGCGGGTGGGGCGCTCACCGGGGCGCTGCTGCCGGGAGCCGGGTTGACCTGCACCGGCACCACCGGGATCGGCGTGAACAGGGTGGGAGGCGGCAGCGGAGTCGGGAAGGGCGTCTGTGTCGGCGGCAAGGTCGGGGTTGGGCTGGGCGTTTCGCTCGGTGTGCTGGAAGGCGTCCAGGTGATCGTCGGTGTGCGGGTGGGCGGCAGGGTCGGCGTCACCAGGGCGATCGCCGTCTCAGCCACAAAATCGGGTGTGGGCGGCGCCGGGGTGGGCGTTTCCGTCAGGGTGGGGATAGGCGTGATCGAGGGCAGGACAGCCACCGTCGGGATGAGCGCCGTGTCCTCCACCAGGCGCGGGCCGCCCAATCGCCCGTTGCACCCGGTCATGATCAGCGCGGTGAGCGCCGCCACGATCAGCAGGGGAAAGCGTCTGGCTGTGGACATGGTCGCTCCTGTCTGCTCCTGCTCGCCTGGATAGACTCCAGCAGGGGCGGCGCATTGCCAGCCCCTGCTGCGAATACTACCACGGTTGCGGTGGATCAGCCCAGGAACGTGAACAGTTCCCAGATGCCCTCCGGGCCGGGGTGAAGCTGGTAGACCTTGTTATCGTCGCGCATGAAAAAGACGAGCGTGCCTTCCGGCGTTTCGGCCTTTTGTAGCCAGCCCTCGTAACTGGCTTCCCATTCTTCCAGCGCCCAGCCCAGCCGTGCGCTCACCGCAGCGTCCTGCCGCCAGAGCAGGCCAAAGCCACGGCGCGGCTGCTGCCACAGGCCTAGCGGCCCAACCAGACCTGCCTCGCGCTCCGGCATCCCTTCCAGGAAGGTGTCGGGGTAGCTGGCCCAGTACGGCGCCCGAAAATCGCGGAACAGGACGTAGATCGCCTGCTCCGCCTGAACCCAGATCATCTCGCCGCGCTCAAACTCCAGGCGGGCGAGATCGGTGGAGATCGGCGGGGTGCTGGGGCAGGCGTCCACCGGGCGGGCCTGCACCCCGAAGAACCAGTCGTACTGGCAGACGGCCTGAGCGGTATCCGCCGGGCTACCCGGCGCCGGACTGGCGGAAACCGCCAGCGGCTGCAGGACAGGCAGGGCCAGCAGCGCCAGACTCAGGATCAGCAAGCGGGTCACACGCATGGGTCACATCCTTACCAGTAATCGGCCAATCGAACGATTCGGGCGGCGAACAGAATCACCGTTACCCCCATCTTGGCGTGAATGGCCGATAATGTCGAGCGCCCCATCCACCGCCTGCCCCCCGCTTTCCTGACAGATCGCTGACTGGCCGCAGTACGCCATAGAACGCCGCAACTTGCTGGCCGGAAATGCATCTAAAAGCCGTAACCTCAAATCACCGGGCGTGTTTTTGTTGTTACAATGACGGTATACAGGAATCAGAGGGCGTGATTAATGGATTTGCTGACGATCGCAAGAACAGCCATCGTATGCTACCTGATCGGGGCCATCCCCACGGCTTACCTGATCGGGCGCCTTAACGGCATCAACATTTTCGAGGTCGGCAGCGGCAACATGGGGGCGACCAACGCCATCCGCGCCCTGGGCTGGGGCTGGGGTGTGGTTGTCTGGGCGATCGACATCAGCAAGGGTATCGCCGCCGTGGCGCTGGCGATGACCCTGCTCCCGAACGGTTACGCGCAGGTGGTGGGCGGGTTGGCCGCCATCCTGGGGCATAACTGGTCGCTGTTCGCCGCCCTGTTGACCGGACGGCTGCGCGGGGGCAAAGGGGCCGCCACGTGGATGGGCACCTTCCTCATGATCGCGCCGACCCCGTCAGTTGCCCTGGTGATCGGGTTGTTCGCCGTGATCGTCCTGCTGACCCGCTATGTATCGCTGGGTGTGCTACTCAGCGTGGCAGCGGGAGCGATCTCGCTGGCCGTCCTGGCCTACAGCCAGATCGCCGGCATGCCGTCTCTGCTGGGAGCCAGGGAGGCCTACATCGCTTACGGCATCCTGGCCGCAGTCATGATCTTCTATCGCCACCGCGATAACATCCAGCGCCTGCTGGCCGGGACTGAGCGCCGGCTTGGCGAGCGGGCATAACCCCCTTCAACCACCGTCTGACCGGGAACCCTGCGGGGTTCCTGTTTTTTTGCCAGCCGAGCCTGAGCGCTGGAAAATGGGCCTGTCATGGTATGATCGATCTGAACGCAGGCGAGATCGGGTGAGGATATTTCGGTTGGACATAACCCACGCCAGGGACCGAATCCGGGAATTCATCACGCTGACGCTGATCGGAGACCCGGATTACCCCCTGGCCGATGACGAACCGCTGGTCGGCAGCGGTCTACTGGACGACGCCGCACGGGAAGAACTGGCCGGGTTTCTGGCGGAAACGTTTGGGATCGCCTTCGACGATGACGATCTGAGCACGGAAAACATCGACACCATCGAGGCGATTGTGACCCTGTTGCAGGACCATCTGGCCTAACGGCGGTCAGCGCGGCGGATCATCCAGCGCCACACCCCGTGCCAGAAGCCCGCTCCCCAGGCCAGATGCAGCACCAGGAAAGCCGCCAGGATGCCCGGCAGGAGTTGCCAGCCACGCCGGGCAGCCTGACGCAGGCTGAACGCAGCCGCCAGCAGCAGATACAGGCTCACCCCCGTGACGTAGGCCGCCTGCCAGAAGCCGCCGGCCGTCTGCAACGCTGCCCCGGCCACCAGCCCGGCTACCAGCAACGGCGCCGCCAGCTGGCGCGGACGGAGCGAGCGGGGATGCTGCCTGAGCATCCGGGCCTTCCAGTGCCCATAGCGGAAGTATTGCCGCCCCAGCGCGATCAGGCTGGGACGCACGTAGTAGGTCATACGGATATCCGGCGAGTAGAAGATACGCCCGCCGCTGGCCCGCAAACGGTAGTTCAGTTCGTAATCCTGATTAGCCAAATAGCCCTCGTCAAAGCCGCCCAGCGCCAGCAGGCGCTCCCGGTCATAGAAGCCATAGGGGACAGTATCAGCCGCTCCAGCTGCGGAACCGCGCCAGCGTCCCGTGCCAACGCCAAAGCGCGATTCCATAGCGGCGGCGATGGCCCGGCCCATCCAGCCTTCGCCGACGTACTCCCAGCGCCCCCCCACGCAATCCGCCCTGCTGGCCGCCAGTGCTTCCACACATCGACGGAGATAATCCGGCGCAGCGATGGTATGGCCGTCCATGCGGGCGATTAGCGGATAGCGGGCCGCCCGGATGCCCAGATTGAGCGCAGCAGGGATGATCCGCCGGGGGTTATCGACCACCCGGACGCGCGGATCGCGGGCGGCAATCCCGGCGACAATCTCCCTGGTACCGTCATCGCTCTGGCCGTCCACGACAATGACTTCGAGCCGGTCGGGCGGGTAATCCTGGGCCAGCATGGCGCCAAGACTACGCGCAATGAAAGCCGCCTCGTTGCGCACGGGCATCACCACCGAGATGAAAGGCCAATCAGAGCTAGAAGACATGGCAACCCGCCCTGCCATAGCAGGAAACACACTGGAACTCACTTTACTGAAGCGGCGGCGCTGCGCAAATTGCCGCGAGTCAGGCCGCCCGAGTGACCAAGATCGGTATTGTCAAATCGAGATGGCAGTGCTATTATAATGCACACCAAAATTGGAAATCTGGCGATGTAGCTCAATTGGCAGAGCGGGGGACTCATAAGCCCTAGGTTACAGGTTCAAGTCCTGTCGTCGCCACAGACCCTCCCTCCCGGGAGGCTTTTTGGTTCTCCCCCTGACTCCGAATCTTGCGGATACCGGTAGCCCTCCCCGGCGATCAACCTGCCAGCGGCGCGGATTATTGAACGGCTGACCATGCTCCTGATCTTCCGCACTCGCTTGCCAAAAACCCGGCCCCGGCATATGCTCGCTTGAGACAGGACAATGACCGGAACGGTAACGACGATGGTCTTCAGGCGCGCGGCCACTATCCTTGAGCCAGGGCAGGTCTGGCAGGGTTATCAGATCCAGCGTCTGCTCGGCAGGGGCACCCTGACCGAAGTCTACCGGGCTTTTTCCCCGGCCCTGAACGCCGCTGTCGCCCTCAAGATTCTCACCTTCCGGCCTGCCGACGAGGAAAAGGCGGCTGCCCTGCAGCAGCGCTTCTTCCAGGCGCTACCGGCCTGCGCCGCCCTGGATCACCCCGGCATTGCCCGCGTCTATGACTATGGCCAGGCGGAGCAACATTACTACATCGCCTCGCAGCTGATCGAGGGCAAGACGCTGCTTGACGTGCTTTCCGAACGACGCAGCGGCCTGCCACAGGCGCGGGCGCTGACGATCTTCCGGCAGGTGGCCGATGCTGTCGCTTATGCCCACAGCCGGGGCGTGGCCCACCAGGACATCCGCCCTGGCAATATCCTGCTGGCCGGGCCGGAGACGCCGGTCGTAGTCGATTTTGGCCTGCTCCGCGTGGCCACCGGCGACGTCCAGACCACTGCCGAGTTCAGCCCGCGCGCCCCACTGTACATGTCCCCGGAACAGGCCAGCGGGGCGGAGGTCACGCCGCAGGCCGACATTTACTCACTGGGCATCCTGCTCTACGAGATGCTGACCGGCGATGTCCCCTTCCGCGGCAGCACGCCAGTGCAAATCCTGCTCCAGCATCTGCAGCGCGACCCGCGCCCGCCCAGCGAACTGGTACCCGATCTCGATCCCCGTGTGGAGGCGGCCATCCTGCGCGCCATGGCCAAGAATCCGGCGGACCGTTTCAACTCACCGCTGGATATGGTGGCCGCCCTGGAGGAGCCGGCGCAACACCTGGACTATGAGACCATCACGCTGAGCAGGCAGGATATCCAGCAGGTGCGGGAGCACTTCCGCCAGGTCAAACCTGCCCCGCCCCCGCCCGCTCCCAGGCCGGAAAGCGTACCTGAAATGCCCCCGGCAGCCGGGGAACCGGGCAGGGCGCGCTGGTGGACATGGGTGTGGGTTGCTGTGGCGCTGCTGATCGTGCTGGCGCTGGGCGCACTGGTGATCAGCCAGATCGGGGGGTGACAGCTGGCGACACACTCAGAAGGGCGGATCGCTGTCGAAGAATAGCGCCCACCACAGCCGCCAGTTTTCGACAATCGGCTCTTCCTGCGGGAACAGCGCCTCCGGCGGGAGGGGGGTGGGTGTAGCGGTGGGCAGCGGGTTGGACGCCGGGACGGGGATCACCAGCACTTCATTCGGCTGCACCATCTTGCCTTCGGAACGCGCCCAGGAGACCACATACTCGTCGCTGCGGGCGTAATCGCGTTCCTGAATCAGGGCCGCTCGTTCCGCCTCCAGGGTAGCGATCTCCATCTCCAGCGCCTGGCGGTCACGCTGGATGCGTTGCCCGGCAGCGATACGGCTGCTGAAGTTGATCGCCAGCAACAGGCCAATCGCCAGGATGGAAGCAAAGAGAATTTGCATCCCGGAAAGCGGCTTGCTGGTGTTGCGGCTCTGATCGCGGGGAGATCGGCTCATGCCCTTATCATAGCGGCAAGCGAGGGGTTCTGCCAGCGTTGTGCAGGCGGAGCCATCAACAAAAACACCCGTCTGCAGACGGGTATTCGCTGTGCCGAAGGTGGGATTCGAACCCACACTCCCTAATGGGAACTACGCCCTGAACGTAGCGCGTCTGCCAATTCCGCCACTTCGGCTTACTGACCAGGATTCTAGACGCCGGGGCAGAGAATGTCAAGAGTTGTTTCGAGCCGGGTGCAGGCGAGAGCTGCGGGTCCGTACAGGGAAACCCGGAGGCTGGCTTCAGTCGCGGCGGCCATTGGCCGCTGGGCGCAGGCTGGCTATCATAACCCCGGCGCAGTGTCACGCGGAAGGTTGGAGATGATGGTCGAAGTCGTGGGCAACCTGCACCTGCATACCGTGTACTCAGACGGCGCACTGCCCCACGCGGCGGTCGCCGCTGCTGCGGCGCGGGCCGGGCTGGATTTCCTGGTGGTGACCGATCACAACGTCCGGGTACAGGGTCTGGAGGGCCTGTATCGGATACCGGACGGGCGGCAGGTGCTCCTGCTCAGCGGGGAAGAAGTGCACGATATGCTGCGCGAGCCGCAGCGCAACCACTTGCTGGTCTATGGCGCCGGGCGGGAAATGGCGCCCGCCGCGCAGGGCCAGCCGCCCCAGCGCCTGCTGGACGCCATAGCCGGGGCCGGCGGGCTGTCCTTCCTGGCTCATCCGGTAGAGGCTGCCGCCCCCTGGGCCGGGGAAGGCGAATTTGGCTGGGACGACCTGGACGTGACCGGCTTCACCGGGATCGAGCTGTGGAACACCATGTCCTCCGTCAAGATGATGCTGCCTGATCCGGTGCGCGGCGTCTTTGCCCTGTTCTTCCCGGATCTGGTGATGATCGGCCCGCCGCCGCAGACGCTCCGGCTGTGGGACGATCTCTTGCGGCAGGGACGGCACGTCGTAGCCATCGGCAACGCCGACGCGCATGGCGCGGTCTACCGCTTCGGCCCGCTGCGCAAAGTGATCTACCCCTACGAGTTTCTGTTCCGCTGCGTCAACACCCATGTCCTGCTGGATGCGCCGCTTTCCGGCGATCCGGCGGTGGACGGCCCGGCGATCTATCGGGCGCTGGCACAGGGGCATGCTTTCGTGGGCTACGGCCTGCCCGGCAATCCGCGCGGCTTCCGCTTTGGAGCCTGGCTGGGGAATGCCGTCACCGCGATCATGGGCGATTCGACGCCGCTGACAGGCGGACAGACGCTGCGCATTGCGGCGCCCGCCCCGGCCCGCCTGAAGCTAATGCATGACGGCGTCAGTGTCGCCGAAGCCTACGGTCAGGAGCTGATCTACCAGCCGACGCAACCCGGCGTCTACCGGGCAGAAACCTGGAAGCGCTACCGGGGGCGCGAGCGTGGCTGGATTTTCAGCAATCCGATCACGCTGACCGGCCCGGCGGAACGCATTGGAAATACGTAAGAATCCCCCTGGCCCGTACGGGCCTGCCGCCTGACTCATGGTATGATGAACCGGAAGGTAGCGGCGGGCCGCTGGCCCGGTCCGTATGGTCGCCATTTGCGCGTGCCCCCTTGTTTCCCGGATGGAGAGTGCCTATGTCGCCATTTCTGCAGCTTGCGCTGGCGCTGGTTGTGATCATCCTGGCGGCCAAGACTGGCGGCTATATCAGTTATCGGCTGGGGCAGCCTTCTGTGCTGGGCGGACTGGTGGCTGGTCTCCTGCTGGGGCCGTCCCTGCTGGATTTCTTCCACCTGCCCCTCTTCACGGCAGAAGCGCATGTTGGCGAAACCATCGCCGAACTGGCGGAACTGGGCGTGCTGCTGTTGATGTTCATCGCTGGTCTGGACCTGCGCCTGTCCGATCTGGTCAAGTCGGGCAAAGTTTCCGCGCTGGCGGGCACGCTGGGCGTGGTGACGCCGGTGTTGCTGGGAACACTGACCGGCTTGCTGTTCGATATGACGCTGGTGCCGTCAGTCTTTCTGGGGTTGATTCTGGCCGCGACCAGTGTGAGCATTTCCGCCCAGACGCTGATGGAACTGGGGGCGTTGCGCAGCCGGGTCGGCATCAGTATGCTTGGCGCAGCGGTATTCGACGACGTACTGGTCGTGCTGGGGCTATCGATCTTCCTGGCGCTGATCGGCGATACGGGCGCGGCAGGGCTAGGCGCGGTGGCACTCGTCCTGCTGCAGATGGTAGGCTACCTGGTGATTGCGACTGTTGTCGGTTTCTATCTGCTGCCCGATCGACTGGCCCGTCGCGTGGAGCGCCTGCCGGTCAGCCAGAGCCTGCTCTCTTTCGCTTTCGTGACCATGCTGCTGTACGCCTGGGCAGCGGAAGCCCTGGGCGGCATGGCGGCCATCACCGGTGCATTCCTGGCCGGTTTGATCTTTGCCCGCAGCCCGCAGAAGGAACGCATTGAGTCCGGCGTGATGGCGCTGGCTTACGGGTTGTTTGTCCCCATCTTCTTTGTCAATATCGGTCTGAGCGCCAACGCCCGCGAACTGGTCAGCGGCAACAGCATTGCGCTCATGCTGGCTATGACCACTGCCGCCATCCTCAGCAAGATCATCGGCGCGGGTCTTGGCGGGCGGCTGGGCGGGCTGACCGGCCGCGAGGCGCTCCAGCTGGGCGTCGGGATGATGTCGCGCGGCGAGGTGGGCCTGATTGTTGTCTCGGTGGGGGTAAGCAACGGTCTGGTGTCCACAAATGTTTTCGCGGCGGTCGTTGGTGTGGTGATCCTGACCACCCTGCTGACCCCGCCATTGTTGCGTTCGCTGTTTGCACGGAATAAACCAGGCGAAGTCGCTGCACAAAAGGTAAGTCCAGGAGAAGCGTCATGAAACGGATGGTCCTCTTGATTCTGACTGACCCGGACCTGTGCATGGAAATCATGGAAGCCTGGGATAGGGCGGGCGCGCCGGGCATCACCATGCTGGAAAGCGCCGGCCTGAACACGCTTCGGGAGTCCATCGCTGGCCGCGACGACCTGCCGCTAATGCCCAGCCTGGCCGAATTGCTGCGCACGCAGGAGGTACATAACCGTACACTCTTCTCCGTAGTGGACGACGAGATCCAGGCGCAAAACCTGCTTCAGGCTACTGAACAGACCTTTGCCCGCTTTGAAGCGGAGAGGCAAAACGTCAGCGCGGTCATGTTCGTGCTTCCGGTGGAGACCAGCCACACCTTCGCCACATCACGGGCGAAGGCGCGGGTCAGACGCCTGAAACAATAGCGCATAACCCGGCGCAGATTGTCCGGCCGGTCACTTTGAGCAGACGTGATAGTGCCGGGGGAGTCACGCTACAGCGTGACGTCTTAGGCCGGGTGGTCAGGCTAACTATACCACCCCGGTACAGGAGGAAAGTGGATGTCCAGACCACGCGTGGTGGTGCACAACATTGCGTCTGCAGATGGCCGGCTGACGCTGGCCCCCGATGTGTTGCTGCTGGGCGGCGATGAACGCTGGCGGGCGGTGGATGACGGCAATTCCAGCGTCGGCGATTGGCTACGCGCCCATCATGCGCCGGAGGTCATGCTGGAAGGCAGCGGATCATTCGTGTTAGAGGGTGCGGAACCGGAGCCACTGCCGCCCTTCGACGGCGATCCGGCGCCCCTGTACGAAGATTACCTGCCGGGGGCGATTATCGGGCGGGCCGGACATCGCGGCTGGTTCTGCGCTGTGGATGGGCGCGGGCGGGTGCGCTGGGAGGTCAAAGACGGCGCAGCCTTTGGCCCGGCCTGGGTCGGCTGGTACGCCCTCAGCATCGTTCATCAGGCCACCCCGCCCGCCTATCTGGCTTACCTGCAGCGGGAGGAAATCCCCTACCTGGTGGCCGGGCCGGGGCCGCAGGTTGACCTGGCCACGGCGCTGGAAAAGCTCGGCGGGAAGCTGGGGGTGGCCTGCGTGCTCTCCACCGCCGGGGGAAGGCTCAACGGTGCGCTGCTCCGCGCCGGGCTGGTGGACGAGATCAACATCGAATTCTGCCCGGCGATCATCGGCGGGATCGGGACGCCCGCCCTGTTTGACGCGCCGCCGCTGCAGGCAGGCGACTGGCCGACCCGGCTGCGTCTGCTCAGCGCTGAAGTGCGGGATGGCGGGCGAGTCTGGCTGCGCTACGCGGTGGAACAGGCTCCAGTCAGGGAGTGATCGGTTTCAGCGCGGGCGTGTGCTAGGCGCGGGTGTCGTTTCGGCCAGCTCAGCGCCGATCGTAGAGTCCCCGCCGGCTGTTGGCGCGAATGCGGAACACTTCCCGGAACATGGCGATCGAGTCGCGCAGGGGGTGGATGCGCGTGTTCTCCCGGTAGTACCAGTCGATCGGCACCTCAACGATACGGCGGCCCCGCCGCAGAGCGATGTGCAGCAACTCCACATCAAAGCTCCAGCCATCCATTGTCTGCAGGGGGAATAGCTCCTCAGCGGCGGCGGCGGTGAACATCTTGAAGCCGCACTGCGTATCCTGAAAGCCCGGCACAGCGAACAGGCGCACAATGGTGTTGAAGACGCGGCCCATCAAGTGGCGGTACCACGGCTCGTCATAGCGCACTGCGCCCGGCGCTTCCCGCGAGCCGATGGCGATGTCGTAGCCCTCAAGCTGCGGGGGCAGGAAGCGGGTGACCTGCGTGATGGGCATGGAGAGATCGGCGTCGCAAATGAAGCGGTACGCGCCGCGCGCGGCCAGCATCCCCGTGCGGATGGCCGCGCCTTTGCCCTGCCGCCCCTCAAAGAGCACCCGCATGTAGGGATTAGCGGCGGCAAAGGCTTCAGCGATGCTGCGCGTCTGATCGGTACTGTTGTTGTCCACGATGATGACTTCGATGGGGTACGGCTGGCTCTCCACAAAGGCGGCAACCTCCCGCAGGCTGGAGGGCAGGCGCAGTTCCTCGTTGTAGGCCGGGATCACGATCGACAGGCGGGGATTGGCCCCCGATTCGGTTTGCACGAAACTTGACTCCCTGTGGCATCAGCGGGTAGCCTGACACCGCCGATGCTTCAATTCCCCTCAACAGGGGTGAGAATCGACTCAAGATAGTCCAGCGACACACGGCGGGCCGCCTGGACAGCGCGGCGCTTGCGCAGCATTCCGGGCAGCCCGACCAGCCCGGCTATTATACCACGCAGCCGGGCGCGGGCAGCGGCCCCCCGCCAGGCGCGCAGCGCCTCCCAGGCGATCCGCGCCTGCCGGCCGATCACCGCCCGCCAGTGACGGCGGAACAGATCGCCGGGGTAATCCTTGGCCAGGATGTAGAGGAAGTTGCGCCCATTGTAGTAGCTGGCGGTTACGTCTCCGCCGGTAGCAGCCAGATGGTGGTAGACAACCGCCTGTGGCACATAGATGCAGCGATAACCGGCCAGCTGCGCCCGCCAGGCAAAATCCACATCCTCCGCGCTGAAGAAGAAGTCGTCATCCAGCAGGCCAATAGTCTCCAACACCTGGCGGCGAATGGCCAGCGCCCCGCCGCACGCGCCAAAGACATACTCCTCCCGGTCGTACTGGCCCACGTCTTTCTGCCACACACCCCGGTTGCCGGGCAGGCCGTCCACGCGGTAGTAGTCCCCGGCGGTGTGGAAGGTGTCGCGCCGGTCAAAGAGCAACATCTTGCTGGCGGCAGTGCCGGCCTGCGGATGGCGGGCGAAGGCATCCACCAGGGCAGCGACCCAGGTCGGCGCGACTTCTGTGTCGTTGTTGAGCAGGATAATGATCTCCCCCCTGCTGGCGGCGATCCCCGCGTTGTTGCCGCCGGTGAAGCCGCGATTCTCCGGCAGGGCAACCAGCCGCACTTCCGGGTAACGCTCCCGGACCAGGGCCTGCGAGCCATCGGTGCTGGCGTTATCGGCGACGATGATCTCCAGACGCGGGTACGTCTGGGCGCGCAGGGCATCCAGGCAGGTGGGCAGATGGCGCGCGCCATTCCAGTTGATGACGACAACCGACACCAGCGGCGGCTCATTCTCAGGAGGGGTAAGCAGTACCGGATCGGGCATGGCTTCCTGGCCGGGTTATCCGCACGGCGCAGAGTGTAGCGCCCGCCGCGCCGGGCGTCCACTGACCGGCGCCTGCGAGCATGACATTGCCAGCATCCCGTCCGTACCCTCAAAATTGGGGGTGCCTCCCTGCCAGCAATCGTCTATTATCAAATCTGATAATATCGCCAGAAAGGGCCTATGACCGAATCGCTGATCGACCTGATCATCCATCCCGTCCGTCTGCGCATCCTGCAATTGCTGGGGCTGGGGCCGCTGACTACCCATCAGATCGCCGGGGCATTGCCGGATGTGCCCGCGTCGTCCATCTACCGCCACGTCAAGCTCCTGCACCGCCATAATCTGATCCGCGTGGTAGAAACACACCGGGTGCGCAGCCTGGAGGAACGGGTGTACGCGCTGGCTCGTCCGCCGCGCCTTGGCGAGGCAGACCTGGCCGGAATGACGGCGGATGACCACGTACGCAGCTTCACGCTGTACACCGCCGCGCTGATCCAGGACTTCGCCAACTACGTGCAGAGCGCGGGGGACTTCCGGCCACTGGAAGATCGCGCCGGGTATAGCGAGGCGCTCATCTACGCCACGGCAGAGGAGATCGACGCAGTCGGGCAGGCGATCAATGCGGCGCTGGCGCCACTGCTGACGAACGGCCCCGGCGCGGGCCGCCGCCTGCGCAAGCTGAGCGTGATCAGTCATCCGGTTGTAGCGCCGAAAACGCCAGACGCAGAGGAACAGTTGACAGGCGAAGATCAGGGACAACCGTCAACTGAGGGATAACGTAAAGAAAGGGAGCATATGATGACGAACAACCGCTGGCTGGGAGGGGTACTGGCTATCGTGCTTGCGCTGGGGCTGGCCGCCCCGGTGCTGGCTCAGGACGAGGGCCAAGTCACGCTGGTGCCCTTTACCAGCGAGAACTTCGGGATTGAGGGCGTTGTGCCAGAAGGCTGGAGCGAGCCGTCGCCGGGCGTCTACGCGCGCGGGGCGAGCATGGGCGACCTGACCTCGTTGATCCAGCAGGCCGCGCCGGGCATGACCGCCGAGCAACTGCTCACCGCCCTGCTGCCCAACCTGGGCCTGAGCGAACTGCCGGAGCCGGTGGGAACACTGGAAACCGATCATTTCGCCTGGACGCGCTATGACGTAACGGTCAGCGTCTCCGGGCTGACGATCAAAGTCGCTATCGCCCTGGCGGAGGACGAAACCGGCGTCAAGCTGGTGCTGCTGCAGGCGCTGGAAGAAGACTTCGACGCACTCTATGAAAGTGCGTTCCTCCCGGCGGTAGAGGCGCTGGCTCCGCTGGGCGGCGCGGCTGCCGAAACCGGGCAGCAGACCGTCTACACCGACCCGGAGGGACGCTTCACCGTCCCCATCCCGACCAACTGGGCCGCGGAAGACCGCCCCGGCTATGCCTACCTGTACGCGCCCGATGAACTGATCACCGTGTCGATCGTAGTCGTGCCGGAGACCGATCCTGAGACGGCGCTGGCCGCTGCCTGGCAGGTGGTCGACCCGAACTTCGACCGCGAGGTCGGAGACACCATCGAGCTGCCCGCCGGCAACCTGGATGGCTTCTTCCTGTTTAACTACAAGATGGAACGCGATGAGAAGTTCGTTTATCAGGCAGAAACACGCACCTACGGCGACCTGACCTATGTCCTGATCTTCTACGCTGACCTGACCGCTGCCCAGCAACGCGCCGCGCAGGTCCAGATCGTCGATAGCGGCTTCAAGATCACTGCCCTGGAAGAAGTCGATCTCTCCGGCGTGGAGCCACTGCCGCTGACGGATGAGCTGCTGGGCGAACTGGAAGCCTACATCCGGGACGCCATGGCCCGCTTTGAGACGCCCGGCGCGGCGGTAGCGATCGTGCAGGATGGCGAGATCGTCTACATGGGCGGCTTCGGCGTCCGCAACCCGGCTGGCGACCCGGTCACGCCCGACACGCGCATGTTGATCGGTTCCACCACCAAGACCATGACCACACTGCTGATGGCCCAGATGGTGGACGAAGGGCGCATGACCTGGGAGACGCCCGCCACCGCATTGCTCCCGTCCTTCCGGGTGGCCGACCCTGAGATAACTGAACAGATCACCGTGGAGAATCTGGTCTGCGCTTGCACCGGCGTGCCCCGCCGCGACTTTGAGATCCTTTTCAACTCAGCGGAAATGACTGCTGAGCGGATGATCGAGACGCTGGCCGACTTTGAATTCTACACGGACTTTGGCGAAGCCTTCCAGTACAGCAACCAGATGGTTGCGGCGGGCGGCTATATCGCGGCGCTGGCTGGCGGCGGGGAATACGGCAGCCTGTACGATGACTATGTGCGCCTGATGGAAGAGCGGATCTTCCAGCCGCTCGGTATGACCAGCACGACCTTCTCCTTTGAGGAAACGCTGGCCAGCGATGACTATGCCACCCCCTACAGCCTGAACTTTGCCCTGGAAACCGTCCCGGCAGACATGGCCATCGAGAAGGCCATCCTCATCCCGATCACGCCTGCAGGGGCAGCCTGGTCAACCGTCCGCGATATGGCCCGCTACATGATCATGCAGATGAACGGCGGGGTGAGCGCCGAGGGGACGCGCATTGTTTCCGCTGAGAATCTGGCTCACACCCAGCAACCCCAGATCGCCATCAACGCTGAAGCCAGCTATGGCCTGGGCTGGATCATCAGCCACTACAAGGGCCAGACGGTGCTCAGCCACGCCGGTAACACGATTGGCTTCACCTCCGAATTCCTCTTCCTTCCGGAAGCCGGGGTAGGAATCGTCGTCCTGAGCAACCAGCAGGGTTCGGTATTGAACAGCGCGGTCAGCGCCCGCTTCCTTGAACTGATCTTTGACCAGCCGCCGGAAGCGGAAGAAGCGCTGACTTTTGCCCTTGAGCAACTGCGCCGCAACCGCCAGGAGACGCTCAGCAAGGTGCATGAAATCGCCGAACCGGAAGCGCTGGCGATTGCGCCGGGCACGTACACCAATGCTGCGCTGGGCGAGATCACCCTCAGCGTCAATGACGCCGGTGTGCTGGTCCTGGATTGCGGTGAGTTCCAGACGACGCTCGGGCAGTACATCGATCCGGAGCAGCAGGAAGCAGGCGAATACAGCTTCCTGATGATGGATGCGCCGCTGGCCGGGACGCCGCTCACCTTCGAACCGGTGGAGGGCGGCGGGTACACGCTCAAGCTTGGCAGCGGCCTGACGGAATACGTCTTCGAACGGGTCGGGTAGCGGCCTCTCGAGGGGGGCGCGATGCAAGCTGCGCCCCCCTTGTAGCATTCTGCCAAAAACACCCTGTCAAAAACGACCTTGACATCCCCCCAGCTTTGACTTATGCTGGCAAATACATATTACTGAATGCGTTGATCGGGACATGTTCGCCCGCCTGCCCGCCCAGAGAAGGCGCGCGCCGGAAGTTCGCTTCCGCCAGCGCTGAGAGCGCGCCCGCGGTTCCAGCTGGCGAATACCCCCCGTGAGCGGCGGTCGCAAGCGGTATCTCCGCCGCGAAGATCGCCCGGTTGGCCCCGTTATCAGCCACATAAGGCGCGCCCTCCGCCTGGAGGGAGCGTGAAGTTGGGTGGAACCGCGTGGTCTGATCGGTGGCCTCGCCCCAATACCGGGGGCGAGGTTTCGCTTTTTTCAGCCCGCGCCTGAGTGTCATAGTTAGAGAGTGCAGCGATGTATACCGTCAAACGAGTCTGGTTGGACGACACCGAAGGCATGCGCACAGGCAGCGTTGATGTACTGGCCGAGATGGACGATCAATCCCTGTGGATGGCCCGTTTCGTGACCATCCCTTACCTGCAGGAGCAGATGGACTATGGCCTGCAGGCCAGCCGCAGCCTGCGCAATACGCCGGAAGTGCGCTACGCCACCATTGAAACCCGGCACATCATTGTTGACCGCCTGGATATCGACACCATCGAGGATGTGATCGACAACCTGCTGGCCCTGGACGTTTTTGAGAGTATGTTCGCCCTTGTCTCCGACCCGACCATGGCCGCCGTGATCGGCGCTCAGCCAGCCATTGTGCGTCAGGCGTAGGCATGGGTGTTTGTGGGGAGAACCAACCGAGGAGCGAAGACCATGACTGATGACGATACCAGCACCACCATCACTCTTAGCCCCCGGTAAGGACCGTCTGCACGGGTTCTTGCCGCGCCGGGGGCCACGTGGACAGCCAAACCGGGGAGGCAGGGCGCCGTGCAGACCGCCTTTATCCCCCCTCTATCTTTGCCAGCTGCATACTGTGCAGACCTGCCGCCGGGCGGTACGCCCGTCCGGCGGCGGGCAGTGGTCCGTTGATCACAGTCGAGGAGCACCATGCAACGCTACGAAGAATCCAAACTGTACCGCATCCGTCACTCGGCGGCGCACATCATGGCCCAGGCCGTCCTGGAGCGCTTCCCGGAGGCCCAGATCGCTATCGGCCCGCCCATCGAGGACGGCTTCTACTACGACTTTGACCTGCCCCGCCCGCTGACGCCAGAAGACCTGGCAGCGATCGAGCAGCGGATGCGTGACATCATCCGCGAGGGACATCCTTTTGTGCGCCGGGTTGTCAGCGCGGAGGAAGCCCGCCGTCTCTTTGCCAACCAGGTCTACAAGCTGGAGCTGATCGACGGGCTGGAAAAGGGCGCCATGGACGAGGACGGCAACCCGATCGAAGGCCCGGCGGTCATCACCACCTACCGGCATGACACGTTTGAGGACCTCTGCCGGGGGCCGCACGTGGAGAACTCCAGCGAGATCAACCCGGACGCGGTCAGCATTACCTTCCGGGAGCCAGCCGGGGCTTACTGGCGCGGCGACGAAAAGCGCCCGATGCTCACACGCATTTACGGCACAGCCTGGGAGACAGCCCAGGAGCTGGAGGAGTACCTGAACCTCCTGGAAGAAGCCAAGAAGCGTGATCATCGCGTGCTGGGTCAGAAGCTCAACCTATTCGTGATCGACCCGCTGGTCGGCAAGGGCCTGCCCCTGTGGAAGCCCAGGGGCGCGCTCGTCCGCGAGGCGCTGATCGACTTCATGCGCGAGGCCCAGCGCGAGGCCGGTTACCTGCCGGTGGTGACGCCGCACATCGGCAACCTGGACCTGTACCGCACTTCCGGCCACTACCCGTACTACAGCGATAGCCAGTACGCGCCGATCCAGGTCGACGAGGAGCAGTTCCTGATCAAGCCGATGAACTGCCCGCACCACTGCATGATCTACAAGAGTGAGATGCACTCCTACCGCGACCTGCCGCTGCGTCTGGCCGAATTCGGCACGGTCTACCGCTACGAGAAAAGCGGCGAGCTTTCCGGGCTGACCCGCGTGCGCGGCTTCACGCAGGATGACGCCCACCTGTTCGTCACACCGGAGCAGCTCCTGAGCGAGTTCATCGGCGTGGCCGACCTGATCCAGCGCGTCTTCCGCACGCTGGGCATGGCCGACTTCCGCGTGCGCGTCGGCACACGCGACCCGGAATCGGACAAGTACGTCGGTGCGCCGGAAAGCTGGGAAAAGGCCACAGCGGCGATCATCGAAGCCTGCCAGCATATGGGCCTGGACTACACGATCGAGGCTGGCGAGGCGGCCTTCTACGGCCCCAAGCTGGACTTCATCGTGCGGGATGTGCTCAAACGGGAATGGCAGCTCGGCACGGTGCAGGTGGACTACAACCTGCCGGAGCGCTTCCAGCTGGAATACATCGGCGCGGATGGCGAGCCACACCGCCCGGTGATGATCCACCGCGCCCCATTCGGCTCACTGGAGCGTTTCATGGGCATCCTGATCGAGCACTTCGCCGGGGCGTTCCCGGCCTGGCTCTCACCGGTGCAGGTGACGCTGATCCCGGTCGCCGATCGGCATGTCCCTTACGCTCAGCAGATCGCCGCGCGGCTCAAGGCTGCCGGCTTCCGGGCGGAGGTGGACGATTCCAACAACCGCATGAGCAACAAGATCCGCATCGCCCAGGGGCAGAAGGTGCCCTACATGCTGGTCGTGGGCGACCGCGACGTGGAAGCGGGGGCGGTGAGCGTCCGCCTGCGCAGCGGGGAAGACCTGGGGGCCATGCCGGTGGAGGCGTTCATCGCCCGCCTGGGCGAGATCGTCAAATCGCGCGCACTGGCGCTGTGGCCGTAGCGCGTGGCCTGTTGCACGGTCG
>JAIOAT010000016.1 GCA_019873685.1 Chloroflexota bacterium
CTCATTCCTGAAGGAGGAAGCGCAGGGCGCGGTCAGCGCCCACGCGGAGGCCGTCTTCCGCGGCGCGCTACAATTGCGGGCCGTCATCGAGCAACTGACTAACCTGGGCTACCTCAAACAGCACGGCGGGGTGGAACTGGTGCGGGCCTGGACTCCGCTGGCTGACCTGCTCCGCGCGGCGGAACAGGACATCGCCTCGCTGGCGGAAGCCAAGCGCCACTGCCTGACCGTGATCATTCCGGAGGACGCGCCGGCGCTGTATGTGGATGCCGCGCGGGTGCAGTCGGCGCTGGGTAACCTGCTGAATAACGCTGTCAAATTCACCCCGGAGGGCGGGACGATCATCCTGCGGGCGGAGGTCAAACCGTCTGAGGTGTGGATTATCGTCAGCGACAATGGCATTGGTTTCCCTCCTGACCAGCGCGAAAAGATCTTCGAGGAGTTCTACCAGGTTGAAGATCACCTCACCCGGCACTATGGCGGGATCGGCCTGGGGCTGGCCATCGCCAGGGCGCTGATCGAAGCGCACGGCGGGCGCATCTGGGCGGAAAGCGCCGGGCCGGGCCAGGGCGCTACTTTCACCTTCAGCCTGCCGCTGGACGCCGACCTGCCGCCGTTGCTGTAGCGCCGCCGCAAGAGGCCGGGCGTCCCGGCTTCCTTGCTCCTATTACTTGCCTCCTGGCCACCTGGTCTCTCGGTCTCTTGCCTCCTGCCTCCCGGCTTCCTGGCCTCCCGGCCTCTTGCGGCGTCCGTGCTCGCCAGTGGTCATGCTTGACCTCAGAACATAAGTTCGGTATTATAGATTTATGAACATTCACGTGGTTCCCGACACCCTGACCCGGCTGGCCCGGCTGGGCGCCATCACCGAGTTCGAACCGGCGGGCGACTCCCCGCTGAGCGAGCGCCTGACGCTGCAAAGCCGCCCCGCGCCCGACCCTGAACTGCTGCCCTGTGTCACCCATGTGACCACCCCCCAGGGTCTCAAGCCGGTCATGAAGACGATGATCACCACCGCCTGCGAAAAGAATTGTTTCTACTGCCCGTTCCGTGCCGGGCGGAACCAGATGCGCCGCGAAACCTTCTCTCCGGACGAGCTGGCCGCCGCCTTCGACACGCTGGTGCGGGCCGGAATGGTAGAGGGCATCTTTCTCTCATCAGGCATCATCAAAGGCGGCGCGGCGGTACAGGATCGGATCATCGACACGGGCGAGATCATCCGCCGCAGGTATGGCTACCGGGGCTACATCCACCTCAAGATCATGCCCGGCGCGGAATATGACCAGGTCGTGCGCGCCATGCAGATCGCCGACCGGGTCTCGATCAACCTGGAAGCGCCCACGCCCGAACGGCTGCACGCTCTGGCTCCCCGCAAGGACTTCGGTGACGATCTGTTGCTGCGCCTGGAATGGGCGCAGCGCATCCGCCAGACAGCGCCGGAGCGCCGCTGGGCCAGCACGGTGACCCAGTTCGTGGTCGGCGCAGTGGGCGACACCGACCTGGAGTTGCTGAGCCTCAGCGCCCGCCTGTACCGCCAGCTTGGTCTGAAGCGGGCCTACTACTCAGGCTTCAGCCCGGTGATCGACACCCCGTTTGAGAATCTGCCCCCCACTGATCCGCAGCGTGAACGGCGGCTGTACCAGGCCAGCTTCCTGCTGCGCGATTACGGCTGGGATGTGGAGGAATTGCCCTTCGAAGGCGAAGGCAACCTGCGTCTGGACGTGGACCCCAAACGCGCCTGGGCCGACGCCCACCTGCTGACCGCGCCGGTGGAGATCATGCGCGCTGACCGGGAGGCGCTGCTGCGCGTGCCGGGGATCGGACCGCAGGGTGTGGAGCGGCTGCTACGCGCCCGGCGGCGTGGGACGATCCGTGACCTGGCCACGCTCAACCGGATCGGCGTGCAGGCCAACCGCGCCGCCCCGTACATCCTCCTCGACGGCCACCGCCCGCCGGTGCAATTGCCGCTGTTCTAGAAGAAGCTTCCCAATGATCAGCTAGGGAGCCGGGCGGACAACGTCAGATAAGAAAGTCACGGGGCTTAAGCCTCAGGCCCTCTGTCCTGCCGGTTCTGCGCTCATTCCTGCCAACGATACAGGATATACTGCGCCTCTGCGCCATCGTTGCTGCCACGCCACACTTCGGCCAGGTATCCGGCGGTGAATTCCTCCCACGCCGCCCAGTCGTCGGTGGTGTAGAGGGCGCTGTTTTCCCGCTCGAATGTCCGCCCGAATTCGTACACCAGCAGGTAATCCGCCGTCGCACGCCACACCGCCGCGATCGCGGCAGGGGAGCCGTCGCCAATAGCCCGCCGTGCGTGGTACCAGCTGTCCATCAGCGAGTCAGGCCAGCAGATCAAGCGAGTGTTATCACAGTAGAGGTAGCGTGGCTCCCACAGAAAGCGTATGGTCGTTCCTTCTGGCAGTGTGTTAATCCAGCGCATGGCTGCATAGTGCCAGCCCAGTGCGTGCTCCAGGTAACGCTCGCGGTAGCCTGCCTCCCCGGAGAAGTAGATCGGCGCGCTCTTGCGCCCCGGCGCCCGCAGGGCGTCACCCACACTGAAGAGCAGCGTCAGGACCACCAGCGCCCGCACGATGAACCCGAGATCGATCGGCTTACCCGGCAACCGCCGCAGCGATTCAAGAGTGATGCCAGCCACAACCGCCAATGGGCCGAACAGGTACAGCACCAGCCGCGTCTGCAGGCTGATGTACGACCCGAAGGCGGCGCTCAGCGCCCAGGCTGCCGTCACCGCCCCGGTCACGATCAAGGTGCAGCGCACAGTCGCCCGCTCCGCCGTGGTGAGTTGCCGCCAGGTGAGCAGGAGCAGCGGCGTGAGCATCACGAACAGCGGGCCGATGTCGGTGTTGTACGTCCCGGCTCCCTCTACGCCCAGGACGGTGGACGTCAGCGGCAGCAGTGGAAGTTGCCAGGCCCCGGCGCCGTAGATCAGTCCGGAGCCGGGCTGGCTGTACCACGCCCGGCGGATAGCATCCATTTCCCCACCGTCGAAGAGCAGTGGGTAGACCGGGTTGCTGTACCATAACGCATTGCGGATCAGCCAGGGAGCCACAATTGCCGTCGCCACCAGGCCGTACAAGAGACCGGCGGCCAACGCGATCCGCCAGGAATCGCGCCGGGCCAACCACACCACCAGCAGCCCCAGCGCCGCGCCCAGCCAGACCACGGTGTACTTGGTACTCATGGCCAGGCCCGCTGCCGCGCCGACCAGCAGCAGGTAGCCCTGCCCACGCTGAGCATCCACGCGCCGCACTTCGTCCCACCGTTCCGCTGCGCTGACAGCCACCACCGCCAGCCCCACCGGCAACAGATCGGCGTAGGCGAAGGTCATCTCCAGCCAGATTGTCCGCCCGGCCAGCAGGATGGCTGCCGCTGCCCAGCCCGCCGCCGGGCCGGATCGGCGGGCGGCGTATCCACCGGCGGCCAGTAGCAGGCCAACGCCGATGATCCAGTGCAGGGGCGCGGCGCCGGTCAGCCGCCCGGTCAGCGCCAGTTGACCGGTATAGAGCGTATCAACCAGCTGTGAGAAGCCCAGGAAATGGTTGTGTGAGACGGCGGAAAACCGGCCGTTGCTGACGTGTTGAACCGCTCCGGCGAGGTGATAGGTCAGCACGTCCCACATTGACGGCGGCAGCAGGGCCAGCAGGAAGGCGACCGCCAGCAGGATCAGGCAGGCGATGGCCAGGAACCGCGCCCAGCGGTCACGGGGCAACCCACTGCGCAGCAACGCGCGCCAGTGGCGCGCCCAGGTGAACACCTCCCGCCGGGTCAGCACCGCCACAACCAGCAACAGGGTTGCCATGCTCAGCGGGTTGAGCGCGAGCATTCCCACGCCCAGGATCAGCAGGGCCAGCGCCCCCAGCCCGATCAGCAGGGTTGTCGCCAGTCGCTCCGCCGGCCTGAAGAAACTCAGGTCCAGGCGGGCCAGCAGGCGCGTCCCCAGGCCGCCTGCCAGCAGGGCGAACAGGGCGGCCACCACAGTGTCCAGGATCGCCCCGCCGATCGCCTCCGCCAGCGGCGGAGTCAGCGGCTTGTGCACCCAGTAGTACAGCCCCAGGACGAGCGCCATCCAGAGCAGAGCCGCGCCAGTGGCGATGGCGCGGCGCATGGTTTTGCCTGTGGAATGAGCCATTTCCGGGATGCGTGAACGCTGCTAGTACGTCAGCGAAGCCTTGCTGCGCGTTTTCTGCAGCGCCGACTCCGGCACTTCCCCTGCCAGCAGGGCCAGCGAGATGTCGATCACCTCATGGGCTTCTTCAGGTGTGGTCGTGCCAATGGTTACCATGTCGCAGGAGCGCAGGGTGCTCCATACGAAGGCCAGACCCACCACCGGCAGCAGCCTGCCCGCCGCCAGCGGCTTGATGGTCATGACCGGCTTGCGGGCATTCTTGATAATGCCCATCACCCAATCCGCTTCGACCTGCATCAGGAAGCCCGCTGCGTTGTAGAGCTGGATGTACGTCTCCACATCTGCGTCCTGCATATCGGCGTAGACGATCGCTTCCGGCATGTGGGTGGAAAGGCCGGGGATCATGCCGCGCTCGCGGATCAGCCGGGTGTAGCGATCGATGTCGCGGATGACGCGCGTCCGGCGGTCGATCAGGGCGTCGGTCACGCACTGGTGCGGCATGCAGATCGTTGCGCCCAGCGCCTTGGCCCGGTCCAGCACCGGCTCTGGCTCCTCCGCCGGGTTGCCGCCGGGGGTGATGTTGAAGCTCGGCGTCAGGATGCGGATCATCTCTACGCCCGTAGCATCTTCCGCGTCGCGGATGGCCTGCTCCAGCGGCTCGGAGAGCGGGGCCATGACCGCATTCACGCCGCGGGTCATAAACACTTTAAAGATAGCGGTCATGCGTTCGCGGGTCTGCAAATCTTTAATGAATTTATCTTTGGCCGGGCTGCAGTGGGAATAGCCCAGCAGCCAGTTAGTGCCGATGATCAGGCGCGGCAGGCTGACTCCGCCGACGGTGGTACGTGGAAAATCGCTCATGGAGAACTCCCTGGGACACAATGAAACCGGGCAAGCCTGACTTTGATTATAGGCCAGATCGGCGGGTACGCACATCACGATTGAAGCGGCAACATAGCCGCCAGAGCATGGACGACTTCCGGCTGCACATCCGCCCCGGCTTTCCCTGCCCGACCTCCGCCCATTAACAGCAGAACACGGTATACTCTTGGCGGTGTGTCTGTTCGCCTGTGCACAACAGGGGGTTGCCCATGGTGCAAAGCCTGGTGCTGCTGCCCGCGCCGCAGCGGCTGAATGACCTGGAAGGCGCGCTGGAGCTGGAGCCGGGACGCTTTATCTGGTTGGCGGACGGGGTACCGCTGCCGATTGGGCGGGCAGTTCGGGCTGCCCTGGCGGCAGCCGGGCCACACTGGACTCTGACCGCCGCCCGTCTGGACGGCAGGCAAATCGGCGCTTCGATCCGGCTGGACCCGGAGGCCATCCCCAGGGCGCAGGGCTACACCCTTAGTATCACCCCGCAGGGCATTGAGATTGTCGCCCATGACCGGCCGGGCGCATTCTACGCGGCCATGACCCTCACCCAGATCGCCCGCCAGATGGAAGACAACCGCCTGCCCTGCCTGCAGATCGAGGACTGGCCGGACTTCCCCAATCGTGGCGTCATGCTGGATATCAGCCGCGACAAAGTCCCGACCATGGACACCCTGTACGACCTGATCGACCGCCTGGCCAGCTGGAAGATCAACCAGCTTCAGCTTTACACGGAACACACCTTCGCCTACCGCAACCATCCCGTCGTCTGGGCGGAGGCTTCCCCCATGACCGGCGAGGAAATCCTGGAGCTGGATGCCTTCTGCCGGGAGCGGTACATCGAACTGGTGCCCAACCAGAACTCGTTCGGCCATATGCTGCGCTGGCTCAAGCATCCCGCCTACGCTCACCTGGCCGAAGCGCCGAATGGCTTTACCTTCCCCTGGGGCCGGGTTTCCAGGGAGCCGTTCAGCCTGTGCCCGACCGATCCGGGTTCGCTGGCGCTGCTGGCAGAATTGTACGAGGAACTGCTGCCGCACTTCAGCAGCCGCCAGTTCAACGTCGGTTGCGACGAAACCTGGGATGTCGGCCAGCCCGGCACGCGCAGCGAAGCGGTCGCCCGCCAGAAGGGCGCCGGCCGGGTGTACCTGGACTTCCTGCGCCAGATCCACGATCTGGTCACCCGGCACGGGCGCACCATGCAGTTCTGGGGCGACATCATCATCAAGCACCCTGACCTGATCCCGGAACTGCCCGCCGACACGATTGCCCTCGAATGGGGCTATGAGGCGGATCATCCCTTTGACGAGCACGGCGCAGTTTTTGCTGCATCGGGCATCCCGTTCTATGTCTGCCCCGGCACGTCAAGCTGGCTGAGCATCGCCGGGCGGACGGCAAACGCGCTGGCTAACCTGTGGAGCGCTGCGGAAAACGGCCTCAAACATGGCGCGATCGGCTACCTGAATACCGACTGGGGAGATTACGGGCACTGGCAGCCATTGCCCGTCTCCTACCTGGGCTTTGCCTATGGCGCGGCGGTGAGCTGGGCTGCCGCAGCCAACCATACCCTGGATGTGCCCGCCGCCCTGGATCACTTCGCCTTCCAGGATGAGGCTGGGGTGATGGGGCAACTGGCCTATGATCTGGGCAATGTCTACCAGCTGGCCGGCGTGCTGGGCGATAACCGTTCGGCCCTGCACGGCCTGCTGATGCACGCCGATGTGCCGCTGGGTGAAACCTGGATGGCCGGGCTAAAGGCCCAGGACCTGGCCCGCGCCCAGGCAGCTATTGAGGAGATCATGCTGCGCCTGGACAGCGCGCAGATCATGGCCCTGGACGCCGACCTGATCATGGATGAGTTTGACCTGGCCGCCAACCTGTTGCTGCATGCCTGCAAGCTGGGTCAGGCGCAACTGGCCGCGCCGGGCCAGAAGGTGACCAGTATCCCGGATCGGCAGCGTAAGCGGCTGGCCGAAGAACTCGAGCCGCTGCTGGATGAGTACCGGCGCATCTGGCTGGCCCGCAACCGGCCCGGCGGCCTGGCGGATAGCATCGCCCGGCTGGAAAAACTGCTGGAACTGTACCGGGCGTAAGCGCCGGTCGGTTGGGCTTCAATATAGGCAATCAGCGGGGGTGGCTCCGGTAAGGGCCGCCCCATTGCTTTCGCGGGAATGGGGCAGGATAAGGGTGCTGAGAACGCTGACAAAGCGTATAAGCCCCGGTCAGGATGGCTCAATCCTCCCTGCCGCAGCGGGGGCCGGCGATGACTGACAACGTGGGCTGCCATTACGCGGCGAAGTCCTTCAGTTATCATCAGGTTTTCCCTGTGGATTCCCTCCGGAGAAGGTGAGCGCCCGCCACAGGGCCATTTTCTCCGCCTCAGTTTTTGCCTCGTGGCGGTAGTTCCATGTGCTCTTGCGCTCAAATTCGCTTAGATCATGGTGCAATGTCCCGAGGCGTTGCCGGGTTGTCTCGACCAGAAACCGCGCGCCACTTTCGACTGTCCGATCAGCGGCTGCCAGCCCCTGGCGCAGGTGCCGCAGACACAGACCTTCTGAAGCAGCATACGCCGTGCGGAATTGATCTTCCGGCCCTGACAACTCCCGTAGCAGCCACGCCAGGTAGCTTTGCTCCGATTCCTCGCCCATCTGACACACGCGGCAGGGCGCTTCAGGCTGTAGCTCGCGGGCAGCAAGTGGCTGCCACGACCGGGGCCAGATCGCTTGCAGCAGGCGCCGCCACCAGGGCTGGTGTGTCCAGCCCATCCGGCGGGTATAAAGCGCCAGCCGTTCCAGAATAACGCTGGAGAGATGCTCGTACAGAATAACGTTGCCCAGCGGAACGCCAAATTCCTCCTGTTCCAGGAGACCGATCTGCCAGGTATGTTCGGGGCAATACCCCAGCGACCGGATGAAGTGGCCGCGCGTTGGCGGATCGTTGATGGATTCCCACAGCAACGAACGGATATAGCGCAGTTCGCTTTCAGCCCGCAGATGGCAGATCGGGCAGCCAGGCCGCTGTAGTGCCAGTTTCAAATAGATCGCGACAAGCGACACTGCTCTAATCCCTGTATGAACGGAGTACAACCATCATGGTCACCGCCCCCAGCAGGGTTAGCACCAGGGTGTAGGCGAAGCCGACCGATGGCGAAAATGCTGACCACAGCAGACCAACAACCAGACTGGAGACAAAATCGCCGATGCCATTGACGGTTGCCAGGACACCAAACCCCGTGCTCCGGACCTGTTCCGGCACCAGATCGGCGGCGATTGCGCGTTCCAGCGACTGTTGCGAAGCATAGACCGTCCCTGCCAGCGCAAAGGCCAGCGCCAGCGTTGCCACGGAAGGTATCTCCACAATCAGCAAGAGGTTGTACAGGGCAGCCAGCAGATAGGCGCCAATCAACAACCAGCGTTTGCCGATGCGGTCGGCCAGCGCACCGACCGGGTACGCGCCTGCCATGTAGAGAACATTGTGGAGTGTGTAAAGCGCGATGGCGGTACTGGCAGCCCCCTCCGGGCCGAGCGTGCCGGTCAGGACTTGCGTTGCACGGAGGATCAGGAGCGTGTTGGCGTAATCGCCGATTCCGAAAAGAAAAATCCCCACCAGGTAGCGCCGGAAGGATGGCGGCAGTCTCCTCAACGACCCGCGTAGCGTGAGCGTGGCGCTGGTTCCACGGTCTCTTTCCCTGACCAACACCAGGATGGAGATAGCCGCCAGGATACCCGGAATAGCCGCCAGCCAGAAGATCCAGCGGTAGGCGTCAACAGCTGGCATGGTGCGCCCGAACACCGCGACCAGGGCGAGCGCCATAAGCGGCCCGCAAACAGCGCCAAGCGTGTCTGCCGCCTCATCGAAACCAAAGGCGCGTCCCCGCGCTTCCGCCGGAACTACATCAGCCAGCATGGCGTCATGAAGCGGGGAGCGGAATCCCCGCCCGGCCCAGCCCACCGCACGCGCGACCAGCACAGCGGGCCACGCATCCGCCAGAGCGTACAAACCCGTGGTCAGGCCGGTCACCAGGTAGCCCAGCGCTGCCCAGCGTCTGCGGCGGCGAACCCGATCCCCCAGCCAGCCGCCGAACAACTTGGCAAAGCTCGACAGGCCATCCGAGACAGCCTCAATCGCGCCCAGTGCAGCCGCTGGTGCGCCGATCGCTGCCAGGAATGGCGGCAGGATCGCCGACCCGGCCTCATGGCCAAAGTCCGAGAAGAAACGGTTGAGGGCTAATCCGATGACATCGCGACTGATCCATGATGAGTGGTTACTGGTCTGGTTGCTCATGGTCTGCCTGCGTGGTAACTCCATGTCCAGTGCAATAAAAAGCCTCTACCATCATGCTTCGCGCACGGGTAGAGGCTATCAGTCCACAGAGGGCAATTTCGCCAGTCAGCGCCGGCGCCAGCGAGCCTCATCGCTGCCTGATTATCAGGTTGCATCCTATTGTTACGCTTTTGCCCCGGCGTGTCAAAAAAGCGCGGGAGGAGGGCGTACAAACTACTTGCATCTGGCAGGGCGGCTGAAGGGCCGTGATAGGATGCGCTTCGTACGGGTCTTATTGACGCCTCCATGATTGCCGCCTGCCGATCCGCGATCTGCGATCATCCCGGAATCTGGTACAATCGCCAGCGCTCATCTGTTACAACCAGCGTTGTACCAGCGCTGCCTGCCCTGAATTTGCCCGCTGCCGGAGGGGCAACCCATGACCGAAGAGAACCCGAGAGTTGAACAACCCGAACAGAAGAAAGACGATACGCCGGAGAAGAAGCCCACCCCACCGGAACCCGCGCCGGTTGAGACGCGCCATACCGTGGCTGTAGACGGGCGCACGCTCTCCTATACCGTCACCACCGGGCGGCTGCCGCTGACCAACGAGGAAAAGGGCGAAGTCGAAGCGCATGTGTTCTTTGTAGCCTATACGCTGGACCGCCCGGAAGGTGCGCCGGCCGGCGCCCGCCCGCTGACGTTTGTGTTCAATGGCGGCCCCGGATCGTCGTCGGTGTGGCTGCACCTGGGCGCAGTCGGGCCGCGCCGTGTCCTGATGCAGGATGAAGGCTGGATGCCCGCGCCGCCTTACCGGCTGGTGGATAACCCGCATACCTGGCTGGACCTGACTGACCTGGTGTTCATCGATCCGGTCGGGACGGGTTTCAGCCGCGCCGTCAAACCGGAATTGAACAAGCAGTACTGGAGTTTGCACGGTGACCTGCAGGCGGTCGGCGAATTCATCCGCCTGTACCTGACCCGCTACGGTCGCTGGGCGTCGCCCCTCTTCCTGGCCGGGGAAAGCTACGGCACCACCCGCGCGGCGGGGCTGGCCGGTCATCTGGTCGACCGGGGCATCGCCTTCAACGGTATTGTGCTGATCTCCACCACGCTCAACTTCCAGACGCTGGAGTTCGAGCAGGGCAATGACCTGCCCTATGCGCTCTTCCTGCCCACCTATACGGCGACCGCCTGGTACCACCGCAAGCTGCCCGCTGACCTGCAGGAAAAACCGCTGCGCGCCGTGCTGGATGAGGTGGAAGCCTGGGCCGGCTCGGAGTACCTGATCGTCCTGGCGAAAGGCGACCGGCTGGCTGAAAGCGAGCGCCAGGCCGTGATCAGGAAGCTGGCCCGTTACACCGGCCTGGAGCCGCGTTACATCGAGGGCACGCGGTTGCGCATTGAGATCATGCGCTTCTGCAAGGAGCTGTTGCGGGATGAAGGGCGCACGGTTGGCCGCCTGGATTCGCGCTTCAGGGGTCTGGACGCCCTGGCTGTGACCGAACGCCCGGAGTTTGACCCCTCATACACCGCCATTGTGCCGCCCTACACGGCCATGCTCAACGACTACGTGCGCCGCGAACTGGGCTACGAAACCGACCTGGAATACCAGACGCTCAGCTTCAAAGTGAACGCTGAATGGCAGTGGGATCAGGGCAAGTATGCCGATACCAGTGAGGCGCTGCGCGGCGCGCTGGCCCGCAACCCGTATATGAAGGTCTTTGTGGCTGCCGGGTACTATGACTTGGCGACGCCCTACACGGCGACCTACTACACCCTCAGCCACATGAATCTGGCCCCGGAACAGCGGGCCAACATCCAGACGGCGGAATACGAGGCTGGGCATATGCTCTACCTGGACCTCAAGTCGCTGGCCCGGCTCAAGACGGACGTGGCCGGGTTCATTGCCGGGGCGCTGATCGGCCAGGGATAAGCGGATGAGGGGCGCGGCGCATGCTGCGCCCCTGTGCTACTGCAGATCGCTGGCAGGCCCGGCCTGCGCCCGATCCGGACGTCATTTCATTCGCTAGCACAAACGTGCTATACTACCTCCTGAATGGCTTCCAGCAGGGAGGGAGGGGCCTGTGGCCAAGACGCGCACCAAGTACGTTTGCCAGGAATGCGGGCGCGAGTCCCCGCGCTATATGGGCCGCTGCCCGGCCTGCGGCGAGTTCAACACCATGGTCGAGGTGGTGGAAGCGCCGCCTGCCAAAGGCGTCAGCCCGCGCCCGGCAGGCGCGCCGCAATCCCGCCCGCAGAAGCTGCGCGAGATCAGCGGCGACGCCGGCGTGCGCCTGCCGCTGCCTATCGCTGAGTTCTCCCGTGTGCTGGGCGGCGGGATCGTCCCCGGCAGCATTGTCCTGATCGGCGGCGACCCCGGCATCGGCAAGAGCACGTTGCTGCTGGAGGCGGCGGCGAAGCTGGCCGATACCAGCGGGCCGGTGCTTTACGTTTCCGGCGAAGAATCGGCCCACCAGATCAAGATGCGCGCCGAACGGCTGAACCTGCATCCGGAGGAGTTGTACGTCGTCACGGAAACCAGCCTGGGGATGATCTTTGAGCATGTGGCCCGCTACCAGCCGCAAATCCTGATTGTCGACTCGATCCAGACCACCTTCACCGAGGAGGTGGCTTCCACCGCCGGGAGCGTCACCCAGGTGCGGGAGTGCGCCAACCGCCTGCGCGAGCTGGCCAAGAGCAGCGGCATGGCCGTTTTCATTGTCGGGCACGTGACCAAAGAGGGCACGATCGCCGGGCCGCGTGTCCTGGAGCACATCGTCGACACGGTGCTTTACCTGGAGGGCGACCCCTTCCAGACCTACCGCCTGCTGCGCAGCGTCAAGAACCGCTTTGGCGCGACGAGCGAGGTGGGCGTCTTTGAGATGCGCGGCAGCGGGCTGGTAGAAGTGCCCAACCCGTCGGAGGCATTCCTGGCGGAGCGGGTGGTCAACGCGCCGGGCAGCGCCATCGCGGTCACGCTGGAAGGGACGCGCCCGCTGCTGGTGGAGGTGCAGGCGCTGTGCAGCCCGACCTCCTTCGGCTACGCCCGGCGTACCGCCAACGGCATCGACTACAACCGCCTGCTGCTGATCACCGCTGTGCTGACGCGGCGAATGGGCTTCAAGCTGGCCGAACAGGATGTCTTCGTCAACGTGATTGGCGGCCTGAAGATCGACGAGCCGGCGGCAGATCTGGCCGTAGCGGTCGCCCTGGCCTCCAGTTACCTGGACCGCCCGGTGCCCGCTGACCTGGCCATCGTCGGCGAGATCGGCCTCAGCGGGGAGTTGCGGGCGGTGAGCCAGCTCCCGATCCGCCTGAACGAAGCGGCCAAGCTGGGCTTCCGGCGCATCCTGGTGCCCCGCGCCCGGCGCAAGGACGATCTGGCGGTCAAGGGGCTGGAAGTGATCCCGGTGCGCAGCATCGCGGAAGCCTTCCGCGTGGCTGTGCCGGAGCAGTGACGGGCGACGGGCGCCCCCACTTGACGAATCCTGCCGGATGGCCTACAGTCGCGGGCAGGCAGGATTCCCCCCAGGAGGCATCAGGCATGGCGATCAACTACGCCAAGTTCGGGCTGGACGCCAACCAGCCGCTGGATTCCTCTGGCAACATTGCGCGTCGCCTGCAGAACCCCGACCTGCTGGCCGCTTCCGGCGCGCACTGGCTGCGCCTCAACTTCGTGCTGCCCAACCTCAGTTACCTGGACCGCTACGACCGCATCGTTGATGGTTTCCGCAGCCGGGGAATGAAGATCTACGCCACTGTCGGCCATGACGCCTGCCGCGACTTCTGGCTTGGCGATACCCTGCGCGACCCCAACCATCCCAACGCCGCCGCCTGGATTCAGGCCTACGCCGCCCGCTTCCGGGCCATCGTCGACCGCTACCGGGGCAAGATCTTCGTCTACGAGGCGCTCAACGAGCCGAACGGCTGGCATGGCGGCGACCGCGCTCTGGTTCATCCGCGCTGGTTCGTGGCCATGATGAACACGCTCTACCAGACTCTCAAGCCCCGCGAACGCGGCATCCGCCTGATCAGCGCCCCGCTGGAAGCGACATGGATCAACGGCAATGAGGCCGCCCGCTACCTGAACACCGTCTACCAGGTCGGCAACTGGGCGCCCGGTGAAGTCCCCTGGGACGGCGTCGGCTACCACCTCTACATCGGGGAAGACCCCGCCTCGCCGACCGGCACCGACGGCTCGATCAACCCGGAGGACATCCGCGCCACCTACCGTTCCTACATGGACCGTATGTGGGCGGTGATGCACGCCCACGACCCCGGCACCAAGCACCTGATCTTCGTCTCGGAATTCGGCTGGTCATCCGACCTGGGGGAGGATTACCAGGCCCGCCAGAACACGCTGGGCATGTCCCTGCTGGCCGCCGATGACCGGGTGGCGCTGGCTTCGCTGTTCTGCGCGGAGGACTTCGGCAAGAAGTACGGCCTGTTTGTGGAAGGGCTGGGCCGTCCCAAGCAGGCCTTCCACAAGTTCCAGGAACTGATGCGCGCCCACGCCCCGCAGCGCAGCGCCCAGGTTGACCTCAAGGCGCTGGAAGGGCCGGTTAACGTCCCGGTGGAAGGCGCGCCCAAAGGCCCCAGCTGGCCGTGGTCGGTCGGGCCGGGGCTGATGAAGCACCCGGTGCAGCGGCGGGTGGTGATCCTGCTGCCGCCTTTTGACGATGGTCGCTGGGGGCGGGCGGTGCTGGACGCCGGCTACTACGGCCAGGGCGGGGTGACGATCACCTGGAGTCCGGGCGAGGCCGGGCTGACCATCGCCGGGGAGACGCGGCTGGTGCTGGTGGTCAACCCGCTGGAATGGGGCACGCCGGATGGCTCGATGGTGCCCTGGTTCCGGGCCAACACGCCGGGCGTGAAAGTGCGAGAGGAGACCTTCGCCTCCCCCAAAGCCCTGACCGATTGGCTGAAGGCCAACCCCGATCCCTTCGCCGGGATGCAATAGGGGTTAGCGCGTGGCAGCTTCTATTGGACGGTCAACTTGGAATCTCCTCCAATGGATACTGTTGTCTACTTCAAGTACTCTAGATAGAAGGAAACTATTCCTAAAATAGATGCTAATAGGCCTATACCCTGAATAACGAGCCAAACAATTGTTCCACATCCCCCTAGATTAATATCACCTAGGCCATTACTTGCCATACGTAGAACAAGTACGAGAAAGAGGCCGGGTAAAGAAGCGAGTCCAAGGGCAACAAGACCAGCTAGAAACATAGCATTTGTAACAGAGACACCCGAAAGTACCGTAGAAGGCACACCTTCCGCTATACTTAGACTCCCGATCACGGAGATGAGCCAAAACGGCTCGGCTGAAGCGGAGTAGATATCGTAAAGTAGGGCTGCAGTTAGAATAGAAGCAAGGAATAACCAACCTATGATAATTGAAGTCAGCAAGCCGGGTCCTACAACGGACATCATTCTTCTTAACATCGCAATGAGAAAAAACAGTACACCCACAGCAATAAACCATATCACGACAGTAAAAGTTGCCATATTATCCTCCGTATCATCGTATTATTGTCTCGCTAGAATTGCTCCCTGTTCACGTTATCATGGTAGAGATTATAGAAGAAACAGAACGGGCGCGGCCAGCCAGCCGCGCCCGTTTGGGTGAACAGGGGGGAAGAATCCCGGAGGCAGACTCTAGGCCACCGCCTGCTTCTCCGGCACCTCGACGAGTTCCAGATCAACATCGACTGTGATTTCCTCGCCGACCAGCACGCCGCCAGTCTCCAGAGCCTGGTTCCAGGTCAGGCCCCAGTCTTTGCGGTTGATCGTCGTCTGCCCGCTGAAGCCCAGGCTGACCGTCCCCCAGGGGCTTCTCGCCTTGCCCACAAACGCCACATCCAACGCCACCGGGCGGGTCACGTCGCGGATGGTCAGGTCGCCGTAGAGGCGGGCGGTATGCTCGCCGGTGCGCTCCACGCGGGTGCTCTGGAAGGTCAGGTACGGGTACTGCGCCGCGTTGAGGAAGTCAGGCGACTTGAGGTGATTGTCGCGGTCCGCGTTGCGGGTGTTGATGCTGGCCGCCTCGATCTGCACGGAGATAGTCGTGCGCTCCGGATGTTCCTCATCCAGGTTCACCGTACCGGAGAAACGCTCAAATTCGCCGCGTACCCTGCTGATCATCATGTGCCGCGCGGAGAACTGAATGTGCGTGTGAACGGGGTCAATCTGCCAGGCCATGGGGTAATCCTCCCTCTGTGAGCAATACATCTAACTTTCAAGAAGTGACTTCCGATGTGGAAGTAACTATACTAGAGTAACTTACAATTGTCAAGTTGCTTTTTTTCTGATAGCATTAGAATTCGAGAAGAAGATTCCGTTTGAACGCGCCCGGCTCGGGAGGCCTCTCCCCGATCAGACGCTAGCCGGCCTGGCCGGAGCAAGGCTGCATACTACCCATGCGTTACAGCACTCACATTTGCGAGCGTTTCCAGCACGGCGCGGAGATTCTGGGCAAGCGCTGGACGGGCCTGATCGTCATGCTGTTGCTGCCGGGGCCGCGGCGCTTTGGCGAACTGGCCGCCGAACTGGAAGTCGTCAGCGACCGCGTGATCTCCGAGCGGCTCAAGGAACTGGAACGGGAGGGCATCGTCGAGCGCCGCGTCTACCCGGAAACGCCGGTGCGCATCGAGTACGCCCTGACGGAGAAAGGGGCGGCGCTGGCCCCGGTCATCAATGCTTTGCAGGCCTGGAGTGAACGGTGGGTCGATGCTGTCCCACTGACCGAAGGGAAGTAAGCCGCTGATCACGGCAACTGATGCACGGAGGGCGCTACAGACGAGCGCCCTCCGCCGATTTCTCTGGCCGAAACCCGCGTTTGCGCGTAATGTTAGAGGCGAATGGTCCCGCATGGCGCCCCTGAAGCGCCGGGAGGATGGTATGCGACGCACACTCCTGATAGCCCTGGCAGCGCTCCTGCTGGCGGCTGGCCCGACCCTGGCCCAGAGTCCCGGCGGCGCTGGCCTCGGCGATAGCTACTACCCCACCCTGGGCAACGGCGGCTATGACGTCCAGCACTACGACCTGAACGTGCTCTATGACTTTGACGTCCGGCTGCTGATGGGCACGGCCACCATCGAGGCTGTCGCCACGCAGGACCTGAGCGCCTTCAACCTGGACTTCCGGCGGCTGACGATCAACCAGATTCGCGTCAACGGAGCCATTGCCGCTTACGAGCACCGCGGGACGGAGTTGACCGTCATCCCGGCCCAGCCCATCCCCGCCGGAGCGACCTTCACGACCGTTGTCCTGTACGAGGGCATCCCCGGCATGGGCAGCACGCAGATGACCGAGCTGGGCTGGACGCACCACGAGAATGGCGTCTTTGTGGCCGGCGAGCCAGCCGGGGCGTCATCCTGGTATCCGGTCAACGAGCACCCGCTGGATAAGGCCACCTATACCATCCGCGTCACTGCCCCGGCGCAGTATGTCGTTGCCGCCAACGGTCTGCTGAAGGAGACGATCGATCGGGGCGCGATGCGGACGTTTGTCTGGGAGACCGATTACCCGACGGCCAGCTACCTGGTGACCGTGGGCATCGGGGACTTCGTGATCGAGGAGCAGGAGGGGCCGAACGGCCTACCCATCCGCAACTACTTCCCGCCAGACCTGGCTGAAGCCGCTGCTTACGACTTCGGGCGCACGCCGCAAATGATTGCGCTGTTCAGCAGCCTGTTCGGGCCGTACCCGTTCGAGGCGTATGGCGTAGTTGTCGCTGACGCGCCCATCCCCTTCGCCCTGGAGACGCAGACCCTGTCGCTGTTCGGGCGGCGGCATGTGGATGGCGAGCGGGGGGAGGAGATCACCGTGGCCCATGAACTGGCCCACCAGTGGTTCGGCGATAGCGTCAGCCTGGCCGACTGGTCGGACATCTGGCTCAACGAGGGCTTCGCCGAATATGCTTCCTACCTGTGGTACGAGTACCTGGAAAGCCGCGAGGCGCTCGATGAGGTGCTGCACCATTTCTACAACCGCCTGGCGGAAAGCATCCTGCCTCCGCCCGGATCGCCGCCGCCGGATGACCTGTTCAACATCAGCGTGTATGTCCGGGGGGCGATGACGCTGCACGCCCTGCGCGCCCGGCTGGGCGACGAGGTCTTCTTCCGCGTTCTGCAGACCTACTATGATCGTTTCAAGTACAGCAATGCGACCACCGGGGACTTCATCGCTGTCGCCGAGGAGATCAGCGGGCAGCAACTGGACGCCTTCTTTGACGCCTGGCTGTACCGCCTGCCGCTCCCACCGATCCCGGAACTGGGCTGGGAGCCGCTTCCACCGCCCACGCCAGCGCCCACCAGGACGCCGCCGCCCACCGCCGCGCCAAGCGGCGGCTGAAGGCGGGCCAGCGACACCGGTTACTGGTTGTAGTTTTCGCCGAAGATTTCGACCATCAGCGGGCCGAGCGCGTAGCGGTTGGGAATCACCACCGCCTGGCCGTCCGGTGTGGTGTAGAAGGTGATGTAGTTCTCATCGATCACGCCGGTGCGGATGTTCTCCGGCGGGATATCTTTGGCGTACCAGGCCAGCCGGAGCAACTGGTCGAAGGTCAGGCCGGTGCGCACCCCATCGCGGATGCTGGCCCAGATCGTCGGGGCGGCGACAACCAGTTGCGGCAGGTTGCCCACGTTAAGCACCTGATCCCGGATCGCGAACAGCACCTGCTGCTGGCGCTCCGCCCGGCGGAAGTCGTTGGAACCGTGCCGGGTGCGGGCGTACTTGAGCGCGGTCGCGCCGTCCAGGTGGTGCTGGCCAGCCGGCAGGTAGAACGGGTCGTAGCCGTAGTACATATCGGGATACAGGGGATCGTTGATCGTCGTTTCCACCGTGACGTCGATGCCGCCGATGGCGTCGATCACAGTGATGAAGGCGTTGAAGTCCACGATCAGGTAATCGTGGACGCGCATCCCCAGGTTGTATTGCACCGTTTCCATGGCCAGGCGGGGGCCGTAACCCGGCTGGCGAAGCTCGCCCAGCACATAGGCGGAATTGACGCGCTGCAGCTGGTTATAGCCGGGGATGTTGACGTACAGGTCGCGGGGGATGCTCAGCACGCCGATGCGCCCCGTAGTCGGGTCCAGGCTGGCCAGCATCATGGTGTCAGTGCGGTAGGCGGCGTCAGGCGGATCGCCAGGCCGCCGATCCCAGCCCATCAACAGGATGGTGAAGCGCTCCGTGCCGTTCCAGGGTTCGATTCCCAGGTTGGCGGGGTCGAGCGTCGGCTGCTCGCTGCCGGCGCTTTCCACGGCGAAGTTGGGCACGGCGGTGGGCAGGATGACGACCGACGTGGCCGACGCCGCGACCATGCCCTCATCCTCGACGAAAGCGTCCGCCCGGCTGCTGCGCAGGATCATGAAGATGCTCAGGCTGGTGACCAGCGTCACGCCGATCATGGCCATGGCTACCACCAGCCAGGCCCATTCGTTGCCACGGCGCCGGCGGGACCGCGCCCGCCGCTGGTAGGGTACTTCCGGCGGACCGGCGGGCCGGGCTTCCGGCAGGGGGGCGCGTAGCGGCGCCGCCCCGGCAGCCGGTTGCTGGCGCGGGTAGGGAATAACCGGCGGCAGTCCGGCGGGCCGCGTCAGGGCGGCGTCTTCGTCATCCGCCGGGACGCGCGGCAGGTGCGGCACGGTGGACTGGGGGTCCTGCTCTGATCTGGCTGGAAAACGTTCGTCCATGCGATGTCACCTGTAAGCGATCAGACGCCCTCATTTTACTCCCGGGCAGCCCGCAGCCCAAGCCTGTGCTCAGGCGGGGCGGACTGTAGTTCTACCGCGGACGCGCTACAATTGCCAGCGCGTTTGCACCCGCGCACAGAATACGTAGCGCGTCAGGAGTGAAGCAGGAACGATGACTGTTGCCCATGAACACTGGCGTTTGCTGGTCACGCCGCCATGCACCGGCGCGTACAACATGGCGCTTGACCAGGCCATTCTGGAACAGGTCGGCGCGGGGAATGCGCCGCCTACGCTGCGCTTCTTTGCGTGGACTCCGCCGTGTCTTTCCCTGGGGCAGGCTCAGCCCAGCGCTGATGTGGACCTGGCGCGCCTGCAGGAGCGCGGCTGGGGGCTGGTTCGCCGGCCAACGGGCGGACGGGCCATCCTGCACACGGATGAGATCACCTACAGCGTGACCCTGCCGAAAAGCCATCCGCTGGTGCAGGGGGATGTGGTCGCCAGTTACCACCGCCTGAGCGCCGCCCTGCTGGATGGGCTGGCCCGGCTGGGCCTGCAGGCGCAGGCCGACCGGCGGCTGGAGCGGTCGGTGGGGCGCCCCGGTGGGCCGGTGTGCTTTGAGGTGCCTTCTGATTACGAGATCACGGCCAACGGCAGCAAGCTGATCGGCAGCGCCCAGGTGCGGCGCTTTGAAGGCGTGCTGCAGCATGGCGCCCTGCCGCTGTGGGGCGACATCACCCGCATCTGTGACGCGCTGGCCTTCCCCGACGAAGCCGAGCGCGAGCGCGTGCGGGCGCGGGTGGCGGTGCGGGCTACCACGCTGGAACGGGCGCTGGGTCGCCGTGTGAGCTGGGAGGAAGCCGCGGACGCCCTGCGCGACGCTTTTGCCGAACGCTTCGGGGTGCACTTTGGCCCGCCGGAAGGGCCAACGGCGGCGGAAGAGGCGCGGGCGGCGGCGCTGGTGGAAGAGGTCTACGGCGCGGATACGTGGACCTTCCGCCTGTAGGAAGCATTGCGCACCTGGCGACCGGTGATCCCGCCGCTGCAGGATCGCCGGGTGCACCCCGCTGGCGATCCTCGGTCTCCCGGCCTCGTGGTCTCCTTTTGTATTCCATGTGCTGGTCAGTCTCCCGCGCCGGCGCTACAATCCGGCTAGACCTACTGCACCGTGTTGACCGATCGTTGAGAGCCGCGCCATGCCCGATCCAGCGCCAGCGCCGAACCCGGTAGATTCTGCCGCCGCCAACTGGGGCATCATCGGCCACCAGTGGGCGGTTGAACATCTGGCCAGGGGCCTGCGCCATGGTCGTGTCCGCCACGCCTACCTGTTCGTCGGGCCAGCCGGGATCGGCAAGACGACGCTGGCCCGCGCCTTTGCCGCCCGCCTGAACTGCCTCCACGACGACGAAAACGCCCGTCCCTGTGGCCGGTGCACGGCCTGCCGCAAGATCGCCGCTGGCAACCACCCGGATGTCAGCCTGGTCGAGGCGGAAGAAGTCGGCGGGACGCTCAAGATCGAACAGGTGCGCGAGTTGATGCATATGCTGGCGCTGCGGCCGTATGAGGGTCGCTACCGGGTGGGCATCCTGCGGCGCTTTCATGAGGCGCGCCCGCAGGCCGCTGACGCCCTGCTCAAGACACTGGAGGAACCGCCGCCGTACGTGGTGCTGGTGTTGACGGCGGAAAACGTCAACCTGCTGCCGCGCACGATCCTCAGCCGTTGCCAGGTGTTGCGGCTGCGGCCTGTGCCGGTGCGCCAGGTGGAAGCGGCGCTGACCGCCCGCTGGGGAGCCAACCCGGAACAGGCGGCGCTGCTGGCCCAGCTTTCCGGCGGGCGACCGGGCTGGGCCGTGCGCGCCCTGACCGATCCTGAGGCGCTGGCCTCCCGCGACCTGGCCCTGGACGACCTGGCTCGTATCCTGACGGAAAACCGCATCGATCGCTTTGCGCGGGCGGAGGCGATGGCCCAGCCGCGCAACCGCACCGCGCTGCGCGAAACGCTGATCCTGTGGCAACTGTTCTGGCGGGATGTGATTCTGGTGCTGACGCACAGCCGGGTGGCTCCGGTCAACCGCGACCGGCGGGCCTTGCTCAACCAGTACGCCCGCGACTTTTCGCTGGAACAGGTGCAGACCGCCCTGCGCGCCACCCGGCTGGCGCTGGAGGACCTCAGCCGCAACGTCAATGCACGCCTGGCGCTGGAGGTCATGCTGCTGGATTACCCCGGTCTTAAGCGGTAGGGCGTATTGCCCCTATCCCCCGGTTCTTTTCCCCACAGGCAAGGCAAGGTTAGACTGGCGCCCCATGAGAGGGGGCGGAACGGGCGACGCCAAAAAGGTGAGCGCCACGTCTGGGGAGGGCGTGGCGCTCTTTGGGGGGTGAGCAGGGATGGCAAAACTGCTCATATTTCAGGAGAAGGCCCGCGTAATTAAATAGAAGCAGGCCTTACAGAGAAGCCAGGTAGCGGCGAAGATCGCGCAGGAAGTTAAGGAAGAACATGAGCCGGTTCCTTGGTCTGAGGACTGAATCCGGAAGGGTAATGACGTTTGCCTGCCATGATAGCACATTTATTGTGGAAAAGTTGTCATGTGGTAGAAATTAACGAAAATTTCACGTTTTACTCGCTGGAATTTCGATCTGTCAGCAAGATTCGCTTGGTTCTTTCTTCATATTGATTGACGGGCTGCTTGCCTGTTTTTCAAAACCTATTCTATATTTAGGATGTTGGCGTTCTGACGGACTGCCTCGATTGACCCCTGCCCTCAGGACTCCACCTGTTTTTGTTGCCCGACAGGCAGCGTCGCCCTGGCTATGGCAGCCGGGGGGGCTGCAAGCGTGGCCCGGTGCTCTGTTCCCGCGCCGACCAGGTTTGTCAGGGAGGCCTTGATGTCCAAGCGCATCCTGATTGTCGAAGATGAACAGACCAACCTGCTGGTGGTCACTCAGATTCTGGAATTGATTCTGGATCAGCATGACCTGCTCTTCGCCCGCGATGGGCACGAAGCCATCACCATGACTTACCAGCACCAGCCTGACATCATCCTGATGGATCTCTCCCTGCCCAAACTGAGCGGCTGGGAGGTTGTCCGCTCGCTCAAGAAGGATAGCCGCTTCCGGAATACGCCCATCCTGGCCCTGACCGCCCATGCCATGGTCGGGGATCGGGAGCGCGCCCTGGAGGCCGGCTGCGACGACTATTTCACCAAGCCGATTGACATCGACCGGTTTGTCTCGTTCCTGAAACCCTATCTCCAGGACGATCATTGAGCCAGCAGGCAGAAAGGCAGGCGAACCATGTTGTTCATCAGAACGGCGCGGGTGTACTGGCGCATCCTGAGGAATGTCGGGTCAGTGATGCGGCTCGGACGGCAGGCCGACAAGATATTCCGTTATTACGCCCTGAAAGTTTTTGATGATGCAGGCCTGTTTGAGTACCTCAAAGAGCCGCGCACTTATGGTCAGATTCTGGCGGAATTTGGCTTTGCCGACATCGACTATACCCGCGAATGGCTGGAAATCCTCTCCACCGATAAAGAGAACATGCTGATTCATGAGGATGGCCTCTACCGCCGCAACCCGGCAGTGGAAATGCCGGACATTAACGCCATCATGGCCCGCACCTCAGGCACGGTCAAAGGCTTTTCCCATATGGCCGAGGGCATGACGGTGAACATCCTGCCCCGTATGCGCCAGGAGCCGGTCATCCTGCTGGAAAGCTTTGAAAAAGATGGCCGTCAGTTCTTGACCAAGCTGGACAAGACCCTGGGCCAGCGGCTGTATCAGTCCATGCGCAAAGCCGTCTTTGACTTCCTGACGGAGGACGACCTGCGCTGGCTGCATAGCGGCGGCCGGCTGCTGGAGGTAGGCTGCGGCAGCGGGCGGGAGACCGCCGAGATCTGGCTGCGGCTGGACGGCAAGGTGCGCATTGTCGGCGTCGATCCTGTCCCCGGCATTATCGAGCTGGCCCAGCAGAGCTTCCCCGTGTATCTGAAAGAGATCGATCCGCATCACCCACCGGTCACCGACGAAAACCGCCCGGAATTCCTGGAGGCCAGCGCGACACGCCTGCCCTTTGAGGACAACAGCTTTGAGTCGGCCATGACCTTCTGGATGCTGCACTGGACCCCCGATCCGCGCCAGGCCATCAGCGAACTGGTGCGGGTGGTCAAGCCGGGCGGCCTGATCTTCGGGGCGCAGGCGTTCAAGCCGGAAGCCAACCCGTACTTTGACCTGGTCTTCCGCACGAACGAAAACTGTCACGGGATGTTCTGGCGGGAGGACTTTCGGCGGTGGTTTGCGGAACACGGGCTGGCGGTGGAATTGGCCTCGCCGGTGGGAACCTACCGCGTCCGCAAACCCAAGTGAGAGTAGCCCGGCAACGGGCCTGAGGGGGTCCTCTGTGACCCGAGGGTGGTATGGCAAGGGATTTGTTCAACACACTGTCGCCGTACAAGCGGGTAGAGCATACCCGGCGGCAGCGCCTGGTGATGGACATCAGCTGGGGCATGGCCCTGTTTATCATCCCGGTGCTGGCGCTGTATGTCCTCATGCTGCTGGACCGCTATGACACGCGGGTCTTGCTCACGCTGGTGCTGTGCATGTTCATCATCCCCACCAGCCTGGGCGCTCGTGAACTGGCCCGCCGGGGCAATCCTACTCTTGGCGGCTACCTGCTCTTGCCCCTGATCATGGTCATCCTGGCTATCAATTCCCTGCTCATCGAAGGGCTGAGCACGGTGGTCGGGCCGGTTTATATCGCTATCGTGGTGATTGCCGGGATGATGCTGGGGCCGCGGGAAAGCTACGTGAGCGCCGCCGTTGCTTCTATCCTGTGGGTCGGCACGCAGCTTGCCCTGACCCAGGGATGGGTCACCCCGGCCCCGTTGCCGGAGCCTGTTGGCTCGATCAGCATGATGGTCATCATGATTCTGACCATCTTCTTTGTGGGGATACTCAGTCAGCTGGGCACCAGCGATCTGCGCCACGCGCTGGATGAAGCTACCTACGACCTGGTACAGGCCAACCGTAAGCTGGAGGAGGCCAGCAAGCTCAAGTCGCAATTCACCGCCCGCACCAGCCACGAGTTGCGCACGCCGTTAAGCGCAATCATCGTTTTCACCGACCTGGCCCTGCGCGGCGCTTATGGTCCCCTGAGCGAGAAAATGCACGCCAGCATGGAGCATGTGCTGCTCAGCGCCAAGCGGCTCAAATCCCTGATCGATGACATTCTGGACATCTCCAAGATCGAAGCGGGGGAGATGGTGATCGTGGAAGAGCCGTTCCCCCTGCACCGGCTGGTGGACATCCTGCATACCACGCTGGCTTCCAGTGCCCAGGAGAAAGGCCTGCGCTTCACGGTCACTCTGGCCCCGGATATGCCGGCGGAAATCGTGGGGGACGAAAAGCGGCTCAGCCAGATCGCCATCAACCTGGCTCACAACGGCATCAAGTTCACCGATAAAGGTTCGGTGGAGGTAACCATCGACCGGCTGAGCAAGACGCTCTGGCGCATCCGCGTGGCGGATACCGGGCGCGGCATCCGCGAGGAAAACTTCAAGACCATCTTCGAGGAGTTCCGCCAGGAAGTGCGCAACTCCCAGGAAAGCGGCACCGGCCTGGGGTTGGCCATCACCCGCCACCTGGTGCAGATGATGGGCGGGGAGATTCGCCTGCAGAGCGAGATCGGCAAGGGCAGCACCTTCGACGTCCTGTTGCCGCTCAAGCCCGCTCCGTCGGAAGAACCGCCAGCGCAAGCCGAGCAGTCTGAGCCAGCGCCTCAGGCGTCAGCGCCACAGACCGGCCCGGCGGCGTAGCGGCGGCAGAATCGCCTGACGCGCGGAACGCGGACTATAGGCCGGGAGGCCGGGGAATCGTCCGGTTTCCCGGCCTGTTGTTCTCCGGGCCTCCTGGCCGCCCGGCCTCTTCCCGGCGCGCTGCCCCGGCGCCCCGGTCGTGGTACAATCGGCGCCTTGAATGTGAGCGTCCAACCTGCGCCTGAGCGAGATGCCCGCCATGACCCGCTACGAACCCGTCATCGGCCTGGAAGTTCACGCCGAACTGCTAACCCGCAGCAAGATGTTCTGCGGCTGCGCCGTCGTCGATAGCACCCAGGCCCCGCCCAATACCGTCACCTGCCCGGTCTGCCTGGGGATGCCCGGCGTCCTGCCGGTCATCAACGCACGGGCGGTGGAGATGGCCCTGCTGGTCGGCCTGGCTCTGGGGTGCGATATTCCGCCCTTCAGCCGGTTTGCCCGCAAAAACTACTTCTACCCCGACCTGCCCAAAGGCTATCAGATCAGCCAGTACGAGCACCCGCTGGCCGTGAACGGCCACCTGGATATTGACCTGCCGGGCGGCGGGATGAAGCGGATCGGGATCATTCGCGCTCACCTGGAGGAGGACACCGGCAAGCTGACCCATACCGGCAACGGCCATAGCCTGGTCGACCTCAACCGGGCCGGCGTGCCGCTGCTGGAGATCGTTTCTGCACCGGACATTCACAGTGCGGCGGAGGCGGAAGCTTACGCCCGCAAGCTGCGGGCTATCCTGCAGTACCTGGGCGTTAACCACGGCGATATGTCCAAAGGCGTGCTGCGCTTTGAGGCCAATGTCAGCGTGCGCCCGGTCGGGTCAGACGAACTACGCACCCGTACCGAGATCAAAAACCTCAACAGCATTCGCAGCATGGTTCGCGCCATCGAAAAAGAGGTCGAGCGCCAGATCAGGCTATGGGAAAGCGGCGAAGGGGTCAAACAGGCCACGCTGGGCTGGGATGAGGCGGCGGGCCGGATCATCATCCAGCGCGTCAAGGAGAGCGCCAGCGACTACCGCTACTTCCCGGAGCCGGACCTGCCGATCGTGGTGATGAGCCGGGAGCAGGTAGAGGCCGCCCGCGCCCGTCTGCCGGAACTGCCGGACGCGCGGCGTGACCGCTTCATGGCCGATCTGGGCCTGA
The DNA here is from genome assembly GCA_019873685.1 of Chloroflexota bacterium. Taxonomy (GTDB): domain Bacteria; phylum Chloroflexota; class Anaerolineae; order Aggregatilineales; family Ch27; genus Ch27. Next base: position 25,931 of record JAIOAT010000016.1, read on the forward strand.
GCCGCGAGGACGCCGCCGCGCTGGTGGCCGACCGCGCCGTGGCCGACTATTACGAGGCGGCGCTGGCTGCCGGGGCCGATCCCAAGCAGGCGGCCAACTTTGTCCTGGGCGAGATCTTCCGCTTGATGAACGCCGAGTCGCTGCCCCGCGAGGCCATCGACCAGATTCGGGTGACGCCGGGGGCGCTGGCCGGGCTGCTGGCGCTGGTCAACGCCGGGACGATCAACCTCAACACCGCCAAGCGGGTGCTGGACATCCTCTACGCGGAGGGCGGCGACCCGGCGCAGATCGTCGCGGCGCACGGGCTGGCCCAGATCACGGACGAAGCGCCGATCCGGGCAACTATCGAACAGGTGCTGGACGCCCACCCGGCTGAGGTAGCGGCTTACCTGGCCGGGCAGGAGAAACTGGCTAAATTCCTGATGGGCCAGGTGATGCGTGCCCTGCGCGGCAAGGGCCAGCCGCAGGTCGTGCAGGCCCTGCTCGACGAGGCGCTGGCTGCCCGGCGGGGTGGATAGGATCTATCCGCTACTGGGATCAGTTACAATGAAGACTACGCGATACTTTGAGGAGCAGGTATTACGCAAGCGCCCATATATCCGACGTGAATGGTGTGAACAGGCTTTGCATGAACCTGTTAGAGCAGAAACTCAACTGGATGGTCGAAGACGGTACTGGATCTTCGTAGAAGAACTCGGCAAGTATCTGCGTGTTGTAACGCTGGACGATGGTGAAACTGTTCACAACGCATTTCCAGACAGGAATTTCCGGGAGTAAAGCCAGTGAAACTACATTACTATCCTGAGACGGATTCACTTTACATTGATCTTGCTGATAAACCCGCCAGCGATTCCCAGGAAATCGCTCCTGGTGTCGTGCTTGATTTTGACGAAAATGGCAACCTGGTGGGTATTGACATCGACCGTGCCAGTACGGTTGTCAACCTCACGCGCCTGGAAGCGGAGGCGCTGCCGCTAGCGTCCTTCCTGGTGAAACAGGGCCATAGTGACACCCTGGCGGCTCGCTAGCCTGCCTCTTGATGCTGGATCGCTTTCTATAGCTACGGTGTTCCTGAGCTGCTGATACGCTTTTTTTCTTCACAGGAGGGCCTGGTATGCCCCCGGCCATGAAGCCGATTCTGCTTGATCTCCCCGACCAGATCGAAACCGAGCGCCTGATCATCCGCGCCCCGCGCCCCGGCGATGGCCCGCCCCTGGCCGAAGCCGTCCGCGACTCGCAGGCTCACCTGCAGCCGTGGATGCCCTGGGCGCAGCGCGTGGCTTCCCCCGAGGAATACGAAGCCCTGGTACGGGAAGGCATCGCCCGCTGGACGCGCCGCGAGGACTTCTGGATGATGCTGATCCGCAAGGCTGATGGGCGCTGGATTGGCGGCAGCGGCCTGCATGACCCGGAGTGGGATGTGCCGCGCTTTGAGATCGGCTACTGGGTGCGCGCCGACGAGGAAGGCAAGGGCTACATCAGCGAGGCCGTGCGGGCCATCACCGATTTCGCTTTTGTCACGCTCCGTGCTGAACGCCTGGAGATTCGTTGCGACGCCCTCAACAGGCGCAGCCGGGCGGTCGCCGAGCGCTGCGGCTTTACGCTGGAGGGCCGCCTGCGCCGCGATACCCGTGCCCCCGGCGGCGAGCTGCGCGATACACTGGTCTTCGGGCTGATCCGCCCGGACTGGGAAGCTCGCCGGGCGCAGACGACGCCCTGAGCAGACCCGTTTCCCGCTAACAAAAACAGACCCGGATCCGCCTTACTCACCCGCGGCGATCCGGGTCCGTCTTCTTTTACCTGAGGAATCGCTCCGGCGTCAGCCTTTCAGCGGCAGCACCAGCTCCTTGTGCATCGACGTCAGGCTATGAACTACGCCCTGCTCGTCGATGTAAACCGTATCCTCCACGCGGATGCCAAAGCCGCGATCCGGATAGTATACGCCCGGCTCCACCGTGAAGACGTTGCCCACCTGCACCACATCCCGGTCGCGGAGGTGGGTAAAACCCGGCCGTTCGTGGATCTGCAGCCCCAGGCCATGCCCCAGGCTGTGGACGTAACCGACCGTCGATCCCGGATCGCTGCGACCGGTGGGATGGCCAAACTCCTCCAGCACATCCAGCACGATCTCCTGGTAGCGCTTGGTGCGCTCCCCGACCCTGATCTGGCTCATGACAGCGTTGAAGGCGGTCATCACCTCGTCGTAAGCCTTCTGCACTTCCGGCGTGGCAAAGCCGATGCTCCAGGTGCGTGTCATGTCGTGGTAGTAGCCGCTCTGCATGTCGCGCGGGAACAGGTCAAAGACAATCGCCCGGCCCAGGTACAGCGGTTCTTCGTCGTTGCCCTGGCTGTGGGGGAAGCCGCCGTCGCGCCCCTGGGCGAAGATCATCCCCTCCGGGTCTTCCAGGCCGTGCTCCAGCAGCTTCAGCCGGACGAACCGCTTGACATCGCCGATGGTCAGCGGCGTGCCGTCCGCCCGGACGACGACACCATCCTGAGCGCGATGCCCGGCGATGAAGTCCCAGGCCGCCTGCATGACCAGGTTGGTGCGGCGGGCGACATCCTTGAGGAGTTCGATCTCGGCGGCGTCCTTGGTGGTCACGGCTTCGTCAAAAAGCGTGTCTTCCCGTTCGCCGACGAAGGTCATGGCCGGGAAGTGTTTGCTGAGCAGCTTGAGCATCTCCCAGCTGGCGCCGATATCGCCGAAGCCATAGACGCCGATCCGCCCGCCGGTGATGCCCAGCCGCTCAAAGTAGCGCTCAAAGCTCCTGACCGTGCGCATGTCGGCGTCGTCGGGGTATTGCGCCCATAGCTCATGGATGTTGAAGTCGTTGTAGTTGTAGACCGGCAGGCCGCTCTGGCGGGCGTTTTCGATCTCCAGCGTATTGGTGATCATCACCGCTGGCTCGCCGCGCTTCTTGAAGACCAGCGCGCCGGCTTCGTGACCGTTGGTGATGTACGCCCGGTGCGGGTTGGGCATCTCCCCGCCGAGGATGATCAGGGCGTCCAGGCCCCGCTTCGCCATCAACTGATCGAGATCAGACTTCATGTACGTTTCCCCTTCGCAGTGTGGGTCCAGGCTCGCTTATTGTAACCCGCCGGTATCAGGCGCGGACAGGGCCAGCCGCCGCACCACCTCCACGGCTTCCGCCGGGTAGTCCGGCAGGCGGTCGCGCAGCAGCCGCCCGGCCAGCGCCAGCAGTGCGGCGGCGGCCTGCGGTGTTTCCTGCAGCAGGGCAGCGTTGATCTCCGCTCCCAGCGCCGGGTAAGCCTGCTCGAAGCGACGGGCTGGATCGATGCTATCCAGCGCGGCGGGCCGGTCGGCGGGGACCAGCGCCGCGATCAGCGTCAGCAGGTGGGCGAGGGCCTCGCCGCGCACGAATCGATGCCCGCTCAGGCGTTCCCCTCGCCAGTGCCGCCCGATTCCCACCCACAGATTGGTCAGGAACTGGCCGAAGTGATAGGCCGGGTCAGCCTGCCGCCTGGCGTGCTCAGCTGCTGTACGGGCCACGATCTCCCCGGCGCAGGCTGCCATCCCGGCGCGGTCGATCAGGACACGGTAGCTGTTCAGGCGGGTGACCGCCAGCTCCTCCGGCGCAAAGACGGCGTATTCCACCAGGTGGCCAAAGCGGTAAAGCACTTTGAGGCCGTGCGCCGTCTCCCGGAAGGCCAGGGCGATCTGCTCGTGATCGGGCAACCAGTCAAAGGTGGTGCGGAAGTGCTCCTGCTCGCCCGGCGTGGTCACGATCCAGAAGTCATGGTCGGAATATTCATCCGGGGCGTGGTCGGTGGCGGCCATCGATCCGGCGGCGATCAGACCCAGCACACGGGGATCGGCGCTCAGGGTGCGCACCAGCGCCGCCGTGAACGCCGCATAATCAACCTGGTTCATATGAAGGTCTCCCCCCTTTCCCGGTGGAAGCGCCCCGGTCACTGCGCCGCTGGCAATGCCGCCCTCAATCCTCCACCATCAGCGTCTCCCATTCAGCCAGGGCGGCTTCCAGCTCCTGCTCAGCGCGAGCGTAATCCTGCCCCAGGTCGTGGACGCGGGCCGCATCCCCGGCGGCGCTGGCCTCCTCGATGGCGCCGCTGAGATCGACCAGCCGCACTTCCAGCGCCTCGATGCGGCGCTCCAGTTCGGCGGTGAGCCGGGCGCGTTGATACGGGGAGAGCCTTGGCGAGCGCCCGGTGCGTTCGTCATCCACCGGGGGCTTTGGCGCCCTGGATCGTTTGGGGGCGGCGACCGCTGTACGTTCTGCCGGGGCGGCAGGTTGCGGCGGTTCGCTTTCGGCGCTGCGACCATCCCGCACGGCCAGATACTCGGCATAGGGGCCTTTGAAGACGATCAACTCACCGGGGCGGGCGTCCCAGATTTGCGTCGCCAGGCGATCGATCAGATAGCGGTCGTGGCTGACCATCAGGATTGTGCCGTTGAAGCGCTCCAGCACCTCCTCCAGAATCTCCTGGCTGGCGATATCCAGGTGGTTGGTTGGCTCGTCCAGCAGCAGGAAGTTGGCCCCGCTGAGGGCCAGCTTGGCCAGGGCCAGCCGTCCGCGCTCCCCGCCGGAGAGCGTGCTGACCGGGCGGAAGACATCCTCGCCGGTGAACAGGTAAGTAGCCAGGTAATTGCGGGCCTGGCTCTGCGGCATATGGCGGACGCTCAGCAGTTCGTCGATGACTGTGTTGGCGGGGTTGAGTTCCTCATGGGCCTGGGCGAAGTAACCGATCTGCACGCCTGCTCCCAGCCGGGCGCTGCCCTGCTTGGGGGCCAGCTTGCCCAGCAGCGTCTTGAGCAGCGTGGTCTTCCCCACGCCGTTGGGGCCGATGAGCGCGGCGATCTCGCCCCGGTAGAGGGTGATGTCCGGCACGGTGAAGAGCAGGTCGCCATCCGGGTAGCCGACGCCCAGGTTATAGGTCATCAGCACCTTGTCCCCGCTGCGGATGGCTGCCTCCAGGCGCATATGCATGTGCTTCTCGTGTTGCGCCGCGCTCAGTAACCGCCCGCCACGGGTGGGTAGCTCGCCGCGCAGGGCGGCCTCCAGGCGGTTGAGGTCGCCTTTGGACTTGCCCAGGACCATCGTTTCCAGCTTGCGGATTTTGCCACGGGCCTGGGTGGTGTTCTGCTTGCCCAGGTTACGGCGGATGTAATCCAGTTCCTTTTCGATGAAAGCCTGCTGGGCTTCGTATTCCCGGCGCAGCCGCTCGTGGCGCTCCTCGCGCTGGGTGACGTAGTGGCTGTAATTGCCGCGGTAGACCTCCATCCGGCCAAAGGCCATCTCCCAGATGGTCGTGACCACGCGGTCCATGAAGTAGCGGTCATGGCTGACGGCCAGCACGGCCCCGCTGAAGGACTTGAGGAAGCCCTCCAGCCATTCCACCGCGTCAATGTCCAGGTGGTTGGTCGGCTCATCCAGGACGAGCAGGTCGGGTGATTCCAGCAGCAGGCGGCCCAGCAGGGCGCGGGTGCGCTCCCCGCCGGAAAGCTTGCTCAGCGGACGCGTGTATTCCTCCGGGGCAAAGCCCAGGCCGGTCAGCACCATCCGGATGCGGTGTTCGTACTCAAAACCGCCGGCCTGCTCATAGCGTTGCTGCAGCGCGCCATAGGCTTCGATGAGTTCGTCATCATCTGGCCGGCCAACCATCTCGTGTTCCAGCTCGGCCAAGCGGGCTTCCATGTCGCGCAGCGGGCCAAAGACGCGCAGCATTTCCTCGTAGAGCGCATGATCGCCGGCCAGTTCCGGGCGCTGGGGCAGGAAGCCGATGCGCAGGCCACTGGCCCGCGTGATTGTGCCCGTGGTCGGCGTGTCCAGGCCGACGATCAGGTTGAGCAGGGTGGTCTTGCCAACGCCGTTAGCGCCAACCAGGGCGATACGCGCACCGTGGGGGATGCTGGCGCTGACATTGCTGAAGATGTCACTGGCGCCAAAACTCTTGGCGACATTAGTCAGGGTTACCAGGGCCATAAGTGTTTTACCTTCAGCTTCCAGCGACCTGCGGGGTCGCTGAACAGGTTGTCATCAGTATGCCGGGAAAGGCGTTCCTGGCGCGTAGCGCCACCGGGCGAAAAAGCAAAAAAGCTGCGGGACATGCGCCCACAGCCTTAAGAGTTTGCTCGTAGCATTGCTAAGGGCATGCAGGCGCGACATCAGGCTGGAAAAGCGCCGCCAGCCATTCTGATCATCCGCCTGCTGTCCATGGGTGACTCCGTTGTGTTCTACCAGCGCCCTGGAGTGTACATGGCCGGGGAGAGCGTGTCAAGCGCAGATGGAGAGGCCGGGCGATTCCCCGGCCTGCCGCCTCCTGGCTAGCGTTAATGCCTCTGTACGGGCTGCTGCCTATCGGGTACAATGACGCGGCGAGCCTGCCGTTATCCCCGGCTCCCCATTGCATCGTCAGGAAACAGGATGATCAAAGCCGTACTCTTTGACCTGGATGATACCCTCATCGACTGGTCGCAGCGCGAAGAAATCGACTGGGACGCTTTCCACCGTCAGCGTCTGCGCACCGTCTATGATCTCGTCGTTGCTGAGGGCTACCCCCTGCCCGATTTTGAGGTGGTGGCCGATCAGTACGTGCAGATGACTATGGTCGCCTGGGCGGAAGCCAACCAGACGCTGGAAGCGCCGCATCTGGGCCGCGTGCTGGCTGCTCTCTTCCGGCAGCACGGCGTCCCTATCAACGGGCGCGATCTGACCCCCTGGCTGCGCGCCTATGGTTCACCGGTCATCCCCGGCGTGCGCGTCTTTCCAGAGGTGCCTGATGTTCTGGCGATGCTGCGCCAGCATCATCTGCGCCTGGGCATCGTGACCAACGCCTACCAGCCAATGTGGATGCGCGACGGCGAGTTGGTGGCGCTGGGCCTGCCGCCTGATCTGTTCGCGTTGCGCGCCTCCGCCGCCGATGTCGGCGTCCTCAAGCCACACCCGGCCATCTTCCAGCACGCGCTGGAAGGGCTGGGGGTAAGGCCGGACGAGGCCGTCTTTGTGGGGGATAACCTCGCTGCGGATGTCGCCGGGGCGCAACGGGCCGGGATGCGCGCCATCCAGCGTGTGACGCCCGCTGCAGCACCCGTCCCGGATGTCCGCCCGGACGCCGCGGTGCATTCGCTGGCGGAACTGCTCCCTCTGCTCGATGACTGGTACCCCGGCTGGCGCAACGGCGCGACGCCACGCCGCCAGCCCTGAGCGGCTGCGTTGCTCCCGGTAAGCCAATGACTGCGCCTCAGCCGATTTCCTCCCCGCTGACTTCACGGCGTTATGTCCCGCCGACGCCCTACCGCAACCTGATCCTGGCTGGCGAGATGGGCATCGGCAAGACAGAAGTCGCCCGCCGGGTGGCTGAGTATTTCGGCGCGACTCTGCGCGATCTGGAAGCGGAACTGGAGGCCGCCGCCGGGATGCCGCTTCAGGACGTGCGGGAGCTGTATGGCGAGGCTCGCGTCACCGGGATGGAAACCGAGCTGGTTCGCAGCCTGGCCCTGCAGCGCAGCGCGGTCATTGTTGTGCATGCCACCACCCTGCTTAACGAGGCGAATCGCCGCCGCTTGGAAGAGATTGGCGTGGTATTCGTGCTCGTGACCGCCCTCAACGAAATTCTGCGTCGCCTCTACGCCGCCAAAGGCGACCGCTTCCATAGCCCGGCGGAACGCGCCCGGACGATGAAACGGCTGCGCCAGGAGTGGAAGGTGCGCGATCTGGCCGGCTATCCCCGGCTTGACACCACTGCCCTGACCATCGAGGAAGTGGTCAGCCGGGTAGCCGCCTTCTGGGAGGCGCATGGCGAAGCGTGACGGGCGCGGGCAGCGAAAGCGGCCGGGGGCAAGAACGCAGGCAGGTCGGGAAACCAGATAGCGATATCCCTGAAAAGCAGGCAAATGGCGTCAGCAAGCCAGCAGGCGCCGAGTCACGGTTGCCTTTCGGCAGCACATCTCATGCCGCTCCAACCTGCCACCTGTTGTTTGCCTCCCGTCCTCTCGGTGTCCCGGCCTCCTCTCTTGCCTCTGGTCTCCTGCCTCCTGCCTCTTTTTTCGCCGTCCGCGCCATGTATAATCGGCCTCTGGATTTTCGCCGTCCTATCCTGTCCGGGAAGGCCCATGACTCAACCGCCCTACGACCGCCAGATCGCCGCCCGGCTGGGCGTCCAGCCGGAGCAGGTCGCCGCGACCATCGCCCTGCTCGACGAAGGCAATACCGTGCCCTTCATCGCCCGCTACCGCAAGGAAGTCACCGGCGGGTTGCAGGACGAGACGATCCAGAAGCTCACCGACCTGCTGGAACGGTTGCGCGCCCTGGATGAGCGCCGCGCCGCCATCATCAAGTCCATCGAGGAGCAGGGCAAGATGACCCCGGCCCTGCAGGAACAGATCGCAGCAGCCGATACGCTGGCGGCCCTGGAAGACCTCTACGCGCCCTACCGGCCCAAACGCCGCACACGGGCCACCATCGCCCGCGAGAAAGGGTTGCAGGGGCTGGCCGACCTGATTCTGGCGCAGCCGCGTAGCCCGCAGTCCCCCGGGGAACTGGCCGCCCCTTTTCTCAATGATGAGGTGCCGACCGTTGAGGAGGCGTTGGCCGGCGCGCGAGACATTGTGGCGGAGGCGATCAGCGAGAGTGCGCAGGTACGCGGCGAGCTACGCGCCCGCGCTCAGGCCTATGGCCGGGCGCAGGCTGCCCGCATCGAGGGTGCGGAAGACCCCAAACGCACCTACGAAACCTACTACGAATTCGAGTACCGCATCGGGCGTCTGCGCCCTTACCAGGTGCTGGCCATCAACCGCGGCGAGGCGGAAAAAGTGCTGCGCGTACACGTCGCCATCGATGAACGCGACTGGCAGGAGGCGGTTGCTCTGCTCGTCAGACCTGACCGGCGTTCGCCCCTGGCGGAGCAGCTGCTGGCCGCCGCGGATGACGCCGCCCGTCGCCTGCTGATCCCGGCCATCGAGCGCGATGTGCGCCGTCTGCTGACCGAACAGGCGGAAGAGCACGCCATTCAGGTGTTTGCCACCAACCTGGGCAACCTGCTCAACCAGCCGCCGCTGGCCGGACATGTGGTACTGGGCATCGATCCGGCCTACCGCACCGGCTGCAAGATCGCCGTCGTTGATCCCACCGGCAAGGTGATCGACACAGCGACGATCTACCCGCATGAGCCGCAACGTCGCTGGCGGGAAGCCGCCGCCGAACTCCTCCGCCTGATCCAGCGCCACGGCGTGACCCTGATCGCCATCGGCAATGGCACTGCCTCCCGCGAGACCGAACAACTCGTGGCAGAGATCACCCGCCAGCTGGAAGGAGTGCACTACCTGATGGTCAGCGAGGCGGGGGCGAGCGTTTACAGCGCCAGCGCCCTGGCCCGCGAGGAACTGCCCGATTTGGATGTGACCCTGCGCGGCGCGGTTTCCATCGCCCGGCGCGCCCAGGACCCGCTGGCCGAGCTGGTCAAGATCGATCCGAAAGCCATCGGCGTGGGCATGTACCAGCACGACGTGGATCAAAAGCGGCTGGCCGCTGCGCTGGACGCTGAAGTGGAGAAGATCGTCAACCGGGTCGGCGTGGACGTCAACACGGCGTCAGCAGCGTTGCTGCGCTACGTGGCCGGCATCGGGCCAAAGCTGGCGGCGAGCATCGTCGCCTACCGCGACGAACACGGCCCTTTTGCCAGCCGGGCTGAGCTGCGCAAGGTGCCCGGCCTGGGGCCGAAGGCCTACCAGCAGGCGGCGGGCTTCCTGCGCATCCGCGGTGGGCGCAACCCTCTGGACGCCAGCGCCATCCACCCGGAGAGCTACGCGGCAGCGGAAGCGGTGCTGAGGGCGGCGGGCGTGACCATTGATACGCCGCCCGCCGCCAGGGAAGCCGCGCTCAAGGCGCTGTTGCAGCAGCGCCCACTCAGCACCCTGGCGGAGGCGCTGGGAGTCGGCGTGCCGACCCTGACCGACATCTTTGAGCAACTGATCCGCCCTGGCCGCGACCCGCGAGAAGACCTGCCCGCGCCCATCCTGCGCAGCGACGTGCTGCGCATGGAGGATCTGAAGGCCGGGATGGTCATGCAGGGGACCGTGCGCAACGTGGTCGACTTCGGCGCATTCGTGGATATCGGCGTCAAGCAGGACGGCCTGCTGCACACCAGCCGCATCCCGAAGGATGTGCTGCTTGCCGTGGGCGATGTGATCGCCGTCGAAATCCTGGCCGTCGACCTGGAGCGCGGGCGGATCAGCCTGGGCTGGGCGGGATAAGCAGGCCTGAGGTAACCGTGCTATAGGCCGGATAACCTCCCGGTCTCCTGGTCTCCCGGCCTTTTTCCCCACTGGCTGGCCCGCATCTGCCGCAGGCGGGATGCCCCCGGCTGTGCTATGATCCGGGCAAAGGTCGCAGCAACAACAGGACTGAACAGGCGGTGCCCGATGACCCTCCGCAAGTACTCTCCTCTGCTGCCGGGGATGCTGGTGTTGATCGCGGCGCTGATTGCCGGCGGCCTGCTGTTCGAGCCGACGGGTGTACCGCTGATTGCCGCCCAGGGCCGCCAGCCCATCCCGACGCTCTCCCCGACGCCGGTGCCTTCGCCGACGCTTTCCCCCACGCCCAACCCGACTGCCACCGCTGCCGCCGCACATTTCGTCATCCAGCAGGCGGAGATGATCTCACGCTATCCGGCGGGCGTGGAATACATCTTCCGCGCCAAGAGCAATGCCGGGACTATCGAGCGCGTCCAGGTGATCACCTGGGCAGGGGATGGGGCCACCAACAGCGCCCCACTGACCTGGGATGCGCAGCGCGGGGCGTTTGTCTACTTCGATCGTCTGTTCAGCCCGCCCTGGCTGCCGCTGAACTTCCGCTTCCGCGCTGTGGATAGCGCCGGCAACATGATCCAGACCGCCGACATGACGGCGGAATATGCTGACCTGACCCGCAAGTGGATTCGCCGGGAAAACGACGAGATCGTGGTGTTGATGTTTGGGGCGCGCCAATCGCTGGCCGATGATCTGTTCGCCAGCGCCACAGAAGCCATGCGACGGCTGGAGGACGCCTTCGGCTTCGGGCTGGACTTCCGGCCCTACGTGGTGGTGATGCCCGACCGGGCCAGCTTTGAAGAATGGCAGGAATACCCTGAGCCGTTCCTGGCGGGCCTGACCCTCAGCGAACTGGGCTATACCATCCAGACCCTGCAATGGGGCGAAGATGATCTGATCTACACCACCGTGCCCCACGAATTGACCCACATCTTCCAGGGCTTCATCAGCAAGGCGCGGGACATCCCGGCCTGGTTCACCGAAGGCCACGCCTCATACTTTGAGACGGTGAAGGATTACGACTATGAGCAGCGGGTGCGCGATGTGGCCACTTACCCGTCGTTCCCCACGCTGCAGGCTGACATTTCCACGGAATTCCCCGGCCCGGATGGGCGCGGTCGCTGGGTCTATGACCTGGGCTATTCGTTTATCAACTACTGGATCAGCACCTACGGGATGGAATCGCACCGTATCTTCTGGCAGGCGCAGCGCACCATGCGCTTCAAAGAGGCGCTGGCCGCCGCAACCGGGGTCAGTTTTCAGCAGCTGGAAGATGGCTGGCGGGCTTACATCGGCGCGCCCGGCCCGGCCCCGACCCTGATCCCGACGCCAACGCTGCCGCCATTCCCCACTGCACCGGGCATGTCCGGCGCAGGCGGCAGCTGAGCATGATCGCGCGGGTCAGACCCGGCGCTGAACGATCTTCTGGCGGGCTTCCTCCAGCGTTTCGGCCACGAGCAGCCGCCCGGATAGGCGGGTGAATATCCGGCGCGCCACGCGGACGACAGCGCTGATGCGCGGGTCGCGGGTGACCAGCACAATCGGGCCTTGATTGCCTTCCGGGCACATGGCCAGCAGGCGGTGAACGTGCCCCATGTCGTCCAGCCGGAAGCGCGGCGCGCCCTGGCGCAGGTCGATGATCACATCCGCCAGGCGACCGGTGTTCGTCTCCATGGCGATCACGTCCAGCGCGGCCTGGCGCAGGGCCACCCAGTCCCACTCGCGGTCACAGCTCATCACCACACACCCCGCGACCTCATCATCCCAGCAAACGGTAATTCCCATGTCTTGTCCGGCGCATCGCCTCGTAGAGTTCCCGCCCCGCTGATCACAGCGGCAAAATGACGGTCGGTAATTGTACCACAAAGCATAAAGAAAAGGCTAGTTATTTGATCCCGAATCTCTTTTCCGTTTATTGATGCTATCATGGCTGACGGCCAGCGGTCAGGCGAGGTCACACCTTCCCGGCCACCTGGCCTCTTGACCGCTCTTCCCGCCGACTGCTGCCAGGGCCGCTTCCCCGGTTGATTCTGCTATAATCACCCTTGCGCCGGGGAGGGCCACCGCGCTTTCCGGCCACTGACCGACGGATGGAGGCAAGGGCATGATTCTGTTTGAGCGCGAGATTGTCGATGGCGACGATCGGCTGCGCGTCACTGTGCGCTACGATGACCGGCTGCGCCGCAACGTGCGCTGGAGCGCCCGCAATGGCGCAATTGAGATTCGCGCCCCGCGCCATGCCCGCCCCGCCGAACTGGTGCGTATCACGGATAGCATCATCGCCCGCGTGCTCAAGCAGCGCGCCCGCGCCCGTCGCCGCCAGGACACTGATCTGCAGGCGCGCGCCGAGGCGATCAACCGCCGCTACTTCGGCGGCGAACTGACCTGGCATACCATCCGCTGGGTCGACAACATGGAACGGCGGCTGGGCAGCTGCACCACCGGCGGCAGCACCGATGGCGACATCCGCATCAGCGCTCGTATCCGCGCGTGGCCGCAATACGTGGTCGACTATGTCATCGCCCACGAACTGACTCACCGCCTTCACCCCGATCACAGCGCGGATTTCTGGGCGGCTTTGGCCCGCTTCCCATACGTCGAACGGGCGCGTGGCTTCATTGAGGGCGTCGCCTTTGCTGAAAACGCTGACGCTGACGCGCTGCTCTAGGCAGGCGCGTCCATCCCGGGACACTGAAGAACCAGGAGGGGCAAACATGTGACGACTCTGGAAGGGCTGGTCATCAAACAACAGAGTGGTTTCTTTACGGTAGAAACGGCGCAGGGCCTGTTCGTCTGCCAGTTGCGGGGCCGGCTCAAGGAAGAAGCTGCCCGCCGTATCCGCAAGGAAGAAGACGAACCGGGCGACCTGTGCACGATTGGCGACCGGGTGACGATCACGCCCGACCCGGACGGCACCGGGGTGATCGAACGGGTTCATCCGCGCAGCCGGGTGCTCGCCCGCGCTGACCACGCCGGGGGCCGGTCAGCCGAGCTTCAGGGCCGCCAGCAGGTGCTGATCGCCAACGCGGATCAGGCAGTCTTCATCCTGGCCGCCGCCGAGCCAGCGCCCAACCCCCGCGCCCTTGACCGCCTGATCGTGGCGGCGGAAAAGGGCCGCATCCCGCATATTCACATCGTCTGCAACAAGATCGACCTGTTGCCGTCGCTGGAACAGGCGCGGGCGATCTTCGACCTGTACGAACGGCTGGGCTATCCCGTCCTGTACACCAGCGCCGTCACCGGCCAGGGCGTGGACGCCCTGCGCGATCTGCTGACCGGTCAGGTCTCCGTGCTGGCCGGGCCGTCCGGCGTGGGCAAGACCAGCCTGCTCAACGCCATCCAGCCGGGGCTGGGGCTGCGCGTCAGTGAGGTCAGCCAGGCTACCGCCAAGGGCCGCCATACCACCGTCCACCGGGAGCTGTTCAAGCTGGACGGCGGCGGCTATGTGGCCGATACGCCCGGCATCCGCGCCATCGGCATCTGGGATGTCGAGCCGGGCGAACTGGAAGCCTACTTTGTGGATATTGCACCTTATGTGGCTGACTGCAAGTTCCCGGACTGCACCCACACCCACGAGCCGGGCTGCGCCGTCCGCGCGGCGGTTCGCCGTGGCGAGATTGCCCTGCAGCGTTACCGCAGCTTTTTGCGCCTGCGCCAGGAAATCGAAGAAACCTATGAGGACTGGGTTTAGCCTATGCAGCACATTCTGGCGGTGATCCCCGCCTATAACGAACAGGACCGCATCGCGCCGGTCATTGCCGGGGCGCGGCAGTACGTCCCTGTGCTGGTCGTCGATGATGGCTCCAGCGATGGCACGGCGGCGCTGGCGGAGGCTGCCGGGGCAACCGTGCTGCGGCAGATCCCCAACCAGGGCAAAGGGGCCGCCCTGCGGGCCGGGTTCCGCCGCGCCCTGGATGAGGGCTGCGAGGCCGTGATCACGCTCGACGCCGACGGGCAGCATGCTCCGGACGAAATCCCGCGCTTTCTGGAAGCCTACGCGCAAAGCCGGGCTGACCTGATCATCGGCAGACGGGACTTCGCCGGGATGCCGCCAGTGCGCCGTGTCTCCAACACGCTGGGCACGCTGCTGTTCTCCTGGGCGCTCGGCCAGCACATCCCGGATAACCAGTCCGGCTACCGCCTGATCTCCCGCCGCCTGATGGAAGCCGTGCTCAACAGCGCCGAACAGGGCTTTGAGTTCGAGGTGGAGATGATCACCGTCTGCGTGACGGAAGGCTACCGGCTGGCCTGGGTGCCCATTCGCACCATCTACGCCGGGGAAAAGAGCCACATCCGCCCGCTGCACCACCTGCGCCACTTCTTGCGCGTGGTCCGGGCAGCCCGGCAGCGAGTCAGGGCGCGCCAATCCCGGTCGTGATCCGCCCCCGGCTCTAGGAAACGCCCATCAGGGCCAGCAGCAGGCTGAGCGTGACAATACTGGCGACCGTGCTGAGGAGGATGGACGCCGCCACAAAATCGCCATCGGCGTCGAACTGGATCGCCAGTGCGCTGGTCATCACGGCGGTGGGCATGGCTGATTCCACGATCACGACGTCCCGCGTCAGGCCGCCGATCCCGAGGACGAGCGCCAGCCCGGCGGCTACCAGCGGGGAGATGACCAGCCGCATCCCGGCAGAGAATAGCACTGGCCGGATCTGGCCGCGCAACGAGGCCCGCGCCAGTTGTATCCCCAGCAGCACCAGCATACCCGGTACTGCCGCACCGCCCAGCAGATCGGTCACCCGCTGTAATGGCAGCGGCAGCCTCGTCCCGGTGAAGTTCAGCGCCAGGCCGATGACCAGGCAGTAGACCATCGGCAGCTTGAACACGTTGAGCAATGCCTGGCGGGCGGAGGCTGTCCCCCGCGAGGCCAGGAAGACGCCGTAAGTGTTGGCGACCACCGCCGAGGCCACGTAGTAGACGGTCGCCCGTTCCATCCCGGGACGGCCAAAAGCGAATTCGTTGAGCGGGATGCCGTAGTTGCCGGCGTTGATCAGGACGATGGTCATCACAAAGGCGCTCTCCAGCCGTCGGTCATAGCCCAGCAACCGCGCCAGCCCGAAGCCCAGCGCCGACATCACCACTGTCAGCCCCAGCATCACCCCGAAAATCTGCACCAGTTCCTCCGGCAGCAGGGTGGTGTTGGCCATCGATCCCAGCACCAGCAGCGGCGAGAACAGGTAGACAATCAGCGTGGAGATGGTGCGTGGCTCCAGCGGGAAATAGCGTGAGGTCAGCGCCGAGAGCAGGATGATAAGGAAGATCGGGCTGATCACATTGTAGGCGACACTGAGGACGGTCATCGAAGGTGGAACTCCCCGGCTACGGGCAGGCGCAACAGCCGACGATGATACCACGCCCGCCCGGATTGCGGAGAGGTTGCCGCTGGTCGCTCCTCGCCGGGGGGCGGTGGACACGAAGCAAGCTGGCGGCGCGCATGAGGGCCAGCCCTCTGGGTGCGGCTGGCCCTTCTACTTCACTTACACAGAGGGAAACCTCACGGCGCTTTGGCCAGCGCATCCAGCTCCATGACGGTCACTTTTGCGAAGACGCCACCGGCGGTCCCGGTTACCCGGATTCCAGTCGCCATAACAGGCTCAGGCAGGACGAAGTCGATCATCTGGAGCGGGATGTTTGGGTCGGGGTCCGCCGACTGGAACGTACCCTCCGGGACAGGTTGCCACGCGCCGTCAATCTGAATCTCAGCGGCAATGGTGGTGAAACCGCTGTCGCCACCCTCGATAAAGCGAATTGTGCTTACCTCAACCGGCCGATCGTAAGTCACCGCAAGAGTGACTACGCCGTTCTCAGGGCTTGCCGAGTAGACGCGCGGTGGCCGCATGATCTCGCGCCCGGAAAAGTCAAGCTCGACGCCGTCAGCAAAGGCGCGTGTCTGGGCGGTCGAGCGCTCCCCGATGGCGCTGGCCTCAACATTCCCCCCTGCCAGACGTACCTGGTTATTGGCGCTGCGCTGATAGAGTTGCACCAGTGGATTCAGGCTGAGCGGATCGGCCTCCGGCATCGGCGGCAGCGTCCAGGCATCACCGTCGGCGTTGCCCCCGGCTTCAACAATGGCCCGTTCGACGTAGGGCAACATACGTTCGGCCAGCAGGGCGAAAGTGTCTTCGGCAGCAGGATCGTCGGGGAGATAGTCGGGCAGAGTCGGGCGGGTGCGGTGGATGCTGTAACGGTCGGAAAGGACTACCTCAGGGAACTCAGCGGCCAGGGCGTCGTAGCCGAGCAACAAGCCCAGCAGGCCGCCCATCGTTGCCGTGCCGTTATCGGAATCCCAGCCGGAAAGCGTGCCGATTTGCACCGTTCGGCTGTAATCGCCTTCACCATAGAGCAAGGCCATCAGGCCGGTGGCGAAGTTCACGGATGACTCCAGCCATCCGCGATAGACGAACCCGTTATCCCGTGCCTTGTCGTGATACCGTTCGTAAATGAGATCACGGGTTCGTTCCCAGTCGTCCACGTTGGGATTGGCCAGGTAATCCGCCAGCACCACATCCACCACATCGGCGGCTTTGGACGTGTCCGGCAGGTACTGGCGGGCCTGCTCAACCAGCCAGAGGATCTGTTCGCGGCGGGTCTGCTGCGGATCGACCTGCGTCGCCAGCGCGTAGAGCAGGATGTGGAACTGGGCGGCGTGGGCGCTATAGCCGCCGGCGATGGTGCGAATGGGCAGATCGGCCAGTTGCAGGGCCTGCACCGGCATGCCCGGGGCCAGAGCGCCGAAGACTTCGGTCACCAGCTGGGCGGTGTTCATCAGGTAGGTATCGTTGACCGGCCCCATGCCGGTCACTGGCGGCAGCGCGCCCCATTGCATCCATTGACGCTCCGGCGTCTCCCCCCAGATCGCGTCGTTGACGTGCTGCACCCAGCCCGTCGCGATCTGCTCCGGCGACAGCAGCAGGGTGTCATGCTCCTGGATCAGGTGCATGTACAGATACTCGATGTCGGTGTCATCGTCGGCCAGCCAGGGGTCCTGGAAGACAAAATCAATAGAACCCTGTCCCAGATCACGTCCCCAGTCGTCGTCGGTATAGAACGGCGGACCCTGTCTGTCGCCTTCCGTCATCAGGCCGGTCCAGTTGGCGATGGTCTGGCCCAGCCACATGGCCCGCAGACGGTCAGCGTAGTCGGCCCGGCTGAGCTGCCGTGACGTTGCCGATGCGCGGGCTGAAGCGCTCCTTACCGGTCGGGGGCCAACCGTGACACCCACCATACACACCAGGAGTACGAGGAGAACGGCAAAGCGCAGTCCACGCAATGCTGACACACGGTTAGCGGTCATTGTTCACATCCCTGTAGCCCATGAAGTAACGGCAGGCAGCTGGCGGTATAGCTCAGTCGCTGCCATAGTTCTGCCTGATGACAAGACTCTGGCACGGGCAGTGCCCCGGGCGCAAGTGATTGGCGCAGAGAAGGAACTTCCGGTGCCGGGAGGGCGAATTGGCTGACCCGGTAACATTATCAAATGAATGAACCACTCCTGTTCGGTGACCTGGTCTTGCCTCCCGACCCCTCTCTTACCTCTGGACTCTTACCACCCGCCTCTCTTCTGCGGGCGATCGAGCGCCGGGCAGACCGTGCTATACTCAAAGCATCCCACTGAAAAATGAGGCTGCGGAGGCAAGGTATGAGGTCTGCGGCGCGCTGGATCGGGCCGGCGGTCACGATAGCCGTGCTGGCGACGACGCTGCTGCCAGCGCTGGCCCAGAGCGGTCCTCTGCAATCCTATATCGCTGAGGACGGCTCCTTCTGGTTTAGCTACCCCCGTAGCTGGCAACTGGAGACCCACGACAGCCTGATCTATGTCTACAACAACCGCGTGACGGTGTCCGTTGTCGGCCCCGGTATGCTGGAGAAGCTCGGCCTGGGCGGTTACACCGATCCCGCTGAACTGGTTCAGGCGGTGGCTCAGCGGCTGGGCGTTCGCAGCAGCGAGCTGGTGCGCAGCACCGAGAACGGCCGCCCGGCAGCGCGGCTCAACTTCGACGATCCGGCGGGCTACCCCGCGTTTTTGCTGGCTCTGCTGCTGCGCGACAACCGGCTGGGGCTGGTGGATGTGCGTTTCACCGGCGGCTACCGCCCGCTGAACGAGCAACATGCCCTGCGCATCGCCCGTTCGCTGGAAGTCCCATCTGGTCCCCCGGCCCGTCTTGTCCACTACGCCGGTCCCTGGCAGCAAACGGTGGCCGAACTGGAAGCCGCCGGCGCGATCCCGGCTGGTGGACGTCTGCTCTTCCTGTCCAGTGCGCCTTATACCGTTGGGCAGGCGGCGGACGCCTCCTACGTACCGCTGGGTAATCCCCGCCCTGCGCAGGATGTCATTGTGGCTGGCGAGTTGCGTTTTGTCCCGGTGGAAGAGGGCGGCTATCAGGCGTGCTTTCTGGGGGCGCGCCTCACCTACCACGCTGGCGAGGCCGTCGTCCGGGCGTACCTGGAAGCAGGCCTCAACAGCGTCAGCCAGGTTTATTACATCGATAGCACCGGCGATCCTGCCACTTCACAGTCCGCCGTGCAGCCCCTGCTCCTGGGGGAAAGTCCGCATCACCTGCTGCTGCTGGCGCTGGGCGACCGCCTGGCGGTTTACCTGGATGGGCAACGGATCTTCGCGGGGGTGTCCGTGGAAGTGCGGACGGGCATTGCCGGGCTGGGGGTGATCACGTCCGCCCCGGCGACGCGCTGCGAGGGGCAGAACCTGTGGGTGTACGAGGTCACCGGCGTGACGAGCAGCAGTTGCACGGTAACAGCGGCCAGCGCCAGGGTTAACCGTCGCCAGACTCCTGCCACAGGCGGGTCGGTTGCTGGCTGGCTGACGCGGGGCGAAACCCGGTCCGTCACCGGCCAGATGACCGATGCGCTGGACTACGTATGGTGGCAACTGGATGATGGCACATGGGTGCGCAGCGATGTAGTGATCGAGCAGGGCGACTGTACCGCTGTGCCGGTGGTCGTCCCCTGAGCCGCCGCGTGATCCGCGCTGCTCAGTCCGCGTCCGGTCCTTCCGCGGCCAGCAGGGTGAAGCAGAACCTGGCCCCGCCCAGGTCGTCGCTGCCTTCAACCCAGATACGGCCCTGGTGAGCCTCAACAATGTGGCGGGCGATGGACAGGCCCAGGCCGCTACCCCGCCGCTCGCTGCGCGCTTCGTCCAGCTGGTAGAAGCGCTCAAATACGCGGTCGCGTTCCTCCGGCGGGATGCCGGGGCCGCTATCTTCGATGGTGACGGTCACCGTGTCGTGATCGGCGTCCGGCGTCGCGACGATGCGGATCGTGCCCTTCTTGGGCGTGACCTTCAATGCATTGTGGATCAGGTTAGTGAGCACGCGCCCGATCTGGCCGGGGTCGACCAGGACGTAGAGGTCTTTCGGCACGTGCTTGCTCATCTTGATGCTGCGTTGTTCGATCTGCTCATCCAGATGCTCAACGGCTTCGTCCACCAGGATGTGCAGCGGCATCTCGATCAGCTTCATGATCGCCTGGCCGGATTCGATCATCGACAGGTCGTGCATCCCGTCCACGATGCGCTGCAGGGTATCCAGTTCCCGTCCGATCTTGCGCAGCATTTTCTCCTGCTGCTTGTGGGAAACCTGCTGCCGGCTGAGTGTGTCGCGCAGCAGGCGGATGGCGGAGATGGGCGTGCGCAACTCGTGGGAGATGTTGGCCACCATATCGCGGCGGGCGCGGTTGAGCCGCAGCAGCTGGGTGATGTCCTCCAGCGCCAGCGCATAGTAGACCCGCTGCCCGACCGTGAAACGGTTGCAGCGAGCGCGGTAGGTACGCTGGCCGATGGCAAACTGGCTCTCCGGGCACGAAGGCATCTGATCGGCGCATTCCAGCAGTTCCTGCAACTCCGGGCCGTCGATCAGAGCCTCAATGGTCATCCCCATCCCGTCTTCCAGTGCGGGGAACGCCTCGCGGGCGGCTTCGTTGGCAGCCAGTACACGCCGATCCTCGCTCAGCAGGATCAGCGGTTCAAAGGCGGCATCGACCAGAAAGGCAAGCTGCGGGTTGGGGTCCATAGGCTGCATTAGCCCTCAAAGCGGTAGCCAATGCCGCGCACCGTGACAATGCGCGTCGGGTTGGAGGGGTCCTGCTCGATCTTCTTGCGCAGCCAGCGGATGTGCACGTCAACCGTCCGCCGGTCGCCAAAGTAGTCATACCCCCAGACTTTGGAGAGCAGCAGGTCGCGGGAAAGCACGGCGTTGCGGTTGCGCATCAGCTCGGCCAGCAGGTCGTATTCCTTCTGGCTGAGCTTCAGCTCGACGTCATTCAGGTAGGCGTGGCGACCGGTCAGGTCCAGGCGCAGATCGCCAGCGACCAGTTCGTCCTGGGTCGCCGGGCGGGTAGGAGCGCGGCGCATGATCGCCCGGATGCGGGCCAGCAATTCACCCAGCCCGAAGGGCTTGACCACGTAATCGTCCGCCCCGCTTTCCAGGCCGACGATCTTGTCCACCTCACTGCTGCGGGCGGTGAGCATGATGATCGGGATGTGCGAGGTGGTCGGTTCCCGGCGGATCATGCGGCACAGGCTCAGCCCGTCCAGGCGCGGCAACATCACGTCCAGGATGATCAGGTCGGGGGGCTTGGCCACGATCTTCTGGTAAGCCGTTTCGCCATCCGCTACCGTGGTGACCTTGTGCCCCTCCTGGGTCAGGTTTTCGGCCAGCGTCTCCGCCAGCACCCGGTCGTCCTCAACAACAACGATTTTGGCCATCGATCGGTGTCACTCCTGCTCCAGCGGCGTGACCCGCCGCCTCAACGCATGGGCCGGCAGCCTCCCCTCCGTAGACAGGCGGAGACCCGGCAACAGGCCCATCCCTGATCATAGCAGACCCGGTCAAAAGGGGGTCATTAAGGTCTGGTAAAGCCGCACGATCACACTTAACAACCCGAAAGGCCGGATTGATCAGCGGTGAGCCGCCCGCTCTTCCCATTGCAGGTAGCGCCGGGCCAGGTACAGGGCGGCGATCACACGGGCGTCGCTGAGTCGCCCGGCGGCGATCAACCCTTCAAAGCTCGCCAGCGGATGGGCTGCCACGCCGATCGGGTAATCTTCATCGCCCACCAGGCGAGCGGGCTGCAGGTCGCGAGCCAGGTAGATATGACAGGCCGCCGTCAGGTACTTGCTCCAGGGGTGTATCGTCGCCAGGAAGTCCAGCCGCCCGGCCCGGTAGCCAATCTCTTCCTGCAACTCGCGGTTGGCCGTCTCCAGGGAAAACTCACCGGCGGCTACTTCCCCGCCCGGCAGGATCAGGACATCGCGGCCCAGGGCGGGGGACGGCTCAATGGTCAGCAGCACGCGCCGGTCGGTAGCCAGGGGCACGAGCAGCGCCTCATCACCGGCCCTGATCACGGCCACATCTTTGCCGCCGTGTTTGCGTTCGACCAGCGCCAGCCATTGATCCCCGCAGATGACCCGTTCCATGGCGTCTCTTCGCCGTTCAGCCTACCGCTGCGCTGCCCGCATTATAGCATCGAACGCTATGGCAGGACGGCGTTGCCCGCCGCGCCGCTGGTATAATACAGGTAACCATCGGTTGAGCCTGCTGGAGCCTGCCATGACCCGTGCCGGGGAAAAACCACCTGCCAATCGCCGCCGCACCCTGGCGCAAATCCTGTATACGCTGCGCGTCCTGGTGCTGCTGGCGGCGCTGGGCGTGGTGATCTGGGTTTACAACGGCGACGCCTATGTGGTGCTAATGCTGGTGATCTGCGCCGTCGGGGCCTTCATCGCCGGGATCGCACCCGGCCTGGTTCCGGGCGCAGTGCGCCTGATGATCACGCTGCCCTTCGCCCTCGGCGCGTTGATCCCGCTGTGGGGCGCGCTGGAGGCAGGACTGCACGGCGATCCCGATCTGGCTTTACACTGGCTGGGCGTGGCGGTTGCCTACGCGGTGGCCGTCCTGCTGCTGACCCGCCTCCCGGCGCGGATGCGTGGCCCGTTCCTGCCCTGGCTGCCGGAAGGCGCGCTCCACCAACCTGCCCGCGAAGCGCGCAGCAGCACAAGCAGCCGCAGTCCGGATTACGGCAAGACCAGCAGTTACAGCGCCTCCGCTGGCTATAGCCGGGAAAGCAGCAGCCGTTCAACCGACTACGGGCGCGAACCAGCCTATGGCTCTGCTTATGGCTCTGGTTCTTCCCGGCAGAACAAGCCCGCCGAAAACGAGAAGAAAGGCGGCCTGTTCGGGCGGCGGGAGAAGGCCACGCCGGAGCCAAAAGCCGCGCCGCGACCGGCCACGCCCTACGGGCGGGAAGCGACTCCCGTCGAGCGCGAGAAGAAGGGCGGCCTGTTCGGACGGCGGGAGAAGACCGCGCCGGAGCCGAAAGCCGCGCCGCGACCGGCCACGCCCTACGGGCGGGAAGCGACCCCTGTCGAGGGGGAGAAGAAAGGCGGCCTGTTCGGGCGGCGGGAGAAGACCGCGCCGGAGCCGAAAGCCGCGCCACGACCGGCCACGCCCTACGGGCGGGAAGCGACCCCTGCCGAGGGGGAGAAGAAGGGCGGCCTGTTCGGGCGGCGGGAGAAGGCCACGCCGGAACCGAAAGCCGCGCCACGACCGGCCACGCCCTACGGGCGGGAAGCGATCCCTGCCGAGGGGGAGAAGAAGGGCGGGCTGTTCGGACGGCGGGAGAAGACCGCTCCAGAACCGAAGGCCCCGCCGCAATCCATACCGCCGCATAAACGCGATGTGACCGGCCCGTTCACGCCCCCGCCGGAGCGAGCCACCGGGCCGTTCTACAGCTACGCGACGCCGGACGAGGACGCCGAGGAAGCCGGGATCGGCGCTTTCAGCTTCGACGCGGAGAACGAAGACGACGCTTTGCTGAGGATGTACGGTTACGGCAAGAAGGTCAGCCGCAGCGAGCTATTCTCCGAAGACGAAGAAGCGCTGTTGCGGCGCTCCATGGACGACGAAGACGCCCTCAGCGAAAAAGACCGGGCCACCCGCGAACTGGTAGAGCGCATCCGCGCCCGCTGGAAGGATCAGTCCTCGCCACGTTGAGGTCATAGTCAGCGATATGGCAGGATCGCCTGGCTGAGAACAGCCGGGTAATTCCCTTTTCCTCAGCTTCCGCCACAAATCATCCGTGGAACAGAATGGTAGTACGATAGCATCAAGACCCATGGCGCAGTGAAGCGTTCGGGGACGACATTTGAGGGGGGAGCATGAGCATCTATCGTTCGCTTTTGCAGGCGGTGATTGGATGCACGATCCAGCCATTCGGTCTGGCTGTACAGATGGTACAAACCTCCAGCGACGCCCCCGACACCACGCTTCTCGCAGAGATCGACCGCTACCTCCAACAGCAACTGAATCGCCTGAAGGTCCCCGGCGCAGCGCTCGTCATCGTCGAAGGTGAGCGGATCGTCCACCTGCGTGGCTTCGGCCGGGCCTTCCCGGATGGTGGGGCACCCACGCCGCAGACGCCTTTCAGCATTGGCTCCATCACCAAATCGTTCACAGCACTGGCGGTTATGCAGCTCGTTGAAGCCGGGAAGATCGTTCTGGATGATCCGGTTCGGCGCTACCTGCCCTGGTTCCAGGTAGCGGATCCCGGGGCCTCCACCCGGATGACAGTACGCCAGCTGCTGAACCAGACCAGTGGCCTGCCCCTGTTTCGTAGCTGGCAACTCCTGGCAGATTTCGATGATCGTCCTGATGCCGCCGAAAGGCAGGCACGTGCGCTGGCAACACTTGCGCTCAAGCGCGCGCCCGGTGAGGCATTCGAGTACAGCAACCTGAACTACATCCTGCTGGGGTTAATTATCGAGGCCGCCAGCGGTGAACCGTACCCGGACTATATCCAGCGCCACATCTTCACCCCTCTAGAAATGCGCCACAGCTACACGTCAAAGGCGGCGGCAAGCCTGGACGGGATGGCGGTGGGCCATCAGCTCTGGTTTGGCTTCCCCGTTCCTGCCCCAGATTTGCCGATGCCGCGTGGTTCAATGGCGGCTGGTATGCTCATTTGCAGCGCGGAGGATATGGGCCATTACCTGATCGTGCTGCTGAATGAGGGGCGTTACGGCGAAGCGCAAATTCTTTCGCCTGAAGGTGTGGCCGAGTTGCATCGCCCGATGGTGGAAGCCAGCACCTGGGGTGATTCAGCAGAGCAGTACGGGATGGGCTGGTACATCGAGGAGCAGGACCAGACCAGGGTCATTTCACACAGTGGCATGATGCCTGACTTTTACACCTTTGTGGCACTGCTACCGGAACAAAAGAAAGGCATAGCACTGCTCATCAATGCCAACCATTTTATGGGGCAGATGATGTTCGGAGAGCTTGGCGCAGGCATGGTCGCGCGGCTTGCTGGCAAGCCGCCCCCTGCGTTGTGGTTTGGCGTCATCCCCTGGTTGTTACGTAGTCTTCTGCTGATCCCGGCACTCCAGATCGCTGGCGTTGCCACGACACTGTGGCGGTTGCGGCAGTGGCGCCAGTCTCCTGTACGCCGCCCCAACGGTCGGCAACTATGGGGACGGCACATTTTGCTCCCGCTGATCTTCAATGGGGCGACAGCACTCACCCTGACCCCTATCCTAGGCAGGATGCGTGGCTTCCTGATGCTTTTCATGCCCGATGTTTTCTGGACCACCCTGATCTGCGGCGGCTTTGCTCTGCTCTGGGGCTTTCTGCGCACCGGCCTGATCCTGCGGGTGCTCCACCGATCCCAAGAGAGCGAGCCATAAATCCCGGGCAAATTCAGGACAAGAGGCGCTGCCAGTGGCGGACTGAGCTTGGCATCAAGAATCCAACCCTCGCCCCGCGCTCAACCTCGCGCTTTTGGCGTAGGCGGCGGCGTGGCTGTGGGTAGCGCGGTGGGCGTCGGCGTGGGGATCGCCGACGGGCTGGCGGTGACGCTGGGCGACGGTGACGGCGAGGCTGTATCGGTCGGCACAGGGGTTGGTGGGGCGGGATCAACACGCAGGAGCATCGGGTCCAGATTCAGGCATTGCAGCGCGGCGGCGGCCAGCCACACGCGCTGATCGTCATTGGCAAAGACGCGCAACCATTGCCCGCTGCCGTCGCGCATGTCAGGCACGATCATCTGCCCGGCGCTGGCCATGCCCAGCAGGGTATGCAGGGTGCTCGGCCCGGCCCGGACGGCGGTATTATCCTCCACCACGGCGCAGACCGGGTCTTCCACCGGCAGGGTGAGCGCCTGCTCGGCCACCTGCCCGGCGCCACCCAGCGCCCGCAGAGTGATCGTCAACGGGGCCAGCCCTTCCAGCCGTACCTGGCGCGAATCCGCCGGGCCATAGACGGCGCTGACATCATCACCCGGCAGGCCCAGCAATTGCACCTGTACCCCGCCCGGCACTTCCCAGCTTAACACCACCGGCTGGGTCACATAGCGCACCAGCTTCGCCGGCTGGGCGCTGAAACTGGCGATCCGCAGCCGTTCGTGCACCTGCACCTGAACACTCTCGCGGGCTACCGCCTGGCCGTTGACGGCGACCAGCGCCACCTCGTGTGGGCCGGGAACGGTCAGGTCAAAGGTCACGCCGCTGTCCGCTGCGCTGATAGCCTCGCCCCGACGCACACCATCCACTTCCAGGTACAGGGCCGCTGCATCCCGGACTTCCCAGCTCAGCGTCAGCGGATCGCCAGCGACGATCTCCGGCGCGGAGAGCGCCAGGCGGATGATCTGGGGCGGCGGAGGCGGCGCCAGCAGCAGCGCCAGAAGCGTGATCACCGCCAGCAGGGCGGTCAGCGCCCCGCCGACCGCTACACCCAGCCGCCAGCCGGTCAGCGCCGGGGTAGCCACTACACGGGCGGGCAACGGGGCAACGAACCCTGAAGCGTCATGGGCGCGGGCCATCACCACAAAGGGGAGTTCGCGCGGGCTGCCCAGCAATGGCGATCGGCGCACTTCCACGCGGGCGTGGACGGTCTGGCGCTGGCCCGGCCCCAGGCGGATGGTCGCCGGGGTGAACGTGAAGCGCAGCGCATTGCGTACGTCCTGACCGGCAAAACTCAGGTCCAGGGAGGCGTTGCCCTGATTGTGGACGAAGATCGGCAGCAGCTGCCCGGCGGCGATCCGGTTGCGGCCCAGGTCAATACCAAAGCCGCTATAGGGCAACACATGCAGGGTGATCCGCGCGTCAACCGTCTGGGTGGGGCGCGATTTGCTGCGCACCTGCACGGTGAAGGTGTAGTCGCCCGGCGCGGTATCGGGGCGGCGCAGCGGCTTGAAGCTCAGCATCAGGTGGGCTTCCTGCCCCGGTTCCAGCGCCGCTTCCACCCGCTCCAGGCGCACCCAGTCCCGCGGAACGCCGTCGATTTCGATGAAGTAGCGATCCGGCTCATCGCCCAGGTTGTGGATGACCAGCTTGCCCTGGACAAACACCCCCGGCGTGACCGGCTGATCGAGGCCGATCAGCTCCACCTCAAACGTGGGCACCTGGTAGGCGATGCGCTGGGTGGTTTCGTCCACCAGCACATCGGCCTGGGTGGGATCAACGGTGTAAAAGATCAGGCGCAGTTCGCCGATCTGGATTTCCTCGCCGCTCTGCAGGATGTAGGGTTCATTGGGGGGCAGGCGCTGGCCGTTGATGTATGTGCCGTTGATCGAGCCGAGGTCCTGCAGGAAGACCTCGCCATTGCGCAGGCTGATGGTGGCATGGTAACGGGAAACCGCCGCGGCTTCCAGCGTGAGGTCATTGCCGGGCGACCGACCGATGGCCACGGTGGGCTTGCTCAGTTCGTAGCTTTCCATCGGCCCATCGGGCCAGTACACATCCAGCCGACCGTAAATCATGCCGCCTGCTCCTGCCCAGCGCTCATGGGGGTGTATTGTAGCCAGCCTGCAGGGCGGCGGCAATTGCGCCGGGCGGCGCGATCCTGACGATTAATCGGCGCAGGCGCGATCCGGCTCAGTACCACCCCCCGCGCCCCTGCCGGGCGTCATAGCGCTGGTAAAGCATTTCGTGCCGCTCATGGTGCGGCGGCTGAGGCACGGCCAGCATGAACAGCCACATCAGCACCACCCCGGCTACAAAACCGCCAATGTGGGCGAAGAAAGCCACACCGCCGCCCATCAGGCTGCCCAGCGAAGCGAAGCCTTCCAGCACCTGGAGCACAAACCAGAAGCCCAGCACCCACAGCGCTGAAAGATCGGCCATCCGGGCAAAGTAGCCGAAGAAGATCAAACCGCGCACACGCACCCGGGGGAACAGCACCAGGTAGCCGCCCAGCACGCCGGCGATGGCTCCACTGGCTCCCAGCATGGGGATGTCCGACACCGGATCGATGGCGATCTGGGCGAAGGTGGCGGCAAAGCCACAGGCAAAGTAGAAGAGCAGGTACAGCGGGATGCCCATGCGATCTTCCAGATTATCGCCGAAGATCCACAGGTAGAGCATGTTACCGGCCAGGTGAGCGATGCTGCCGTGCATGAACATCGCCCGCACGATGTCGAGCAGCGACTCCGGCGTGATCCCCGCCCGCGTGATCGTCAGCGGCACGACTGCCCAGTCCACCGCCAGCGCATAGGACTCGCGCATGGAAAGGCCGGCCTGAAACAGGAAGTACACCAGGATGTTGATCGCGATCAGCGTGAAGTTAGCGATGGGAACACGCTGGGTCGGGTTAAGGTCTCGCAGAGGAAGCATAGGCTACTCACCTGGCTGGAAGTTTGCGCTGCAGTGGAGTATAGGCCGTTGGGACTGGCCTGACAACCGCGCCCGGCGAACAGGGGCGAGGCAGGCGACTGGGGGCGAGTGACGGGAGGCCAGGACGCTAAGAGGCCAGGAATCCCGGTGGCCGGGAAGCCATCCCCCCGCTTATTCCCGATTCCGCCGGTCTTCTTCGCTTACTGACACGCCCAAAATATTGCGTTCCGGCGGGGCTGTCGGATACAATCCTCCGCCAGACCTTTTGCTCCCCGTAACCCGGTAATCTGATCACCAAAAGAGGAAGCGCACGGCATGGAACTCTTCGACATGACTGTCACCTTCCCCGGCGAATCGCGCGTCGACGCCGAGATTCACGATGTGCTTATCCCCACCGGGGGCGAGGGCGAGCCTTCCCCTTTCGATCTTTTCCTGGCCGGGATTGGCACGTGCTCCGGGATCAAGGTGCTGGCCTTTTGCCAGGAACGGGGCATCCCTACCGCGGGTCTGTACATCACCCAGCGGATGCACTACAACCGGGAAACTAACCGCATCGAGAAGATCGAGATGCAAATTCATCTGCCGGAGGGCTTCCCCGCCCAGTATCATGAGGCGGTGGTGCGTGCGGCCAACACCTGCGGGGTCAAGAAGCACATCCTGAACCCGCCGGAGTTCGAGACCTATGTGATGGTGCCGCAAACGGCCCAATCGGAATAAGCGAGGCGGTCACCCATGACTCGCTATATCATCCGCCGCCTGATCCAGGCTGTGCCCCTGCTGATCGCTATCTCGGTCATTGTGTTCGCCATCGTGGAGATCGCGCCGGGCGATCCTGCGCAGATGTATGTCGACCCGGAAAAGGGCGCCGATCCGGAGTACATCGCCCAGGTGCGCCGCAGCCTGGGGCTGGATCAGCCGGTTTACGTGCGTTATGTCTCCTGGCTGGCCAAGACCCTTCAGGGGGACTTTGGTTTTTCCTTCCGCACCCGCCGCCCGGTGGCCCTGGAGATCGGCGACCGCCTGCCCAATACCCTGTTGCTGGGCGGCGTGGCCCTGGTGATGTCCATTCTGATCGCGGTACCCATCGGCATCATCTCGGCGCTCAAACGCTACACCCTGATCGATTACATTCTGAGCACCCTGGCGCTGGTGGGCATCTCAGTGCCCGTCTTCTGGGTGGCGCTGGTGTTGCTGCAGGTCTTCGCCATTCACCTCAACTGGCTGCCCGGCGTGGGGATGCGCTCAGTGCGCGTGCAGTATGAAGGCTTTGAAGCCACGTTGGATGTCATCCGCCACATGATCCTCCCGGCGACTGTCCTGAGCCTGGCCCAGACGGCGAGCTGGTCGCGCTACCAGCGTTCGTCCCTGCTGGAGGTGCTGGGGCAGGATTACATCCGTACGGCGCGAGCCAAAGGCGCACGGGAGCGGCGCGTGATCGGGCTGCACGCCCTGCGCAACGCCCTGATCCCGATGGTGACGCTGATCGGCCTCTCGGTGCCGTCGATCGTGACCGGCGCCTTCATCACGGAGACGATCTTCGGCTGGCCGGGGATGGGCCGCCTGGGGGTCGAATCGATCAACGGGCGCGATTACCCGATCATCATGGCTGTAACGATGCTTTCCGCGGTATTGATTGTCGTGGGCAACCTGCTGGCCGATATTGCTTATGCCTGGGTTGACCCGAGGATTCGCTATGACTGAGACGACTTTGCCCCTTGCTCTGGAAGCGACCCGCCCCACGCCGCAGTGGAAACTGATCTGGCGGCAGTTCCGCAAGCACCGCCTGGCCCTGATCAGCGCCGTGTTGCTGCTGCTGATGGGGGTGATGGCGATCTTCACCGATCAGCTCACCCCTTACGATCCCAACGCCAACAACACGGCCTATGCGCGGGGCCGCCCTCAGCCACCCTCGGCAGAGTACGTCTTTGGTACGGACAACTACGGTCGGGACTACCTCTCGCGGGCGATGGTCGGAGCGCGTGTCTCCCTGTTTGTGGGCATCACGGCGGTAATTTTCCAGATCAGCATCGGCGTGACCATCGGCGCGACGGCGGGCTACTTTGGCGGCTGGGTGGACAACCTGCTGATGCGCATCACCGATATCTTCCTGTCCATCCCCGGCTTCTTCCTGCTATTGATCATCTCCGGCGTGTTCGGTGGGACGCTGCTCACGCTGATCTTCCTGATCGGCGCCCTGAACTGGATGACCGTGGCGCGCCTGGTACGGGCGGAATTCCTTTCCCTCAAGGGGCGCGAATTTATCGAGGCGGCGCGCTGTATCGGCGTGCCGGGCTGGCGGCTGGTGACTCGCCATCTGCTGCCCAACGCTCTGGCCCCGATCATCGTGGCCGCGACGCTCTCCGTGCCGTATGCCATCCTGACCGAGTCGGCGCTGAGCTTCCTGGGGCTGGGCGTACCGCCGCCCCACGCCAGCCTGGGTAAAATGCTGGAAGAAGCCCAGCAATGGCTGCGGACAGCATGGTGGATGTGGGTCGTGCCGGGTGCGATCATCTCGGTGATTGTGCTGTCGTTCAATTTTGTTGGGGATGGGCTGCGCGACGCATTCGACCCGCAGTTGCGGCGTTGAGCCGGGCGCGCAGATAGGCTGGCTGCGGCGCTTCCGCCGGGCCGGTAACAAAACATCTTGTCCGTGTGCATCGTATCAGGAGGATGAAAGAGGCTATGCGCAAGACATTGTTGAGCCTGCTGCTGGTAGTGGGGCTACTGCTGCCGGTGATGGCTGTCAACGCCCAGGGCGGCGAAGACTTCGTATGCCCGAACAAGGGCGGCACGATGGTCGTCTCCTATGGCGGCGACCCGCGCACCCTGAGCGGTCTGTATGCCAACGACGGCAACAGCCTGTTCGTGGTCACCTTCATGGCCGAGCCGCTCATCCTGGGTGGCGAGAACTGGGGCGATAAGATCGAACCGGCCCTTGCTGAATCCTGGGAAATCTCGGAAGACGGGCTGGAGTACACCTTCCACCTGCGTCAGGGCGTCAAGTGGCACGACGGCGAACCCTTCACGGCGGAAGATGTGCTGTTCACCTACCAGGCCGTGCAGCTTGAGGAAAACGCCATTGACTGGCGCCCCAACCTGATGCAGGGCGATCAGCCGATGCAGTTCGAGGTGGTGGACGATTACACCTTCAAGGTCATCCTCAACGAACCTGACGCCGCCGTGTTGACCTCCCTGGCGATCCCGATCGTGCCCAAGCACGCTTTCGAGAGCCTGAACATGGTCGACGCGCCGTACAACACCAACCCGATCGCTACCGGCCCCTTCAAGTTCGTGGAATGGAAGACCGGCGAGAGCATCACGCTGGACGCCAACCCCGATTACTGGCGCGGCGCGCCGTGCCTGGACCGCATCGTGGTGCGCTTCATCGAAGGCGCGACCAACACGGCTAACGCCCTGCTGGCTGGCGAGGTGGACTTCGCCCGTGTGGATGGCGCGGATGTTACCCCCTTCCAGGACAACCCCGACTTCGTGCTGCAGACCGCCCCGCGTGACCTGATGCGTTACGTCGGCTTCAACGTCCGCAGCCCCAACTTCAGCGATCCGGCGGTCCGCCGCGCCCTGGCTGTTGGTCTGGATCGCCAGGCGATCATCGATGTGGCCGCGGGCGGCTATGGTATGCTGGCGGATTCGCTCTTCAACCGCGCCGTCTTCATGTACGAGGAAGGCCGCAACGAGCAGTATCCGTACGATCCGGAACTGGCCAAGCAGATGCTGGCCGAGGCCGGCTGGACGGATACCGATGGCGACGGCATCCTGGACAAGGACGGCCAGCCGATGCATATGCGCCTGGCCTATATGGGCACCTGGTCGCTGATGCAGGCGATTGCCCCGGTCATCTATGACAACTGGCGCGCCCTGGGCGTGGATGTCGAGCTGGCTCCGCTGGATGAGGCCAAGGCCTACGAGGAAATCTACGAGAATACCAGCACGGAAAAGCCCTACGACGCCACAATCGGCGGCTGGGGTCTCTTTGGCCCGGAGCCGGATCACTACCGCAACTATCTGGCTAACCCGACCGGCTTCTTCGCCTTCAACAACCAGCAGATCATCGACCTGTTCAACCAGGGCCGCAAGGTGACCGACCCGCAGGCACGCTATGACCTGTACGCCGAGATCGATCGCCTGCTGTGGGAAGACCTGCCGATGATCCCGCTTTACCAGGCTGTCGGCGCCTGGGCTTACCGCAGCGACCTGAATATCGATGCGGCGGAGCTGAACGGCACCTTCCTGACCGGCCTCAAGTACCCTGGCCGCGTCTACTTCGAGGCGCAGTAGCCCACTGCAACGGCGCTGACGCGCCGGATGAGCTATAGACCCACAGGGGGCACATCCTTTCGGATGTGCCCCTTTGTGTTGCGGCCTGCTGGCGGCGGGCCGCTTTGCCCTGCAATCCGCCCTTGTACGGCGCCTCCCCCGGCGCACCGGCATCGGGACAGGCAGCAGCGCCGGGCTGCTTCCCGTATAATGGGTTGGAGCATTTGCATGCAGGGGGAGATGACATGACCGATGGTTGGGTGATGCTGGCGCTGTTCCTGGCCGGGGCGCTTACGACGCTGGCCCTGATGGCGCTCATCAGCCGCTGGCAGGCTGGAAAGCGCCCCGCTACGCTACAGGTTGGCGCTGAGCCGCCTGTTGCGGGAGCCGATATTGCCGCCCTGCGCCAATCCCTGCAGGCCCTCCACGACGCCCTGATCCGGCACAGCGCCCTGGTGGCCCAGCTGCCTACCAGCTTCACGGTGCGCGCCGGGGATAGCAATACCGCCCTGCTCAACGACATCCGCCGCGAGCAGGATACGCACGCCGCCGCCCTGCAGGCGCTGGGCGCTTCCCTGGCGGCGCTGGAAAGCCGGTTGGACGAGACCATTGCCCGGCTGGAAGCAGCGCGGGCGATGCCCGGCCCGGCCACCCGGCCCGGCGAGGGCAGCCCGGCCATCACCCGCCTGCGCGACGTGCGCGGCATCGGCCCGGTCTACGAGCGGCGGCTGTGGCAGGCCGGGATCACCACCCTGGCCCAGCTTGCCGCCCTGACGCCGGAAGAAGTGCGGGCGATTGTGCAGCCGCCGGGCGGCTTCCGCACCGACGTCGAAAGCTGGATCGAACAGGCCCGCCAGCAAACAGGCGTAGCGCGTCCCCCCGCGCCGGATAGCCAGGGATGACGACGCTGTAGATCGTGGCGGAAATCGCTACAGAAGTTGCTTCCAGGACATCACGGGGCGGAAACTGTGGCGGTGAGCCACGCAGGGGCCGTGAGCGGTCAGTTCCTCGCGGTGCTGGCGGGTGCCGTAGCCCTTATGCCAGGCGAAGCCATATTCCGGATACTGCTCATCCAGCGCCAGCATGAAGCGGTCGCGGTAGACCTTGGCCAGGATGCTGGCAGCGGCGATGCTCAGCGAACGCTGGTCGCCCTTGATGATCCGCCGCTGCCGGTCTGCGGGGATCACCGTTTCCGCCAGGCTCATGGCGTCGATGAGGACGTAATCGGGGGCGATCTCCAGCTTGCGCAGGGCGCGTTCCATGGCCAGTTGCGTCGCGACGATGATCCCCTTCTCGTCAATCTCGACATTGGTGGCGCGGCCTACCGCCCAGGACAGGGCGATCTCCTCAATGCGGGCGGCCAGTTCGTCGCGCCGCTCTGCGCTGAGGGCTTTGGAGTCCGTGACGCCGGCCAGCACCGTCGAAAGGTCTTCGCGTTCCACGGGCAGGATGACCGCAGCGGCGGCCACCGGCCCGGCCCACGCTCCGCGCCCGGCTTCGTCCACGCCGGCGATCAGCCGCCACCCCTGGGCATAGGCTTCGCGCTCAAATTCCAGCCCCGCCGTGGTGATCACGCCCCTGGCCATACCTGCCTGCTCCCTGCTTCGCAGCCGTTTCATCCGCTATCACTATAGCACCGAACAGGGGCGGCGAACAGCGGGAGGCAGGGAAAGAAGAGGCAGGAGACAAGAGCCAGGAGACAAGAGCCAGGAGGCAAGAGTCCGGAGGCCGGGAGATCGGGGAGCCAGGAGGCCGGGAAGCCGGGAGGCAGGGGACAAGAGCCAGGAGGCTGGAGGCCAGAGGCTGGGAGATCGGAGGGCCAGGAGGCCGGGAGGTCTGCCTACTGCCCATTCCCTGTATTTCATTGGCTGGCAGGGGAGTCTGGCGGCGAGGGCAGCGGCTCAGGCTGCAGCCGGACCGTGTAGCCTTCCGGCGGGCGGGGGATGCTCACCCAGAAGGGCCGCGCCAGCCGGTACGGGCAATCCCCGGCCACGGCCCATCCCACCCGCAGCGTGATCGTCCGCGCGGTATCATCTCTGAGCAGCGCGATTGGATCGGTGTAGGCGCGGCAGCCGGTGCCGACATTGACCGCGCCAACCAGGATGCGCCCCTGCGTGAAGTCAAAGGGCAGACGTTTGACCGGGAAGCGACAGCGGCCTGATTCGTCCACTTCGTTATAGAACGTGATGTGGGCCAGGGCGCTGTCGATCACGTACAGCCGGTTGACCTGCTCCACCCAGTAATTGAAGCATACGCTGGCGAAGAGGTCGCGGGCATCCGCGAAGGGCGGCGCGTAAGCGTCGGAGGCAACGGGGGCCGCCGCGCTCTCCGGCTGCAGTCGGGTGGGCAGCGGCAGGGTGCAGCCCGCCAGCAGCACCATGCCAGCCATCAACAGACCCTCGACCCAGCGTTGTGCCTTCATTGGCAGCCTTTCAGCAGCCCGAACCTGCCCGCCGCCGGGGATTGTAGCACAGCCGCTCTCCCCGGCGAACGCCAGCCGGGTATCTTCAGTCCGCCCTCAAAAGCATGTGCAGCATAAAAAAGTCATGAATTTGCCCGAATCGCTGGTCTGCTAATAGTGTATCTTATATACTCAATAACAGAGGAATTGTTTCCTACGGGTTCCAGCGGGTGCGGGAACGGCATCATCATGGTTGACAAGCTGGAAGGCTCACTCATCGGCCGCTACAAACTGATCAGGGAAATCGGCCGGGGTGGGACATCTGTCGTTTACCTGGCCGAGCAGCAGGACGATATCCGCCGCACGGTGGCCGTCAAGGTCATGCGTGTCGATCCGGTCGAAAGCCCGGAGTACGTCCAGCGCTTCAAGCGCGAGGCACGCACGATTGCCCGCCTGGAGCACCTGCACATCCTGAAGCTGTACGACTACGGCTCCCTGGACAACGATCACCTGCTGTACCTGGTGACACCGTTGATGACCGGCAACCTCAAGGATCGCCTGCTGACGCACGGCCCGTTCTCATTGGACGAAGTCATCACCCTGCTGGACAAGATCGGTTCCGCCCTGCACTTTGCCCACGAGAAGGGCGTCATCCACCGCGACGTCAACCCGCGCAACATCCTGCTGGACGAGAACGACGAGCCGTACCTTTCCGATTTCGGGCTGGCCCGCTCCGACGAGGGGCAGCAGATCACCAAGTACGGCACAATGGCCGGCACACGGGCCTATATGCCGCCGGAGCAGTGGGTGGGCGAGGAGCTGGATCGCCGCTGCGATATCTATTCGCTGGGCGTGACAATCTTTGAGTTGCTCAGCGGGGAGTTGCCCTTCCAGGCCGCTAATGCCCGCGACCTGGCCCTGCAGCACCTGCAACAGCCACCGCCCAGCCTTTCCACGCTGGCCCCGCATGTGCCGCGCGCGGTCGAAGCCGTGATCTTCAGGGCGCTGGAAAAGCAGCCGGTCAACCGCTACGCGACCGTTGAAGAGATGATCAACGCGTTCAAGCTGGCTGCCCGCAGCAAGCCCGAGGCGCCGCCCCCCACACCGCCGCCCCAGCCCAGGCCGAAGAAGACACCGGGCGAAGACGGGACCAAGACCTTCGTCCCGCCCGGTCCCGTTAGCGTCACCGATCCGGAAGTGGAGCAGCGTGAAGAGATCGCTTTCACGTTTGATCTGCCCCGGTCGTCCTTCAACACAGCCCGCTTCCTGTCGGCGGTGACCGGCGCTCTGGTCGCTGACTACCCCGATCTGTCGATCGAAATCCTGTCCGTCCGCGAGAGCAGCACGATCCTGACCCTGGCCATGTCCGCCCCGGCTGCCGCCGCCCTGTTCACCAGGACACGCCAGCAGCCGGAGCTGTTCGCCGAGTTCCGGCTGGTGCAGGTGAGCTTCCGGGGTGAGATCGTCACCCGATCGGTTCCGCCGTTGCCCCGCCCGCGCATGGAAAGCCGGAAGCTGTTGCAGAGGCCGGTCGCCATCATCCTGCTTGGCGTAGCCGTGATGATCCTGCTGGGTATTCCGGTAGTGCTGGGACTGGGCGGCAATACATCAGTGACGCCTACCCCGCCGCCTACCGTGACCACGTCCGTGCTGGCCTCGGTAACCGGGACTGTGCCGCCAGCGCCCACGGCGAGAGCCACCGCCACGGATACCGCCACACCGACGGAACGACCTACCGCGACCGACACGCTGACCGCATCTGCTACCTCCACGGCCACGCCAACCGACCTGCCGACGGCCACAGTGACGCCGACAGCCAGCGCCACGCCTGAACCATCGGCCACGGCTACCCCGGCGCCGGTGTTGATCCCGACCCTGCGGGCTGGCCTGGCCACGTTGATGGCACAAAGCCAGGCGCTGATCGGTCGTCTGCTGACCCTGATTCCCACGCCGTTGCTTCCGCCCACCTATGAGCCGACCCGCTTTCTGAACCTGCCGCCGACCAGCACACCGCACCCACGGCAAACTCTGACCAGCACACCAACACCCACCCGGACAAGCACGGCGACGCCGACTCGCGCGGGCGGCGGGCCAGTGCCGCCTTCATCGACGGCGCGTCCGACGGCAACGCTGTTGCCTACCGCCACGCGACAACCAACGGCAACGCCGCCGCCGACGGACACACCGGTACCACCACCGACGGACACGCCAGTGCCGCCGCCAACCGATACCCCTGTTCCGCCACCGACGGACACGCCAGTGCCGCCGCCAACCTCCCCGCCAGCGCCGACACTGACGCCAACAGAAGTCCCCAAGGCGGTTTGTGGCGATGGCGTCTGCGGGCCGGGCGAGAATAAGAACAAGTGCCCGGAGGACTGCCCCGGCTAGAGCCTGTCATGCGCTCTTTAGCCCCTATCCCCCGCCCCCTTTTCCCACCAGTGGGGCAAGGGGGCCATCTGGCTTTCTCACCAGCTGGGGGCGTCACAGAGTGAGGAGCACGTCATTCACGGCATAGGCATATGCCTTGCGCTGGTGGATGGCGTTCATGACACGCTGTGGCTTGGCGATTTGATGGCCGGAATCGAAACCCTCCGCCCCATGATCCGGGTACGGAGGGTCTGACATGTCAGGTCAGGAAGCCAACTGCCGTCTCAGGGTACAACACGCAGAAATTCGGCTACTGCCCAGCCCTCTTTGGTGGGATCATCCAGACTGCGGATCTGCCACCAGGTAAAGTCGCCGCTTTCCTCCGGCCCGCCGGTGACCTCAAAGCGGCTGCCTTCCCGCGCGATCAGCAGCACCCGGAAGCCAGTGCCCGCACCTTCGCGGACATTCAGCCCGGCTGCGCCAACCTCCACGACTTCCACCTGTGCGCCCACGCGCACGGCAGGGGTCGGCGGGGGCGGCGTGATGGCGGAGGTGGCCGCCAGGGTTGTATCAGCTTCAGCTTCTCCCGTGCTGCGGGTGGCCTGGAGGGCCAGCGGTAGTGTCGCGGTCACAGGGGGACGGGTGGGCGTGGGCGGGCCGGGTGTGCGGGTAGGCGTGGCGGTTGGTGTGGGGGTGATCACGATCACGACCGGCGTCTCTCCGCCGGGCGCAAACTGCCCGCCCAGCGAGATCAGCGCCAGGATCACCAGCGTCGCCACCAGCGCTACCCCGGCCAGCAGCACCAGCAGCGACCACCAGGGCAGGTACAGACCGCTATCGCGGCGCTCGCGGGCGGTGCGGCGGCGCTTACGCGGCGGCGTGGGTTCGGCTGCCGGCGGCCGGTAGTCCAGCCCGCCATACAGCGGCGGGGGCGGCGGCACGGAGACAGGCGGCAATTCGTCGCCGCGTTGCACCGAGGGGTTGACCGCTGTTTCCTGCAGGTTGGCGGAATAGGGCCAGCGGGAAGGATAGGGCGGCTCCAGTCCAGAACCGGCAGCCAGGGAGGGGTTGACCTCTGTAGCCTCAGCGTCGCTGCTGCCCGGCCAGCCGGGGAAGGACGTTTCATCCGCTGCGGATCGGTCGGCGGCGCTGCGCCGCTGAAAGAGCGCGTTTAACTCCGGCGGCAATTCAACGGCCTGCGTCGCCGCTGCTGATTCGCCCGCTTCCGCCGGTTCATCAGGCAGGCTATCCGGTGCTGCTGGCGATAGCCGGGTAGGCTCTGAAGGGACCGTCTGATCGTCAGCATCCGGGCGGTTCATCCGGCGGGTTGAATCGGTGTCTTTTTCGTTGCCCGGCGGGATAATGTCATCATTCGGGGGTAACTCTCTGGCCATCCGCACCTTCCTTTACCCCTGGCCCGTCGTGCGATCCGGGGCACAACGGTTGTGTGTACACTATACTACAGCACCCCGCCCGCTGGCACAACGACGCCCATCCCCCGCATGGCTGGCTGGCGGACGGCGCAGACAAACCGGAAAGGGAGCGCATGAACGCCTATACCATTCATCCGCTGACTCCCGGCGACCGGGACTGGGTGCGTGCGCTGGTGGCGGCCCGCTGGGGCGCGCCGACGGTCGTGGCGCATGGCGTCGTCTACGACCCGGCGGCATTGCCCGGCTTCTATGCGCTGTGCCAGGGGGAACGGGTCGGCCTGGTCACCTGCCATCTTGCGGGCGACGCCTGCGAGATCGTCACGCTGGATAGCCTGCGCGAGGGCATCGGGATCGGTACGGCGCTGATCGCGGCAGTCCGGGAGATGGCGAAGGCAGCGGGTTGCCGACGGCTCTGGCTGATCACTACCAACGATAACCTGCCCGCGCTGCGTTTTTACCAGAAGCGGGGTTTCCGGCTGGCGGCGGTGCATCCCGGCGCGGTGGACGCTGCCCGGCAGATCAAGCCACAGATACCACTGATCGGGCTGGACGGCATCCCGATCCATGATGAGATCGTCCTGGAACTGGCGTTAGCTGAACCGGCGCCATGACCGCGGAGAGCGCCTGTTGTGTACTTCAGCGCCGGTCGATCAGGCCGGCCTGGTCGGTGGCTTTGCCGACGATCATGCCGACCACGATCGCCGTCAGGAAAACCAGCGCCCCGCAGATCATCCCCCACGGCTCCGGGGCGACAATCCCCAGCGCGACCGAGCCAGCCGTCCCCAGCAGGAAGCCGATCAGCCCACCTTTGGCCCGGCCCGGCAGCGCCGTCCAGAACAACGTCAGCCATGGTTCATGGTGGGGTTGTGTCTTCTTCCAGCGTACTTTGACGGTTGGCCCCGGCGCGCGCGCCTGAAGCTGCCGTTCCCTCAACCGTTGCAGACGCTCACGTTCGCGGTCGCTGCTCATGCCTGTCTGCCTTCGTCGTCCAGCGCCAATCGGGTATCATACGGGGAGTGTAGCACAGCGCGGCGGAGCGGGTAAGCGAGGGGTGAGCGATGGCTTTTGCAGACATCCTGAAGGGCTACGTGCTGCCGATCGCGGCGATTTTCGCCGCCGCCTGGGTGGTGCATCGGCTGGCCGGTCGTTTCGTGGCGGCCTTCAGTGTGGTCGCCCGGCTGGCCCCGCAGCGGCTGCGCATGCGCGAGGAGCGCCGCCGCACGTTGCAGGACCTGCTCAGCAGCATGATCAGCTTTCTGGCCTTCCTGGTGGCCATCCTGCTCAGCCTGAGCTTCTTTGTCG
This sequence comes from Chloroflexota bacterium, assembly GCA_019873685.1. Lineage (GTDB taxonomy): Bacteria > Chloroflexota > Anaerolineae > Aggregatilineales > Ch27 > Ch27. The sequence goes on from JAIOAT010000016.1 coordinate 65,617, forward strand.
ATGCTAACACGCTGATCTGGATGGTTGGCCTGTTCAGCGCGGCCTTTGGCCTGGGCGCGCGCCCGCTGATCAGCGACTGGCTGACCGGCATCGGCTTCATCTTCGAGGATACGTTCGATGTCGGCGAGAAGGTGGAGATCCTCGGGATCGAAGGGGTGATCGAAGCCATCAACCTGCGGACGACGCTGCTGCGCGCCCCGACCGGTGAGCTGTATGTGATGCCCAACGGCGAGATTCGCGTCATTCGTAACTTCAGCCGGGGCGCGTTTTCCACCACCAAGATCCGCCTGAAGGTTGCCACCGCCGACCTGCAAACTGCTATCAGCCTGCTGGAGGCGCTGGGGGAGGACGCCGTCCTCCGCCTGCCCGATATGCTGGAGCCATGGCAGGTATTGACCTCCGGCGAATTCGGCCAGCAGGTGGAACTGACGCTGGTGGTTAAGGCCCGCTTTGGCCGGGCGGCGGATCTGCGCTCCCAGATTCTGACGATGGTTCACCAGCACCTGGCGGAAGCCGGGATCATGCTGGTGAACTAGGGCCGTTGGCGCGATCCGGACGTGCGTTATAATGGCAACAAGTCAGTCCTGCGCCTGTTCCTGGCCGGAGATGGGGGCTGCCATGCCGACCGAAATTCATCCCAGCGCCATTGCCTCGCTGATTGTGGGCGATCACGGCGCGCCGTTTGATCTGCTCGGCCCGCACCCCGTCCGCGACCGGCAGGCGCTGGTCAGCATCCGCGCCTTTCGGCCCTGGGCGCGTACCCTGACCGTCGTCAACGAACGGACGGGCACGCGCTACCCCATGCAGCGCCTGCATGAGGCCGGCTTCTTTGAGGCTCGTGTGCGCGGGCGGTGGCCCGGTTTGCGCTATCACTTCGAAGGGGAAACCTACGCCGGGTTGCCGGAATCGTTCGCTGACCCGTATGCTTTTGGCCCGCTATTGACTGAATATGACCTGTACCTCTTCAGCGAGGGGCACAACTCCCAGGCCTACCGCAAACTGGGCGCGCACCTCCGGGAGGTGGACGGCGTGCGCGGGGTCAACTTCGCCGTCTGGGCGCCCAATGCCTACCGTGTCAGCGTGATCGGCGACTTCAACGGCTGGGACGCCCGCGTTCACCCCATGCGGGAGCATATCCCCGCCGGGGTCTGGGAATTGTTCATCCCCGGCGTGGAAGTGGGCGCGCGCTACAAGTTCGACATCCGTTCCCGCGTGGAAGGTTACCACACGGAAAAGACCGATCCTTACGGCTTTCTGTCAGAGATGCGCCCGCGCACGGCTTCGATCGTGACCGATCTGGACGCCTACGCCTGGGGCGACCGCGCCTGGATGCACGCCCGCGCGGAGCGCGATCCGCTGGCCGGGCCGATGGCGATCTACGAAGTGCATGCTGGCTCCTGGCGGCGCAAGAACGGCTATGAGTGGCTGACCTACCGCGAGCTGGCTGATGCGCTGATCCCCTATGTCAGCGACATGGGCTACACCCACATCGAACTGATGCCGGTGGCCGAGCATCCGCTGGATCGCTCCTGGGGCTACCAGGTGACCGGCTATTACGCCCCGACCAGCCGTTACGGGACGCCGCACGACTTTATGTACTTCGTCGATCGCTGCCACCAGCACGGCATCGGTGTGATCCTGGACTGGGTGCCGGCGCACTTCCCCAAGGACGGCCACGCCCTGAGCTACTTCGACGGCACGCACCTCTACGAGCATGCTGACACCCGCAAGGGTGAACATCCTGACTGGGGCACGTACATCTTCAACTACGGGCGTAACGAGGTACGCAGCTTCCTGCTCTCCAATGCCGTCTTCTGGCTGAAGGAGTATCACATCGACGGCCTGCGGGTAGACGCGGTATCGTCCATGCTCTACCTGGATTTTGGCCGCCGGGCCGGGGAGTGGATCCCCAACAGCTACGGCGGCAACGAGAACCTGGAAGCCATCCGCTTCCTGCAGGAGTTGAACACCGTCGTGCATGGGGAGGTCCCCGGGACGGTGATGATCGCTGAGGAATCGACCGCCTGGCCGATGGTCTCCCGCCCGACCTATCTGGGCGGACTGGGCTTCACCCTCAAGTGGAACATGGGCTGGATGCACGACACACTGGACTACATCCGGCTGGACCCGATTTACCGCCGCTTTCACCACCATAACCTGACCTTCTCACTGATGTACGCCTTCAGCGAGAATTTTGTGCTCTCGCTCTCGCACGATGAGGTGGTGCACGGCAAGGGATCGCTGATCAACAAGGCTTTTGGCGACTGGTGGCAAAAGTTCGCCACGCTGCGCCTGCTGCTGGGCTACCAGTACACCCACCCCGGCAAGAAGCTGACCTTTATGGGCCAGGAGTTCGGCCAGTGGTCGGAGTGGAGCGAGGCGCGCAGCCTGGACTGGCACCTGCTGGACGAGTGGCCGATGCACCGCAAGATGCAGGCCTGGGCGCGCGACCTCAACCATCTCTACCGCCGCGAACCGGCGCTATATGAGCAGGACTTCACCCCTGAGGGTTTCGAGTGGATCGAGGCCAACGACGCTGAGCAAAGCGTCTATTCTTACATCCGCTTTGCCAGGGACCGGCGGGATTACCTGGTAGTCGTCCTGAATTTCACGCCTGTGCCGCGTTACGGCTACCGGATCGGCGTGCCGGAGGAGGGCTACTACCGCGAGGTGCTCAACAGCGATGCCGAGTGCTACGGGGGCGGCAACGTGGGCAACCTGGGTGGGCGGCTGGCGGAGCCAATCGCCTGGCATCGCTACCCTCACAGCCTGAGTCTGACCCTCCCGCCGCTGGGAATCGTGATCCTCAAGCAGCAGAAGCCCGGCGAGTACCTGCTGGCAGATCAGCATTACACCCCATGAAACTTGCTCTGGTTCACGACTGGCTCAACCAGGTCGGCGGTGCGGAAGATGTGCTGGCCGACCTGACTGCGCTTTACCCCGACGCGCCGATCTACACCAGCATCTACGCCCCGGCGCGGATGCCCGCC
>JAIOAT010000017.1 GCA_019873685.1 Chloroflexota bacterium
AGACGCTTGCCGGGCTGCCGGTAGCGGCGCTCACCGGTCGGATCGGCCCGGCGCTGGAGACAATGCAGGCGCATCTGGCCGCGCTGGCCGCCTCGCCGGACCTGGAGGGTGTCTACTACCTGCCGGAGGAACTGCCGGCGGAACTGAGCGCGGCGATCGCCGGGGCCAGCGCCGGCCTGGATACCGAAGGACTGCTTGCTGGCTTCCTGGGCCGCTATCTATCCGCCGATCGCACAGCGGCCCGCTTTGAGATCATCCCGCGGGATAACCCTTATGGCGACGAAGTGACCGCCCTGGTGCATACCCTGCGTGAACTGCTTCCGGGCGGAGAGGCCGCCGTCTCCGGCGTGCCGGTGGTGACTACTGATCTGCGCGACACCATGGAGCGCGACATGCTGCGCTCGTTCTCGCTGGTGCTGCTGGGCATCCTGATCGTACTGGTGGTGCTGCTGCGGGCGCTGATCAGCCCGCTTTACCTGATCCTGACCATCCTGCTCAGCTACGGGGCCACCATGGGCATCACCCGCCTGTTCTCCAGCCTGGTCTTTGGCGTGGACGCCCTGACCTGGTGGGTGCCGTTCTTCATGTTCAGCATGTTGATCGCGCTGGGGATGGACTACAACATCTTCCTGATGGGGCGGGTCAAGGAAGAAGCGGCGCAACACGGGATGCGCGAGGGCGTACACCGCGCTGTGGCCGCCACCGGGCCGATCATCACCTCCGCCGGGCTGATCATGGCCGGGACGTTCGCGGCCATGCTGGCCGGGTCGGTAACTGGCCTCAAACAACTGGGCTTCGCCGTCGCGGTAGGCGTGCTGCTGGACACGTTCGTGATCCGCACGGCGCTGGTCCCGGCTATCGCCGTGCTGCTGGATCGCTGGAACTGGTGGCCGGGCAAAGCGCCGCGCGTCCCGGCGGGGAGCCAGGCCGGGGCTAGCCACGCGCCGGTCAGCGGAGATCGGTAAAAAACGGGAGCGACGAACAGGCGGCAGGGGAAGCGGCGGCCCTCCACACAGTAGAGGGTCGATCATCACCTGCCGGTATTCGGCGTTTATCTTTCTCTCCTTGAGTTTTGCTCACCCCTGCCCTACGGGGACGCAGGCGGCGCGGGGCGCTTCCTGCTACAATGCTTCCAGCGCAATATCTCTTGAGCGATGGGAGAAAGGCCGATGCTTCTGGATTCCCCTGAGCGCTTTGCCGCGCTCGATCCGCAGGCCATGCTGAGTCACATTCACGCGCTGCCTGACCAGGTGGAAAACGCCTGGAAGGCCGCCCATGATCTGCCTCTGCCGGAAGATTACCGCCGCCCCCGCCTGATCGTCCTCAGCGGCATGGGCGGCAGCGCCATCGGCGGCGATTACCTGGCCGCACTGGTGGCCCACGCCAGTCCTGTGCCGATTCTCGTCATCCGCGGCTATGACCTGCCGGCTTATGTCTCCGGCAGCGACGTGCTGGTGATTGCCAGCAGCAACAGCGGCAACACGGAAGAGACGCTGGCCGCCTACGCTGAGGCCGGGCGGCGCGGAGTCCGGCGGCTGGCGATCACCACCGGCGGGGAACTGGCCGCCCGCGCGGCGGCGGATGGCGTGCCGCTGTGGCAGTTCACCTACAGCAGCCAGCCGCGCGCCGCCCTGGGCTGGAGCTTTGGGCTGCTGGTCGGGCTGGCGGACCGGCTGGGGCTGGCGGGTGGGCTGGCCGCCGATGTGAGCGAGACTGTTACCCTGCTGCGGCAGGAACGGGCTGCCTTCGGCCCGGAGGTGCCCGCCGAGCGCAACGGGCCAAAGCGTTATGCCGGGCAGTTCTGCGGGCGGATCGGCCTGATCATGGGCAGCGGGATCATGGCTCCGGTCGCCCGCCGCTGGAAAGGCCAGATCAACGAGAACGCCAAGAACTGGGCCGAATTTGACGAGCTGCCGGAGCAGAATCACAACGGCGTGGCCGGCACAGAAATGCCGGAGCGCGGCCTGGAACAGATCTTCTGCATGTTGCTCCGCTCCAGCTACGATCATCCCCGGGTTGCCCTGCGCCATGACCTGACCTACCGCCTGTTTCTGCAACAGGGTATCAACACCGATACGTTCGTGGCTCGCGGGCAGAGCCGCCTGGCCCAGATGCTCAGCGCCACCCAGTTCGGCGACTACATGAGCTTTTACCTGGCCATGCTCAACGAGGTCGATCCGACGCCGGTGCCGCAGATCGAGAACCTCAAGGCTGGTCTGGCGCGGGCGGGGTAATGCACCCCGCGCCGCTGCGAATCACCGACTGTTTCCGGAGGAGAGAAACGTATGAAAGTTCTGTTTATCGGCGGCACGGGCAAGATCAGTACAGCGGTCAGCCGCCTGGCAGTGGAGCGCGGCATCGACCTCTACCACCTCAATCGCGGCCAGCGCGGGGTCAGCCTGCCCGGTGTGACCACCCTCACCGCTGACATCACCCGCCCGTCGGAGGTCGCCCGCGTGCTGGAAGGCTACCGCTTCGACGCGGTGGTGGACTGGATCGCCTTCACCGAGCCGGACATCGAGCGCGACCTGAGCCTGTTCCGGGGGCGGGTCGGGCAGTACGTGTTCATCAGCTCGGCCTCGGCCTACCAGAAGCCGCTCGCCAGCCCGATCATCACCGAGTCCACTCCACTCTATAATCCGTTCTGGCAATACTCCCGCAACAAGATTGCCTGTGAGGAGCGCCTGATGCGCGCCTACCGGGAGGAAGGCTTCCCCATCACTATTGTGCGCCCCTCCCACACCTACGACTCCAACTTCCCGATCGCTATCGGCGGCTGGGATACCTACACCCTGCCCGACCGTTTGCTGCGCGGCGCGCCGATCATCGTTCATGGCGACGGCACATCGCTGTGGGTGGTCACCCATTCGCGGGACTTCGCCAAAGCCTTTGTGCCGCTGCTGGGCCATCCGCAGGCCATCGGCCAGGCGTTCCACATCACCTCCGACCAGGTGCTGACCTGGAACCAGATCTACACCACCCTGGCGGAAGCGCTGGGGGTCGAGCCGAAGATCGTCCATATGCCATCGGATTTCATCGCCCGGCTGGAGCCGGAAATCGGCGCGGGCCTGCTGGGGGATAAAGCCCACAGCGTGATCTTCGACAACACCAAGATCAAGCGGCTGGTCCCGGAGTACACCGCCACGATCCCGTTTCACCTGGGCGTGCGGGAGACGCTGGCCTGGTTCCAGGCCGATCCCGCCCGCCTGCGCGTGGACGAGCGGGTTAACGCGCAGATGGATCGCCTGATCGCAGCTTACCGGGCCGCGACGGACGCCGATCCAATTTCCTGAAGCACACGGAGCACACGACAGTGGGAAACTATTTCAGCAACCTGCAGGGCCACCAGTTCATCAGCCTGACGACTTTCCGCCGCACAGGGACGGCTGTCGCGACGCCGGTCTGGTTCGCCGAGGTCGGCGACCGGCTGTATGTGACCACCGACCCTGACGCCGGCAAGGTCAAGCGCATCCGCCACACGGCGCGGGTGACGATCGCCCCCTGCACCTTCCGGGGCCAGACGCTCGGCCCGACGCTGGAAGCGCGGGCGCGCCTGCTGACCCCGGCGGAATACGGCGCGGCGGAGGCGGCGCTCAAGGCCAAGTACGGCCTGCAGTGGACCGTCCTCACCCTGCCCGAACGGCTGCGCGGGCGCGCCGCGGAACGCGCCTTCCTGGAGATCACGCCGCCAGCGGAGGGCGGCGACTGAGACGGAGAAGACCCTGCCATGCCTGAGGAAAGCCAGCTCGAATTCAGGCCGGTGACTGCCGCCGAGTGGGATGACCTGCAAACGCTCTTCGCGGAGCTGGGATCGCTGCAGGGCTGCTGGTGCATGTGGTGGCGGGTCAGGCGGGCGGATTTCGAGCGCCAGTTCGGGGAAGGCAACCGCCAGGCCCTCAAACAGATCATCGACTCCGGCCAGGTGCCGGGCATCCTCGCGTACCATCATGGACAGCCGATCGGCTGGTGCAGCGTCGCTCCGCGGGAGGCGTTCCCGGTGCTGGATCGCTCGCCTGTGCTCAAGCGGGTGGATGACCGGCCGGTCTGGTCGATTGTCTGTTTTGTGGTGGCCAGGGCGTACCGCCGCCGGGGACTGATGACCGCGCTTATCCGCGCCGCCGTTGCCTATGCGGCAGGCCAGGGGGCGCGGATCGTGGAGGCGTACCCGATCCTGCCGGAAGCAAGCGCCGATCCGCGCTGGCTGGTGTTCAGCGGCGTGCGCTCCGCCTTTGAACGGGCCGGGTTTGTGGAGGTGGCGCGCCGATCGCGGGTTCGGTGTATCATGCGATACATCATCACCGATGGGGAAGCCTGAACAGGCTGCTGGCGGCGCGAGCCAGGAGGCAGGAGGAATGAGCGAGCGCGTGCGCTGGCTGGACGAAGGACGGACGCTGCTGCTAGTGGACTTGAGCCTGGAACCGGACCGAACCAGCATCAGCATCGAGGAGCGGATTGCGTTGCTGCTGGAAGCGGCGCGGCTGGCCCGGACGGTGGAGCATCCGGTGGATCTGCTGGTTGATCTGCGTCGCGGGCGTATACCGGCGCGGGGCAACTGGTTGCATGGCCTGCGCCAGCTGAACCAGGAACTGCCGCCACAGACTGGCCTGGTGGTAGTTGTCAGGGCGCCGCGGCCTGCGCTGTTCCGCCATACGCTGAACGCTCTGCGGCGTATTCAGCGCCTGCACTCGCGGGGAGTACACCTGGTCAATACCCTGGCGGAAGCGCGGGCCTTGCTGGGTGCGGAGCGCATCCCGGCGGAACTGGACGATGCGCCGGGCGAGGACGAAGCCGCCGCCAGCAGGTAAGGGGGCGGGAGGCGATATGTGGGTGGCATCCCGCGCCCTGAATTGAGCTGTAAATCGCTGGAAAGAAGGTCATTACAGGATGGCGCAATATTTCATTAACCTCTTCTCCCCGGAAACTTATGAAGCTTTTTCCAGGTCAGATCGCTCGGTTAGCGGTCACCGGGCACGGCACAGGAACGTGGCCAACCGCGTTCAGCCAGGAGATCGGCTGGTCTGCTACCTGACCAAACTCTCGCGCTGGGTGGGCATTCTGGAAGTGCTCAGCGGGCCGTATGAGGATCACACCCCGATCTTCACTGAAGCTGATGATCCCTTCGTGATCCGGTTTCGCGTCCGGCCACTGGTGTGGCTCCCGATGGAGCAGGGGATTCCCATTCGCGATCAGCGCGTCTGGAACAGGCTTTCGTTCACCAGGGAAGTCGACCCCGAATCCTATGTCTGGACAGGCCGGCTGCGGAGAAGCCTGGTCCATCTGGATGAAGATGACGGCACTTTTCTGGAAAATCTCCTGCTGGAGCAATCGCGCGTTGGTCAGGTTTTCCCGATCGATGAGCGTCTGGTTGCCAGGCTGACCAGGCACACCGTGCGGCGAAGGGACAGAACCGTGACCGTCTCCGTGCCAACCAGCGAGGCAGATGAGGAAGGGACGTTGCCAGCCCCGGAAACCGACGTTCGCGAATCCATTCGCATTCAGGCGCTGCTGGCTGACATTGGTAGCCAGATGGGGATGAAGATCTGGTTGCCCCGCAATGACCGGGCGGCGGTTATGGCTGAGCGGATGCCGGGCAGCCCTGAACCCCTCAAAGAATTGCCCCTCAACTACGATGAAACCACCCTGCGGACTATCGAGCAGATCGACGTGCTGTGGCTGAAAGGGCGGGCCATCATCCGCGCCTTTGAGGTCGAGCATACCACTTCGATTTATTCCGGCATCCTGCGGATGGCTGACCTGCTGGCGTTGCAGCCCAACATGGACATTAGCCTGCACATTGTCGCGCCGCTGTCACGCCGGGAAAAGGTGATGCAGGAATTGCGTCGCCCGGTCTTTTCGCTGCTGGAAAAAGGGCCGCTGTACAAGCGTTGCACGTACATCTCCTATGACAGTGTGCGCGAGATTGCCCATTTGAAACACCTGCCCTATCTTTCCGACAGCGTGCTGGATGCATACGCTGAAAAAGCTGAATAGCCCCGGTTGCCCGCTCTTCCCCGTGTGATTGCACCGGCAACCGGACAAAAACCGCCGCCCTCGGGGCCATCGCTGACCCGGAGGGCGGCGGTTTTTCGGTGCAACCCGGCCCCAGAGCCGGGCGCACGGCCTGCCTTAGATCAGGCTCTCCGTGCCCAGCGAGCGCTGCACATGGCTGAGGAACTCGTTGCGCGTTTTCTCGTTGGTCTCAAAAGCGCCCAGCAGGTGGCTGGTGATCATGCGGGCGTTGTGCTTCTTGACTCCGCGCATCATGGCGCACATGTGCGCACCTTCCACCACCACCCCCACGCCCAGCGGGTTGAGCGTGTCCATCAGGAAGTTGGCAATCTGGGCGGTCATGCGCTCCTGCACCTGCAGGCGGCGGGCAAACAGGTCAACGATGCGCGGGATTTTGGACAGGCCAACCACCTTGTTGCGGGGGATGTAGCCCACGTGCGCCCGCCCGACGAACGGCAACATGTGATGCTCGCATAGCGAGTAGAACTCGATGTCGGTGACCAGCACCATCTCCTGGTACTCGACATCGAACAGGGCGTCGTTGATCACCTTCTCTGGATCGGTGTAGTAACCGGCCAGCAGTTCCTCGTACATGCGCGCCACCCGCTTGGGCGTGTTCAGCAGGCCATCGCGGTTTGGGTCCTCGCCCACAGCTTTGAGCAGCGTACGCACGGACTGCTCGACCGCCGTGCAATCCAGGCTCAGGTTGAGGTCAATGTCGTATTCTTCCAGGAACTGAGTCTTGTTGCCGTTAAATACCTGAATGTCGCTCATGTTGACTGTTCTCCCTCCCGACCGGGCGGGGAGCAGGTCGTCGACCCTCTGGGTCGATCTGCACACCCGTCATAGATTTATCGGTCAATATCTCTACAAATCCTGTACACTTTGTAGTTTTACGATAGCACAGACCGGGCGAATTAGGAAGCCCCCGGCCTGTTTTATTATCGAATTCTCATGCGCCTGGCTGCAAATGGGAATGCCGGGCGTCCTGCTGTATGATCGAAGCCACTGAATCGAGGAGAAACAGCATGAAAGACCTCATCCACATCCAGAACCTGCGCCTGCGCTGCTACATTGGCTTTGCCGAGCATGAGCTGCGCGAGATGCAGGATGTCGTGATCAGCATGTGGCTGTCCACCGATCTGCGCCCGGCGGGGGCCAGCGACGATCCCGCCGATCTGCTCAACTACCGCACGGTCAACAAAGCCGTGATCCGGGCGGTGGACGGCGCGCGCTTCAACACAGTTGAGGCGCTGGCGACGGCCATTGCGCGGGTCGCCATCACGGAGTGCGGCGTCGAGAAGATCCGGGTGGCCGTGTACAAGCCGGGCGCGTTGCGCTTCACTGACAGCGTGGGCGTGATCATCACCCGGCGACGCCGTGACTTCCTGCCAAAGAAGGCACGCCGAAAGGCTGCCAAAGCTGCGCCGGAAGCCCCGCCGGAGGGCGCGGATGAAGGCTGAGCCGCCCCGGATACATCGCGTCTATCTGTCGCTTGGTTCCAACATCGACCCGGCGGCCAACCTGCGGGCATGCCTGAACCTGTTGCGGGCCAGAACGCGGTTGATCGCCGTCTCGCCCGTTTACGAGACGGCTCCGGTTGGCTTCACCGCCCAGGCGAACTTCCTCAACGCGGCGGCGCTGGTCGAAACCGACCTGACGCCGGAGGCCTTCCGCGCAGCGGTGATCGTGCCGATCGAGGGGGCGCTGGGGCGCGTGCGCGACCCGGCCAACAAGAACGCGCCGCGTACAATCGACCTGGACATCAGCCTGTGGGATGAGGCCGTCTTTGACTTCGGGGAGAAACCCTGGCACGTGCCGGATCGGGATATTGTCCGCTTCAGCCATGTGGCCCGCCCGCTGGCTGACCTGGCGCCGGATTACGTGCATCCCGAAGATGGGCGCACGCTGGCTCAGATCGCGGCCAGCCTGCCCGCGGAAGGGCTGATCCTGAAGTGGACGCCGGGGAGCAGCGAGTGGGGCGTTCCGGGTGGGGCTTCCGGACGGTGAGGCAGAAGGCAGACCGCCTCCGCACCACCCGGCAGGCACGGCAGGACCGCGCCGATCATGCCAGCGATTCTCTCGCTCCTGCCACGGCGGGATGCTCCAGCACGCCGACAACCTGGAACCAGGGCAGCTCCGGGCCGGGGTTGTGGTAGAGCGTCATACCCAGGCGGCGCATCACCGCCTGGGAAGCGCTGTTGTCGTATTCGGTGGTGGCGACCAGCCGCCGGACGTTCAGCTCGGCGAAGGTGAACTCGACCAGCGCGCGGGCCGCTTCGGTGGCGTAACCCTGGCGTTGATGCGCCGTCCGGATCGCCCAGAACAGCCCGAACTCCGGCGTGATCAGGTGCGGCCCTGCTTCGCCGCGCAGCGCTCCCCACGGCACGCCGGCGGGAACCAGCCCGACCGATCCAATCGCAACATCATCGCCGCGCAGGGCGACGGCATAATCGCCATAAGGCGGCTGGTACAGACGGGCCAGTTCGCGGTAGCTGGCGATCGTCCAATCCAGCCAGCGGCGGGTATCTTCCAGCGTGTCATCGCTGCCGAAGGCTTCCGCCATCAGGGCATGACGGGCCGCCAGATCGGCAGGCCGGTACTGGCGGATGACCAGCCGGGCGGTGTACAGAGGCGGGATGCTCATATGACCTCCGGCGCTCTAAGGATGGCGTCCGGATCGTTGGCGCGGCGCCCGGCCAGGGCGGATGAGGCGGGCGCTAGGCCCCGCCGATCAGCGTGCCGACTGGCTCGCCGCGCACCGCCGCTTCCAGCGCCCCCGGCGCCCAGAAGTTCAGGACGATGATCGGCATCCGGTTTTCCATGCACAGCGTGAAGGCGGTCAGATCCATGATCGACAGCTTGCGGGCCAGCGCTTCCTCATAGGTCAGGCGCTCAAAGCGCGTGGCGGTCGGGTCCTTCTTGGGGTCGGCGGTATAGACTCCGTCCACTTTGGTCGCCTTGATCACGAGGTCGGCCTTGATCTCTGCCGCCCGCAGGGCTGCCGCTGTGTCGGTCGTGAAGTAGGGGCTGCCCGTGCCGCCGGTCAGGATGACCACGCGCCCTTTTTCCAGGTGGCGGATGGCCCGCAGGCGGATGTACGGCTCAGCCACGCGGTTCATCTCAATGGCGGTCTGCACGCGGGTGACCACGCCCAGCCGCTCCAGCGCGTCCTGGAGGGCCAGGCCGTTCATCACGGTGGCGATCATGCCCATGTGGTCGGCGGTGGATTGATCCATCCCGCGGGCCACGCCTGCCGCGCCGCGCCACAGGTTGCCCGCGCCGATGACGACGGCCACCTGCGCCCCGAGGTCGTACACCGCCTTGATCCGCTCAGCAATGAAGGCCGCCTGATCCGGATCAATGCCCAGTTCGCCATTACGCGGGGCGAGCGCTTCGCCGCTCAGCTTGATCAGGACACGGTGATATTTGGATGCCTTGTTCTCAGCCGACATACCTTTCCTCGCTTCCGATTATCGCGGTTGACGCGGCGCGTAAGTGTGGCGCACATGTGCAGCGCGCAAATGCGCGGCGCACACTTGCGCGGCGCAAAAAACGGGGGATCAGGTTAACCCCAATCCCCCGTTCGGTCTTCATCGCAGCAACCTCTAGGCCTCGTCGCCTTCCGCCTGATCTTCGCCCAGGGCGAAGCGGGCAAAGCGGGAGATCTGGATGTTCTCGCCCAGGTCGGCGATAGCTTCCTGGATCAGGTCGGCGATCGTCTTGCTATCGTCCAGGAGGAATTCCTGTTCCAGCAGGACAAGGTCCTGGTAGAACTTGGTCATGCGGCCTTCGATGATCTTGTCAACGACGTTGGCCGGCTTGCCTTCCTCCAGGGCGCGCGCCCGCTGGGTGGCCTTTTCTTCCTCGACCAGGGCGGCGGGGATATCCTCGCGCCGGACGTAGCGGGGCGCCAGGTTAGCGATGTGCAGGGCCAGGTTGTGAGCCAGTTCCTGGAACCGCGGCGTCTTGGCCACGAAGTCCGTTTCGCAGTTCAGCTGCACCATCACGCCAACGCGACGGTTGTGGTGCAGGTAGGTTTCGATCAGCCCCTCATTGGTAGCCCGGCCCGCCTTCTTGGCGGCCTTGGCCAGACCCTTTTCCTTGAGGTACTGGGCAGCGCGTTCCATATCGCCGCCAAATTCCGTCAGGGCTTTCTTGCAATCCAGCGGTCCCGCGCCGGTTAGCTCGCGCAGTTCCTTGACCATGCTGGCAGTGATTTCCATAGAATGTGATCCTCTGTTTTCCCGCTGCAGCGCCATTCAGGACGCCGCAGGTGATTGAACACAACGCGCGTTTGCGCCTGGAAACCATCCGTAAGAACGGCGACATTCAGGGCCGGGGGCTACCCCCGGCGGCCTCCGCCGACTTACGGACAGTCGATCCTAGCGTTCGTCCTCGTCTTCGAAGAGATTCTCAATCCCGCGGAGATTAGCCAGGGTGGAAGCACCCAGGTAATCTTCCTCATCCTCGTAATCTTCTTCCCGCACCCGGTAATCCTGGGTTGGCGCGGCGACTTCGTCTTCCTCGTACACCTTGCGCATATCCAGGCCTTCCAGGACGGCGTCAGCGATGGTCTTGGTGATCAGGCGGATAGCGCGGATGGCGTCATCGTTGCCGGCGATGATGTAGTCCACGACATCCGGATCGCAGTTGGTGTCGACCACGGCGATGACCGGGATGTTGAGCGTGTTGGCTTCCTTGATTGCGGTCGCTTCCCGGTTGACATCGATCACAAAGAGCAGGTCGGGCAGGGTCTTCATGTCGCGGATACCGCCCAGACGTTCCTGCAGACCGGCCACCTCGCGGCTGAGCAGGAGCGCTTCCTTCTTGGTCAGGCGGTCCCACGCGCCGGAGTCACGCTCGGCTTCCAGGCGCTTAAGGGCGTCAATGCGCTCGTGGATGGTGCGCCAGTTGGTGAGCGTGCCACCCAGCCAGCGCTGGTTGACATAGGGCATCTGGCAGCGGGTTGCTTCCTGGGCGATTGTTTCCTGCGCCTGGCGCTTGGTCCCGACGAACAGAAGGGTGCCGCCACGGGCGACGGTATCGCGCACCACCTCGTAAGCTTTGTCGATCTGCGGGACGGTCTGCTGCAGGTCGATGATGTGGATGCCGTTGCGCTCGGTGAAGATGTACGGCTTCATCTTGGGGTTCCAGCGCCGGGCGCGATGCCCGAAGTGGACGCCCGTTTCCAGCAGGCTCTTCATGGATACCACAGACATGGGTGAGTCCTCCAGCTAATTGTGTTTAGGCGTTCACGCCCGTCACCCCGCGCGGAAAACCCGCGTCTTACGCGGGCAACACAGACGCAGTCGGGGCGTGTGAGATTAGGGCTGCCTCAGCGCAGCCCGGAGGGGTATTCTAGCCGATTGCCGGGGGGGATTCAAGGGCAAAATCCTGCCCCGCCGGGAGGCCAGCAGCCCGGCACCGCAACGCCGGGGGAACGCCTTATGCAGGTTGCAGCGCAGCGGTGTTACCCTTCCGTTGCGTCGGGCGGTTCGCTGGCAATGAAGTCTTCCAGCTTGAGCGTCTTGTACAGCCGCACGCGGACATCCTGCGGCAGATCGGGCGCGGGCGCGGTGTGATACAGCTCGATTGTCCTGGTCAGTGTATTGACCACAATCCGGCAATTCTCGCACTCCGCCATGTGCGCCTCGATCGCCCGGCACAGGGCGTCATCCAGCTCACCATCCACGTAGTCCGACAGGCTGGAAAGCAGGCGGCGGCATTCACTCCGGTCGTGGTCATGCTGGGTATGCTCGGTCATTCCCTGACTTCTGCTTTCTCTCACGCCGCAGCGGCGCGGCGCTAATTTACTCTGTTAGGTGCAACAGGGCGCATTTGGTTGCAGGCCGGTTATTCTTCGCTCTCGCGCCGGTAGATCACCCCGGTAAAGTCGACCGCCGCTGGCCGGAGCGCCGCCGCAGCGTCCGGGTCATCGTTCAGGTACGCCAGCAGGAAGGCGGTGGACAGGTGGTTGATCAGGTCGTGGGCGCGGGCCATGTCCCACACGGCATCGGAGCAACGGCTGTACTGCCCCAGGCGGATGGCTGCCTCGCTGCAGGCATCCACAAACAGGTAGTGGGAGGCGTTCTCGAATACAGCCAGAATCCGCTCGCTGCTGGCGATGTCGTGGTAGATGGCGTAAGCGTCGCGCTGGGGGTAGGTTGTGGTATCCGCCGAGCCAACCAGCACCAGCGCCGGGACCTCAAGCGCGGCCAGACCTGCCGGGCCGAAGATCGGCCCATTATAGGGCGCCATCAGCACTACCGCGTCGATGCGCGGATCGGTGGTGGGTGGCCACAGGCCATCGGGTGGGGCATCGAAACCGCGCAGCGCGGCGATCTGGGCCTCTGCTTCCCGGACGAAGCAGACTTCCCGCCGCAACTGCAAACGGTCACGTTCGGGCGCGGGAAGATCGGCGGCGAGGGGGCTGAGCTGCGGATCGCGGCACCAGGCATCCAGGGCGGCAAAGTCCAGCCGTGCGCCCCCGGCAGCCAGGGCGGTATAGCCGCCGAAAGAGTGCCCGGCGATGGCGATACGCTCCATATCCACCAGCCCGGCTAGCGGCCCAGCGGCGGCGTTGACCTCGTCCAGGTAGGCGATCTGGCGCAGGATATCCAGCGGACGGGTGGCAAAGTTGCGGATCATCCCGTTGAGGGTATCCGCCGGGGCGCGCAGGGCATCCAGCAGGGTATTGCCGGGGTGATCGGCGGCCAGCACGACGAAGCCATACGAGGCCAGGTGCTCGGTCAGGTACAGGCTCTGGTAGCGTATCCCGCCGCTGCCGTGGGAGAAGATGACCAGCGGGTAGGGGCCATGTTCGGTATCTGGCGGAGCATCCCGCAGAGCGCGGCCCGGCAGAAAGAACAGCCCGACCCGGTAACGGGTTGATTCTTCTGCTCCCTCCGGGTTAAGGGCGGGATACCAGATGGTCGCCTCCAGCGGCCCGATTTCCACCCCCGCCGTCTCCCCCGTCGGGATCGTGATCTCCTGCGTGCCGACCGGATATGGCCCGCGCCGAGCGTAGGGTGGGGCATCCGGTCGCTGGGCCTGAACAGCCAGCGGCGTGAGGAAGATCGCCAGGATCGCCAGGGATAACCACCGTGTACGCATGGAAGTACATCCTTTCAGTAGCAGAGGGAAGACTTGCCAGCCGGCGTCAGGTGGTGGGGGTGATGGGTTCGCCGGTTTCACTGGAGATCGCGCTGCGGGCGAAGTAGGCGGAGAGCCGTTCGCGCAGGGCCAGCCGGGCGCGCATCAGCCGCGTTTTGACCGCCGGGACGCTCAGGCCGAGCGCGTCGGCGGTCTCGCGGGTGCTCAGACCCTCGATGTCGCGCAGCACAAACACAACGCGCAGGCTTTCCGGCAGGGCGTCGATGGCAGCGCGCATTTCCGCGCGGGCTTCATCGCTGAGCAGATCGCGTTCCGGCAGGCAGCAGAAGTCAAAGAACTGGCGTGGAATCTCGTCGCCTTCTTCAGTTTCCAGGGGGGAATCCAGGGAGAAGGTGGCCGGTTCCTTCTTGCGCAGCTGCATCAGGGCGGTATTGTTGGCGATACGGTACAGCCACGTGCCCAGCTGGGAGCGGCCCTCAAAGCGATCGATGGCGCGGAAGGCGCTGAGGAATGTTTCCTGGAGCACGTCTTCCGCAGCGGCTTCGTCGCCCATCAGGCGCAGGGCCAGGTTATAGATTCGCCCGGCGTAACGCTCGACCATCTCGGCATAGGCCGCCTGGTCGCCCGCCTGTAGCCGCCGGATCAGGTCCTGCTCGTCGTTGGTGATCGCGGTCGTACTCATACTGAAGACCATACCACGTTCAGGCCGGGGGGAAAAGACTACGGCAAGGATTCTAGGCTGTTTCTTATGCAACGCCGCGCCGGGCGGAGCATCTAAACCAAGCAGATTGGGTCATCACGCGGGGCAACGGCGGCCCTGGCTTGTCCGCCGCAACGCCTCAAGTGCGCAACGGGATTGCTGCCGGGAGGACGCTGAACCATGACCACACGATCCGCGCGTCGCCATCGCCGACGGACGCTGTTGACCACCCTGGCTTCTCCGCCTGCCCT
Organism: Chloroflexota bacterium; assembly: GCA_019873685.1. GTDB lineage: Bacteria > Chloroflexota > Anaerolineae > Aggregatilineales > Ch27 > Ch27. The sequence continues at coordinate 14,077 of JAIOAT010000017.1, forward strand.
GCTGGCGATCGGTCTGCTGCTCATCGTCGCCGGGGTGATCGCCGCCGCCAGCCCATCGACAGGGGGCGCGGCGGAGCCGGTTACGCGGGAGGGCCTGCAGGCAGCGGCGCCCGATTTTTCCCTGCCAGCACCGGATGGCCGCGGCACACTGAGGCTGAGCGACTTCCGGGGCCGCTACGTGCTGGTCAACTTCTGGGCGACCTGGTGCCCGCCCTGCCGGGCGGAACTGCCTGATCTGGCCGCCTACTACGCCGACCATGCCGCGGAGGGATTCGTGCTGATCGGTGTCAACGAGCAGGAGCCGCCGGAGACGGTCAGCGGTTACCTGGCGGCGCAGCGGCTGAACTTCCCGGTGGCGCTGGACATGGAAGGGGTCGTTATGGCAGACTATGGCGTGACCGGACTGCCTTCCTCCTTCCTGATCAATCCAGCCGGGCAGATCGTTCAGATGTGGACGGGCATGATCTCCCGCGCCACGCTGGAGCGTGCCGTCACGCCGCGCCTGGGCGGGCAGGGCTGAATGCGCTCCGCGGTGACCCCCATTCATGGATAAGCGTCAATTTGGAGGGCAGGCTGGGCCGCGCCTTCCGGCACAGAAGATGGAGAGTACCATGGCGAACAAAGTAGCGAAGGTCGTCTGGAAAGGCGATATGACGTTTGAGGGTCTGGGCAGCACCTGGCCCGGCGGGATCATCCCCCTCGACGCTGAGGAGGCGGTCGGCGGGCATGACCGCGGTTTCCGCCCGCTGGAGCTGTTGCTGGTCGCGCTGGCCGGTTGCACGGCGATGGACGTGATCAGCATCCTGCGCAAGAAGCAGCAAACCGTCACCGCCTTCGAGGTCGAAGTCGAGGGCATCCAGGTGGAGGAACACCCGCGTTACTTTGGCACGATCAACGTGGTGTACCGGGTGACCGGCCACAATGTGGATGAAAAGGCGGTTGCCCGCGCCATTGAGCTTTCTGAGACCAAGTATTGCGGCGCTTCGGCCATGCTGCGGGAAAAGGCGCGGATCACCAGCCGCTACGAAATCCTGGAGGCCGAGCAGGTCTGAGAGCTGGTTGTTCTGGCAGCGCCCACGCCCCGGCGGAGCGATCCACCGGGGCGTGTATTTTTCGCTCGTGGGGGGGGACAGGGACAATTGGGCTGATTCAGTGACCCCTAACATGGTACAATCACCCTCCAGCCCGGCACGGGAGGAGTCATTGCCGCCATGTCACCCAAGCGCCACTACCGTCCTGACCTCGACCTGGACGCCTACCGCGAGCCGCTGCTCGCCATCCTGCGCGAGCTGATCGCCGCCCCGCAGATCACGCCGCAGGTGATCAGCCGCGTCCTGCACCGCCACCCCCGCGATGGCCGCGACCTGTTCCGCCGGGAGGATATTGTCCGTGCCTACCACGCCTTCGCCGGGACGGATGGCCTGCCGCCCTTCGACCCCGCCGTGCTGGAGCGCATCCGCCTCAAGCCGGTGCGCACCCATTCCGGCGTGACGCCGGTCACCGTCCTGACCAAGCCGTTTCCCTGCCCCGGCGAATGCATCTTCTGCCCGAACGACGTGCGGATGCCCAAGAGCTATGTCACGGGGGAACCGGGCGCGCTGCGGGCTGCGCAGAACAGCTTTGACCCCTACCTGCAGACGATCACCCGCCTGCGGGCCTATACCAGCATCGGCCATCCCACCGCCAAGATCGAGCTGATCATCCTGGGCGGAACGTGGTCGTTCTACCCGGAGAGCTACCAGATCTGGTTCGTCAAGCGCATCTTCGACGCGCTCAATGATTTCAGCCGCGGCCCGGACTACGCTGACCGCGAATTCGACGCGGTGGAGGCCGCCCTGCGTGCTGCGTCGCAGCTTCACCCGGCCAACCAGGCCGTCGGTATCAGCGTGGATGGGCGGAACCTGTCCCGCACCTACAACCAGATCGTGCAGGATATTTACCGCGCGGAACTGGCCCGTTCCCGTTCGGAGGCGGCGGCCATCGCCAGCGGCGCAAAGGAGCGCACGATCCTCGATGAATACGCCACCTGGGACGAGCTGGCCGCCGCCCAGCGCCGCAATGAGACCGCCGCCTGCCGCTGTGTGGGGCTGGTGGTGGAAACGCGGCCCGATTATCTCTCCATCGAAGAAGCCCTGCGCATCCGGCGGCTGGGCGGCACCAAGGTACAGATCGGCATCCAGAGCCTGAACGATGAGGTATTGCGGCTCAACCGGCGCGGGCACGATGTGGCGGCCACACAGCGGGCGATCACGCTGCTGCGCCAGGCCGGATTCAAGATTCACGGCCACTGGATGCCTAACCTCTACGGCTCCAATCCGGAGGCAGACAAGGCCGATTACGCCCGGCTGTTCGATGACCCGGCCATCCGCCCGGACGAGCTGAAGATTTACCCGTGCTCGCTGCTGGAGAGCGCGGAATTGATGCACTACTACGAAGCAGGGGAGTGGCGACCCTATACCCACGAGGAACTGCTGCATGTGCTGACGGCCTGTTTCCGCCGCACGCCGGAGTACTGCCGCCTGACCCGTGTCGTCCGTGATATCCCCTCGACGGAGATCGTCGTCGGCAACCGGCTGACCAACTTCCGCCAGCTGGTGGAACAGGCGCTGGCCGCCAGCGGCGAGCGCAGCCCGGACATTCGCGGGCGGGAGATTCGTGGGCGGCAGGTTGCGCCGGAAGAGTTGCACCTGGATGAGCTGTGGTATACCGCCGGGGCCGGGCAGGAGGTCTTCCTGCAGTACATCACTGCCGGGCGGGACATCGCCGCTTTTCTGCGCCTGAGCCTGCCGGAGCAGCCGCCGCTTACCGACGAACTGCGCGACGCAGCCATGATCCGCGAGGTGCATGTCTACGGCCAGTCGGTGGCGATCGGTCAGAGCGTGCCGGGCAAGGCCCAGCACATCGGCCTGGGGACGGCGCTGATCGAGCGGGCCGCGGCCATCGCGCGGGCGCGCGGCTATCGCCGCCTGGCCGTGATCTCGGCTGTGGGCACACGGGAATACTACCGCGCGCGCGGCTTCGTGGATGGCGATCTCTACCAGGTGCGGACGCTATAGGAGCCGGGCAACTCCGCGCCGTGATCGGATGGCGCGGCCTCTACTTCACCCGCCACACCTGCGCGCCGTCGAAATCCGCTGCCAGCGTCAGGTAAGGGGCCTCGGCGACTGTCGAACGCGCCGGCAATTCCCAGGCGAACGGCTCCCGCCAGCGCCACATCCGCTCAAACGCTGCCGGATTCCCCACTACCTGCGGCACCAGCACATAGCTCACCCCGGCCTCCCGCAGCCGCGCCGCCCAGGCCGGATCCGCCGGGTCCTGCCAGAAGCCATATAGCGCCGCCTGCTCGGCCTCCGCCTGCTCGCTGTGGCGGAAGAACGGCTGCATGCGGAAGAAGATCGTGTCGCGCTCGCTGATGATCGGCGCCCAGTCGCCTTCCTGCGGGCCGGGGAAGTTCAGGATGCGCGTCTCCGGCGGGGTGTTATCCCGCAGCCAGGTCATCGCCTGCACATCCGCGTGGGAGGCGAACGCGCCAAAAAAGCCGATCCGGCCCTTGCTGAGGTCGCGCAGCGGCTCCGCGAAGACGACGCCCAGGGCGATCCCTGCCGCCGCCAGCGCCAGCGCCGGCCAGGCCAGCCGGCCCAGCACGCGCCGGACACGCCCCCAGCCGATCCGCCGCAGCAGCCAGAGCGCCGCTGACGCGCTCAGGTAAGCATAGGGGATGATCGGCCCGTGCCAGGCGATGCTGAAGGGGTAATCATACTTGAGCAGCGGGTCCAGCAGGCCAAACGTGATGCGCTCCAGCAGGCCGACCGAGCTGAAATCGACGACCAGCAGCAGCCAGCCGAGCATCAGCAGATCCAGCGGCGCGCGCCGCCGGGCGGCAATAACCGCCCCGCCCAGCGCCAGCGGGACGACCAGAACGCCATGCATGAAGACCAGGACGCGCCAGTGGCCGGGGTCGATTTCAAACGGGGAGGCAATGCCGCTGCCCAGCAGCGGCGCGATCCGCGCCAGCCAGGGCAGGATGCCGATCAGGGCCAGCAGCGGGATTCCCGCCGCCATGACCAGCCAGCGTCGTAACGCTGGTCGGGGCCGGGCCAGCCAGATCGTGCCCAGCCAGGGAACATAACCCAGCATCAGGATGATCGTCGTGTCGGGGTGGGTTAGCGGCACGGCGGCCAGCGTCGCCGCCGCCGCCAGCGCATCCGCCCACCGCCCGCCCCGCAAATAGCGGGCCACGAATAGCAGGAAGGCCAGGGCAAAGACCAGGGCCATGATCGTGGTGTAGTGCGAATCCATGTAGGCGGTCAGCAGGCCCGTCCCCAGCAGACCCATCAACGCCATTGTTGCGCCGGCATGCCGCGCCGGGCGTTCCTGCGACACAGCGTCCGGGTCCAGCACATCCTCGAACTCGTTGCCAAAGTCCCACAGCAGCCAGATCAACAGCAGGGCCAGCACTGCCGCCGCCGCAAACTGGATCGTGTGCAGGCCGATGCCCAGCCGCTGGCTGAGGTACGCCGCCAGCGCCGGGAAGCCGGGCGAGTACAGGTATTCGATCTCCGGGTGGAAGGGGGCCAGCGTGGTCAGCGAGCCGCTTTCGCGCAGCATCAGCGCCAGGTAGCCGAACCCCTGCGCGTCAGTATCCAGCGGGACGGGCAGCACCAGCAGTGGTGCGGCGAAGATCGCCAGGGCCAGGGCGAAGAAAGCCAGTTCCCGCGCGCCCGGCCAGCCCAGCTCGGCATCCCGCAACCCGGCGGCCTCCCCGCGGGAAGTCCCCCGCGCCAGCGTACCGGCCAGAAAGATACCCACCAGCAGGGCGAACCACAGGTAATCGATCGTCAGGGTATCCCAGCCAAAGAGCGCCGCCAGGAACAGCGCCCCGGCGATCACCACGGCCAGGGCCAGCGCCGCCGCCAGACCGACGCGGGGAGCCGTTTGCTGGCGGAGCGGTGCAGTGGATGGCGGGAACGCCGGGGCCAGCATCGCCCCCGCGCCCAGCGCCACCGCCCCGAAGATGAAGACCGTGATCAATCCGTGGAATGCCATGGGCAGGGATTGTAGCGGCGGCTCCGGCTGGCGGCAAGCGCATTTGCGACTAAGATACAGGGAGCGCCTTGATGGCCGGAGGGCAACACTGATGCGAAAGAGGCTTGTTTTGTGCTGGTGGGGCATGTTGGGGATGCTATTGCTGGCCGGTTGCGACAATACACCGCCTCAGGCGCTGGTCGCTACCCTGACGACTGAGCCGGGCCTTGTACAGCGGGTCAACCAGCGGACGGAGTCGGTCTGGATCGATAGCATCCCGATCGTGCTGGACAACACGGGTAACGCCCTGCCGGTAACTACCCAGATCGAGCGCGAACGGGCTACGACCACCACGATCCGGATCACGGCGACGGCGGAACTGGGGGCGGAGATCACCGAGATGATCAAGGCCGGGATTGCGCTGGAGTTCGGGATCGAAGAGGAAGAGACGGTCTCCAGCCGTCAGGAGTTCACCCTCTCTGCTGCTGCTGATACCCGCGTGGTGTACGTCATCGACTGGTACGAAACCTGGCAGGTCGGCGACCTGCAGGCCAGCGGCCTGGAAGGCGAATTGCACTACGAGGTGCGCACCGGCATCCGCGGCGATCTGCGCCTGGCCAGGCCGGACGAAGTCCCGGCTATAGAGCAGACTGTCGTGGATGTGCCGGAAGGCCATCTGCTGTATGACGACTTCTCCAGCCCGGCCAGTTTCACCAGCTGGTGGGGCGTCAATGACGACCAGGGGCTGTGCACCTTTGCAACGGAAGATGGCTCGCTGCAGTTCCGCTGCCAGAACACTGCCGGCGAAGATCGCGGGGCCGCGCTGCATCCTCATCTGGCTGGCGGGCGACCGCTGGGCGTGGCAGCGGCTATGCTGGTCACTCAGACCGGCGGCCCCATGCAACTGAGCACCAACTGGTACAGCGCTGACCCCGGAACCATTGAACGCGCCTACCAGTTCCGGTTGCAACCGGGCGTGGTGGAAGCCGTGGAGTGCTTCCCCCTGGAAGGCTGGCACTGTGAGTCACTGTATTGGGGCGAGGTTGAGCCGGGCGTTGCCCATGTGCTACAGATCGAGCGCCAGGCCGATGGCCCGGAGTTCCGGGTCGATGGCCAGCCGCTGACTCTGACCGCCCAACCAGCCTGGTCGGATGACTTTACGATGCGCGACTGGAACTTCCCGTTCTGGGTCTGGCCGCAGAACAGGATCATCGGGCAGCTGGAGTGGGTGAGTTCGCGCGACAGCGAACAGGGGGGTTAGCCGTTGCGCCGCTACTGGCAGCAGGAGTCAGCCAGCCGGGAGGCATAGATGGGCGCGATTCGTTCGGCCTGACCCGAACGGGCTAACCGCTGAAAGCGGACGGGTGTGCTATACTGGCCGGGATAGTGTCGGTTCCCTGATGTGCTCTGCCGCACATCCAAGCAGGAGCGTGGCATGTCCCTGATGTCGCTTTTCCGCCCTCTCACCCCGCGGGAGATGATCCGTTGGGCGGTGCGCCTGTATGTCCAGTACTTCCCGCAGTGGCTGGTGCTTGGCCTGCTGGCGGTGGCGCCGCTGGTGCTGATCAATCTGGCGCTGGCGGCCATCCTGCCCCAGCCGTCATTTGACCCGGCGGCGCTGGAACAGATCATGGGATCGCTGGAAAGCGGGCAGATGCCCGGCGATGCGGCGCTGCTGCAATCGACCATGGATAACCTGCTGCAGAACAGCCTGCTGATGCTGCAACAGGTGGTGGTGCAGCTGTTCATCCAGATTGTGGTACTGGGGGTGATCGGCGGCGGCATCGGCGCGCTGATGGCTTCGGCGGCCTATCAGGGCGGGGCTGTGTCGCTGGCCGCCGCGCTGGGGAGGATCGGCTCACGGCTGCGCGCCCTGGGGGCGGGCCATCTGCTGGCCGGGCTGGTGTTGATCGCGATGCTGGTGGGCAGCATCCTGGGCGCGATGTTCTGTGTGGGTGTGCTGGGGCTGGGACTGACCATTTACACGTATCTGGCCTGGGTGCCGCTGTTGGCGCCAGCCCTGGCGCTGGAAGACGGGACGCTGAGCGGCCGGCTGCGCCGCGCCTGGAACTTTGGCAAGCAGCGCATCTGGCTGATCTTCGCCATGACTCTGGCCCTGTACGCCCTGCGTTTCCTGTTGAGCGTGCCACTGGACTTCCTGGCGATTCTGCTGGCCCCGGACTCGCTCGTCCTGGCCCAGATCATGACGATGGTCGTTGAGGTGCTGGTGCTGCCGCTGGGGGTGATCTACTTCACCATCCTATACCACGACCTGCGTGGCCGGCAGGAACAGATCGCGCTGGAACTGGCCGGGGAGGAGCGCCCCGTGGCAGAGCCGATCCTCTCCGCCGCCGACCTGCCCGGCGTCTTTGGCGTATCCATGACGGCGCTGGCGCTGCTGTTCGCCCTGTACATGTTCCTGATGCTGCGTGCCGCGCCGCTGATTGTGCCGTGAGGTGGCGATGAAGCAGCGGGAATGGGGCGCGGAGCTAATCTTTGCGGTGGTCCTGCTACTGTTCGCGGCAGGGCTGCGCTTTGCCGGGCTGGGCTTCGGCCAGCCAGACCCGATTTACTTTCCCTCTTATGCCCCCCGGCAGATGGTTCACCCGCAGATTCATATCCACCCGGATGAATACGAGTTTGTCGCGATCCCGCTGGAGATGGTGGTGCGGGATCAGCTTGACCTCGATTACGAATACCCCAGTTTTACAGCTCTGAGTGCCTATCTGACGTATCGCCTGACGGATGCCTCCGCCGGGATCACGCTCACCGATCGGGAGGGCGTCGGCAGCCGATCCTATGCGCCATTCCCGCTGTATGTGATCGTGCGGACTTACTCAGCGCTGGCCGGAGTATTCACCGTGGCGGGTGCTTATGCACTGGGCCGCTGCCTGGGTGGGCAGCGAACGGCGGCGATCGCCGGCCTGCTGACCGCCGCCTCCCTGACCATGGTGCAGCACAGCCATTACGCCACATCGAGCAGTATGGCCGCCGCGTTCACCGTATTGGGGCTGTGGACGGCGGTGATGGCGCTGCGTTCGGGTCGGCCAATTCGCTGGCTGGTCCCGAGTTCGGCGGCGATGGGCCTGGCGGCTTCCTCCCGCTTTCAGATGGCCGTAGCGGGGGTTGTGCCGCTGCTGGTTGGGCTGATCCTGCTGGGGCGCACCCGGACGCGGCAACAGGCATGGACTGTGCTGATGGCCTGGCTGGCCGCCCCGCTTGCCGGTGCGATCGGCTCACCGTGGGTCGTGCTGGGATTTCGTGACTTCCTGCGCCAGATGTGGTTTTTTGTCACCCAGTACAGCGGCTATGGCGTTTATGCGGACCCAGCGATGCAGACGCCTTACGGCCTGCTTTTTGAACTGCGTTACCTGGCGCTACTGGGGGTAGGTCTTCCGGCTGCGCTGGCAGCGATCCTGGGCCTGGCAGCCGGGTTGAGCAGCTATCCCGGTTTGGGAAAGTTGCTGCAGGAAAGAGGCCGCTTTCTGCCAGTCAGCATCATCCTGGCCTTTCTGGTCGTCTATGCAGCGCTGGTGCTACGCACAACGCGCCCCCTGCATGCTGACCAGTTGCTTGTGCCATTCATCCCGGCGGTGACAGTCCTGGCCGGGATGGGGGCTGCCTGGCTTATCGAACGGCTGCCGCTGCCCCGCACTGCCGCTACCCCGGCGCTGGTCGTGCTGCTGGCGGTCTGGCCGCTGACGCTATCAGTGCCAGCGGCGCGGTTATTCACCCAGCCTGATACACGCGACCTGATGTTAGCCTGGATTCACAAACATATCCCGCTTGGTTCAACTTTCTACCTGCATGGTTCCTATAATCTGGCACTGGATGAGGGCCTGTACCCGCATGTGCGCACCTTCGGCGGGGAGACCATTCCGCTGGGGGACCTGTTGCGGCAGGGGGTGGCCTATGTGCTGGTATCTGATATAGGCGTATACGATCTGGGACGGGCGTCGGAATTCGTTGCGGAATCCGCAGGCGCAGAAGCGCGGGCCTATCAGGAGGAACTGGCGCGGCATTACCCTGTTCTGGCCCGTATTGAGCGCCCGGCGGCCCTTGGCCGCGACTGGTTCAACAATACCCTGTTCTCCTGGCACAACCCGACGTTGACGCTCTACTGCCTGACTGATGCTGCCTGCGCTGCCGTTCGGTGAACCACGCAGACTCACACGGCGGGTGTAGAATCAGGCTGAGCCGCCGCCTCTAGCTCAGGAGTGCATCCCGTGTACATCGCCTGCCCGCGCTGTGACTGGCGTCCGCCGCCAAACGCCCGCTGGGCCTGCACCTGCGGGCATCACTGGCACACCTTTGCCACGCACGGTATCTGCCCTGCCTGTGGCAAAGTCTGGAAGGTCACGCAGTGTCACGCCTGTCAGGTCTGGTCCGATCACGAGGAGTGGTACCACGATGACGACGGCCTGACGGTTGAGGAATTTCTCCGCCGTTTTGCCCCGGCTGAGGAGCCACAGCCATCCTGAGCCTGCCAGCCAGGGATCAGGGCCGGCCTTCCTGGAGCCGGATCTGCATCAGCGGGCGCTGTTCAGCATGGCCGCGCCGGTCGTCCACCATCACATAGCCCTGTTCGCGTTCGGTGAATGTGTAGAACTGTTGCAGGCCGGGGGAGAGTTCCGCCTGGATGGCGGCGCTGATCGCGGCGCAATGGGCGCGCGGAACCAGCAGCACATAGGTCGCTTCGCTGGCATAGCCAACAAAGGCTTCATCCCCGGCAAAGCGTGCCGCAATGGCGTTGAGCGTGGCCGCCGTATAGCGCAGCACCTCGTTGCCAGCGATGAAGTCGTAGCGATCGCGGAAGGCGTCAAAGTGGAGCAGGCGCACGGTCAACACGCACCAGTCTGGCCGGTCGCCCAGTTCCTTGAGCTTTTCCGCCAGCAGCAAGCCGGTGGGCAATTCGGTGACTGTGTCGGTCACATCCTCGCGGCGGGCGCGCTGGATGGCGTTGCGTACACGCAGGCCGACCAGTTCGACATCGAAGGGCCGGGCGATCACGTCATCGGCGCCTTCCGCCAGAAGCTGGTTGCGGCGTAGCGTGTCGCGGTAGTCGGCGATGAACATGATCGGCAGATGCGCCAGGCGCGGGTTCTGGCGCAGGCGGCGGAAGATCTCCAGCCCATCAGTATCGCCCAGGGTGGCCGCCAGCAGCAGGACATCAGGGTGGCGGGCGGCTTCCTGCAAGGCGCTTTCCGCGTCGTGGGCGACGATCACCTCCGCCCCGCGCTCCCGGAAGTAGGCCGTCAGCGGCTGGATCACGTCGGCGGCGGTATCCACGATCAGGATGCGAGCCTGTTCAGACATCGTCTTCTTCTCCCCCCACACGACTTCTCCCGGTAAGCCGGGGAGCCGCCGACGCGATCTGGCGGCGGGTCTATACCCCGGCTAGGGGCTTTCGTCCAGCACAGCCGCCACGCGGAATTGCCCGTCGGCGGCGTCGGGCGCGTTGGCCAGTGCTTCGGCGGTGGGCAGCGACGGCGCGATCTCATCCGGGCGCAGGACGTTACTGAGGGGCAACACCGATGCCGTCGGCGGGATGGCCGCCGTATCCAGCTCCCGCAACTGTTCCACATAGGCCAGGATGCTGGAAAGCTGTTCGGCGTAGAGGGTGATCTCCTCCTCGGTCAGGGCCAGCCGGGCCAGTTCGGCGATGTGTTCCACCTGCTCGCGGCTGATCGTCATGCGCGTGGATCCTTTCGCTGTGTCAGTTGCACTGTCGATAGTATAGCCGGAATCCGCTGTGGGAGGCCAGACGGCAGCAGGGCCGGAAGGGACGGGCAAGGGCAGAGTCGTCTGGTAGCAGCCTGGGCGCCGCCAGGGACGCTGCGGTGAGGAAAACAGGCCAGATGGTTGTATAGTGAACGGCAGCTAAAGGCCGGACAGGATGCGCTGAACCGGCTGGAATCAGCGCGGTTGACAAGGCAAACTGGATCGGTGACAATCGGTTTGCCTGAGAAGATGTGCCTGTTAACTGCCGGCGGCTGCCCGCCATCCGCCGGTGATGCGTTACGCCGGTTGAAGGAGAGCGTACCATGATCAAGGAAGTGCAACATGATGCCGAGCAACGCATGAAATCGGCGCTTGCCGTCCTGGAAGAGGATCTGGCCGGGCTGCGGACCGGGCGCGCCAGCGCTGCCCTGGTCGAGAAGATCATGGTCAACTACTACGACATCCCCACGCCGCTTTACCAGCTGGCCGGTATCACCATCCCCGAACCGCAGCAGATTGCCATCCGGCCTTATGACCCCAAGACTCTCAAGCTGATCGAAAAGGCGATCCTGGCCTCTGACCTGGGCCTGACCCCCAACAACGACGGCACCAACATCCGCCTCAACCTCCCGCCCCTGACGGAAGAACGCCGCAAGGAGCTGGTCCGCCTGGTCGGCAAGCGCATGGAAGAAGCCAAAGTCGCCATCCGTAACGTTCGGCGCTCTGCCATCGACGACCTGCGAGAGATGGAACGGGAGAAGATGATCTCGGAAAACGATCGTGACCTGGCTATCGACAAGATTCAGGAACTCACTGACAAGTACATCGCCGAGGTCGAAGAGATCGGTAAACGCAAGCAACACGAAGTGATGGAGGTCTAGACCTGCGTGGTTACTGAGACCGGTACCACCCCGGAGCAGCCATTGCCCCACAACATCCCCCACCACGTGGCTATCATCATGGATGGCAACGGGCGCTGGGCGGAGGCGCGCGGCCTGCCACGCCGGGCCGGTCATGAGGCCGGTACCGAGAACCTGCGGCGGGTGATCCGCGCCGCGGTTGAGTTTGGCGTCAAAATCCTGACGATCTACGCCTTTTCCACTGAAAACTGGAATCGGCCCCGCTGGGAAGTGCGCGCCCTGCTGCACATCCTGGAGAACGTGATCGACCGGGAGCTTGATGAACTCAACGCGGAAGGCGTGCAGTTGCGTCATCTGGGCGAACCGGATCGGCTGCCGGTCAAGTTGCAGCAGAAAGTCCGGCATGCCATCGAACTGACCCGCAACAACGACCGCCTGATCCTCAACATCGCGTTCAACTACGGCGGGCGTGACGAGATTGTGCGGGCGGTGCGGCGGATCATCGCCGATGGCCTCCCCCCTGAGGCGATCACCGAGGACGTGATCTCCCGTTACCTGTACACTGCCGGCCTGCCCGACCCCGATCTGATCATCCGCACCAGCGGCGAACTGCGCATCAGCAACTTCCTGCTGTGGCAGGGGGCTTACGCGGAGTACTATGCCACGCCCACGCTATGGCCGGACTTTGACCGGGAGGAATTCCGCAAGGCGCTGATCGACTACTGTCAGCGCGAGCGTCGTTTTGGCGCGTTAGCCCCGCCAGAGTCGGCTTCCTGATGACCGGATAGAACCTGCCTATGCTTCTAACCCGTACCCTTGTGGCGGTGGTGGCCCTGCCCGTCCTGGTAGTGATTGTGCTGGCGGGCGGGGCCGTTTACCAGATCGCGGCTGCGCTGCTCCTGGCGCGGGGTGTCTGGGAATTGATTCATCTGGCCAGGCTTGAGGGCTACGCGCCCTCTTTTGCGCTGGCGGCGGCAACGCTGCTGGTGATCCTGGGCGCGGTGCGCTGGCCGGATCTGCTGGGGCCAGGGCTGGCGCTGGTGATCCTGCTGGCGCTGGCGCTGATGCTGTTCCGCTTTCAACAGGGAGACGCTACGCCCCTCAACAGCTTTTCGATCACGCTGGCCGCCGGGCTGTTGCTGGGCTGGCCGGGGGCGCGGCTGCTGCTCCTGCGACTGCTGCCGGATGGGCAGTGGTGGACGCTGCTGGTGCTTTTCTGCACATTCGTCGCCGATACCGGCGCGTATTTTGTGGGCACGGCCCTGGGGAAGCACAAGATGGCCCCGCGAATCAGCCCCAAGAAAAGCTGGGAAGGCTATTTCGGCGGTGTGGCGGCAGCGGCTATCTTTGGCCTGGCGGTCGGTGCGCTGGCGGAGCCATCGCTACCCGGTCTGACGGCGGGGCATGGCCTGGCACTGGGATTGCTGATCGCGATCGTCACGCCGCTGGGGGATTTTGGCATGTCCGCCTTCAAGCGCCAGGCGCATGTCAAAGATTCCAGCCGTTTGATCCCCGGCCATGGCGGGATGCTTGACCGGCTGGATACCGTGCTGGTCGCCGCGGTGCTCGGCTACTATTACCTCGCCTGGTTCGTATTCCAGACGGGCGCCCTCTAGCGATTGGCGGCCTCACCCCGCCAGGGCAGGGCTATGGCGGGGTGAGGCTGGCAGGAATCTACCGCGCCCGCACAGTGACCATCTCCGGCGTTAGGACAACAGCCTCATTGCGGACGGTGACCGCGCGTGTTTCGCCGGGGAACAGGTCGAAGTAGTTGTCGCTGTAACGGGTGGCCTCATGCGGCACGGTCAGGTGCACAAAGCTGGCGTAAGTCGGCGCGCTGATGCTGACCACCAGCTCATGATCGCTGACCGGGTCGAACTCCACCATCAACTCCGCCGGAGCGCGTTGCAGGTCCTTGACCGGCGCGAAGAAATGACGGTTGGGCGGGAAGAGCACATCCTTGCGGACGGAGACATAGCGATCCGGGCCGCCGGGCAGCTGCTCCACGCGCCAGCGGGCCACACAGGCGCTGCTGTTGGCCGCCACGCTGAAGCCCACTGTCTCCTCGTACAGGGTCTCCCCGCTGAAAGTCGCCAGCCGGACGATCGCCGTCTCCTGAACATCCGCCAGCGTATCGTTGGTGATCCACAGCTCCAGCCCATCGGCGCTTTCCCGGAAGGAGGCCAGCACTGGCGCATAAGCCCGCCGGACGGCATAGTAGCCCGCCTTGCCAAAGCCGTAGTAGTCCAGCACTGACCAGCTCAGTACCGGCCAGCAGTCATTGAGTTGCCAGATTAGCGTCCCGGAGCAGTGCGGTTTGCGGCGGCGGAAGTGCTCAATGGCGAACTTGAGGCCCTCCGCCTGGGCGATCATGCTGAAGTCGAGGTACTCCTCCAGCGTCTCCGGCAGGCCGGTTACGGAGAGCATCAGGTTATCGCCCTTGTTCTTGGGGTTGTCCTTGTTGTGGTGATCCATGGACGGGCTGTGGTGGTACAGCTGATCTTCGGGGATGACGCGGCGCAGCGTTTCCAGGACGGGCGCGGCGTGCAGCCCGAACTCGCTGATGAAACGGCCCTGATCTTCAGCGTAACGGCGGTAGGAGACGCTCTCCGGGGAAGTGTCCTGGCGGGGCAATTCCCCGAAGCGGCGGTCATAATTGCCATGCCAGGCGTTCCAGTTGTGACGGTCGCCGTCTTCCTGGCTGTTGAAGTCATTGCCGCCGTAGGGGCTGCCCGGCCAGTAGGGGGTGACGCCATCCAGCGCGGCCACGATGCGCGGCAGCAGATCGTGGTAGAACAGCGCGCCGGGCACGGGGATGCCGGGGGTAGCAAAGTTGCGCATGTCATGCAGCCACTGGTTCTCGTTGTTGCCGCACCATAGCGCCAGGCAGGGATGGCTGCGCAGCCGCCGCACCTGGTATTCGGCCTCAGCCTCCACCTCGGCGGTGAAGTCCGGCAGGTCTTCCGGGTACGGGGCGCAGGAGAACATGAAGTCCTGCCAGATCAGGATGCCCAGTGCATCGCACAGGTCATAGAACACATCGTGCTCGTAGATGCCTCCCCCCCACACGCGCAGCATGTTCATGTGCGCCTCGCGGACGGCGGTCAGCAGCATCTCGTAGCGTTCAGCGGGGATGGCTCCGACGAACGAATCGGCGGGAATCCAGTTGGCGCCCTTCGCAAAGATCGGCACGCCGTTGAGCACAAAGCGGAAGAAGCGCGTGCCCGGCTCCGCCGTATCGACGGATTGATCAAGGGCCAGGGTGCGGATGCCAACACGTCCCCGCCACGTATCCACAACGGCATCCCCGGCCAGCAGATCGACTTCCAGCGTGTAGAGCGCCGGATCGCCCAGATCATGCGTCCACCACAGGGCGGGATTCTTGATGGTCAGGTGGGCGGTGGCTTCGTCAGCGGCAATGGTCAGCGGGTAGCGAGCTGTTGCCCCGCCATCGGGCGTGGTCAGGCGGATGGCGGCTCCCAGCGGCCCTTCTGCGGCGAAGCGGTCAACTTCCACCCGCACAGCGACGATGGCTTTGTCCCGCGCTGGAGTCAGGTGCAGGGTATGGAAGTGCACGCCGCGCAGCGCCGCCACCCGTTCCCGGCGCAGTTCCACCGGACGCCACAGGCCGATAGTCGGCAGGCGCGGCCCCCAGTCCCAGCCGAAGCCAAACTGGGCCTTGCGCATGAAAATGCGCTCCTGGTTAGGCCCCCACGGCTCCACACTGGAAACATCCGGTACACAGGCCAGGGGCGGATCAAAGCGCACGGCCAGCGTGTTGGGCGCGCCGTAGCGCAACGCCCCGTTGACATCAAAGACGGCAGGGCGGAACATGTTGCGGTGGCTGCCCAGCGGTTCGCCATTGAGGTAGACGGTGGCGAAGGTGTCCATCCCGTGGAAGATCAAGCGGTCGCGCTCACCAGGGGCGGGTGGAGTCTGCGGGCCGTCGAAGTGGATGCGGTACCACCATTCTTTCTGCTCCATCCAGCGGACGGAATCCTCGTTGCGGTCGTAGAAGGGGTCCTGAATCCAGCCGGCGGCGAGAAGGGCGCGGTGCACGTCGCCGGGGACGGGCACATCTACCCAGTCGGTTTCGTCGAAATCAACGTTGTGAACACCGGCTGCCAACCCCGCGCCGGGATCAAAGTCGTGCAGTTTCCAGAGGTCGAACATCGGCTCTGCTCTCTCCAGATGAAATAACGCTTTACCGGCTTATTGTAGATGCTTCGGGGAAATCAGGCGACCGCTGTCCCGCCCCGGCGCAACCGCGCCGTCCACCATTCCCTGTTCCCCGCTGGCCCCGCACGGCCAAAATCCGATACAATACCTGTAAATTACTGCAGCCTGACTCTGGCGGGCGCAGTGAGTGATTGCCAGCCTGCGATCGTGAGTTGATGGGTTGTCCCGGAAAGGGCTGTGCTATGCCGCAAATTCCCCCGCTGGCCGGGCTATGCACCTACGAGGAAGCGGCCCGGATCGGCCTGGATGTCGATAGCACTGTAGCGCGTCTGGTACGTTACGCCTGGATCGCCAAGCGCCTGATGGAAACGGCGCTCTACTGGCTCAACCCCACCCCGGAGTGGGAGGTCAAGGAGGCGCTCAGCCTGCACGCCTACCTGGACGCGGAACACGCTGCCCTGATCCGGGCGCGGGTCGCCGAGATGCGCAACCCGCCGCCGCGCCTGGATGTCCCCCCGGATGCCGCGCTGGACGCCTGTTTGGATGAAATCCTGGCGGCGGAGGACACGCTGGAGAAGATCGCCGGCGTCTACGGTGTGTTGCGCCCGGCGCTGCTGGCTGCTCTGCGCGAGCACTATGCCGCCGCCAACCCGCTGGTTGACCATCCCACGCGGCGGGTGTTGCGCCTGTTAATCCTGGAGCAGGAAGACATTGTCGCCTGGGGGGAAGCGGCGCTGGCTGCCCTGACCGATACGCCGGAAGCGCAGGCTCGCGCCGGGGCCTGGATCGCCCACGTGCAGGCCTATCTGGCCGCTGCCGGGGGTGTCTCCGGCGTGGAACCGCTGCCGGAGGCCGCCCTCCCGCCTTCCCGCGCCAGGCGACCCTTCCAGCCGGACTTCTTCCCGCGCCGCGATGAGCGCTTCACCGGGCAGTGGAACTTTGTCTTCCCGCCGCATGAAGTCGCCCGCACGGATGGCATCCCCGCTGACGAGAAGACGCTGGCCCTGATGTGCAAGCGTACGCTGGAAATGGATGTGCCGGAAGCAATGGCCCGGATCATCGCTGAAGCGGAACGCCAGCCCTGGCAGTATTACGTCGATATGTGCCGCCAGCTCTGGGACGAAGCCCGCCACGCCATGATGGGCGCGGTCTACTTTGAGCGGCTGGGCGTCGACTGGCGGCGGGAGATTCCGCTACACCCCGGCTTTGCCATCCGCCTCAACACGGCCCTTTCCCCGCTGGAGGCGCACGCGGTGCTTTACACGATCGAGCAGAGTCTGATGCGCGCCACCGATGGCAAGAAGTACGAATGGCGGATCGCCGGGGAAGCCGCCGATCCGCTGGCCCGGCTCTTTCAGGATTACGATTGGGCTGACGAGGTTCTGCACGTCCATACCGGGCGCAAGTGGGGCGTGGCCGCCGCCGGTATAAGCCGCGAGCAATTCATCGCCCTGGGGCAAAAATGCGCCGTCGAATCGGAGCAGGTGCTGGCGCAATACGCTGACCGGGGGGAACAGGTTAACTGGTGGCCGGCCTTTGTGCGCCGGGTGCTGGGCAAGGAAAGCGCTATGCCCACCGATACGGCCAGCACGACCGACCCGGTTTACCGCAAAGGCTACTGAGGACGCCCGGACGTTAGCACGCCCGGCCCGCCGCGCAATCCTGCCAGCAGACAGGTGTGTTGTTGCCGCTTCACGCCGCCGGCCAGCGCACGCGAACGCGCCGGCCGGGCAGGACGGTCAGCAGCCCCTCGGCGTCGCCCAGCAGGTCCCAATCCTCGGCCAGGATCAGGTTCACCCAGAAGTCGCCCCGCCGTCGCAGCCCACCCCAGCCATATTTGTCCGCCAGGCGGTACAGCCGCTCCTGCCGGATCTGCGCCACGCGCCGGATCAGCTCCGGCTCAGCCACGCCGTTGTCCGGCATCCGCGACTTGGGCGGGACGCCCAGCGCCGCTTCCGCCAGCCCGATCATATCGTGGCGCGGGCCGTGATTGATCGCCATGTCAAAGAGCATGGCTTGCCCCAGCGCCGTCTGGATGTTGCGCGGCTGGATGCTCAGGCGCTGCACGACATCCCAGTAGCGTTCAGCGGCGATGGCGTCCTGAGCCGCCTGCATGGCTGGTTCCTCTGCGGCGCTGGTCAGCAGGGTGCGCAGGGTCCCGTCACCGCGCAGGGTTTCATCCCGCGCCTGAATACGGCTCAGGTAACCTTCGCGCAGAGCGGCGGCGGTGGGACCGCTGGCGGCCGCCAGGTAGCGCTCCAGCACGGCGGCCAGGCTGCCGGAGGCCAGGGTGAACTGAAAGCGCCCGTAGCTGACAATCCCGGCGTCGATGTTCTGGTAACTGGCGTAGCCGCTGCCCTCAAACGCCGCCGTAATCTCGTAGGCGGCGCGGCGGATGTCTTCGGCGGTGCGTGCCATGGTGCATCCCTTCTACCCGGTTGACTATCTCAGTGTACAGGCATCGATGGGTTAGAAGCAAGATGCAATGCGGTTAAGATTAGCACAAAGGGATCGGGTTATTCCGGATCGTAGGCCTCGATCCGATCGATCTGGTTGATCACACGGGCGGGGTTGCCCACGACCACCGCGCCAGGCGGCACATCGCGCGTGACTACTGCCCCCGCGCCGACCAGCGCCCGCGCCCCGATGCGCACGCCGGGCAGCAGTGTGGCGTTGGCCCCGATGATCGCCCCGGCTTCTATATGCGCGCCCTGCAGCCGCTCCTTGACGCCCCGGCTCAGTGGATAGCGGGCGTTGGTGATCACGACGCCTGGCCCCAGCCAGCAGCCTTCCTCCAGCACCGTATATTCCGGCACGAAGACGCGCGTGTGAATCCGCACCCCTGCGCCGATGGTTACATGGTGCTCGATCACGCTGTGCGTGCCGATGCTGACCCGATCGCCGATCGTGTTCTCCTCCCGGATCATGACATGGTGGCCGGTCTGAAAGCCCGCGCCGATGGTGCAACCGGCGTAGATCACCGTATGCGAGCGAATCACGCAACCGGGGCCGATGACCAGCGGCAACTCGCCGGGCTGTCGACCACGCGGCGCACGTCCCAGGATCACGAAGTCGTCGATCTGTGCATCCTGCGGCAGGGTCACATTGGGGTAAATGCGGACGAAATCAGCCATCAGGCGGCCCTCAACTGGCGGCGGTTAGCGGCGCTGCCTTCAGTGTAACTGCGATGGCGCTCCCGGTCGAGCAGCCGCAGGCCGCGGCGCATGGATCACAATCCATGCAGGCGGCGGACGCGGGCGATCACTTCGTCCGGCGGCGGCAGGCGCGCTGCCCGCCGCCGCAGGTCTTCCGGCAGGGGCAGCGGATCGCCGCCGGGGGGATCGCCCAGCAGGGCCAGGGCCAGGTCAAGCACGCCCTGCGCCAGCGCCGGCAGGTGATAGCCGCCTTCCAGCACGAAGACTATCCGCCCGCCGCACAGCGCACCGGCCATGCGGATCAGTTCACGGGCCAGGTGATCGTAGCCGCTGAGGGTGAGCAGCTGCCCACCCAGCGGATCGGCCCAGTGAGCGTCGAAGCCGACGGAAGCCAGGATCAACTCCGGCGCAAAGCGGCGGGCCAGCGGCCACACCACCTGTTCGAAGATCGCGGCGTAAGCGGCGTCCCCCTGGCCGGGCGGCAGCGGCACATTGACCGTCGCCCCGGCCCCGGCGGCAAACCCGATTTCCTCCAGGCTGCCGGTGCCAGGGTAAAACGGCCAGCGATGCAGGGAGACGAAGAGCACTTCCGGCTCGCTATAGAAGATGTCCTGCGTGCCGTTGCCGTGGTGAACATCGTAATCGACGATCAGGATGCGCTGCAGGCCCCATGTCTGGCGGGCGTGGCGGGCCGCCAGCGCCACATTCGCCAGCAGGCAAAAGCCCATCGGCTGGCCGGGCAGGGCGTGATGGCCGGGCGGACGCATGGCGGCCAGCGCGTTATCCGCCCCGCCGCTGAGCACAGCATCCACCGCCTGGATTGCCGCCCCGGCGGAAAGCCGCGCCGCCAGGTTGCTCCCCGGGACGATGTAGGTGTCCGGGTCGTAGAAGAGCGGCCGCCGTTCCCGCTCAGCCTGCGCCAGCAGGTCCAGCACTTCCGGCGTATGGACGGTCAGGAGTTGCTCATCAGTGGCCGGCAGGGGCTGGCGGACGTCCAGGCGGGCCAGCGCCCCGGATTCTTCCAGCCGGCGGGCGATGGCCTGGCGACGGCCAGCATGCTCGACATGGTCAGGCCAGCTATGGGCGTCGGTGCGCGGATCGATGAAGCATGCGGTAGTCATGGCCGGGCCTCAGGGTCGCGGATGGCGGTCGATTGCCGACCATTGTGGCAGAAGCATCAGCGCTCTGCAAACGCCCGGCGGCGGCTGCCTGAGGATAACAGTGGGGTGGTCAGCCGCAGCGCACCCGCCAGACCAGCAGGCGGAACAGCCCGACCAGCACGGCGACCTGCACGGCCAGCGCCAGCCCGCTGACCAACACTACCCGCACCAGCGTGGTAGCTGGAGCGACCAGGATCGGCCACAGGGCTGGTTGCGTGATGGCGTTGAGCGCCAGCGGGCCGGACACCAGGGTTTCCGATGGTGCGATCAGCCCCAGCGCCAGCGCACCCAGCACGATCCAGCCCAGCGATGTCACCATGCGCAGGCCGATGGCGCTGCCGTAGGCCGCCCCGCGGCTCGCCGTCAGGCTGGAAGCCAGCGCGCCGATCACGATGTTGGTCACAAAGTCTAGCACCGTGGTCAGCAGCAGCAGGGCAAAGGCCAGGCCATAAACCAGCGGCAGCGCCCCCTGCTCATCGGTCAGAATCGGCATCGCTGGCCAAACCGGCACGCTGTTCACGCTCACTGTTATGGAGAGGAGAACTGTAGCGGTGAACAGGCTCGTCATCAGGAAGGAGGCTGCCTGACCGCTGAGCAACAGGGCCAGCAACGGCGACAGGCGGTATGACACCGCGCTGATCTTGGCCAGCATGATCTCGGCGTCGCTATAGGGGGTCGTGCGTAGCAGGTCCCATGTCCCCGCCACCCGTTCGCGGTTGATCAGCGACGCGCCCCACAGCAGCGGGATCAGGCTCAGAACAGTCTGCAGCACTGACCATGGCAGTCCGCCGCACGAACAGGAGCATGGCATCAATCCCAGCCCCAGCATGGCCAGCAGCACCATCTTGACATTCAGGTTGCCATCCTGGCCCAGGAACAGCGGCAGTGCCTGCATTTCCCGGCGGACGAGCGGGTTTTCCAGCCGCGCCCAGGCGGGCAGCGCAAGGCGATTCAGCAGGGAACGGATCATAGGTGGCATCCGGCAGGAAGCAACAAAAACAGGGCCGTGCAGCCCTGTTGTACCACAGATCGGCTTTTTCAGGCGCGGTCGGCCTGCCGGATGACTGCGCCGGTCACCAGCAGGACGAGCAGCGCCTGCAGGCCGAGCATGGTCAGCGCCGCCAGCGCCGCCGCCCCTCGCCAGTCCAGCAAGCCCGCCAGCGGCCAGCCGAACACCCCACCGACCATCCCCGCGCCGAGCAGGGAGAGCGGATCGATGGGCACCCCGGCCTGGGCGCTGAACACCCCCATCCCGGCCAGCAGGATCAGCCCGGCAGCCAGGGCGCGCAGCGCCAGCCCGGTGACCAGGGCTGTCTCCTGACGGGTTGCCAGCAGCGAAGCCAGCATTCCCGTCAGGATGCTGAGCGCGTAATCCAGCGGGATGGCCGCCAGGGCGACGACGACCACGATCAGCCCGGCGGCGAGCGTGGCGGGGAGACCTTCCGGCGTGATGGCGGCCATGCGCGTATACGTCCCGGCCAGCGTGCGGTGCCCGCCAGCCCCCAGAAAGCTGCACAGGAACAGCCCGGCGGTCAGGAAGGAGGCGACCTGCCCGGCCAGCAGGAGCATGAGCAGCGGGCGCAGGTGGCGGGCTACCGCGCACGCTTTGGCCAGGGCCAGCTCGCCCGGCGAAAAAGGCGTCAGGCGCAGGGTATCCCAGGTCCCGGCGGCGCGTTCCCGGCTGATCGTCGGCGCGGCAAAAACCAGCGGCAGCCAGCTCAGCGGCAGCAGCACCAGATGCAGCGGCAGACTGCCGGTCAGCAGGGCGCAGGGGAAGAGCAGCATCAGCGACAGGATCAGTACACTGCGCAGGTCGCGCCCCGACCCCGGCATCAGCCGGGGCAGGCGGCTCAGTTCGCGCTCGACGATCGGATGATCGGGCGCAGCCCAGCCCGGCAGACGGGGGCGCGTTCGTTGCTGGTCAGGCTGCGATCGGCCTGGCGGCAAACGTTCAGCCGGAGAAGCGCCGGGACAACCGGTCATGGCGCGGTGTTCAGCCGATCAGCGCCGGGCGGTCGAGGAACGGGCGGGCTTGCGGGCGCTCCGGCGCTGGCCGGTCGTGCGCCCGGTGTTGCGGCCGCTGGTGCGGGCGCTGCTGCCCCGCCCGGAGGCAGTTTTGCGCCGGGCGCTGCTCCTGCTGGAGGCGGCCTTGCTCCCGCCGGTGGAGGCTTTGCGCCGGGAACGACGGCGGCGACGCTCCGCTTCGGCGCGTTCGCGTTCCAGCTTCTGGCGCAGGTACAGGGCAAAGCCGACCCCTCCGGCCAGCAGCGCGATATTGACGGTGGTGGTCATCAGGTCGGTCATGGCCCTTCTCCTGCTGCGCGAGGTCTTGATCAAGAATAGCACAAAAGTTCTAATTCTGCCAGTCCGAGTTGCCTGAGTTGTGCCGCCTGTCTCTTTGACCGCCAGCCGCGCGGCTCACACTCAGGGCCTGCCTGTACGCAATCTGACTGATTTCGTTGGCGATCGGGCCTGGTTACACTATAATAGCCCGCTGTTACGGTACTGGAAAAGGTAGCCGGAAAACGAGGCGAATGGTGACAGGCGCTGTTAGTGCGGAAAACGAAGAGATGACCACCGGTATGTTCCCCCGACCGCAAACGGCCAGCGACCTGGAGGCCGCTGCGCCGCCCCTTCCCCGACCGCGCGTACGCAGCCAGTCCTTCTGGCGCGACCTGCGCGACACGCTGGCGATGGTCGTGATCATCTACACGCTGGTGAACCTGCTGGCCCCGCGTTACATCGTGGAAGGTTCCAGCATGCAGCCCAACTTTGAAACCGGCGAGTGGATCATCGTCATTCGCCTGCCGTACCTGCTGGGCGCGCCCCAGCGCGGCGATGTCGTCGTCCTGGATTTTGAGGAGCCGCAGGAAGACCTGATCAAACGCGTGATCGGGCTGCCCGGCGAGACGGTCGAGATCCGCGAGGGGCTGGTCTACATCAACGGCCAGCCGCTTGAAGAGCCATACATCAGCGCCGCGCCGCGCTATACCGGCGAACCGATTGTGCTCGGCCCGGACGAATACTATGTCCTGGGCGACAACCGCAACAACAGCCGCGATTCGCACTCTTTCGGCGCGGTCACCCGCGACCACATCATGGGCCGCGCCTGGCTGATCTACTGGCCGCCGCAGCGGTGGGGCATTGTCCCCCAGCAGAGCTATGATCTGCCAGCTTCGGAACCGGCTGGCTGAGCCGCTTTGCTGGCCACCAGCATGATGTAATACGGGGCGCTGGTGGTATCCACCCTGACCTGTGCGCCTGCCTGACCGCCAATCAACGCTTCCAGCGCCGCCGCGCTATAAAAGCGGCTGCGCATCAGCAACAGCTTTTCCCCCAGCGCCACCAGCCTGACCGGCCAGCGGGCGATATTTGGCTCCAGGATCACCAGCCGCCCGCCCGGCGCCAGAACACGCCACAGTTCGCTGGCAGCTTCCGCATGACGATAGAAGTGGTGAAAGGCATCCACGACCAGGATGCGGGCGAACGCCCCCGCCGGGAAGGGCAGGGCTTCGGTGTAGCCCAGCGTCGGATGCAGGCCGCCCTTTGCCTGGGCCTGCCGCAACATCGCCCCGGAGGCATCGATGACCACCACGCCGCCGACGCGGCCCAGCAGCCTGGCGGAAACGCGCCCGGTGCCCCCGCCAGCGTCCAGCAGCCAGCCGTCAACAGGCAGGGCCAGCGCATCCAGCACGGTGGCGGCAGGTTCCCCGCCGGCAAGGACGCGGTCATAGAACGGGGCGGCAAAGCGAAAATGGTCGAACCAGGGCCGGGCCATGCGCACCTCCGATCAGCTGTAGCAGTCGACTGAAAACAAAAACCCCGGCCATTCGACCGGGGTTCTGAGCGGGCTACGGGATTCGAACCCGTGACCTTCTCCTTGGCAAGGAGACGTTCTACCACTGAACCAAGCCCGCCTGTTCAACTGGCCATAGTATAGCGCCGCCTGCAAAACAGGTCAAGATCGATTTTGGGGCGCGGGCGGGCTTTGCGCAAAGGTCGTCAGTGATTTAGCCGCTGGGCGGCAGGATGGGTGTGAAGGGCCGTGTCCCGGCCTCCTGGCCTCCTGGTCTCCCGGTATCTATTCTCCTAGGTGTCGCGGTCGATCGGCACGGCGAACACACGCGGGCCGGTGGGCCGGTCGGCGTAAGGGCTGCCGCCCGCCGGTTCCAGCGAGACGCCCACGCTGAGCAGCACGTCAAGCGATTCATCCTCGCGCAGGGGCACGCTGACATAGGTCATCCCCTCCGGCGCGGGCTGGAACAGGCCGCCGCTGCGCACCTCGCCATCCCGCCGCCGCACCCACAGCTGGAAGATCTGGTCAGCAGTGAGCGGTGGCAGGGCGCTGACCGCGATCACAGCGCGTCGCCCGCTGCGATCGGCGATCAGTTCGCCGTAGACGGTAGCGCTCACCTCGCCGGCCACCAGCGGGAAGCGCAGCGAGTCGCCCTCGGCTTCCAGTGTGGCATATACCTGCGCGGGTGGAAGTGCCCCGCCGGTGCGCAGGGCCACGATCAGGCCAACCGCCACGATGAGCAGGGCTGCCGCGGCGGAGATCAGGCGCAGCAGAGTGGTCGCCCGGCGGGGGGATGCCGGGCGTGGCGCGGTTTCGCCCCGCCGGGCAGCCAGACGGCGGCGCAGGTCATCCTGCAGACCCGCTGGGACAGGGCGCGCCGGGACAGCGAAAGCCAGTCCAGCGGCGACGGTCTCGTATTCCGCCAGCAGGCGGCGCGCCTCCGGATCGGCGGCCAGACGGGCTTCTACTGCCGCGCGTTCAGCGGGGTCCAGAGCGCCCAGCGCGTAGGCGGGCAGCAGGTCCTCAAGGGGTTCTTCGGTCGGTGTGCTCATCATCACCATAGTTTACGCATCAGAGTCGTCAACTGGATTGCCGGAGGGCAGCTCTGCCCCGAACCAGGCCGCTCGCAGCTTGTGCATGCCCAGCCGGATGCGCGTCTTGATCGTCCCCAGCGGCACACCCAGGTACCCGGCGATCTCGCTGTGCGAGAGGCCGTAGAAGTAGGCCAGGGCAATGGCTTCCCGTTGGTCTTCCGGCAGCCCGGCCAGCGCGTCGAAGAGCGTATGGCGCAGTTCGCCCTGTTCGTCGGATTGCCCGAATTGCTCCCACAGGTAAGGATGCTCGTCCAGCGAAAAAGTCTCAAGCTGGGCCGGCTCGCGGCGCTGGTGCTGGCGCAGGATGTCGATGGCCCGGCGGCGGGTGATGGTCAGCAGCCAGGGCAGGAAGGCCCCGCGCTCCGGGTCGTAGGTATGGCCATGCTCCCATAGCCGCAGAAAAGTATCCTGGGTGACTTCCTCGGCCAGCATTTGCTCATGCAGGACGCGGTAAGCGACGGCGTACACCGCTGCGGCGTAACGCTCATGCAGGGCCAGCAGCGCCGCTTCGCTGCCCGTCTGGAGGCGCCTGAGCAGATCAAGATCAGAAAGATTGTCCATAACATCCATTTTGCCGCCATTTTCAAAGGCGTGCTGACCGGAACTGTACCGCAGAGAGGGGCTTTCTGGCAATCCGGAAAAGAGGCCGGGTGGCCGGGACATCAAGAGGCCAGGTGACCGGGTGGCCGGGAGACTGTAGAATGGGAGGTGACGCCAGACATTACCGTCGCCAGCGGCGCAATACCAGCGGCGGGACAAATAATCGCAACGAGCGCAGGAGCATTCTGATGAGTGACCAACGTGAACCGTTGAGCGAAGCCGAGATCGCCAGCCGTCTGGCAACGCTGCCTGGCTGGGAACGGGATGGCGACCTGATCTGCAGGACGTTTCCCATGAGCAGCTACATCGCCGGAGCCGCCTTTGCCGCAGCCATCGCCACTCTCTGCGAGGGCTTCGATCATCATCCGGAACAGCTGTGCATTGGCTGGAAACAGGTGGAGGTCAGTTTCACCACGCATAGCGCGGGAAACCGTCTGACCGCCCTGGATTTTGCCGTGGCGGCGGCGATTGAGGCGCTGCCCTACCGCAGGCCCTGAGCGCCGCCCTCCGGTTCCAGGCCATAATCCGGCGGCTCCAGCAGTTCCGCTTCTCGCGCTGCCTGTTCGATGTTGGCCAGCGCTTCCCCGGCAAAGCGGCAGAACAACGCCAGCAGGGCCTGATCGAGCGCGTCAAACGGTTCATCTTCCGGGCGGTTGAGCACTTCCACCACGCCCAGGACATGCCTGTTGCCGATCAGCGGGGCGGCGGCAATGGACTTGGTCTGGAAGTGGGTGAGTTGATCGACGCGGGCGGAAAAGCGCGGATCGACGCGGACGTCGGGTACGATGCAGGACTTGCCCTCCGCGGCGACCCAGCCGGCGATGCCCTCGCCCGGTTGCAGGCGCGTGCCGATCAGTTCCCGCGCCGCGCCGTAGACGATGACAAATTCCAGTTCGCCGGTCTCCGGGTCCAGCAGCAGCAGGGAACCATCCGGGGCGCTGAGCAGGTCCAGCGTCAGCCGCCCGATCTCATCCAGGAGACGGAGCAGATCAGCGTGGGAGTGATAGGCGGCCTCAGCCTGGCTGAGCGCCTGCAGCGCCTGAACGAACTGGCGCAGGTTGTAAAGCTCGTTCTGCAGACGCTCATTCTCCTCCCGCAAACGGGCGATCTCCGCCTGCAGAACCTGGGTGGGGTTACCGATCATCGGCGGGCCTCCCTGGGTGTGTCGTTTTGTTCAGTGTAGCATACAAAACGGCCCCACAGAGCAAAAAACCAGGGGAACAGGCGTGGGCCTCTCCCCCTGGTTCTACGGTTATGTTGCCCGCTTAACTCCTACCCAAAGGCCCGGTGCCGCCAGACTCCGCCGACCATCGTCCCCAGCACTTCGCTGGCCGGAATCTCTTCCGGCGGCACGGCGAACCAGTCGCGGTCAAGCACGATCAGGTCGGCCAGGCAGCCAGGCGCCAGCCGGCCCAGCCGGTCTTCCAGGCCCGCGGCGTAAGCCGGCCCCTGCGTGAAGCCCAGCAAGGTTTCCGGCAGGGTCAGGCCGCCCTCCGGGCGCCAGCCGCCCGGCCCCGGCGATCCGTCCAGACGGCGGCGCGCCACCGCGGCGTAGATGCCTATCCGCGGGTCAAACGGCTCAACCGGCGCGTCGGAGCCAAAGGCCATGATCACGCCCTGCGATTGCTGCAGGCGCAGGTTGTAGGCCCACTCCCCGCGTGCGCCCCAGTAGCGGTCAACCATCTCGTAATCGCTGGTGGCGTGGATCGGCTGCATGGAGGCAATCAGGCCCAGCTCAGCCAGCCGCGTCCGATCGTCCGGATGGATGATCTGGACGTGTTCAATCCGGTGGCGGCGAGCGGCGCGGGGGATGCCCTGTTCGGCTTCCTGACGGCGGGCCATCTCGTAGACATCCAGCACGTCGTGCACGGCGCGGTCGCCGATAGCGTGGATCGTCGAGGGCAGGCCATGGGCGCTGGCCTTGAGCACACGCTCGGCCATCGTCTCCTTATCGGTGACGACGATGCCCCGGTTGCCTGGCTCGCCCTCATACGGCGCGATCATGGCCGCTGTGCGCGGGCCGAGCGCGCCATCGGCGAAAATCTTCTGCCCGCCGATACGGATCCAGTCGTCGCCGAAGCCCCAGCGGATGCCCGCCTCGTAGAGATGTTCGATCCAGGTGTCGTTGACGTTCTTGACCACGCGCAGGCCCAGTTCCCCGCGCTCCCGCAGACGCTGCAGGGCGGCCAGGCAATCCGGGCCGTCGAAGTCGTGGATACCCGTCAGACCGGTGCGCCAGAGCAGCGCCTGCGCCTGCGCCATCCAGTCGGCCAGCGTATCCAGTGGCGGGCGCGGGATCAGCCGGGCCACGCAGTCCATCGCCGGGTCTTCCAGCAGGACACCATTTGGCTGGCCCGCGGCATCCCGGACGAAGCTGCCGCCAGCCGGGTCGGGCGTCCCGTCGGTGATCCCGGCCAGGCGCAGCGCCGCGCTGTTGACCCAGGCGGCGTGGCCGCTCTTGGCCTTGAGGTAGACGGGATTGCGCGGCGCGACAGCATCCAGGTCTGCAGCAGTAGGAAAAGCGCGATCCGGCCATACGTCCTGCACCCAGCCGCGCCCGGTGATCCATTCACCGGGCGGGGTACGGTCGGCCCGTTCCTTTACCCGGCGCAGAGCCTCCTCTTTTGTCGGCACTTCGAAAAGGTTGACCTCCTGCAGGGATTGGGAGAGCCACTCAAAATGCAGGTGGGCGTCGGTCAGGCCGGGCAGGACATCTCGCCCACCGAGATTGTCGATGACTGTTCCCGGCCCGGCTAGGCTCCGCAGGGAGTCATCCCCGACGGCGACGATGCGCTCGCCGATGAGGGCGAGCGCGCTGACCAGCGGACGGGCGGGATCGAGGGTGCGGATGCGCCCGTTAAGCAGGATGCGGTCGATCATGAGGGGCCTCACATACCCAGAAACTCATCCAGCGCAGCGAACAGCTCTTCCATGTGTTCTGGCTGCACGTCGCCCATGTGGGCTATGCGGAACGTCTCGTTCTTGATCTTGCCGTAGCCGCTGCCCACCATCATCTTGCGGGCAGAGAGGAAGGCTTTCATCGCGGCGAAATCGATCCCGCGGGTGTTCTTGAGAGTGGTGACAGTCGGGCTGTGGTAGCCTTCCGCGCTGAACAGCTCAAAGCCACGGCTGACAGCCCATTCGCGGGTGCGGGCGGCCAGGGCGCGGTGGCGATCGTAGCGGGCGGTGTAGCCTTCCGCCTCGATGTCCCTGAACTGGCGCTCGGCGGCGAACATCAGGCTGATCGGCGGCGTGGCCGGGGTGTTGTTCTTGAGGTGGTGCTGCTCCAGCGTCAGGACGTCAAAGTAGTAGCCACGGAAGGGGATTTCGCTGGCCCGCACCAGCAGGCGGTCACTGACCGCGCCGAAAGCGATCCCCGGCGGCAGGGCAAACGCCTTCTGCGAGGAAGCCAGGGCCAGGTCGATGCCCCATTTCTCGGCCTCGATCTCCGTCCCCAGCCAGCAGGACACCGCGTCAACCAGCAGCAGCGTATCCGGATAATGGCGGACGACCTCGGCGATCTCCGGCAGCGGGCCGAGCACGCCGGTGCTCGTCTCGTTATAGGTGACGGCTACAGCGTCGTAATGCCTGGCGCGGAGCCGCTCGGCGACCATCTCGGCGGTGACGGCCTGCCCCCAGGGGACTTCAATCACATCGACCTGCTTGCCGTTGGCCTTGCTGACCTCGGCCCAGCGCTCGCTGAAAGCGCCATTGACCAGGTGCAGGATCGGCTGATCATCGCGGACGGCGCAACGGCTGGCGCTCTCCCAGATGCCGGAGCCGGACGAGGTATAGATGTAGACGCGGTGGGCAGGCCCGCCGCCGAAGGAGCGCATCAGCGGCCCCTGCAGCCGGGCATAGAGATCGGCGAAAGCCTTGCCCCGGTGGCCGATCATCCAGGCGGTCTGTGCTTCCAGAATCTCGCGCCGCACTTCCACGGGGCCAGGGTTGTAAAGGCGCTCGTGATCGCGTTGGGTGGTCATGCTTGCCTGTCTCCTTAAGCTGGTCAGCAAACGGGGCCGGATGGCCAGAACAGGCCACGGCCGCTATTGAGGGTTCATTCGGCGCGCTGGAGCGAGTCACAGCGGGCGTCGCCCAGCACCGCGCCAACTTCCAGATTCCAGCGGGAATCCAGCGCCGCCCCGCGCCAGACGTCATACGCCACGGGGCATTCGTAGGTCTTGCCATCTTCCGGAGCGCGGAAGATCAGGGTGTACTGCTCGCTCCGTCCCGCTTCGCGCTCGCAGCCCAGGCGAACCTGGTTGGCGCAGGCCAGGGCCGGCTGCGGCCAGTACGGCTCTTCCAGCCGCTGCCCGCCAGCGGTGGCGACCCGCCGGTAAGTCCACCGGTTGATCGTAAAGTAGCACTTGTCGTCGTAAACCGGCTCGCTGCGGTAGCGTGTCCGGCAACGTTGCTCCATGCGGAAGGTGCCATCGCCGTTATCTACGCGCACGGTCGAGCACTCTTCGCCATCCGGCACCTGGCGGTGGCTGCGCACCTCCTGGCGGCGGCTGATGCTGTACGCGCCGGCAGGCACCGAATCGCACCAGGCTGAGTCGCTAACCGCGGCGTACTCCTCGATGCGAATCTCGCGCGTCCAGCTATGGCCGATCAGCGTCACCGAGGTGTCCCTGGTGGCCAGCAGTGCGGCAACGATCCCGCCGCAGATGACCACCGCCAGCACGATCAGCGCGATCGGCAGCCAGGCGGGCGTCCGCCGGGCTGCCGCGCCTCCCGGCTTGCGGACGCCGACGCGGGTCATCTCCGCCTCGAACTTCTCTTTGACCACATCGCGGGAGCCGCTGGAGGCGAACTTTTCGCCCTCAGCGCGGGTCTGCGCCTCCAGCGTTTTGGCGCGGGCGGCGGCGGTCAGCGGCGCGCCGCAATTGCCGCAGAACTCAGCCTTGCCGCTGTTGAGCGCGTCGCAGGAGGGGCAGATCAGGTCCGCGCCAACGTATTCGTGGTTTTCCACGGCGACCATCGCATCTTCCGCCGGGTAGTAGCGCGAGTCCGGGTTCTGGGCCGCGCCGCAATTGGGGCAGAAGCGGTGGGTCAGGCCGAGCAGGCCGGTCGTCCCGCAGTACTGGCAGTCCCAGAGCATCTGGTAGGTGCCGGCGTCATAGACCCGCGTGCCGTCCGCTTCGGTGCGGATCGGGGCGCGGCGTTCGACCTCCCGGCGGCGTTGCTGCAGGCGGGTCAACAGGTCGCCGCCCGGAGTCGCGCCGGGTTGCCGATCATCTTCTGCAGGCTGCTGACTGGTAGCCTGTTCCATAGCGGTGAGCGTCTCCAGCAGGCGGGCGGCTTCGGGATGATCGATGGTCTGCAGGATGGCCCGCGCCTCGGCGTAACGGCCGCTGGCGATCAGCTCCTGTACGCGCTGCAACTGCTCCTGGGACATCGCTACTGGCGCCTTCCTGGCAGGGTGCTCCTGTTCAACTGGCACGCTCCAAGTGTACACCGATCGGGCGAAGCTGGCAGCTTTCCGACGCGTGCGGCCTGCCGCCTGTTCACTGCTTTTCCACTACCAGCAGGTGGCTCAGCCCCAGCACACGCAGAGGCGTCTTTTCCAGCGCGTAGAGGATGGCGCGCAGCAGACGGCCAGCCGCCCCGGCGCGGGCGATGATGTTGTCGTAGCCGCCAAAGATGCGCGTATAGTGCACGATTTGCACCGGTTGGCCCGCCAGCAGGCGCAGCAGGGAACGCCGGGTGTACGTCCGCACGTGGGGCGCCAGGCGATTGCGCCACCGATCGGGCAGATAGTTGATCAGCGGCGTGTTGCCAAAGTGGTACTGGCCGCGCCAGTAGTGGCCGTGCTGCTCTACGGGGTACCAGCGGTTGGGACAAAAGATCACGATCCGCCCGCCGGGGCGGCAGACGCGCACCATCTCGGCTACCGTCGCCCGGTCATCGGTTACATGCTCGATCACCTCGTTGGCGATCACCACGTCGAAGGTGTTTGCCGCGTAGGGCATCGCCTCTCCGGCAGCGATCAGGGCGTGCGGGGTGGTGGCCCGCGCCTGAGCTACGCGGGCGAATTCCACGTCAAAAGCCTCGACTTCGGCATTGAAGCGGAGGCGGTACTGGGCGGTGTACATGCCCAGCCCGCAGCCCACTTCCAGTACCCGGCGACCGGTCAGGGGGGCATAGCGGTTGATCAGGGCCAGCCGCCGTTCCTGACCGGCCCGCCAGACGTAACTCGGCTCGCCACGGGCAGCGGCCAGCGGCGCGGAGCCGGATGGTAGGATGGGAGAGTGGCTCACCCGCGACTCCTGCCAGGACGTTCTATACCTGTAACGCGATCAACTGCTGGATCACGTCGCGCAGGGCCGCTTCAGGGGCAGCCCCGGCGGATTGGCCGAGGATCTTGCCGTTCTTGACGAACATCAGCGTTGGGATACTGCGGATGTTGAATTGCCCGGCCAGGTCGGGATTGGCGTCGACGTCTACCTTGGCGATGCGTACCTTGCCAGCGTATTCTTTGGCCAGTTTGTCCAGGATGGGTGCGACCATCTTGCAGGGCTGGCACCAGTCCGCCCAGAAGTCGACGATCACCGGGATCGGGCTTTTAAGCACTTTTTCCACGAAGGTCGCCGCCGTGACATGGATGGGTTTGTCATTCCCGGCGGGCGGCGCGGGCGGTTCCTCCGCCCCGGCGGGGACGGGCACCAGCGCCAGCATCTGCTCGACGATGCCGATCACGTCGGTGTTCCAGGGCCGGTTGCGGCGGATGCGCTCCTCGCCTCCGTACCAGCCGACCAGGATCGGATGCTGACCCAGGCCAAAGCGTTCCACCAGCGCCGGATCGTGGCGGGCATCAACGATGTAGGCACGCATCCGCCGTCCATACTTATCCGCCGCATCCTTGAGGGCGATCTCGGTGTCGCGGCGCGGCGGGCGATCATGCCAGACCAGCAGCAACACCGGCACCGGCGCTTTCAATTCCGCTTCCACAGCGGCCAGAGTCGTCAGGACAGGAAGTTCCACGGGGTTCATTGCATGCTCCGTTTACATGGCGTTTCACCGGGTATACCGCTATTCAAGCAGTGGCCTATCTTACCGCATTGACGGCGAAATTGCCCGATTGCGACGCGGCGCGTTCAGCAGAGGGCGAGACCTGCCTGCTTCCGGCGGGGAGATGGCAGGGAATAGGGCGGCGCGGGGGCAGGTTCAGTCGATCCCGACTTCTTCGGCGCGCTCGCGCAGACGCAGATAAATCTCGATCACGATGAAGCTGAGCGCCAGGAAGAAGGCAACCGCCCCGTTGAGCACGCGCGGGATTTGCAGCCAGGCGCAGACCACCGCAAACAACCCGCACCAGATCCCCTGCCGCAGGATCACCCCGCCCGGCGGGATGGCGTACGGCTCCGGCGTCAGGCGGATGTTCAACGTGCGGGCGATGGGGATAGCCGTGCCGGTCACGGCGGTGAAAAGGAGGATGAAGAACAGCCAGCGCGGAAAGGCCAGCGGCAGCGTGTTCATCACCAGCACGTACAGGCCAATCCAGCCCACCAGCATCATGATCACAGCAGCGGCCAGCACGCCCTGATGATCGGCGGGAATCTCCCGGCGCGGTGATGACGACGAATCCATGGGGAGTAGCTATCCTCAATCCAACCGGTCACCACGGTGATTATAGCCGGGGCCAGCCACGCCCCGCAATCGCGGGTCGCGGGCCTGCGGACAAGCGGTATTTCCTCCAGGCGGCGCTGCGCCCGGGGAACGGCAGGGTCAGGACAGGGGGGTAGGGAGTGGGCAGGCAGGAGCGCAGGTTGTGACCATCGCGGGCGAAACCTGCCCGCACAGCACTTGCCGGGCGGGAGGGGTCGCCTCCTGAGTCGCTTTCTCCTGGCTCTTGCCTCCTGCCTCTGGCCTCTTGACCTCCTGGCCTCCATTTTCTGGCCCGGCTGAGGGCTTCGGGGTATCATTCGGCCTATGACGACCGACGCCCGCCAGACCCTAAGTAATATCCTGGCCGCCGGGCTGGACGCGACCGCGCCCGCCATTGTTCTGGCCGTTTATCACCGCGGCCAGCCGGTTTACGAACAGGCCTGCGGCCACCTGGACCCGGAAACCGGCCGCCAGCCGGTCCGCCCTGATACGCTTTTCGACCTGGCTTCGGTGACCAAGCTGTTCACCACCACTGCTTTCCTGATGCTGCTGGCGGAAGGCCGCGTCGCGCTGCAGGGGCGGGTCGCCGACGTCATCCCGGAGCTGACTCGCTATGGCCCGCGCCCGATCGAGGGCGGCCAGAACCCGCATACGCTGGAACGCCTGCCAGCGGAGCGCCCCACTGACCGGCGCGTCGATCCCGGCGCGATTACGTTCTTTCACCTGCTGACCCATACCTCCGGCCTGGCGCCCTGGCGCGACCTGTTCCTGAACGTCGGGCCGACTCCGCCCCCGCCCGGCCAGCCAGACCCGCTTCCTCACCGGGCGCGGCTGGAGAAAGCGCTTGATTTGATCGCCGGGTATCCCTTTGTGGACGAGCCGGGTCAGACGGTCAACTATAGCGATCTGGGCCTGATCCTGCTGGGGGAAGCTGTCCGGCGGCTGGACGGCACGGAAACGCTGGCTGAGACCATCGCCGTGCGGGTGACTGGCCCGCTGGGCCTGGCTTCCACCACATTCAACCCCATTGACGCAGCCCGCTGCGCCCCCACGGAGTTCGACGCCCGCTGGCGCGGGCGGCGCTGCCAGGGTGAGGTGCACGACGAGAACGCCGCCAGCCTGGGCGGGATCGCCGGGCATGCCGGGTTATTCAGCACAGCGGCGGAGCTGGCCCGTTTCGGCCAGCAGTGGCTGGACGCCGTCCGGGGGCGCGCCCCGGAGTGGCTGCCGCCCGCCATCGCTCGCGAGGCGACGCGCCGCCAGGCCGGGGACCGCGGCCTGGGCTGGACGATCCGCCCGCAGCCGTGCGGCGAATGCTCCGCCGGGGAGCGCTTCAGCCCGGCCAGCTTCGGTCACACCGGCTTCACCGGCACATCGCTGTGGATCGATCCGGAGCGGGAGCTGGTGGCCGCGTTGCTGACCAACCGTGTCTACCATGGGCGCGATCCAGCGGCGATCACCGCCTTCCGCCCGCGCGTTCATGACGCCCTGTGCGCCTGGCTGGACTCATGAGGCGGCTGGCTGCCGGTCGCTGCTGACCCGGTGCTCGCCGTTGCTGCTGCCCGCGCCGCCCTGCTATACTCGCCATCGCTGGTGAATCTGCTGGAGAAGCCATGCGTGCTCTGCTCAATACACGCGGCGGGCGCTTGCTGCCGCCACTGATCTTCGGTCTGCTGCTGATCGCGCTCTGGGAAGCGGTTTACCGGAGCGGGCTGTACCCGCCGTTTCTTGTTCCAGCTCCGGCGGAGGTGGGCGGTCGGCTGCTGAGCGCCCTCGCTGATGGCACGTTGCTCCGCCATGCGCTGGTGACGCTGCAGGCCGTGTTGCTGGGCCTGTTCCTCGGAGCGGGCACGGCCCTGGTGCTGGGCTATCTGATCGCCCGCAGCCTGTTGCTGGAACGCGCGCTGACGCCCTATATCGTCGCCCTGCAGGCTGTGCCGACGGTAGCCATCGCCCCGCTGCTGGTGATCTGGTTCGGCTCCGGGCTGACCAGCAAAATCCTGATCTGCGCCCTGATCGTCTTCTTCCCCATGCTGGTCAATACTATCGTTGGCCTGCGGAGCGTCCCGGCTGACCTGCGCGATCTGATGCGGGCGCTGGAAGCCTCCCGCTGGCAGACTTTGCGCCACCTGGAAGCGCCCGCCGCGCTGCCTGTCGTGATGGGCGGGCTGAAGGTCAGCGCCACGCTCTCGGTGATCGGCGCAGTGGTGGGGGAATTCGTCAGCGCGCGGGCCGGACTGGGCTTTCTGGTCAATACATCGCGCAACGTGTTTGACACGCCGCTGATGATCGCGGCTACGCTGACCCTGGCAGCGCTGGCCCTCAGCCTGTATGGGCTGGTCGCGCTGCTGGAACGGCGGCTGATCGCCTGGCAGCGGCGGCCCCGCTAGGGGCAGGAACGCCGCGGCGCAGCGCCCTATGCCGGTCGTGGATCGTCCGGCGCGGCGGTGACCTCCACCGTACCCAGCCCGCCCTTGAGCGTGATCGAGAGAGCAGCGGGTGCTATCCCGGCTGTGGCCCAGGCTGTCTCATTCCCCGCCGGTACGAAATGCCCTTCGTCGACAATCACCTCACCCAGGCGGATCTCGCTGCGGATAATCGCCGCCGCGCCCGTCGGGATGCACAGCCGGGCGCGCCCGCCGCTGATCTGCAGCGTCACATCCCCGCTGGCCGGGAGCGTTGCCTGTAATGTCGTACTGGCGGCTTCCAGCGTCAGCTTTTCAACCGCCAGCTGGCTCAGGTCAAGGCTGGCGGCGCTGGCGCCCAGCCGCAGCCGGACACTCGTCCAGCGTACCGCCGGGTTGAGGGCCAGCCGCCAGGTCGCCCGCTGGCGAAGCAGGCTCAGCGGCTGGCCGAGCGTGACGCTGACGCCCTCTGCGGTGCGACGTATGTGCGTCCGCGCCGGGCCGCTGGCCGAACCACTGATCAGCGCGCCGGGTGGGGCAGCGCCGGTCAGGGTCAATTCGCCCGCGCCGAAGGTCAGGTCAAGTTGGGCGTGCGCTGCGCTGTCCAGCGGCACGTCAAGCGCGGTCTGTTCCCGCGCTGCCGCGCCGGGCCAGACCGCCCGCCAGAGGAGCAGCGCCGCCCCCAGCAATATCAGGAAAGGCAACACCTGCAGGGCCGCGCCCGGCGCAACCCCGCTGATCTCCAGGGCCAGCGCCGCCACCAGCGCCACAATCACAATCCCGCCGATCACCCGCTGTAACACGTCCATCCCCTTCCCATCTCCTGCCCGGCTCCCGCCTATTGTACCGCCCTGCCAGCAGGATTACGGGAGAAATCACACCGGATTTCTGACGCTCAGCACTTGTGCATTTTGGCTCATTTTTATTATGCTAGGCAGTTAGCGGGTGCATTCCGCACCATCCTTACATCACGCCAAGCACTCGCAGACAGATCACCGTCCTCGCACAACACAAAGGGAGTAGCGGATGACCGACGTGAAGAAGGTGGTGCCGAGCGATATCGAGATCGCCCAGGCCGCAGACCTGCGGCCCATTCTGGAGATTGCCGCCAAGATTGGTCTGACCGAAGACGATCTGGACCTCTACGGCAAGTACAAAGCCAAAGTACATCTTGATGTTCTCAAGAAGTTCGCCGATCGCCCTCAGGGCAAGTACATCGACGTCACCGCCATTACCCCCACCCCCCTTGGTGAAGGCAAGACCACCACTACCGTCGGCCTGGTGCAGGCGCTGGGCAGTGAACTGGGCAAGAACGTGGTCGCCTGTATCCGCCAGCCGAGCATGGGGCCGACCTTCAACATCAAAGGCGGGGCGGCAGGCGGTGGATACAGCCAGATCATCCCCATGGAGGACTTCAACCTCCACCTGACCGGCGACATCCACGCCATTAGCGTGGCGAACAACCTGGTCGCCGCCGCGATCGACAGCCGCATGTATCACGAGAGCCGCCAGTCCGACGAGGGTCTGGCCAAGCGTGGCCTGCGCCGCCTGGATATCGACCCGGCCACCATCACCTGGAACCGGGTGGTTGATGTCTGCGACCGCAGCCTGCGCGAGATACAGATCGGCTTCAACGATGACAAGCTGGCTGATGGCTCCCCCAGTCCGATCTTCCCGCGCAAGACCGGCTTTGACATCACTGTGGCCAGCGAACTGATGGCCATCCTGGCCCTGACCACCGGCCTCAAAGACCTGCGCGAGCGCGTCGGGCGGGTGGTCTTTGCGCTGGATAAGCAGGGCAACCCGGTGACGCTGGAAGACCTGGGTGTGGCTGGCGCGGTGACCGTCCTGCTCAAGGACGCCATCATGCCCAACCTGATGCAGACGCTGGAAGGCCAGCCCGCATTTGTCCATGCCGGACCGTTCGCCAATATCGCTCATGGCAACAGCAGCATCATCGCCGATCAGATCGCGCTCAGGCTCGCCGATTACGTGGTTACGGAAAGCGGCTTCGGCGCGGACATTGGCATGGAGAAGTTCTTCGACATCAAATGCCGCTACTCCGGTCTGATCCCCAACGCCGTCGTACTGGTCGCCACCGTCCGCGCCCTCAAGATGCATGGCGGCGGCCCCAAGGTCACGCCCGGCGCACCGCTGGCCGTGGAATATACTCACGAGAACCTGGAACTGCTGGAGAAGGGCCTGGAGAACCTGGGCGTGCACATCCACAACGCCCGGCGCTTTGGCGTCCCGGTGGTGGTGGCGGTCAACAGCTTCGCCACCGACACCGACGCCGAACTGGAAATGATCCGCCGCTACGCTGAAGAGCAGGGCGCCTATGCCGCCGTCAAGACTACCCACTGGGCCGATGGCGGGGCGGGCGCGCGGGCGCTGGCGGAAGCCGTCGTGGCAGCCTGCGAGCAGCCCAGCAACTTCCAGTTCCTCTATCCGCTGGAGTGGTCGATCAAGCAGAAGATCGAGCACATCGCCAGAGAAATCTATGGCGCAGCAGGTGTGACCTACGAGCCGCTGGCCGAGCAGCAGATCGCTGCTTACGAGAAGGCGGGCTTTGGCCGGCTGCCGATCTGCATGGCCAAGACGCACCTGAGCCTGAGCCACAATCCCGACCTCAAGGGTGCGCCGAAGGGCTTTATCCTCCCCGTGCGCGAGGTACGGGCCAGTGTTGGCGCGGGCTTCATTTACCCGCTGATCGGTACGATGAGCACCATGCCCGGCATGGCGACGCACCCGGCCTACATGGATATTGACATCGACCTGGAAACCGGCAAGATCGTCGGCATGTTCTAGCTGGACTCCGGGGCCAGGGGGTATCCCTCCCGGCCTGTCTCGACACCTCCTGACAACTGGCAGCGCCTTTCCAGGCGGCGCTGCCAGTTCGTTTTTTTGTGGTGCAGGGAACAACGTATGAAAACACGTTCCAGGCGCTACCTGCCGCCGGTGACTGCGTTACAATCGGGCCTGTTGACTCTTATGCGCAGAAAGATTCGTCCGATGGCTGCTCCTGCAATCACCCGCGCCCCTTTCCTCCGCGACCGCTACACCTGGCTGGCCTATGGCATGCTGGCCTACTTCGCCTACCTGCAGGCCGCGCTGGGGCCGGTGATGCCTTTTCTGCGGGCCGAACTGGGCCTGAACTTCACCCTGGCCGGGTTGCACATCAGCGCGATGGCTACCGGCATGATCTTCGCCGGGCTGACCGGCGCGGCGGTCGCCGCCCGGCTGGGCCGCCCGACGGTGTTCTGGGGCGGCGGGGGAGGCATGGCCGCCGGGGCGCTGCTGCTGATCGTCGGCGCGTCGCCCGTAGTGACGATCGGCGGGGCGTTGATCATGGGCGTCTTTGGCACGTACCTGCTCAACATGATCCCGGCCACGCTGGCCGACCTGCACGGAGCCAACCGCGCCACCGCCGTGACTGAAGCCAATGTCGCTGCCAGTCTGGCTTCCGCCCTGCCGCCGATCGTCATCGGCCTGCTGGCTGGGACGGCCATTACCTGGCGGGGGGCTTTCTGGCTGGGGGTAGTCGCCTGGGCAGCGACGCTGCTGCTGGCCCGCCGGATCGCCCTCCCTGCGCCGGTACTCACGATCAGCCGGGCGGCGAGCGGGGCGCTGCCGCGCCGCTTCTGGCTGGTGTGGGCCATGATCGTGCTGCTGGTGGCGGCGGAATGGAGCGTTGTGGCCTGGAGCGCGGACTTTATGGCCGGGCCGATTGGCCTGGATCGGGCGCTGGCTTCCGGACTGATGACGGCTTTCTTCGGGGCGATGGTCATCGGACGCTTCATCGGCAGCCGCCTGACCCGCCGCATGGACACGGCGACGCTGCTGCCGCTGGTGCTGGTCTTGGGAATCAGCGGATTCCTGCTGTTCTGGCTGGCGCGGACCCCGGCGCTGAACGTGATCGGCCTGTTTGCAGCAGGGCTGGGCGTG
Organism: Chloroflexota bacterium; assembly: GCA_019873685.1. Classification (GTDB taxonomy): domain Bacteria; phylum Chloroflexota; class Anaerolineae; order Aggregatilineales; family Ch27; genus Ch27. Next base: position 53,625 of record JAIOAT010000017.1, read on the forward strand.
GCCAACCTTTTCCCGCTGTCGCTGGCCTGGGCGACTACCATCGCTGGCGACCAGACCGACCGGGCCAGCGCCCTGATCTCCCTGGCGGCAGGGCTGGCCATCCTGATCGCGCCGCAAACGCTGGGCGCGGCTGCCGACGCTATCGGCCTGGCGCGGGCGATGGGGCTGGTGGCGATCCTGCAACTGGCGGCGGGTGGGGTGATGATCGCCGCCCGGCGGGAGCGGTAACCGCCAGCGCCGGCGCGCCGCAAACGCTCACCATCCTTTCATCCGGCGGGCCTGACCTTCACGCTACAATCCGTGCCAGTGAACCTGGCTTACTGGAAAGTGTGAGTGTGACGATGACTCTGTCCGTGCCTCCTCGTCTGGCCGCCCTGCCGATCCTCGGCAATGCCCTTGACTTCGCCCGCGATTCCACCGCGCTGCTGCGGCGCGGCTATGAGCAGTACGGCAGGGTTTTCGCCATTCAGCTGGGCGGCAAGCCCGCCGCTGTACTGATCGGCCCGGAGCTGCATGCGCAGTTCTTTGAGTTGACGGACAAAAATCTCTCTATGCGGGAGGCCTACCAGTTCCTGGTGCCGATGTTCGGCGAGATGCTCTTCGCCGCTCCAACACAGGAAGAGTATCTGGAGCAACGGCGGGTGATGTCGCCGATCCTCAGCGGGCGCAAGATGGCTGGCTACATCCGCCAGATGGATCGCGAGATTACCGACTGGATCGCCGCACAGGGCGCCAGTGGGACGTTTGACCTCAACGACTTTACCCAGCATATCACCATGTACACTGCGGCGCGCTGCTTTATGGGCGATGAGTTCCGCGAGCGTATGGGGGATGAGTTCGCCCGGCTATACCGGGAGATCGCCCGCGGCATCGATTTTCTGCTGCCGCCGCACCTGCCGCTGCCCAAGTTCATCGCTCGTGACCGGGCCAAAGCCCGTTTGCGCGTTCTGGTAGACGAGCTGATCGCTCACCGCCGGGGGCGCAGCGCGGATTACGACGACTTCATCCAGGAACTGGTCGACGCCCGCCTGGACGACGGTCAGCCCATGCCGCCGGAGATGATCACCAACGCCATCATCGGCTTCATGTTTGCCGGGTATGAGACGACCTCGGCGCACCTGACCTGGGCGCTGATCCGCCTGCTGCAACACCCGACCTTTACGGCGAAGGTGATTGCTCAGGTGGATGAGGTGCTGGACGGCGTGGAGACGTTTTCCACGGCGGAATTGCGCGCCCTGGAAACCCTGCAGTGGACGCTGATGGAGATCGAGCGGCTGGACCCGGCGGCGGGCATGTTGATGCGCTACGTACGCGAAGGCTTTGATGCGGGCGGTTACCACATTCCCGCCGGCTGGCTGGCCATGGTCAGCCCGGCGGTGGCTCACCGCCTGCCGGAGTTGTTCGCCAACCCGGACAGCTTCGATCCCGAACGCTTCAGCCCGGAGCGCGCCGAGCACAAACAGCATCCCTTTGCTCTGATCGGTTTTGGCGGCGGGCTGCACAAGTGCTGGGGCATGAGCTTCGCCACTAACGAGATGGTTGTCATCCTGGCGCGGCTGTTCCAGGCGTTCGAGCTATCCCTGGGCGAACAGGAGATCGTCATCGATCGCGGCCAGCAAATCCGGCGGCCCCGGTCGCCCTTTCCGATCCACTACCGCCGCCGTTGATGTGGACTCCCGGTCTGGTAGGAGCGAACTGGTGTGCAGGTAGCGGCGCGAGGGCTTGGCGCTTTTGGGGCGCGGGCGGGATAATCAGCCCTGTACGCGAAGGGCTGACTGTCACACTGATGGAGAGAAGATGAGCAAAATCGATTGGATCGAGCAGGAGATCGCCGCCCTTAAGGAGCAGGGGCTGTTCACCCACATCCGCACTATCGAAAGCCCGATGGGCGCCTGGATTCAGGTGGACGGCAAGCGTGTGTTGAACTTCTGCGCCAACAATTACCTGGGCCTGGCCAATCATCCCCGGCTGGTACAGGCCGCCAAGGACGCCATCGACCGCTACGGGGTCGGCCCCGGTGCGGTGCGCACCATCGCCGGGACGATGTCCCTGCATGTCGAGCTGGAAAAGCGCCTGGCTGCCTTCAAAAAAGTGGAAGATGTCGTCACGTTCCAGAGCGGCTTTAACGCCAACCTGGCGACTATCCCGGCGCTGGTAGGCCGCGAAGACGTGATCTTCTCCGACCGCCTCAACCACGCCAGCATCATCGACGGCTGCCGCCTGAGCCGGGCCAGAATCGTCGCCTACGAGCACAATGATCCGGACGATCTGCGCCGGCAGATCGCGGAAGTGAAGGCGTCCGGCGAATACCGGCGGATGCTGATCGTCAGCGACGGGGTGTTCAGCATGGACGGCGATATCGCCCCCCTCCCCGCGCTCTATGAGATTGCGCAGGAGCACGACATCCTGCTGATGGTCGATGACGCACACGGCGAAGGGGTGCTGGGCGAAGGGGGCCGCGGCATTGTCGATCACTTTGGCCTGCACGGCAAAGTCGATATCGAGATCGGCACGATGTCCAAGGCGTTCGGCGTGGTCGGCGGGATCGTGGCCGGGAAGAAGACAATCATCGACTGGGTGCGCCAGCGCGGGCGACCCTTCCTGTTCTCCAGCGCCATGACCGTCCCGGACGCAGCAGCGTGCCTGGCGGCGGTGGATGTGCTGGAGGAATCGACCGAACTGGTCGATCGCCTGTGGCGTAACGCCAACTACTTCAAGCGGGAGATGAAAGCGCTCGGTTTTGACATCGGCCACAGCGAAACGCCGATCGTGCCGGTTATGCTGGGGGAGGCCCCGCTGGCTCAGCGCTTTAGCCGGGAGCTGTTTGAGGCGGGCGTGTTCGCCATGGCCATCGGTTACCCGACTGTGCCGCAGGGCAAGGCGCGCATCCGGGTGATGAATACGGCGGCTCACAGCCAGGATGATCTGGACTTTGGCCTGGAGGCGTTCGCCAGGGTAGGCCGCGCCCTGGGGGTGATTTCCTAGCCTCATCCACCTCCCTTTGCAGCGGGAACAGAAGCCGTGGCGTCGGGTCATCTGGCCCGGCGCCGCGGTTTTTTGTCGTCCTTGCCACCGGCTTCTGGCGGGCAGTTCGGGTTTATAATGCAAAAAGACTGGATGCAGTTGGGGGCCGACGGCGCAGCAGGCTCAGGAGGGGATGGTCATGCGAGGGAAAAACAGGCGGAGTAGCCCGCTGGCGACACTGCTGGCGCTGATCCTGGTGGCAGGCATGATGCTGACGGGCGCAAACTCTGCCCTGGCCCAGGGCGGGGGGCTGCTGGATGGCAGCTTTGGCGCGGCGCTGGCGCTGCGCCGCGTGCCGGTCAGCGACATCGAGGGGGAAAGCGGCGCGGCCCTGCTCCTGACGCCGGATGGCGCTATAGCGACGCTGGCGGAAAATCCCCGGCAGTTGCACCTGCTGGGCTGGCGGGCCGCTGGTGGCCTGCTGTTCCTGCAGGGGACGCCCGGCGGCCCGGTTGAGATCGTGCTTCACGATCCCGGCACGGGCGGCCAGACCGTCCTGGCAGCGGGTTTGCCCGCCGAGCGGCACTACGCCCTGACCCCCGATGGGACACGGGTGCTCAGCTGGCCAGCCGGTGCGGAAGCGGCGCTGACCGATGTGCAGGTCTATGACGCGCAGACTATGGCTCCGCGCGCGACTCATCGCCTGGATAGCGCCGGGCTGACCGGGGCGGCGCTGGCCGGGCTGACCGGCGACCTGGCGATCTTCTTCGGCGTCCAACCAGCCGATGCCCTGGTCGGCGTCAATCTGGTCAGCGGGGTGGCGCAGGGGCCGGTGGATGTCCTGGCTGCTGGCGACGGCGCGGAGGCTATCACCGGGGCCGTCCTGCGCCCCGGCGGGCCGCTGATCGTGATTGGCCGGATGACGGCCAAAGCCCTGCCCGCGTTGCACACGCTGACCCTGGCTGCCGATGGCTGGCCGGCCAGCATCCCGGGGGAGCCGCGCCCGCTGGCGGCGGCGACCATGCACGACAGCCCCGGTCACGTGCAGCATGTGGTCTGGTCGCCGGATGGCGCAACGCTGGCTGTGGTGAACGCTGTCCCTGGCGATTTCAGCGCCAGCAATATCGTCCTGGCCTCCGCTGATCTGTCCGGCTATTCCGCGCCGGTGCGGGCGGCCTTCAATAGCTGCGCCCTGTTCACGCCGGATGGCCGCTGGCTGCTCTTTGTGGGTGCGGACGGTAGCTCGTTGCTGGCTGTGCCGACGGCCAACCCCGCCGCCGAACCACGCCCGCTGCTCAGCGACAGCCCGCTGCTTGACCTGTGCGAGGCGGCCTGGCAACCTGCTCCCACCGGTGGAGAAGTCAGTCCGACTCCCGCCGCCCAGCCCGAAGCGTTGACGGCAGGCAGCACGGTCGTCGGTACGCTCAATGCCGGGCAGCCCGCACTGGACTATCCCCTGTCCCTGGCGGCTGGCGAGACCGTGACCATCACCATGGAGCGTATGAGCGGCGACCTGGACCCGCTGCTGGTGCTCCTGGACCCTGAGGGGGTGGAACTGGCCCGCAACGATGACGCTGTGCCGCAGGCAGGCGACAGCGACCTCAACGCGCAGATCGCCGGTTTTTCTGCCCCGCGCAGCGGGACGTATACCGTCCGCGCCACGCGCTTCTTTGAGCAGGAAGGGTTGACTGGCGGCGACTTCCGTCTGAGCGTCATCGCCGGGACGCCGACCCCGGCAGCGACGCCCATCCCGGCGGTAGAGGTCATGCCGATCGCCGTTGGTGAGGCCCTGACCGGGGCACTGGACAATACCCGCTACGCGGCCAGCTATGCGCTAACGCTGCAGGCGGGGCAGACGATCGCCATCAGCATGGAGCGTCTGAGCGGCGATCTTGACCCCTACCTGCTGCTCTACGGCCCGGACGGGGCAGAAGTGGCCGCCAATGACGACGCTGTCGTGCCCTTCGGCGGCATCCCGGTCAACGCCCGGATCGACCGCTTCACCGCGCCGATCAGCGGCCAGTACACGATTCAGGCCACGCGCTTCGGCGTGGAAAATGGCGCTTCCAGCGGCGAGTACCGCTTAAGCGTGACCGAATCCCAGGCGGCGCTGGCCCCTGGAGCCGGGACGCTGCGCGTGGGCGATACGGTCGAGGACGCAATCACGGACGCCCGACCGGTGATCGAGTACACCATCCAGCTGGAAGCCGGGCAAACGATCACGGTGACGATGGAAGCGCTGGACGGCGTGCTCGACCCCTACCTGGTGCTACTGGATGCCAGCGGGCGCGAACTGGCCAACAACGATGACGCGGCGACGCAGGTCGGCACCAGCACCTACAATGCCCAGATCGCCGGGTTTTCCGCGCCGACGGATGGCTTCTACACCATCCGCGCCACGCGCTTCGGGGAAACGGTTGGCACCACCACTGGCCCGTACCGGCTGAGCGTCAGTGCAGGCGGCCCGGCGGGCGGCCCGCCGCCTGCGACGCAGGTCGTCGACGGCGGCACGCTGGCGGTGGGCACCAAGGTCAGCGGCGAGATCGGCGGGGATACTTACGCGGTGGACTATACGATTGTGCTGAACGCCGGGCAGACCATCGCTGTGACCATGGAGGCGGAGAGCGGCGACCTGGACCCGATGATCGTGATCTACGACCCTGCCGGTGGCCTGGCCGCATACAATGATGATGCCGTCTCGCCGGTGGGCGGCAACCGCTTCAATGCCCAGATCACCGGCTATACCGCGCCCACCGGCGGCGCCTACATCATCCGCGCAACCCGCTTTAACATGGACACCGGCACCACCAGCGGGACGTTCGTCATCAGCGTCGCGCCGGGGCGGCCAGTCAGCGCCGCTAACGGCGGCCCGATCACGCTCGGCCAGACCGTCACCGGCGAACTGACTGCCACCACCTTCGCCGTCGATTACACGATCACCCTGGCAGCTGGCGAGCCGATCACCGTCACCCTGATCGCGCTGGATAACCGGCTGGACCCGACGCTGGTCATCCGCGATTCGTTCGGCAACGAGGTGGCCTACAACGATGACGCCGAGCCGCAGGTCGGCGATTCGGAATACAACGCGCAGATTGTCGGCTATACGCCGCGCCTGGCCGGGCAGTACACCATCCGGGCGACGCGCTTCCTGCAGGAAGGCGGCACTTCGATCGGGCGCTTTGAGCTACGGGTGGAGCGGGGCGGCGCGGAGGGGGGCGGCGTCACCAAGTAGTGAGAGGCCGGGAGAGAAGAGGCAGGTGGCAGGAGTCCAGCGGCAAGAAAATGAGGCCGGGAGGCGGGGAGGCAAGAGCAATAAAGCCCGGCGGCTAGCTGGCAGGAGGCCGCCGGTGTACAGGGTAGTTTGACCGCGGACACCCTTTGCAGGCGTTCCTTCATCCCCCAAAAGACCGGGGCGGGAAGCCACCCCCGCCCCGGAGTTAGACCCTGAAGCGAACCGCCCTAGAGAGCCGTAATCACAATGTTGTCAAAGGCGATGACGGTCTCCGGCGCTTCCAGCGCGTCGGCGCTCAGGGCAATATAGCCCGCCGGGAGACGGTTGGTCGCCACCGCGTCCACCAGCAGCACACCGTTGACGTAGAAGCGCACCGATGTACCCTGCACCTCGATGCGAACGTGGTTGGTTGCGCCGACGCCCTGGTTGATCGCCTGGCTGAAGGTCGGCTGAACCCAGTCCTGGGTGCTGTTGCCGTAGAATTCAGTGCCAACGTAGTAGCCATCCGCGCTGTAGCCCACGCGGTAGCAGTCCCCGTTATCGTTCAGCCGCAGGAGGAAAAAGTGCCAGTTATTGACCGTGCCGCCCACCAGGCGCGAATCGACTTCCAGCACGAAGTTATCCAGAACTGGCGACGGCCCGCTGTACAGGGCCGAGTCGTCATACACGTCGCGGATGATCAGCTCGCCGTTGCGGAGGTAGACGTCGCCGTAGGCGTCGCTGTTCAGCCACCACTCGCCCGTGTCCACGCTGAAGTCGTCGGAGAAGAGCACCCTGGCCGTTGTGGTTGTCGTGGTGACGGGCGTGGGCGGGGCAACAGCAGCGCCGCCGGGGGCCACCACCAGCACATTGTCAAAGGCGACCTCGCTGTAGTCCGCGCCACTCATGGAGGCCACGGCCAGGCCAATATCCCCGCTGGGGATAGCGTTGGCCGGGCTGACCACATGGTCAATCAGGAGGGTGTCGTTCACGTAGAAGCGCACCTGGTTGCCGATGGCTTCAATGCGCACCGTGTTGGTCGCTCCAACCCCCTGCCGGATGGCCGATGATTGCGTCGGCGCGGCCCATTCTTCTACCTGCTCTCCGTTGCGGAGTACCTCGCCCATGTACCAGCCATCGGCGCTGTAGCCGACACGGTAGCGGTTGCTAGCATCGGTATAGCGGAAGCTGAAGTAGTGCCAGTTATCCAGCGCTCCGCCGACCAGCCGCGAGTCCACCGTCCAGATGAAATCGCTCAGGTTCTGGCCCGCTTCGGTATGGGCTGTGTACTGAGCGGAGGTGTAGTTGCGGACAAGCAGTTCGCCGCCGGAGATTGTCACCGTGCCATTTTCGTCCTGGCCCACCCACCAGGTGCCGGTATCCCGTGAGAAATCATCGGCGAAGAGCACGCTGGCGGTTGGGGTGGTGGACTGGCTTGGCGGGGTAACTGCGCCGCCGGGGGCCACGATCAGCACGTTGTCAAAGGCAACCTCGCTGTAGTCCGCGCCGCTCAAGGAGGCCACGGCTAGCCCGATGTCACCGCTGGGGATAGCGTTGGCCGGGCTGACCACATAGTCAATCAGTTGCACATCGTTGACGTAGAAGCGCACCTGGTTGCCGGTGATTTCGACGCGCACCGTGTTGGTCGCTCCGACGCCCTGCCGGATGACCGGCGACTGAGTGGGCGCGACCATTTCCTCCGCCCGCTGGCCATTGCGCATCACGATGCCAGTGTACCAGCCATCGGCGCTGTAGCTGACGGCGTAGTAGTTGCTGGAATCCAGCACCCGGAAAGCAAAGGTGTGCCAGTTGTCCAGCGCTCCGCCGACCAGCCGCGAGTCCACCGTCCAGATGAAGTCGCTCAGGTTCAGGCCCGCTGTCGTGTAGGTCACACTGTCAGCGGTCGTATAGTTGAGCACATGCAGTTCGCCGCCGGTGATGGTCGCCGAGCCGTTAGCGTCCTGGCCCAGCCCCCAGGTGCCGGTATCCCGTGAGAAGTCATCGGCAAAGAGCACGTTGCCGGTCGTGGTGGTTGTCGTCGTTGTGGCGGGCTGTGTGGGCGGGATGACGGCGCCGCAGACCACGCTCAGCGTGTAGTCGCCAGACGTTGCCCCGGCAGCCTCCGCAAAGCGCGTGGCGTGAATGGTATAGCGCCCACCCGATAGAGTCTGGACAACCTGGGCGTTGTAGTTCAGGTTCGGCGCGTCGTCATTCTCCGCCAGCAGGGTGCCATCGAAACTGAACAGCTTCAGGTAGGGGTCCAGGTCGCCGCTGGCCTGGAGCATGGTAATGGTGACGGTTTCGTTGGCTTTCAGCATCAGCGTCCAGGTGTGGTCAGGATAGGCATTGTTGATCGTGCCCCTCACCTCAACGCCGCAGGTCACGTTGCCACCCCCCTGCGCCTGCACGGCAGTCAGGGGAGCGCCCAGCAAAATGGCAATTGCCAGGACGGTATACAGCATCCAACCAGCTTGTCTTGTCATGGTCAACCCCTTTCACTTGGTGGATAAGAACGAAAAAAGACGGCTTGCTGGCGCGTAACGCTACTGTTCACAACAGGATGATGAGCAGTATTGACCTCATTGTATACCAGCCTGTGACAGGACTGTACTCCCCTTCTGGTACTGAAGGAACTTTCAGAGCAGGGCAAGCGTCTGGATTCAGCAGGTCAGAAGTCAAGCGGGCAAACCCAAAATGCTCTATGATAAAGATGTAAGGATGCAGATGGTCTGTGAACTCCAGTAGAGGGGGCGTGACGATGCAAATCAAGGGTACGAACAGACTGGCTAAATCCCTGGGGCTGATCCTGGCAGCAGCGCTGCTGCTGACCATGCTGCCGCCCCGGAGTGCCCAGGCGCAGGGTAACACGGCGGTTGGCACGATTGTCAACGCCTTTTATCTGAATGTGCGCAGCGGTCCCGGCGTCAACTACCCGGTCGTGCGGCGGCTGGCTTACGGCGATGTTGTCACCGCGATCGGGCGCAACCAGACCACCACCTGGGTGCAATTGCAGGCGGATAGCCCGCAGTGGATCAACGCCTACTATCTGGCGACGACCGGTTGCCTGCTCTGCCTGCCGGTGAGCACGGCGGTCGGCGATACCTCCGGCGGCACAGCGACCAACCTGGCCGCCATCGTCACCGGGGCGTATTACCTGAACACCCGCACCGGCCCGGGCGTTAACTACCCGGTGCATCAGCGGCTCTCCCGCGGGCAGGCGCTGACCCTGATCGGGCGCAATGCCGCCGGGACGTGGGTGCAGATTGCCTCCGGCAGCGTGGAGTGGGTGAACGCGGCTTACCTGACCATCTACGGCAACCGTTACAGCCTGCCGGTCAGCACGGCGACCGGCCAGCCGCCAGCGCCCACGCCTATCCCGTCCGATCCATACGTGGCGACGGTGATCAACGCCAGTTACCTGAACGTGCGCAATGGCCCCGGCCCCGGCTATGCCATTGTCCGGCGGGTGGTGCCGGGTGATCAGTTCCGCCTGATCGGGCGCAATCTGGATGGCTCGTGGGTGCAGCTGCAACCGGTCACCGCCAGCCAGGAGTGGGTGAACGCCCGCTATGTGCGCACCAATGGCGGCATGATTGCTTACCTGCCGATCACCAGCGCCACCACCCCCGGCCCGGTCACCCCACCGCCTGCCACACGCACGCATGTCGTCCAGGCTGGCGAGACGCTCTACCGCATCGCCCTGATGTACGGCGTCAGCCTGCCGGTGCTGGCCGCCTATAACGGCATCTACGATTACAACCGCATCTATGTCGGGCAGGTGCTCGTTATCCCCTAGCGCGGAACGCGAGCGCCTGAACCAGTAGCAGAAACAGACGGGGCGGGTCACACGCGGACCCGCCCCGCTGGCTTCCTGCCTTATCTATCGCGTCCGCAGGATGGCCCGCACCGGCCCGCCGCAGACGCCCGCCAGTTTGAGCGGCAGAGCGATCAGTTCGTACTCGCCGTCCGGCACGCCGCGCAGGAGCAGGTTTTCCAGCACGGACAGCCCGCGCGCGAACAGGCGGTGGTGCCCCGGCAACCCATCCCCGCCGAAAGCATCGACGGAGGGCACATCCAGGCCCAGCAGGATGGCGCCCTGATCGGCCAGCCAGTCGATCAGCTCCGGCGTCGGGTAAGGGAAGGCCGGGTCAAAGCGCTCATCAGGCACGTCACTGTACCAGGTGTGCAACAGGACACGCTGCACCCCGGCCAGGTTATGGCCGTCCAGGTCGGCGGGGGTGATCCCCCCGGCCTGCCGGGCTACGCTGACCACCCGCGCCGGCCCCAGGAACGGCTCCAGCGGCATATCCGCCGGGTGCACGGGCAAGCCTTCCGTGTGCCACGGGGCGTCCATGTGCGTGCCCGCATGGGCCGACAGGCTGAGCGTGGTCAGGTTGACGGCATCGCCTGCAGACAGGCTCAGCTCCTGGTGAAAAGTGACCAGCGCGTCCCCCGGCCAGACGGCCAGCGCGGGCGACACCGTGCGAGTGATGTCAAACAGCTGCGCCATGGCGGTTCTCCCCTGTTCGTTCCCGGAAGAAGTGATCTCTGCACGGCAGCGGGCCGCTTTCTTATCGATCTTCTAGGCCCCTTTAAGCCAGCGTTCACCTGCTTGCGCTAAGCTCTGCCATGAGCGATCCTAACGTGTTATGCCGCGCAGAAGCAACCGCGCGATCAGGAGGGAAGGCGACCATGTCCTCATTCAGACAACGGCTGGCCTGGATGCTGGCCGGAGCACTCATCACCGGGCTGGTGCTGGCGGGGATTGCCCTGTGGCAGCCGCCTGGTCCGGCAGCCAGCGTCAGTGCTCAGAGCAGCGTCAGCCTGACTGACCTGGAAACTCGCTTTGTCGAGCTGTACCGCCAGGCCAATGGTTCGGTCGTCAGCATCCAGGTGGTGGAGGAAAACGGCTTCGGGCAGGGTTCGGGGTTTGTCTACGACAGTGCCGGACACATTGTCACCAACCACCATGTCGCCGGGGAAGCGGTGCAGATCAGCGTTGTCTTTGCTGATGGCACGCGTGCCAGCGCCGAACTGGTTGGTTCCGACCCGGACAGCGACCTGGCTGTGATCAAAGTTGACCCGGCGGATGCTCCGGCCCTCAAGCCACTGCCGCTGGGCGATTCCGACACGCTGCAGGTCGGGCAGATGGTGGTGGCCGTCGGCAACCCGTTCGGCCTTTCCGGCACGATGACCACCGGCATCGTCAGCGCGCTGGGGCGCAGCCTGCCCGCCCAGAGCACTGACCTGGAAGGCGGCAGCTTTACCACGCCGGACATCATCCAGACCGACGCGGCGATCAACCCCGGCAATTCCGGCGGCCCGCTGCTCAACCTGGCGGGGGAAGTTGTGGGCGTCAACACGGCCATTCGCTCGTCAACCAGCCAGAACAGCGGCATCGGTTTCGCCGTGCCTTCCGGACTTGTAGCGCGGGTAGCGCCGGCCCTGATCCAGAATGGAAGCTACGAGTATCCCTGGCTGGGCATCGCCGGTCGCACGCTGGATTCGGCTACCGCGCAGGCGATGGGCCTGGAGCGCGGGCAGACCGGCATCCTGGTGGCGTCGATCTCCCGCAACAGCCCGGCTCAGCGTGCTGGCCTGCGCGGCAATGACCGCGAAATCATGCTGGAAGGGCAGGAGGTAGGCATTGGCGGCGACGTGATCGTCAGCGTGGATGGGCAGCCGCTGGCGAAGTTTGACGATCTGGTGCACTACCTGGTCACTCAGGCTTCGGTGGGGCAGACGATCCGGCTGGGTGTGCTGCGGAACGGGCAGTTGATTGAGGTGCCGGTCACGTTGGCGGCTCGCCCGTAACCGGCGCAGCATCACGTAAACAGGCGTAGCGGCGGAAGTGTATCCCCGCCGCTACGCTGATTCATCATCCGCTTGAGCGGGGCGCACCTGGCGGTGGCGACGCTCCAGTTCGGCGCGGATGTCGTCAGGCGTCAGGCCGCGGTAGGCCAGCAACACCAGGCTGTGGTAGACCAGGTCGGCCATTTCCGCGATCAGGCGTTCATCGCTCTGGCTGTGGGCGGCCACCACCACCTCGATCGCTTCTTCCCCCACCTTCTGGGTGATGCGCGGCAAGCCCTCCGCAAAGAGCCGGGCGGTGTAGGACTCTTCTGGCGAGCTGCCCCGGCGGGATTGGATGATGGCGAACAACGTGTCGACGAAGTCGCTCATTCAGCCGCCTCCTCTCCCGGCGGCAGCACTTCATCCAGGCTGCGAAAGAAGCATGAGGTGGCTCCAGTGTGGCAGGCCGGGCCAGCGGGACGCACCTTGACCAGCAGGACATCGGCGTCGCAGTCGACGTAGATGGCCACGACATCCTGCGTATTGCCGGAGCTGGCGCCCTTGTGCCACAGTTCGCCCCGGCTGCGGCTCCAGAAGTGCGTCTGGCGCGTCTGGCGGGTCAGGCGGAGCGCCTCCTCGTTCATCCAGGCGACCATCAGCACGACGCCGGTCGCGGCATCCTGCACGACTGCCGGGATCAGGCCCTGCTCATTCCAGTGAAGGGTCATCGGGGTTTCGCGCTCCTCTGGTTGCAGGATATGGCTGCACAGTTGCGCGGCGGATTATACCATGGCGTGGTTTGACCGGCGTTGCCGCAACCCGCTGTCTTCTTGCTCCGCCGGGTAGGGGCACGTGCCAGCGGGGCGGTGGTCTCCTGGCCACCTGGCCTCCAGCTTTTCCCCCCGCTTCCCGGCTTGCTGGCGCCCGGTGGTATAATCAAGGTTGCGTCAGAAGCCGCTTGCGAGTAGAATATATGTGCTAATGCAGGTCGCCGCAGGCCCGGTGAACGGGCGGCGGCGGGACATTCCCGGGGCGGGCGCGCGGTATGCGGCGGGCGCGCCAGCCGATCGGCGTCGCTTTTGTCACCGGCCGCATTGTCC
>JAIOAT010000018.1 GCA_019873685.1 Chloroflexota bacterium
CAAGCCTTCATTGAAGCCTTTAATGGCACCCTGCGCCGGGAGGAGTTTGGTCGTGGGTACTTCCGGGCCGACCAGCTGGCCGAAGCCCAGCAGGCCGCTGATGCCTTCCTTAACTACTATCACCATCGCCGGCCCCATCTTGCCCTGGCCATGATGACGCCTGCTCAATTCGCTGAGTCGCATTTGCTCTGAGAGAATGCGGATGTTGGACAGCCCTCCGCCTCCTCTGTATAATCGCCCGTTGAACACCAGCCTGGACACGACCTGCGGGAGAACCACGGTTGCCCGAACATAATCGCCCTACTGTAGCGCCTGAGCTATACACCGAGGAGTATTTCCGCACGGCCTGCGAAGGCTATGACGAATTCAACCGAAGCGAAGGCGAGCAACTCTCACGGCGCTTGAAGGCAGCCTTTGAGCTGGCGGAAATCCGCCCCGGTATGCTGGTGCTGGATGTAGGTTGTGGGCGCGGCGAAATCCTGCGCCACTGCGCTGAACTTGGCGCGCACGCCTACGGCATCGACTACGCGCCGGTTGCCGTGGATCTGAGCGCCACCGTGATCCGTCGCAGCGGCGGCACTCGCGGCAGGATCGGCGTTAGCCAGGCCAACGCCCGCCACCTGCCCTTCCCGGACGCCACCTTTGACCGCGTGTTGATGTTTGATGTGGTCGAGCATCTGTATCCGTGGGAACTGCAGGAAGCGCTCCGGGAAGTGCATCGCGTGCTCAAAGCTGATGGGCGATTCATCGTGCACACCGCGCCCAATGCCTGGTATGATCGTTATGCCTATCCGGTTGTGCGTGCGGTGCGCACACTGATGGGTCAGGGCAGCCATTACCCGGCCAACCCACGGGAATTTCTGGTGGGCGTGAACGCCCACGTGCATGTCAACGAGCAGAGTCTGTTCAGCCTGCGGCGGGTCCTGCAACAGGCCAACTTCGACGCTCATGTCTGGCTGGATAGCCCACCCCAGCGCTGGGGGCGCGATCCGCTGGGCCAGCTGCGCCGATTGCTGTTCCATATCCCGCCGTTCCGCTGGTTCTTCCAGCGGGAGGTATTCGCCGTCGCTGCCAAGAGAGTCCCAAGGATCAGCTGACGATGCGTGACAAGCGCCCCGTAGACGAACTCTCCATCGAGGAACTGGAACGCATCCTGGCGATTCGCAAGCGCGAGGCGCGGCTGGAGCGCCTGCGCCGGCTGGGCCTGGAAGGACGCCGCGCCCTGCCGGACCGCGACTCGCTGCCAGGCGGTGCGCCCTCTGGAGCCAATGCGCCTGAGACGGCCATACCGGCCCGGATTAGTCCGGCTGCACCAGCCCCCAGCAGCGCCGAGACCCCATCACTGGCTGCCGGTGCGGCAGCGTATACCGACACCCCCTCGGACGGCCTTCCCCGTTTCGAGGAAGAGCCTGCCTGGGCTTCACCGGCCAGCCAGGCGCCGGTTGCCAGTTCGCTGCAGAAAACGATCTGGAATCGGCTGTTGCTGCTGGTCGAGATTCTGGCGGTCATCGGCCTGCTGATCATCGGCGTGGAGTTGTTCCAGGCCCTCCAAACCCTCCAGGAGGAGACAGCTGCGGTACAGGCTCAGGCCCAGGCTGCCGCCTTTGCCAGCCTGCCGACCCCGACGGTCACACCGGAGATCAGCCTTAACCGCATCGTGCTGCCCAGCGGCCATACGCCGCCCACCGCCGCCGGAGGCGCGCAGTTCAACCTGAACGAAATCCCCGCCCACCTGCGCCCGATCGTCCAGCAGCAATTGGCCGCGCCGATCGTGATCCCGACGCCCGGCCCGGAAAGCCCGGTGCGCATCCAGATTCCGGCCATCGGTGTTGACGCTCCGATCGTCAGCGGCACCGACTGGGAAGCGCTCAAGCGCGGCGTCGGCCACCAGCCCAATACCGGCCTGCCTGGCCAGCCGGGCAACATGGTCCTGTCTGCCCACAACGACATCTATAGCGAAATCTTCCGCTACCTGGATCGGCTCTCGCCTGGCGATCAGATCACCGTCTACACGCTGACGCGCAGCTACACTTACGTGGTGCGGGAGACACAGATTGTGTCGCCGTACGCCGTGCACGTCATGGACCCCACCCGCGAGCCGACAGCAACTCTGATCTCCTGCTATCCGTATCAGGTAGATAACCAGCGCATTGTCGTCTTCGCCGATTTGCAGCAGGGCTAACGCTCTTTGCTGCCCGATAACTACAGCCTAAGGAGAACCCATGGCCCGCAAGAAAGCACCCCGTCGCACAAACATCGCGCAGGAATCTCTGGAGCGCGCCCGGCGTGAAGCTAACGGGCAGCTCTACGTCCCCCCTGCCCCACGCCCGGAAAGCGCCCCCATCCGTAGCGGCAAAGCGCCGGTCACCGAAGTCCGCAAGACTACCGTGGAAGACCTGGCCGCCGAATACGCTTATGTGCTGACCGACCTGCGCAATATGGGGACCCTGGCGCTGGCGCTGTTTGCCGCGCTGATTGTCGCATCGTTCATCCTCTAATCGCCGCGGCACACCGGCGCAGCGAACACCAAGGCCCTCCTGCTCCGGAGGGCTTTGGTGTTGACTCGCCCACCTGTTCCCCTCTTATTTGTGAAGACTTTCACAAATCTTGACACCCCTCTGCGTGCTGTCTATACTCTGCCCACTGGCTGGACTTTCCCCTCTGTAACCGGTATGAGTTGCGTTGTCTCAGTGATCGCCCAGAGCCATGCAGCGTGAACGTGTAGCCGATGACATCTATGTGTTCACCAGCGAGCTGTATGCCCAGGTTACCGCTGGCGCCATCGTGACCTCTGAGGGCGCTATTCTCATCGACACGCTGGCTTACCCCGAAGAAACGCTCCAGATCAAGAACTTCCTGGAAAGACGCCTCAACTGCCCGGTACGGACAGTCATCAACACGCATTACCACGCCGATCACACCTTTGGCACCTACCTCTTTGAGGACGCACTGGTCGTCGGTCATGCCCTGTGCCGCGACCTGCTGGATACCCGCGGGCGCAAGAGCATGGAAGAAGCCAGGCGAAGCAGTTCCGAATTCGCCGATGCCCGTGTCGTGCTGCCTGCGATGGTCTTCAAGACCGGCACGCTGGCCGTTCACCTGGGCAACAAGACGGTTGAACTGTGGCACTCCCCCGGCCACAGCCCGGATTCGGTGGTGGCCTATGTGCGCGAAGACCGTATCCTTTTTGCGGCGGATACGATCATGCCCATTCCGTACTTCGTAGATGGCAGCTACGCTGACTTCATCAACTCGCTGGAAGCCCTGCGCGGCAAGGGATTTGAGTGCGTTGTCCAGGGGCACGGCGAGGTCGTCCTGCGCGGCGAGGTAGAAGCCAAACTGGATTCAGACCTGGAGTACCTCAGGCGGATCAGGCAACACGTGGAAAAAGCCCTGGACCGCAAAAGTCCTGAAAAGTACCTGGAGAAGATCGACATTGAAAGCTGCGGCAAGAGCCGCATAGCCCTCAACGGCGCTGTCCAGGACCTCCACCGTGCTAATGTCCGCCTGCTCTACAGCCAGGTGCGCGCCGAAACGGTCCGGGCCTGAAGTGTCGTTGCCAAACCGTCTCCTTGTACCCTATACTCTGGTCAAACCGTCTACTGCGGAGTCACGCTCCGCATGTTGTTATTCTATGCTTACCCTGCGCCGTGAGTCCCATCATCTTCAGGGAAGGAGCTGCCTGTGACGCCGCGATTTGCCCTGGTTACCGATACCACTGCTGACCTGCCTAACGAACTTGTCCGGCAACACAACATCTATATGATTCCGCAGATTATTGTCTGGGGCCGGGAGAGCCTGCGCGAAGGCATTGATATCACCAGCGCCGAATTCTTCAAGCGGCTGGCAACGGCCACCGTCATGCCTACTACTTCACGCCCCGTACCTTCCGACACCGTCGATCTCTTTAAGCGGGCGATCAAGGAGACCGGCGCGGAATCGGTGGTGGCCGTGGTTGTCTCCAAGGATGTCAGCGGCACAGTCTCATCAGTCGAACAGGCTATGAAGGAAGTTGACTTCCCTGTCCACCTGGTCGACACCCGCACCATCTCGCTGGCGCTGGGCCTGACCGTTCTCAAAGTCGCCGAGGCGCGTGACGCCGGCGCCAGTGCGGAAGAAGCTGTTGCCCTGGCCAAAGCTACCGCCGCCAACAGCCATGCCATCTTCACGCCCGGCACCCTGGAATTCCTGCGCCGTGGTGGGCGGATCGGCGGGGCCAAGCATCTGCTGGGCACGGCTCTCAACATCAAGCCAATCCTGACCCTCCAGGACGGGCATGTCGAGCCGCTGGAAAACGTGCGCACCCGCAAGCGCGCCCTGCAACGACTGATCGAGCTGACGGGCGAGCGGATCGTCCCCGGCAAGCCAGTCCAGCTCGGCGTCGTCCATGGGGCGGTGCCGGAGGAAGCAGCCGAGGTCGCCAGCGCGCTGGAACAGCTCTACAAACCGGAGCGTTTGCTTCAGAGCTGGATCGGTGCGTCGATCGGCGTCCACGCTGGACCTGGTGTCCTGGGCATCATGATCGTGCAGTGATCGCCAGCCGTGTAATGGCGCAGCCAACTGCGGTAATCCGGGCCGGTGCAGGAAACAGGTCTCTTGCCCGGCCTGTTTTGTCTGGGCAGCAACACTTTGCTGCTGAAGGTGTTACTACACTCGAATAAAACCCTATTGTGAAGGAGGACTTCGTGGCCCGCTTTGCCCTGATCACCGACAGCACCTCGGATCTGCCACCCGCCATTGCCCGCGAGCGGCAGATACACGTGGCGCCACTGTACATCATCTGGGGCCAGGATAGCCTGCGCGACGGCGTCGACATCACTCCGGAACAGTTCTATCGCCGTCTGGCCATCGACCCCGTGCTGCCGACGACATCGCAGCCGACGCCGGCCGATTTTGCGGATCTATACCGGCAGACTCATGCCAGCAGTGACGCCGAAGGTGTGCTGGTACTGACCATTTCCGCCGACCTGAGCGGGACCTACGCTTCAGCGGTCCAGGCCCGCGACATGGTCGACTTCCCGGTCGAAGTTGTCGACCTGCGTTCGGTAACGCTGGGAACAGCCATGCCTGTGCTGCAGGTCGCTGACGCCCGCGATCAGGGCGCCTCCCTTCAGGAAGCCGCTGCCCTGGCCCGATCGCTGGCCAACCGGACGCACATCTACTTCACGCTGGACACCCTGGAATATCTGCACAAGGGTGGCCGCATCGGCGGCGCCAAGCGCCTGATCGGCACCGCCTTCAACATTAAGCCCGTGCTCCAGATCGCCAATGGCAGAGTTGAGGCCAAAGAGAGCATCCGGACGCGCAAGCGCGCGCTGAGCCGGCTGGTTGAGCTATTTGAGGAGACTGTTGACCCCACCAAAACGCTATACGTTGGTCTGCTGCATGGCCAGGCCCCGGCGGACGCCGACTGGCTGGAGGCAGAGATCAAGGCCCGCTGGCAACCCGCCCAGCTGATCAAAGCCCAGGTCGGGGCGGTGATCGGCGTGCATACCGGCCCGGGCGCCGTAGGCTTTGCGTTGCTGCAACTTTGAGTATCGCTCGGCCAGCCCGGCGCATCGGTAAGCCAGCAGCCTCAGCCGGGCTGGCCACCAGAACAGAAGAAGGAGTGATGACGTGCCCCCGCAAATTGCGATTGTGACCGAAAGTACGGCGGATATTCCCCGTGAACTGGCCGCCGAGCGCCAGATCTTCACCACCCCCATGCACATCTACTGGGATGGCGAGGACCTGCGCGACGGCGTGGATATTGCGCCGGTCGAATTCTATGAGCGCCTGGTCACTTCGCGCACGCACCCGACTACCTCACAGCCCACTGTGCCGGAATTCGCGGAGACCTTCGAACGTGCTCGCGCAGCAACAGGCGCTGTTGCAGTCATCGTCATGACGATGTCCGCCAAGCTGAGCGGCACCTACAACGCGGCCTGCCAGGCTGCCCGCGCAGTGGACTTTCCGGTGCACGTCATCGACAGCCGCACGGGTTCTCTGGCGCATGGCCTCGCCGCGCTAGCCCTGGCTGAAGCGCGGGACGCCGGCATCAGCCCACAGGAGGCAGTTCGGCTGGCCCGTGAACTTGCCGACCGCACCAGGATGATCTTCGCGCTCAACACGCTCGAATACCTCTATCGCAGCGGACGGGTGAGCAACCTCAAGCGTCTGCTGGGGGCGGCGCTCCAGATCAAGCCCATCCTGCACGTTGAGGATGGCGGCATCACCCTGCTGGAACAGGTGCGCACGCGCCGCCGTCAGATCGAGCGACTATTCGAGATTTTTGAAGAAGTGGTTGACCGCACCAAACCGCTGCGTGTTGGCGTGCTTCATGGCAACTCCTTCCAGGAAATGCAGGAATTCGTGGAGAGGATTCGCGCTCGCTGGAATCCGATTCAGCTGGTCACCAACACGGTCTGCGCTCCCGTGGGGGTTCACACCGGCCCAGGTTCGCTGGGCTTCGCTATCCTGCAGACATAACCGGGCGCCTGAGCCACAGTAGGATTTGAAAGTAGACAGAATATTTGCATTATCTGGACGTAATATATACAATACGGCTACATAACGTCCATTTATCCCGGCATACCTGCCGATCAGTGTACAGCGAGCGACAGCAAAAGGATTCTGGAATCTGCTCATGAAAACGAAAATTGCCATTGTGACCGATAGCACCTCGGACATTCCCGCCGCCCTCGCCGCCGAGCGCCAGATCTTTGTGGCCCCCCTGCACATCCTGTGGGGCGGTCAGGATCTGCTGGACGGCGTCGACATCAGCCGGGAAGAGTTCTATCGGCGGCTGACCACCGATCCCCACCACCCGACTACCTCCCAGCCCGCCCCGGAGGAGTTCGCCAGCCTGTTCCAGCGCGCCCGTGACGCTACGGACGCCAGCGCCGTGCTCGCCGTGACCATCTCCGCCGCCATCAGCGGCACCTACAATTCCGCCGAACAGGCCGCCAGGCTGGTCGACTTCCCGGTTCACCTTGTCGACTCCCGCACGACCTCCGGCGCACTGGGTCTGTTGACCCTGGCCATCGCCGACCTGCGCGACAGCGGGGCGCCGGTCGAGCAGATCGTCCAGCAGGCGCGCGAATACGTCAACCGGACCCGGGCTATCCTGACCATCGACACGCTGGAGTTCCTGCACCGCAGCGGGCGTGTCAGCACCGCCCGGCGCTGGATCGGCGCACTGCTCCAGATGAAGCCTATTCTGTATGTCAACAATGGGCGGCTGGAGGCCCTGGAGGCCGTGCGCACCCGCAACGTCGCTCTGGCCAGGATGCTGGAAATCTTCAACGGCTGGGTGGACCCTGACCGCCCGCTGCACGTAGCCATTCTCTACGGCGATACGCCGCAGGACGCCGACGCCTACGAGGCCGTGCTGAGAGAACGCTGGAATCCGGCCTTCATCATGAAGGTGATTGCGTCTTCAGCGGTTGGTGTGCATACTGGACCCGGCGCAATGGGGCTGACCCTGTTTCAGTAAAGCCCCCTGGTTTGGACACAAGTGAGGAGCAGTATGGAGCCGTTCACGCCGGAGCATGTCCAGGCGGCGCTGGATCGCTTTGGCCTGGGGCTGAAGATTCGCCTGTTTGAGCAGTCTACCGCCACTTCTCAGGAGGCCGCCGACGCCATCGGGACGCCGCTCGGCACTATCGTCAAGAGTCTGTGTTTCATGGTGGATGGCCAGCCAGTTGTCGTTCTGGCGGCAGGCGATCAGCGCATCGATGACCGCAAGCTGGCCGCGCTGTACAACACCTCGCGCAAGAAGGTCAGAATCGCCACCGCGGAGCAGTGCATCGCCATCTTCGGCTACGCGCCCGGCAGCGTCCCACCGGTCGGCCACCGCACGCCCAACCTGCCGATCTACATCGAGGATTCGCTGGGGCGTTTCACCCAGCTTTATGCTGCTGCTGGCGCGCCGAATGCCATCTTCCCGGTGACCTACGAGCAGTTGCAGCAGATTACCGGCGGCACGGTCGCCGACCTGAAGCGGGAAGACTGAGTACGTTCATCCACTATCCCACATCCTTCCCGCTGGATAACCCACCGTTTTCCCGCATTATCCCGCACGGAATCCCACCGCTGCGGGATAATGCGCATCAGTACCCCAACACCGCCCGGATTTGCCCTTCCGTGATCGGCCCCTGCCGGAAGATCACCGGCGCCCCGGCATCATCGAAGCCGACCACAGTCGAAGGCGCACCGCCCGGTGCAGGGCCATCATCCATGTAGTAGGTCACTGCTGCCCCAAGCTGGGCATAAGCCTGCTGAACGCTGAGCGGATTCGGCCCACCGGAGCGATTGGCGCTGGTCACAGCCAGCGCCCCACCCATCATGCGGATGACCGCCCGTGTGAGATCGTGATCCGGCACACGCACGCCAACCGTCGGCAGGGTTGTCAGGTTCTCCGGCAGTTCAGGTAATTTCGGCAGCACGATCGTCAGCGGCCCCGGCCAGAACGCTTCAGCCAGCAAGCGGGCTGCACGCGGCGCTTCCTGACACACGTGCTCGATTCCATCAGGATCGCTGAGCAGGAGCGGGATCGGTTTGTCCTCAGCGCGGCCTTTTGCGGCATACAGGCGGTCAATTGCCACCGAAGAATGCGCGGACGCCGCCACGCCGTAGACGGTATCAGTGGGCAGGACGACCAGTTGCCCTTCCCGCAATGCCTGGTAAGCCAAGGGGACGGTCTTAGCGTTGAAAGGGATGATGCGACTCATCGGGTTACCTCCACGACGCGTTCGTGACCAGCGTAATCCGGCAACACCCGCACCTGTGCATCGGGGAACGCCTGCCGACAGAGGGCGCTTACCGCCCCGCCCTGCCCGGCTCCGATCTCCAGCAGGAGGGCAAAAGTAGGTGGCAGACGGTCGATCGCCTGGGTCACCAGCCGACGGATCACATCCAGGCCATCCGGCCCGCCATCCAGCGCCAGCCGCGGCTCATGCCGGGCTACGGCCAGAGCATCCAGATCGGCGGAAGGGATGTACGGCAGGTTGGCGGCGATCAGATCAGGGTTAACGCCTTCTGGCAGCGCGGCCAGCAAATCCCCCTGGCCAAACCGTACATTGGATACGCCAATCTGGATGGCATTACGGCGGGCGACTTCCAGTGCCGCGGCGCTGCAATCCAGCGCGTAGACGGTGGCCCCGGGCAGCGCCGCTGCCAGCGACAGCGCGATCGCCCCGCTGCCAGTCCCCACATCGGCAATGGTCAACCGCTGTGCCGGGCGCGCCTGCGCCCATGCCAGCGCCGCGTCAACCAGATGCTCAGTCTCCGGACGCGGGATCAGCACGTCCGGCGTCACGATAAAGTCATGATGGCAAAAGGCACGCCAGCCGGTCAGGTACGGGATCGGCGTCCCTTCCGCCGCCCTGGCAACCAGCTCTGCGTACCGCGCCGCCTGATCGGGCGTCAGCGGACGCTCCGGGTGAGCCAGCAAAGCAGTGCGCTCCACGCCCAGAACCGCCGTCAGCAGCACGCCAGCGTCAAGCTGTGGCGACCCGGACACTGCACCGAGCGCCTGGCTGGCCTGGCGCAATGCCTCGCCCACCATTTGCCCGGTTATCACGCTCATGCCTCGGCCAGCCGTTCCGCCTGCTCGCGGGTGGCCAGTTCATCGATGAACATATCTATTTCACCAGCCATCACGGCGCTCAGGTTGTAACTGCTCAAGTTGATACGATGGTCAGTCACCCGGTTCTGCGGGAAGTTATAGGTGCGGATCTTCTCGCTGCGCTCGCCAGTGCCCACCTGGCTGCGCCGCTCCTGTGCCCGTTCTTCCTGCAGACGGCGCTGCTCCATGTCATACAGCCGCGCCCGCAGGATACTCATCGCCCGCAGGCGATTCTGGGTCTGGCTGCGCTCGTCCTGACAGGCCACCACCAGGCCGGTCGGCAGATGGGTTATCCGCACGGCGGTCTCATTCTTCTGGACATTCTGACCACCAGCGCCGGCGCTGCGATAGGTGTCGATCTGCAGGTCGTTAGGGTTGATGTCGATCTCCACCTCGTCCACTTCGGCCAGGACGGCCACCGTCGCCGTACTGGTATGGATACGCCCCTGGCTCTCCGTGATCGGCACCCGCTGGACGCGGTGAACGCCGCTTTCGTACTTCAGGCGGCTGTAAGCGCCACGACCTTTGATGGTGAAGATGATCTCCTTGTATCCGCCCTGGCCGGTCTCATGGGCGCTGATCACCTCGGTCTTCCAGTTACGCGCCTCGGCATAGCGCATGTACATACGCGCCAGGTCCGCAGCGAAAAGCGCCGCCTCATCGCCGCCCGTCCCGGCCCGGATTTCCATGATCACGTTCTTGTCGTCGCGGGGGTCTTTGGGCAGCAGCAACAGGCGGATCCGCTCTTCCAGCGCATCCCGGCGCTGAACCAGGTTATCGATCTCAGCTTCAGCCAGCTCGGCCAAGTCGGGGTCTTCTTCGGCGTCCAGCAGGGCGCGGGCTTCCTCCAGCTCTCTGACCACGCGGCTGTATTCCCGCGAGGCGGCCACAATCTCGTCAAGCTCGGCCTTTTCCTGGGCCAGTTCCGCCACCCGCTCATAATCCACAATCACCGCCGGATCGGCCAGCAGCTTTTCGATCTCGTTGTAGCGCGCCTCGATGCCCGCCAGTTTCTTTTGCAGCATACATCCTGCTTCCTGAATTTAATCGTTCGATCAACACACAAAGCCCCCTCAATCAGCGGGGGGCAGCCAGCAACCAGACATGTCACCAGTTTGAGTATAGCGCAGTCCGTCGCCAGGCCGCAATACACGGAATCAGCGCTAATACTTAGTTGCGCCGTTCACCATCCACAAACGCCCGCTGCCATAGTTCCAGTGTGAGCAGGCGCAGGACCAGCTGAATGTGATTCTCCCGCCCGGAGAAATGGCGCTCCACCAGGTCAACCATTGGCTGCCGCCGGAAGTAGCCACGTTCCAGCGTGCGGCGATCCAGCAGAATCGCCCGCGCCCGGTCGCGCAGCGGCCCATCCAGCCAGGCCTGCACCGGACTGCCAAACCACTGCTTGGGGCGTTCCAGCGCCCAGGGCGGCAGGTATGGCCGCATCGCTTCCCGCAACAGCCACTTATTGCCGCGCATCTTGAGGGGCGGCGGCAGGCGGATGGCGAAGTCCAACAGCGGGCGGTCAAAGAAGGGCACGCGCAGTTCCAGGGAATGGGCCATCGTCACCTTATCCGCCACCAGCAGGGCATCCGCCGGGAGCCAGGTCAGCGCCACCAGCGCCTGCACGAGATCGACCGGATCGCCGCTGCGGCGGCGCGCCTCTGCCAGCAGGTCGGCAAAGGCGGCTTCTTTGTGACCTGCCTGCCGGCGCAGGGTGTTCAGATCAGGCGAATACAGGCGTCGTCGCAACCCTTCTGAAAGAGTGTAGCCCTCATAAGAGATGCCCCGCCGCAACGCTTCTTCCACCGGCAAGAGCGGCATCTGCCAGCGCGGCAAGTAGTACGGCAGCGCGCCCAGCACCGGGTAGCGTTTGAGCGTCGCATACCACGGCTCCAGCAGACCCAGTGGCCGGCCCGCCAGCTTCGCCCGCCACGCCGGCGCGAGCAGGCGGTCCAGACGCGCCGATAGACGTAACAGCAGCGGCCAGGCAGCATGGGACTGATAGCCACAGAACAGTTCGTCTCCGCCGGTGCCATTCAGCACAACCTTGACTTCTTGCGCGGCGAGCCGGGCCAGCGCCTGCAGGCTGACCGCCGAAGGATTGTCGATCGGCTCGTCGGCATGGTAGATAAACGCCTCAAAGTGCTGCCACCAGTCCTCCGCGGTGATGACCAGCTCCCGGTGCCTGGCGTGAAAATGCCGGGCAACTCGCCGCGCCTGCTCAAGCTCGTTATCGCCGGTGGGGATGTCATAACCAACAGTGAAGGTGACGACGCTGTCCGGCTCGCAGGCGCTCATCAGCGCCAGCATGGTTGCTGAGTCAATCCCCCCGCTGAGGAACAGACCCAGCGGCACATCGGAACGCAGGTGCAGGCGGACGCTATCCTGCAGCAGAAGACGCGCCTGTTCCACCGCCTGGTCCGGTGTAGCGGACGCCGGCTCCGCCGCCAGCGGGTCCCGGTCAGCATCCGCCCAGCTCCAGAAGCGCCCCTGCTCCACCGAGCCAGTTCGTGTGTCCACAACCAGATAGTGGCCGGGCATCAGGCGGCGGATGCCAGCAAACAGCGTTTGCTCACCCAGCATATAGCCAAAGGTGAGCGCCGTATCCAGTACGACAGGGTCAAGCGCCGCCCGGACTTCAGGATCGACCATCAGCGCTTTGATCTCGCTGGCGAAGAGCAGCCGTCCGTTGCATTGAGTCAGGTACAGCGGCTTCATCCCGATGTGATCGACAGCCAGCACCAGCCGGGCGCGGAGCGCGTCCCACAGCGCAAAGGCATACATGCCGCGCAGATGGTCAAACAGGGAGAGACCGTACTGTTCATACAGGTGGACAATCGTCTCGGTATCCGTCTGTGTGGCGAACCGGTGACCCAGTGTGCTGAGCATCTGGCGCAGTTCGATGTAGTTATAGATCTCGCCGTTGAAGACCAGCGCCAGCGTACCATCCTCGTTGAAGATCGGCTGGTCGCCGCCGGTAACGTCGATGATACTGAGCCGCCGCATCCCCAGGGAGATGCCGGGCGCGTCAAAGAAACCCTCGCCATCCGGCCCGCGATGGATGATCCGCGCGGTCATGGCGCGCGTCAGGGCCGGGTCCACACGATCACGGCCCTGGAGGTCAATGCTGCCTGCTATCCCACACATGGCGGGTCATTATACCATGCCAGGATTCGCCGCCAATGCATCCATGCGACGACGGGCAACCTGCGCAACACTCCCCACCACACACGCAAACGACAACTGCCGCTGGACAGTCTGGCTGCCATCTGGTAAAATGCGGCGGCAAGAAAAAGCACAGGCACAAAAAGTTCGGGAGAGGGTTTTCCGTTGGCTCACCACAAGTCTGCACTCAAGCGCATTCGGAGCAACGAACGCAAGCGGATTGCTAACCGCATCGTCCTGGTGCGTTCGCGCACATTTGTCAAAAAGGCCACGGCGACCATCAGCGGCGGCGATGCCCAGGCAGCCCGCGAAGCGACTCTGGCGGCCATCCGTGAACTGGACAAGGCTGTGACCAAGGGCGTGTTGCACAAGAACACCGCCGCCCGCAAGAAGAGCCGCCTGATGAAGAAGCTGAACGCCCTCAGCCGCTAACCCGGCGCGTTCACCTGCTACAACGAATCGACACAGCCGACCTACAATCCGGTCGGCTGTGTGTTGTTGGCTACAGCGGCCCGCTCGCTTCAGGGCGCGGGCGGCACCAGCCGGTAACCCACCCCGCGCACCGTCTTGATAATGCGCGGATGAGCCGGGTCCTCCTCTACGATCTCCCGCAACCAGCGGATGTGCACGTCCAGCGTGCGTGTATCACCCATATAGTCGGTGTGCCACACCTGCTGGATCAGCGTCTTGCGGGCGATCACGGTATTCGGATGCTTCAGGAAAAGCCCGGCTAATCCGGCGAGCTTCGGCGTGAGCGGCTTTTCCTGCTCGCCGACCAGGAGCGTCCGCTTGGCCATGTCCAGCCGGAGCGCCCCTG
Source organism: Chloroflexota bacterium (assembly GCA_019873685.1). GTDB lineage: Bacteria > Chloroflexota > Anaerolineae > Aggregatilineales > Ch27 > Ch27. The sequence goes on from JAIOAT010000018.1 coordinate 13,593, forward strand.
CCTGCAAGACCTCGCCCTGCCGATCCCGTTCCTCAACAAAACGCTTGATCCGGTTCACCAGCTTACGCCAGGTCAGCGGATGACAGAGCACCACATCGGCTTCACCGGGTCCCTCCTGGCCATCTGACGACGGGCGGATATGAATGATCGGCGTCTCTGGCAGGGAAGCACGCAGTGTCCGACAGATCCGGTCGCCGGATGTGCGCATCGACGCCGCATCCAGCACGACGACATCCGGCAGCATGCTCTGGGCGAGACTGATCCCCTGCTTGCCGGAATACGCTAACACCAGGTCATACCGCTTACCCAGTGCCGTCGCAAAGGATTTACCGTTAGCCCGTATGCTTTCGATCAACAAAACTTTTGCCGCGTCGGACATCGTCAGGAGAATCACCCCTCTTGCTTCACTCACCCTGAATGACCGCGACTGCAATTGCGCAACTCACCTGCACACGGCAAATCGATCGCTCGCCGGATGCCCTCTCCGCATACCGTCGATTATAACTGCCGGGCACTCCTGAGCAACGAAACATAACTTCAGACCGCTGCACTCGCTGAATCTTTCCATAGGCTTTCTCAATGCTGGCACCGATCCCCTGCCGGTGGGGGAAAAATGGCTCCTGGAAGCCCACAGATGCCGATCTCCGAGACATCAGGCAGTGCCCTGCGTTTTAACATTCGATTGCCGTATCCGATGGTGCCGGGCAAAATGCCTTATCCCCAACCGGCACTCTAATAACCCAAGCCAGACGGCCGTTATCCCACACCGTCTAGACGGGACCAACGCGCAGCCAGAGCCTTCCCGAGCCGGATCGGATAGGCGCAAATCGAAAATGACCGGTACAATAGGTGCCAGATTTTCCGCCGCTATCCACCACTCCGGCACGAAGGGCAGGCTTGGAATGGACCTCCAGGAACATGTTCTATGGCTGAGCCGTCAGCCGCGCGTCCAGGACATCTGGCGTTACCTGGACAAAGTGCTGGCCGACATTCTTGCCTCGGCGGTGCTGATCCAGCAAATCCCTGCGCCGACTTTCCGCGAACTGGTGCGGGCCAACCACGTTCTGAGTTGTTTTGGCTCTTGCGGGTTGGTCGATACCGGGATTGACAGCCTGTATAACGTCTATGGTCGGCTGCCTGGCCAAGACCCCTCCGCCCCCGCCCTCCTGATCTCCGCTCATACCGATACTGTTTTTCCAGAAGGGACTGACCTGGCGCTACGCCACGAAAATGGCAGCCGTATCGCCGGGCCAGGTATTGCCGACAACAGCCTTGGCGTCGCGGCCCTGGTAGCTACCGCTGATATCATGCGCCAGTTCCGGATTGAGCCTGAGCGTGACATCTGGTTCCTGGCTAACAGCCGCGAGGAAGGCCTGGGCGACCTGGGCGGCATCCGCGCCTTCTACGAGCAGCACGGCCACCGGCTGGGACGGGCGATTGTAGTCGAAGGGTTAACACTGGGACGAATCTATCACCGCGGCATCGCCGTGCGCAGGCTGCATGTCGCCACATACGCGGAAGGCGGTCACTCCTGGCAGCAGTTTGGCCGGCCCAGCGCCATCCATCATCTGCTGCTGCTGGGGGCCAGGCTCGTCCAGCTCAAGCCGCCGGAAAAACCACGCACCACCTATAACATTGGCATCATTCAGGGCGGCCAATCGGTCAATTCGCTGGCCACCAGCGCCAGTTTCTACATGGACCTGCGCAGCGAAGATCCGCAAACGTTGCGCGAACTGGAAACTACCGTACGCGAGATCATCGCCAGCGAAAGCGATCGCGTCGAAGGCATTGACGTCACGGTCGACGTGGTTGGTGATCGACCCTCCGGGGGCATCGGCGCCGATCACGAACTGGTGCGCGGCGCAGCAGCCGCCCTGCGGGCAGTTGATTTGGATTGCCAGCTTCAGGCGGGCAGCACCGACGCCAACCTGTTGCTGGACAGGGGCCTGCCTGCTGTAACCATCGGCCTGACCACCGGCGGTAACACCCACCGCGTGGATGAATACATCAACACGGAGCCGCTGGTCAAGGGCATGCGCCAGCTCATCCTGCTGGCGCTGGCCGGAGCGGGATGGGAGCCTCCGTCAGAAGAGTTATAACCGTCCCAACCTTATACCCGGGCTGGTCCTGCCGCGGTAGACTCTGCCGGTCTCCGGCTGATCAGCTACACAACCGGCAGGCTCGCCGGACGCACCCTACTCGTTCCAGCGTTTGCCAGCGGTGCCTGATCAGGGTTGTCACATGGTCGGGGATGGTGCTGGCCCCCGACCCTTAGCGATACTGGTTGCCATGCCCGGCGCATGGCATTCGAAGGGAGTACTATGAGTCACTCAGTTCACGTTGGCACCGCCACCGCTGTCCCCGGCCAGATTACCTACGGGGTCTTTGAGGGCGTTCCCCTGCCCACCGGTGGCACTGATCCGATCCCGGTGATCATTGCCCAGGGCAAAAAGGAAGGGCCTACCCTGTGGATCACCGGCAGCATTCATGGCAACGAGTACAGCGGGATGGCCGTCATCCATCGCCTGCTGGGGCCTGGCGGCGTGGATTTTCCGCTGGCCGGGCTGGCCGGGACCGTGATTATGGTCCCGACGCTCAACCCCGCCGGGTTACGGACGGAAGCCCGCTCCCCCTATTACAGCCATGGCTCAGACCCGAACCGCCTTTTCCCGGCTCCCAGACGCGCTAACAAGAACTCTTCCACAACAACGGAGGATAGCGTTCCCACGCCACTGGAGCGTGTCTATGAGCGCCTGTTCGAGCGGATCGAAGCGCACGGCGATTTTCTGATCGATCTCCACAACGCCGTGATCGGCTCGCTGGCTTTTGCCTTCCGCGACCCCATCTACTACGACGGCCCGGAAGATAGGGCAGCAGCCCAGAAACTCCAGGCGCAAAATGACCAGATGCTGGCTGCCTTTGGCTTCCCGATCATCAACGAATTCCCGTCGGCCGAGTACCTGAAGAAAAACCTGCATCGCTCGGTCAGCGGAGCGGTGCTCCACCGGGCACGCCGTCCGGCGTTCACCGTGGAGCTGGGCGGCTACCTGCATGTAGATACGCGCGTACGGGATGCCGCCGTGACTGGCCTGCGCAATGTTATGCGCTGGGCCGGGATGCTGCCGGGCGAACCGGAAGCGCTGCCGGATATCCCCCGCCCCCGGGTGAACTTCCCGGTACGCCGCCTGATGCATCCGCGCGTGCCCACCAGCGGCATCGTCACCCATCTGGTCGACACCGGCGACACCATCCGCACGGGACAGGCGGTCGCCCGCCTGACTGACATCTGCGGGCGACCCATCGGTCCCGATGGCGGCCTGTTGCGCACCGAGTTCGATGGTTATGTGGTGGGCCGGATGCAGGGGATGGTCTACTACGAAAATGACCCGGTGCTCTGGCTGGCCGTCCGCGATGATAGCGACCTGTTGGTCCCCTACCCGGACGACTATTGATCCTCAGTCGCCCCCGGAGCAACAAACAGGCGGCATGGACGACCTCCATGCCGCCGTTGATTCTCGCGTTCTGCACCCTGAGACAGGCCAGCGCCCTGTTAACACCGTCCGTCCGTCAGGCTCCGCCATTGCGATACATGTCCGGCAGGAAGGGCACAAAGAAACTCCAACCCTCTTTGGCTGCCTGCAGGCGCTGCTCTTCATTCAAGACCAGAACCGTGTGATGTTCCCCGGAATAAATCTCAACCGTCAGATCTTCCTGACCGTCATCCACAATCTCGTCGAAGCAGTGGCGCTCGTAGCCCATCGGCTCCCGCAGGAACTTGCCCAGGCAGCGTTCACAGAAGGCAAGCTGGGCGGTGCAGACATCGCGGTTGATCTTGACGCGCATCACGGGTGGCCTCCCCAGCCGATTATCTCCGATGTTGCCTATCCGTAAGGTACAGGATAACGGTAACGCGATGTAGTGGCAAATGTCACCTGATGGCAGGGAAAACGCCTGTGCGCCCCGCCGGGCTGGACTTCCTAGCGCACCTCAAGGATGCAACGCCCGGATTCCGACTCGCGATCGGTCCCCGGGCCGAACTGCAGCTGGCCATCAAAGATCGGGCTGCGCCAGCTCACCCGGTAGGTGATCGTGTGCTGTCCGCGGGTCAGTGGTTCTGTCACCGGCACATACCAGTAGACCGACCAGTTGCCGTCAGGCTGCTGCGTGATCTGCCCCTGGAACAGGCGCCAGTTATCCAGCAGGCGGCCATCAAAGCGCACCTCATAGATCACGTTGTTGATGTGCTGCAGGACATATTCCCGCGTGCTGGCAACCCACCCCCAGAAGATATCGATGGTGGAACCAGCGCCCAGGGGCGGTGGAACCTGGTTGAACTCCTCACAATAGGCCAGTACATCATACCTGGCAACCACCGGGGCCGTTGCGCCATCTGACAGCTGCGCCGGCGGGGTCGGGCTGGCCGGGGGCATCGTCGCGGTAGCGCTCGATGGGGTAACTGTGGGGATGTTCAGGCCGCGCGGCGGAGTCAGTGTGGCCGTTGGCGTGGGGGAGACGGTTCCCGGCGTGCGCGGTATGACGGTGCCCGCGGTCGCCCCCTGGCTGGCCGGCGTGAAGCTGGGCGTGGCGGTGACCGGCAGGCCGCCGAGCAGGGCCGTAGCCAGCGGTGTGCCGCTGATCTCCACCACCACCCCCGGCGAAGTCAGCGTCGGCTGCGGCGTCGGGCTGGGGAGCACGAAGATCAGATTGGCCGCGATCCAGCCCTCGGTGCCATCTTCGAGCCGCACGTTGTACCACGTGCGATCTTCGTTAGCGGCCAGGATGATGACATCGGTGTTGTTGACCACGCCCACAATGGCCGGAAAGGTCACTCCCGGCCCCTGCCGCATATTGACCGCCTCCTGTACAGTGGATACCCGGCCTATCACCGGCGGGGTAGGCGTTGGTGTGGGCGTATCGGATGGGGTAGGCGGTATGGGCGACGGTGACGGCGTCGCTGTGAAGGTGGGTCGCGGGCTGGCGGTGGGCACCGGTGTGGCGGTATAGCGCGGCGTGAAGGTCGCCAGCGGCGGCAGGGTGGCTGTCGCCAGACCGGGAGTCGGCGCATAGATGTTGGTGCACCCCGCGCCGAGCAGCCCCGCGCACAGAGTCAAAGCCAGCAGTGAACGCCTCACGAGAGTCACTTCCTCTCCCCCAGGGTAACGCTGCTCTGCTTCCCAGGACCGATGTGCTGCGGTTGAGTATAGTCAGCCCGACAGGATGCGGCAAGAACAGTCCAGCTCTGCCTCAAAGCGTCGCCGGTTGCTCCCGCTTGAACTGGGTCTTGTACAGGCGCGCGTATAGCCCACCCCGCGCCAGCAGTTCGCTGTGCTTCCCCTGCTCCACAATCTGCCCCCGATCCAGCACCAGAATCAGATCGGCAGCCAGAATCGTGCTCAGCCGGTGGGCGATGACAATACTCGTCCGCCCGGCCATGACGGTTTTGAGCGCCTCCTGGATCAACGCCTCGGACTGGCTGTCCAGGTGGCTGGTTGCTTCGTCCAGCACCAGGATACGCGGGTCTTTGAGGATGACGCGGGCGATGGCGATCCGCTGCTTTTCGCCCCCGCTCAGCCGGTAGCCGCGCTCGCCCACCACAGTATCGTAGCCATCCGGCAAATCCATGATGAAATCGTGAATATTGGCCGTCCGGCAGGCCGCTTCCAGTTCATCCTGGGTGGCATCAAGCCGGGCATACAGCAGGTTGGTGCGGATGGTGTCATGGAACAGGTGCGTCTCCTGCGTGACCATGCCGATCTGGCGAGCCAGCGATTCCAGCGACACCATGCGCAGATCGTGGCCGTCCAGCAGAATACGCCCCTCAGTCGGATCGTAGAGGCGGGGGATCAGGTAGGTCATGGTGGTCTTGCCCGCCCCACTGGGGCCGACCAGCGCCACCAGCTGCCCCGGCTCAATATGAAACGACACGTGCTCCAGCGCCTTTTCGCGGGCCTGACTGGTCGGCGCGCTGCCGTCATGCGGGCGCTGGGGCGCTGGTGCAGCGCCAGAGAGCGCCGCGCTAACCGCATCCATCTGCCCGTAACGCGGCACATCGCTCAATAGCAGATGTTCGTCAACACCATATTCGAACGTCACATCTTCAAACGTGAGCGCCCCTCGCACGCCATCCAGGACCACCGCGTTCGGACTTTCGACAATATCCAGCGGCAGATCCAGCACCTCAAAGACGCGCTCAAAGCTGACCATCGACGTGGCAAAGGCGACCGGCGCGTTGGTTAGCCCCTGCAACGCAGCATACAACTGGCCCAGATAGGCGGTGAAAGCCACGATCGTGCCGACGGTAAACACCCCGCGCAGCACCAGATGCCCGCCCAGCCAGTACACCAGCGCTGTACCCACCGCCCCGACCAGGCCGATAATCACAAAGAACTGGCTACCCAGCACTGCGCGCCGCACACCAATATCGCGCACCGCCGCAGCCCGCTCCCGGAAGCGGGCAATCTCCACCCCGGCCCGTCCGAACAGCTTGACCAGCAGCACACCGCCTATGTTGAGCGTCTCGTTCATCATGGCGTTCATCTGCGCGTTGTATTCCATCGCCTGGCGGGCCACACCCCGCAGCCGCGCTCCCAGCCGGCGCGCCGCGAAGATGAACAGCGGCAGCACCAGCACGGAAACAAGCGTCAGACGCCATTCCAGCGAAAGCATCACCACCAGTGTTGCCGCCGTCTGGATCAGGTTGGTCACGATGTCCACGATGGTGCTGCTGATGGCTCGCTGGGCATCGACGACATCATTGTTCAGGCGGCTCATCAGTTCACCAACGCGGGTGTTGGTGAAGAAGGCCAGGGACATGCGCTGCAGGTGGGTGTACAGGCTGACGCGCAGATCGTAAATCACGCCTTCGCCGATGGTGGCGTTGAATTTGCGCTGCGCCACACGGATACCGCCATCCACCAGCGGGATGCACACCAGCGCCAGCGCCAGCAGGTTAAGCCGCCCGGTATCGCCCGCCGGAAGGGTATGGTCGATCAGGTCGCGCAGGATCAATGGCGTGAGCAGACCAAGCACTGTGGTCAGCAGGATTGCTCCCAGCAGCGCCGCGATATGCCCCCAGTAAGGGCGCGCATAGGCCAGTACACGCCGCAACAGCGCCGGCGTGACTGCCCGCGCCCGTTCCGGCTCATCGCGCAATAGCGAGAACCACCCGCTGCCGTGCATCCCCATCCGCACCCTCCAGTGCTACCACCGTCTGACGATCTCCGGCCCTGCCGATTATAGCAGCCCTGCCTGTCCTCGCCCGGTCATCTGCCGCTTCCCTGAAAACGAAGGAGCGACGGTGCGTGCCGTCGCTCCTCCCTAATCTACACGTGATCCGTTCAGGCAACGCGGCGATGTCTGCGCCGCCGGAAAAACTTCTCGATTTCCACCGCGAACAAGACCAGCGAAGCCAGCGCCAGTGTCACCAGAAGCTGCTCGCCGGTCAGGGCGACGGTATCGAACGCTGCCTGCAGGAACGGCTCGTAGATAACAAGCAACTGCAGGACAAAGGTGAGGATCACCGCTCCGAAGAGCAGCCGGTTCCGGCGATACCAGACTCTGAAGAAAGAGCTATCCCCGGCCCGAATGGCCGAGACTTCAAAAATCTGGGAGAGCGCCAGGATGCTGAAGGCCATTGTGCGGGGCATGGCCAGCGCCAGGCTGATGATATCTGACCCGGCGGCGCCATGTGCCCCCCCGGTCTCTGTGCGCGTCAACTCCTCAACCCGTTCCGCGACTGACCAGGTGTCCCATAGCTCCGGTACATTCTCCCCACCGATGATCTGGCCAAGCTGGTTAGCGGTGAGATTTTCCAGGCCCAGCGTGGGACTCAGCGGGGATAACCCCAGGGATTGTTGCGCCCATACATACCCGGCCAGCGTGATCACGCCAAGGAACAGCCCAACCCAGATCACATGCAGCCCTACACCCCTAGCGAAGATGCTTTCCTTGGGGTGACGCGGTGGGCGCTTCATGGTATCCGCTTCGGCGGGTTCAAAGCCCAGCGCAATCGCTGGCAGGCCATCCGTCACCAGGTTGATCCACAGGATCTGAATTGCCAGCAACGGCGACTTCAGCCCAACCATCAGCCCGACGAACATGGTGACGATTTCACCCACATTGGTGCTCAGCAGGTAGCGGATGAACTTGCGGATGTTGTCGTAGATGGTGCGACCTTCTTCCACCGCCGCGACAATGCTGGCGAAGTTGTCGTCGGTCAGCACCATATCCGCCGCACCCTTGCTGACCTCCGTGCCGGTGATGCCCATCGCCACGCCGATGTCCGCCTGTTTGAGCGCCGGGGCGTCGTTGACGCCGTCGCCCGTCATCGCCACGATCTCGCCGTGCCATTGCAGCGCATTCACCACGCGCAGCTTGTGCTCCGGGGCGACCCGGGCAAAAGCCGAGGTCTGCTTTACAGCGACGCGTAACTCCTCGTCGCTCATGGTCTGTACTTCGGCCCCGCTCACCGCATGCTGGCCTTCCTGAAGGATGCCCAGCTGGCGGGCGATCGCTTCCGCCGTGAGCTTGTGATCGCCGGTGATCATGATCGTGCGGATGCCCGCCTCGTGGGCAACTTTGACCGCGCGGGCTGCCTCGCTGCGCGGCGGATCCATGATCCCGGCCAGGCCCAGCAGGAACAAGTCCCGCTCAACGACCTCCGGCTTGAGGTCCTCCCCGTTCGGAATCTGCGGCAGCGGGCGATAGGCCACTCCCAGCACACGCAGTCCCTGCGCCGCCATCTCATCGATCTTGGCCAGCCAGACCTGCCGCCGTTCTTCGGTCAGCGGAATCGGCCCATCGGGCATGGTCTCGTGCGTCGCCCAGTCCACCAGACGATCCGGCGCGCCCTTGACGAAAGCTACAGCAGGCGCGTGGTTGAAGAGCGCTGTGGCAAAGCGCCCACGCGGCTCATGGATGGTGGTCATAGCCTTGCGCTCACTGCTGAAGGGAATCTCCGCCACACGGGGGAGGTCTTCCTGAAGCTGCTCGCGGCTCCAGCCCGCCTTGCGGGCGGCCACCAGCAACGCCCCTTCCGTTGTATCGCCCACCACCGTCCAGTGGCCGTTCTCACCCTCCTGCTCCACATAGGCATCCGTGCACAGGGCGGCAGCCTTCAGGAAGCGGGCCAGCGCGTCATCATTCATCGCGTGCAGCCGCTTGCCATCCACAAAGAACTCGCCCACCGGCTGGTACCCTACCCCGCTAACGGTCACATCATCATGGCCGGGCAGGGCCACCAGCGTGGTGGTCATCTCGTTGCGGGTCAGGGTGCCGGTTTTGTCGGAGCAAATCGTTGTCACCGAGCCAAGCGTTTCCACGGCGGGCAGGCGGCGAATCAGGGCATTACGCCTGACCATGCGGCTGGCCCCCAGTGAGAGGCCGATCGTGATGACCGCTGGCAACCCTTCGGGAATGGCAGCTACCGCCAGGCTGATCGCCGTCAGCAACATCTCCTGAACCGGATTGCCGCGCAGCACACCAGCCACAAACACGATCACCACCAGCACGCCGGCTGCCCCCGCCAGGATTTTGCCCAGCCCTTCCAGCCGTTCCTGCAACGGAGTCTTGCCCTTCTGGACGCCCTGAAGCAGGGTCGCGATGTTGCCCAGTTCGGTCTTTAGCCCCGTACCGGTGACCACAAACTCGCCGCGGCCATAGGCCACCGACGTGCCCATAAAGACCATATTGTGGCGCTCGCCCAGGGCCGCCTCATTGCTGATCACGGCGGTATCTTTGTCAACCGGCATCGATTCGCCGGTCATCGCCGACTCCTCGATCTGCAGGTTGACCGCCTCAATCAGGCGTCCGTCCGCCGGGATGCGATCCCCGGCCTCAATCAGGACGATGTCGCCGGGGACCAGCTCGGTCGCGCTGACCGAATGGACATGGCCGCCGCGCCGCACGCGCACGTGCGGCACCTGCATTGCGCTGAGCGCCGCCAGCGCCTGCTCCGCCCGGTACTCCTGGTAAAAGCCCAGCACCGCATTCAGCACCACAATCGCCAGGATAATGAAGACATCCTTGATGTCTCCGAGCACCGCCGAGACGACTGCCGCCCCGATCAGGACAAGCACCATGATGTCGGTAAACTGGGAAAGCAACAGCTTCCACCAGGGCAGACCGCCCTCAGCAGGCAACGTATTCAGACCATACTGCGCCTGCCGTTCCCTGACCTGGCTCTCGGTCAACCCAACGGCCGCTTCTACCCCCAGTTCGGCCAGCGTGTCATGAACTGACCTTCGGTAATAATCTGTCATCGTACGTGGATTCCTTCCCAATCACTTTTCTTGCGCTATTGGTTTCAAAGCGTAGTCAGAAACGCGCTGCGATCAACCCCGCAAAATTCGGGTGTTATGGTGCAAAAGAGTCCGAATTTGCCGCCCGGCAGTTATAATACCGGACATCAGAATGATTGTCATGAGCACAGAACAGGCAGGTCAACCCCGATGCCCCCATTGCTGAATGTCGACGAAACCCTGCGCCTGATCCTGGCCGAGATCGCCACCCTGCCCGCAGATGAAGTCGCCCTGAGCGACTCGCTGGGGCGCATCCTGGCAACCGATGTCGTCGCTGCAACCCCGCTGCCGCCTTTTGCCAACAGCAGCATGGATGGCTTCGCCGTACGCGCCGCGGACACCGGCGCAGCCACACCGGATCAGCCGGTCACGCTGCCGGTCAGCCTGGATATCGCCGCCGGGGACGCGCCGACGGCGGCATTGCCACCCGGAACCGCTGCCCGGATCATGACCGGCGCGCCGCTGCCGCCCGGCGCGGATGCTGTCGTGCCGCTGGAAGCCACCGATTCACGCTGGGCCGCCGGGGACTCCGCTGGGCCGCCAGAAGCGATCCGCATTACTCAGCCTGCCCGACCGGGCGAGTACGTCCGGCCAGCGGGCGAGGACATCCAGGCCGGGCAGATCGTGCTTCGCGCCGGAGTAGAAATCGACCCACCCGCCATCGGCGTGCTGGCTGCGCTGGGCTGGTCACGGGTGCCGGTCATCCGCCAGCCCCGTGTGGCCATCCTTTCCAGCGGGGACGAACTGATCGACGTCCAAGAGCCGCTGGCGCCGGGCAAGGTGCGGGACAGCAACAGCTATGTGCTGGAGGCGCTGGTGCGCCAGCATGGTGGGCTTCCCCGGCGCATCCCGACGGCGCGGGATACCCTGACCGATGTGCGAAGACGCCTGCTGGAAGCGCTGGCCTGGCGGCCAGACATGCTGATCAGCTCAGCCGGCGTTTCCGTCGGGGCGCATGACATAGTGCGCACCGCCCTGGACGAACTGGGTGAGATCCGTCTGTGGCGGATCAACCTGCGCCCCGGCAAGCCGCTGGCTTACGGACGGCTGGCAGGCGTGCCGTTTTTTGGCCTGCCGGGAAACCCAGTTAGCGTTCAGATCACCTTCGACGTGATTGTGCGACCGGCGCTGCTTAAGATGGCCGGACGGCCTGACACGACGCCGACGGCGGAAGCGATTCTGGAGGAAGATATCGCTGCTGATGGACGGCTGACCTACTTTCGCGTCCGGCTCAGGCGCGGCCCTGACGGGCAGCTTTACGCTACTTCCACGGGGACGCAGAGTTCCGGCGCTATGCTCTCGATGGTGCTGGCCGACGGCCTGCTGATCGTCCCGGCGGGAATTCAGGTTGCCCACGCCGGGGAGCGATTCCCCGTCCGCTTGCTGCGAACCCCCGGCTGATTGCTGCCTGCCTGACTAAAACCCCAGCGTGAAGCCGCCGTCCACCAGCAACACTTGCCCCCGGATCATGAAGGCATCCGGCGAGCACAACCAGGCCACCACCCCGGCGATATCCTCCGCGGTGACGATGCGCCCGGCAGGGGTGCGCGCGGCGATCTCAGCGATACGCTGGCTGAACTCCTCCCGCCATTGCGGAAAATGTTGCAGGGCGTCGGTCTGCACCACGCCCGCCGAAACTGCATTGACCACAATTCCCATCGGCGCAAGCTCCACTGCCAGGTAACGGGTGACGGCTTCCAGAGCCGCCTTGCTGGCCCCGACCAGCACATACTCCGGCAGCACACGCTGGCCGCCAAAGCTGGAGATATTGATGATATGCCCACCGCCGCGAGCGGCCATGATCGGGGCGGCCAGCTGCGCTCCAAAGAGCGCCGCGCGGGCATTGATGTTCATCGTCCAATCCCAGCCTTTGACCCGCTGCTCCATGACCGGGCGGTTGTACCCGCTGGCCGCATTGTTGACCAGGATATCCAACCCGCCCAGTTGCTCATTAGCGGTCCGGATCAGGGCTTCCAGTTCGTCGACCTCGCCGACATTCGCCCGGATGATCGCGGCCCGCTGGCCCAGGGCTTTGATCTCCCGCGCTGTCTCCTCCGCCGGGGCGCGATTGCGAAAGTAGTTGATCGCCACATCCGCCCCTTCCTGGGCCAGCCGCAGGGCGATCGCTCTGCCGATCCCCCGCCCACCGCCGGTCACCAGGGCGATCTTATCCTTCAGGTACATCACGCTCACTCCTCAGCCGGTATCACCCCAATAGAGAAGCTCTGCAGTTCCAACCACTGCCCGCCGCCGCCGACCAGCCCCCAGCCAAAGCGCCCCTGGGGCGTGACGATAGCGTACTGATTGTCGATCCAGGCAATGAATCCCAGCGGCCCACGCGGACTGCGATCAGTGTCCAGCACCACCCGGGCATCGACGGCAAAACGTACCCGGTGGGGGAACCAGTCGATGACATACTCATGCGGCTCAGCCAGCCACTCTCCGGGCAGCGCCGCTTCTGCCACGCCCAGCGCCCGCTGGCCCAGCGGCCACAGTGCGCGGTATAGCGCCGGGAGGCGCATCAGCAGGAAGCCCGGCAGCGCCAGCAGCAGCAGGCCAAAGAAAAGCGGCCTTACCGGATCGAATGTGGCCGCCTTCCAGCCGGATGACGGTTGATCCAGAGCCAGGGCCATCCGGCTCTCCGCCCCGCTGAAGAAAAACCACAGTGCGCGCGGCAGGCGCGGGAGTCCTCGCCGTCCCGGCGCAAAGGGATCATTCCAGAAGCCGAAGCCGGCAGTGCCATACAACATCGCCGCCGGGCCAGAAGCCCGCGCCCGGACGGATAGGCGCAGCGGAGGCTGCCAGGGAAAGCGCCCCATAGTGCGACTGTCGCCGATCTGGGCGTCCGCGTAGACTTTCGCCGATGCCTCCGGCAGCGTCAGCCGCAACGCACCATCAACCATGGTCACGGTGCCGCCGCCGGTCGTCCAGGGCTGCCAGCCTGGATCAAGCGTCTGGCCGTCAAAGGCCTGCCGCGCTGCACCACCTACCACCGATCGCCCCCTGACGACAGGGCGGCCCGCGACGGGGCCGCCCGCACCGCCTCAAGCACCTCTTACAGGCTGGCCATCACCCGCTCCAACGCTTCCCGGCTAGGACGCATTTGCGCCTCGCTCAGGAGGGCCAGCGGCGTATCAACGATCTGCAGGCTGTCGATCATGGTGGGCCGGCTATTGTCATAGTAGATCAGGCCGGTCAGCAATTCCTGCCGCAGGTGGGCTTCTTCAAGGACGCGCATGGCCGCCATCTTGTCGGTCGGATCGTAATCCATCGCCAGCGGACGCAGGCGGATCCAGGTCCCGTCGTGGAGCTGGACTTCGCGCGGCTTCTTGCCGTCGGCCTCTGCTTCCTCATAGTCGTCCAGGATGATCTCATCCGCCAGCGGGATGAAGGTGATGTCGTGCAGGGGATTGGCGTGTTCCTTGCCGTAGGCGAAGCTCTTGGTCGAATCCGGGCTGTTGTTGAACGTCACACACGGGCTGATGATGTCCAGCACAGCGGTGCCATTGTGGTGCAGCGCCGCCTTGAGCAACTCAACCACCTCTTTGACCGAGCCGGAGAACGAGCGAGCCACGAACGTCGCATCCGCCGCCAGCGCCTCCAGGCAGATGTCAATCGGCGGCAGGTCGTTCGTGCCGATCTTCTTGATTGTCTGACCCAGGTCAGCCGTCGCCGAGAACTGGCCTTTGGTCAGCCCGTAAACGCCGTTGTTCTCCACGATGTAGACAATCGGCAGGTTGCGCCGCACCATGTGCTTGAACTGGCCCAGGCCAATGCTGCCGGTGTCGCCGTCGCCGCTGACGCCGATCGCCGTCAGATGGCGGTTAGCCAGCACCGCGCCGGTTGCCGCGGAGGGCATGCGCCCATGCAGGCCGTTGAAGCCATGTGAACGGGAAAGGAAGTAAGCCGGGCTTTTACTGGAGCACCCGATACCGCTCATCTTGACCACGGTATGCGGGTTGATACCCAGTTCATACGCCGCCGTGATGATCTGGTTGGAGATGGAATTATGACCGCAGCCGGGGCACAGGGTGGACTTGCGCCCGCCGTAATCGGCCTTGGTCAGGCCAATCGCGTTAGTCGTCCGTACAACGCCCATGGTTACTTGCCCTCCTGTTCCAGCACACCCTCAACCACAAAGTTAGCCGTCAGCGGCAGCCCGTCCAGGTGGGCTACCGATACCATGCGGGCGGCATGTTCCGGCATCTCGATCATCATGATCTGCCGGAGCTGACCTTCCATGTTGTTCTCAACCACATAGATTCGGTCATGAGCAGCCACAAAATCAAAGACCTCCGGCGAAAGCGGCAGGGCGCGAATGCGCATGTAATCGTACTCACGGCCATAGCGATCGCGCAGGATGTCCCGCGCTTCGACAATGGCCGGTTCCACCGACCCGTAGCACACAATTGCCTCCCGGCAACCGTCATGCTCAATCACCGGCTTGGGGACTATCTTGCGGGCGGTGTTATGCTTGCGCAGCAGCCGCCGGGCATTCTCAAAGTAGTCCTCCGGGCGCTCACTGTAGTTGGCGTATTCGTCGTGCCCGGTGCCGCGGGTGAAGTAAGCAGCCATCGGGTGGTCAGTGCCGGGCAGCGTCCGATAGCCGATGCCGTCCTGGTCAACGTCCTTGTAGCGGGCAAAGGATTGAATCCGATCCAGGTCTTCTTTCGTCAGCACCTTGCCCCGGTTGATTGGCTCATCCGGATAGTCGAACTTGCGGCTCATCCAGATGTTCATCCCCAGGTCGAGATCGGAAAGCACAAACACCGGCGTCTGAAGATACTCGGTCAGGTCAAAGGCGCGCCAGCCGAACTCAAAGCACTCCTCCATGTTGCCCGGCAGCAGCACCACATGCCGCGTGTCGCCATGGCTCAGGAAATAGACGAACATCAGATCCGCCTGGGAAGTGCGGGTAGGCAGGCCGGTGCTTGGCCCCACCCGCTGCACATCCCAGATCACGCCCGGCAGTTCGGCGGAATAGCCCAGCCCGGCGTACTCCGCCATGAGCGAGATGCCAGGGCCAGAGGTAGCCGTCATTGAGCGCGCGCCGGCCCAGCCCGCGCCCAGCACAATGCCCACAGCAGATAGCTCATCTTCCGCCTGGACAATCGCGTAGGTCGCTTTTCCGGTCTCCGGATCGCGGCGTAGCAGCGCCAGGTAGTCACGAAGGGCGTCGATCAGGCTGGTCGAAGGCGTGATGGGGTACCAGGCCACCACACTCACGCCGCCGAAGACGGCCCCCAGCGCTCCCGCCGTGTTGCCGTCGATCAGGATCAGGCCATCGGTCTTATCCATCGGTTCGACGCTGTACAGATCGCGCTTGGGCAGATGCTCACGGAAGTGGCGGTAGGCCGCCTCCACCACGTCCATATTGAGCTTGATCGCTTTTTCCTTGCCGCCCAGGAAGAAGCTGACCGCCTCACGGATGTACTCCAGCGGGATACCCAGGACAGCCGCCACCGCGCCGACATAGACCATGTTCTCGATGTAATCCCGCAGGCGCGGCGCTACATCGACATCCTTGAGCAGGCTCTTGACCGGCATCGGGTAGAACACGAGATCGTCCCGGCCAAATTCAATCCGCCAGTCATCCGGGTAAAAGACCACCCCACCCGGCACCACACCAGCAACATCTTCCGCCACGGTCGCCATATTCATGGCCACCAGCACCGCCGGATGTTCCTGGCGGCCCAGGTAGCCATCTTTGCTGACCCGGATCCAGTACCAGGTGGGCAATCCTTTGATGTTCGAGGGGAACAGGTTCTTGCCGCTAACCGGGATGCCCATCTTGAACAGGGCGCGCAGGATCACCCCGTTGGCGGTCTGGCTACCGGACCCGTTGACCGTCGCCGCGACGATCGAGAAATCGTTGACAATCGGGTGTCCCTGGGCCTGTTGCTCAGCAGTTTTTGTCTCAAGCAAGCTCATGGCAATAACCTCACTCCAGAATAGAACCCACCTGTTCAGAAAGATCGCCCGTGTCGTTCGTCGAGGAGGCATAAGCGTGCTGGGCCAGCGCATGCACCTCCACCGCCGCCGCATGTTCGCTACCGGGTGTGTTCCGGTAACGCAGTAGCCGGGTATGTTCAACAAAAGCATTCAGGCTGCCATCGATATCCCCGGCACAAATCGCGGCAGCGATGCGTTCGTGGTACTGCCAGACCTCGCGCAGGTAACGATAGTTGACGTAGGTGTTGAACTCCACGGCCTCATAAGCCTCCCAGAAGGATTCCAGCATCCCGCTGACAAACGGGTTTTCCAGCCGGGAGAAGATGGTCAGGTGAAACTCGCGATGTTCCCCGTGCGGGATGCGCGCCGGGGTCTCTTCCAGCATGGCTCGCGCCCGCCTGACCAGCGCCATGAGCTTTTCGTGATCTTCCGGCAGCAGCCGCGAAACCGCCTCCCGCCAGAAGCCAACTTCGACGGCAACGCGCAGATCGGCAAACGGCTGGAACGCGCTGCGATCCTGGGCCAGTGCAAAGAGCAGACTCAGGCGCACCGCTGGCGCGAAGTTGAATGCACGGACGCGGATGCCGGCGCGGGGACGCACGTCGACCAGGCCCAGAGCGCGAGCAACCTCAAGCTGTTCGCGCAGCTTATTGACGCTGATACCCAGTTCCTGGCTGAGGTCAGTCAATGCGGGGAGCTGGTCGCCGGGCTTGAGTCGCCGCTGCACCATGTAGACCAGCAGATCAGAGGCCAGATCCTGTGGAAGCATAACAATCCTCTGATTGATCGGATTAATCCAACTTTTTAGTACTATAGCACATCATCGGGAAGATGCAAGCAGGCTGCTTTGCGCACCGCAGATGTTTGCGCCGCAGAAAGCAGCCTTGCTCCCCCGGAAACCGGGGTAGCCCTTTGCACGTATACCCTTTAGACTTTTAAGAAGACGTCGTGTTGTTGACCGGCGGTAATCCCAGCGAGGGGACAGACGGTATGACCGAAGACGAGCGCCATGCTTACACCCGTATCGAGGAAGAACTGATGCCTGGCGAAGAACTCCTGTGGGTTGGACGCCCGACCTCACCCTGGCGTGGTTCTGCTGGCGGCGTGGGCTGGCTGTCTATCACCGCCGTGATAGGACTGCTGGTTGCGCTGGGGATTGTGCTATGGTTCTTCCCAATGGCACGGGGGATGATCATGGTCCCGACCATGTTCTTCTCGCCAATGTGGACGCTGATGATTCTGATCTTCCTGCTGATGCTGGTGATGGCTGTGGCCAACCCACTCGTCAGGATGTTGAACACCCTGCGCACCACCTACGCCATCACCAACCGCCGCATCCTGATCCTGGATGGCGTCTTCGCCACCAAAGTCACCTCGTACGGCCCTGACGATATCGAACGCATTGAACGGCGCAGTTACAGCGGTGGCCGGGGAGACATCATCTTTCGCTACGAACCGCGGGCGTACCGAACCCGCCGCGGCAACTGGTGGCAGACACAGGTTGCCAGCGAACCAATCGGCTTCTTCGGCATCCCGGACGTTCGCGAGGTCGAGCGCCTGCTGATCGAGACATTCATGCCTGGCGGCGAGATCTACACCAAGCCCAAACGCAAGCGCGACACCGCAGACGAGCTGTCAGAACCCCTCTATGACGAAGGCGAAGTTGACCTGAGCGACCTGCTCCCGGCGGAGGACCCCGACGAAACGGCTGATTCCTCCAGGGAATGAAGCGCCATTGCCCTGCGAAACAACCACAGCGGGGGAAAAAGCGGCTATAATTCCAGCAGGTCAAGTCGCCTGTAACCGGCATTGGCTCAAAAAGACAAACCGCATTACACTGGTGGCAATAGGCCGTTTGCGTCACCGGGAAATCCTGCGCCCCGCATGGCACTGGCTGGAGTCGGATACGTATGAATACCGTATGGCCTCTCCCCCGCGTCTCGTTTCGGGAGCTTTCAACTGTCACCGAGACACGCCCTGCCGCGCTGCTGACCAGCAAAGGCGTCTGGGCGATGATCAGCCCGCTGCTCAACCTGCCTGTTGTCATCCAGGCAGAGCCAACCAGCGTCAACCGGGCTTACCTGGAAAATCTCGCCAAGGGCTTGCCGCAAGAGGTGGAAGTCGTCTATGGCGTCGGCGGCGGGCGGGCCATGGATGCCGCCAAGTTCATCGGCTGGTGGAACCGCAAGCCGGTCATCCTGATCCCGACTGCCCTGCCCGGCGACGTGATGCTCACCTGGGTAGCCCGTGTCCGCGAAGGGGGTGGAATCACCGATATCGAAACCGGCGTAGCGCGGGAATGCATCATCGACTGGGAAGTCATCCGGGCGGCGCCGCCGCATCTGCGCGGTGGGGGCATCGTCGACGTCCTGAGCATTGTCACCGGCTTGCTGGACTGGCGCTACGCGGCAGAGCGTAACCGCAACAGCCCGGCCCAGCGTTTTGTCCCCTGGGCAGCGGGCATTGCCGCCGCCATCGCTCAGCAGGCCTTCCGCATCGCTGAAGGCATCGGGCGGGGCGAGGTCGAATCCCTCAAGCTGCTGCTGGACTTCCTGGGGTTGGAAGTGCAACTCTGCAACCAGCTTGGTCATTCGCGTCCTGAAGAAGGCGGCGAACACTACTTCGCCTATGCCATCGAAAATTACATGCCGCGCCGCACCCCGCACAGCGATATGGTCGGGCCGGGCATCCTGTTCGCTGCGGCGTTGCACGGACAGGATGTCAAGCCGCTGCGGGATGCCCTGCTGGCCGCCGGTCTCCGCCTGGATCGTCTCAACCCGCAGGTAGTCCGCCAGGTCGTGCAGACCCTGCCTGAGTACGTGGTCACCCACAACCTGCCCTACGGCATCCTGAACGACATCGATCCTGCTTCGGAGAAGGTCACCAAGGCGCTCATCGCCAGCGGCCTTGAAGTAGAACCTGCCTGAATCATGTGAGCCGGCAGCAGCCGGCTCTTTTTTTCGGCTCGCTGACGCGCCTTCCGGCTGGCAACAAAGCCCGCCCCATGTTACAAACAGACCAGGCGCGCTGAGCAGGTAGAAATCGGTATGACCAACGGCGAGCGGCACATCCTGTTTGTCGATGATGATCCTTCCATGCAGAAGATCATCCGCCACCTGCTGGAATCGCGGGGGGTACAGGTGACCACCGCCGATGACGGTCGCATGGCTCTGGAGATCATGCAGGCCGGGCTGGTGCCGGATGTGATCATCGCCGACCTGGAAATGCCGGGCATGAACGGCCTGGAACTCTTCCGCGCCGTGCGCGCCAATGACGCCTGGATCGCCATCCCTTTTATCGTGCTCACCGCCCACGACGAAAAGCCGGTCATGCGCCAGGCTTTGCGGCTGGGCGTTGATGACTTCCTGACCAAGCCGGTTGATGGCGAGCGGTTGCTACTGACAATTTACAGCAAGGCCAAACGCGCTCAGGAGCTAACCGGCTATACAGAATCCATCCACCGCAAGCTGGAATACACCCAGCGCGATATGGCCCGCATGTTCACCCATGAACTGCGGACGCCGCTGGTTTCGCTGAACATGGCGCTTGAGTTATTGCGCCGCGGCGGTGATAGTCTGAGCAGCGAAGAGATCCACGAACAGCTGGAAACCCTTCAGTCAGGCGTCACCCGCCTGAACCGGCTGGTGGAGCAGATGGTCCTGCTCATCCAGCTGGACACCGGCGAGCTGCAGAAGCTGATCCAGAGCGCAGGAACGCCGGGAGTCCTGTGGGAAGCAGTACTGGCGGCTACCAATCAGGCCCGCGCGTTCTCCCACCACCGGCGCGATGTCGAAGTTGTTTACAACGATGGCGGCGTCAGCGGCGAGATCAGGGCTGAGTGGCGTACGCTGCGCCATGCGCTGGCCGAACTGCTTTCTAATGCGATGGCCTTCTCCCCGCCCGGCGAGCCAGTCCTGGTCACCCAGTGGCGGGACAGCCGTTCAATTGCGATCAGCATTGTCGATCACGGTCCCGGCATCCCGCCGGAGATGCAGGGCGATCTCTTCCGGCGCTTCAAACAGCTGGAGCGCGAGAAGCACGAGCAGCAGGGCATCGGCATCGGTCTCTACCTGGCACGCAATATCATCGAAGCCACCGGCGGCGAACTGATCCTGATCTCCGATACTGGCCAGGGCACCTCCGTGATCGTCCGCTTTCCGCTGCTCTCCTGATCCAGCGGGAACGCCACCCGGCGGCAGGCCCCTACTCCGTGACGCAGGGATTTTCCAGCCGCCCGATCCGCTCGATCTCGACCACGATCACGTCGCCGTTCTGCAGGAAGATCGGCGGCTTGCGGAAGACGCCCACCCCATCCGGCGTGCCGGTCAGGATGACATCCCCTGGCTCCAGCGTGAACGCTGCTGAAGCGAAAGCGATCAGGTGCGCCACGGAGAAGATCATTTCCCCCGTGTGGCTGTCCTGCATCACCCGACCGTTGAGCGTGGTGCGGATCGCCAACTTCTGCGGATCGGGGATATCCGCGGCGGTTGTCAGCGCCGGCCCCAGCGGGCAGAAGGTATCCAGGCTCTTGCCACGCACCCACTGCTTATCGCCGTACTGCAGGTCGCGAGCAGTAACATCATTAGCAGCGGTGTAGCCAAAGACGTAGTCCAGCGCCTCGGCTTCGGGCACACGGCGGGCTGTCCGCCCGATCACGACAGCCAGTTCCGCCTCAAAATCGACCTGGCTGGTCAGCGCCGGCGACCAGCGGATCGGATCGCCCGGATTGTTGATCGCGGTGGTAAATTTGGTGAAGATGATCGGCCATTCCGGCGCAGGCTTATTCTGCTCGCGGCAATGATCCCAGTAATTCTGGCCGATGGCGACGATCTTACCGGGTCGTTCCACCGGACTGAGCAGCCGCGCCCCGGCCAGCGGGATGGTAGCCACGTGATCCGGCTGGCGCCCTGCCAGCACCTCAGACCAGCTCAGGGAGGTCAGGGCAATCCGGTCGCCATCCACGACGCCGAATACCGGCTTGCCTTCGTGCATCACCCGTACCCACTGCATCAGCTATCTCTCCTTGGGAATCGGCAGGTCACGCCTCTATAATATACCCTGCGCCAGCGCCAGAAGAACGGAAACGCGGATGTCCACCCTGCCCAGAATCGCAATCTACACAGATGGAGGCTGTTCACCCAACCCCGGTCCCGGCGGATGGGGCGCGGTTCTGGTGCACCCGGAGAAAACAGTGGAACTGTCCGGCAGTGACCCGGAAACTACCAACAACCGCATGGAGTTGACCGCCGCGGTAGAAGCGCTCCGGGCGCTCAAGCGCCCCTGCGCCATCGACTTCTACACCGACTCCGAGTACCTGCGCAAAGGCATCACCGAATGGATTGACCGCTGGGCGGCCAACGGCTGGCGTTCCGCCCCCGGCGGCAAGGGCCAGCCGATCGCCAACAGTGATCTCTGGCAGGCCCTCCACCGGCTGGCACGACGGCATGACATCACGTGGCACTGGGTCAAAGGTCACCAGGGCGATCCCTATAACGAGCGGGCCGACGCCCTGGCCAGTGCCGCAATCCCCCGCTCACAACTGGTGGCTGATCCAGCCGCTACAGCGGTTTACCTGCGTGTTTCCGGCACCCAGCCACGCGGCCCGCATGGCGCCGCTGCGGCCATTATCCGCGATGGGGAGACGCGCATTTTCCAGTATAGCCAGCCGGATGCCACAACCAATGGCTTCACGCTCCAGGCGGCGCTTGCCATACTGCAGGAGCTTCCTGCTGATAAGCCAGTCCGCTTCTACACCAACAGCAGCTTTCTGCACGATGGCATCACGCGCTGGGTGGAAGGCTGGCGCAATTCTGGCTGGGCCAGGCCGCAAAAGTTCCGGGCTGAATGGCAGGCGCTTGACCGCCTCAACCGGAGCCGCCAGATCACCTGGGTTCGCTTTGACAGCGATAGTGAACCGGAGGCCTTCCAGATGCTCCGCACAGCGGCGGAAGAAGCCCGGCGCCAGGCTGCCAGCACCCTATCCCCGGAGAACTAGGGTTGCGCAGCGACACGTTCACGCGGCGGCGGTGTTCTAGTTCTGGGAGCGTTAGGCAGTTGCCGGCCCTCAAAATGGCAGGCGACGGCAAGGTGATAGCACTCCCATCAGACTGGCGGTATGATCATCTGTAGCAACACGCTGGCATGCAACAGGATCACAGTCGCAAACGTATCGTCACCAGAGCTGATCCAGTACCGTCATCGATGACCTGAGGCCCAAAGCGAGAAAGCGACACCTGAACATGAAGCGAGTCATCTTTTTGATGTCAGATACAGGCGGCGGGCATCGCGCCGCCGGGCGGGCGATTGAAGCAGCGCTGCAGATTCGCTACCCCGACCAGTTTGAAACCCACTATGTAGACGTCTTCCGCGAATACACCCCCGCCCCGATGAAATATGCGCCAGAAATCTACCCCAAATGGGTTAAGCACAGTATCAAGACTTACGGCTGGTACTTTCAGTTCTTTGACCAGCTGATGCAACTCCCCCTTACCCGCAGCACATTGCCCATGCTGATCGCCGAGGATGCGGTCAAGAAGCTGCTGGCAGACTACGACCCGGATATCCTGATCGTGCTGCATGGCGCGTTCTCCCGCTTTGTGGTGGGGGCGCGTAACCGGCTGCGCTTCAACATCCCGATCATGACCGTGATCACCGATCTGGCTCGCCCGCATGTCGCCTGGTACCATCCCGGCGTGGATCGCTGCCTGGTGCCCTGCCAGGCCGCGTTCCGGCGTGGGGTCAAGCTGGGCGTCGCGCCGGGCAAGATGCGCGTGGTCGGCCATCCGGCGCATCCCAAGTTCACCCTCTACAAGGCCACCAAGCAGGAAGCCCGCCGCACGCTGAACTGGGCGCCGGACCGCCCGACGGTCATGCTGCTCGGCGGCGGGGAGGGCATGGGCGACATGGAGGAGATCGCCGACGCTATCAATCGCCGTGCTCTGGACGCCCAGATGGCGATCGTCTGTGGCCGCAATGAGGCCCTGCGCACAGCGTTGCAGGCGATGGCCTGGAACATGCAGACGTATATCTACGGCTTCGTGGACAACATCGAGGTCATGATGCGCGCCGCCGATGTGCTGGTCACCAAAGCCGGGCCAGGCACTATTGCCGAAGCGGCCATCAGTGGCCTGCCCATGATCCTCAGCGACGCCATCCCCTACCAGGAAAGCCCGAACATCGGCTTCGTGGTTGATAATCAGGCGGGCGTCTTTGAACCCTCTCCGGAAGGGATCGCCGCGCTGCTGGCGCAGTGGTTCACCCCCGGGGATACCACCCTGCAGATGCTGGCCAAGAACACGCGGCGCATCGCCTATCCCAACGCAACCTTCGATATCGCTGACGAGATCGCCACGATGTGCGCACAACCGCGTGTCAGCGTCCCGCTGGAGAAGCCCAAAGTCGCCGACAAGCTCTTCAGCCTGATCGATCGCCTGTGATCCAGCCCGGCGGGCTGCCTTTTCACCGGCAGCGGTGGTAATTCCGGGCCGGGAACGCCACACGGCTGCGCGACAAATAGGCGTGAAGGAGACACCCGGTGGAACGAAATACCAGCCTGCATCCCCCGACCAAGTACTTCGTCGGCGTGGCGGGCAACATTGGCGTAGGCAAGAGCAGCTTAACCGGCCTGCTGGCCCGTGCGCTGGACTGGGAACCATTCTTTGAGGCCAACGCTGAGAATCCGTACCTGGCTGATTTTTACGAAGACATGCAGCAATGGAGCTTCCACTCGCAGGTCTTCTTTCTCAGCCGTCGCCTGCAACATCACCGCCAGCTGGTCGACCATCCCGGCAGTGTGATCCAGGATCGCACGGTCTATGAGGATGCAGAAGTCTTTGCCCGGAACCTGTACCGCCAGGGGCACATGAGCCAGCGCGATTATGAAACGTATCATGCCCTGTACCAGGGCGTCTCTGCCTTCCTGCCCGCGCCAGATTTGCTGATCTACCTGCGCGCGCGGGTCGGCACGCTGGTGGAGCGTATCGCCATGCGTGGCCGGGCCTATGAGCGCCAGATCTCGATCGACTACCTGGCCATGCTCAACACCCTGTACGAAGAATGGATCAGCAGCTGGAAGGCCTGCCCCGTCCTTATCCTTTCCGCCGATGACCTGGACTTCGTCCATCACGACGCTGACTTCCAGTTAATCCTGAACGACGTCCGCGCCCATCTGGCGGCCCTCCAGCCCGGCTCCTGAGACCACCAGCAAAAAGGGCGGCCACCCTGGGCCGCCCGCTCAGCGCCGTCAGGCCCACCGCCCTCAGGGGGCGAACTCGGTATGGTAGAGCAGGTTGGCATGTTCGTTAGCGGCGTGCAACGCTGACTCAACCCTGGCGCCATCGAAGATGGGCAGGATGCCTTCCTGCAGGATGATATCCCGCACGGCGTCATACCCGGCCAGCGGCGGGACCATCCGCGTGGCACCCAGCAAGGCAACCGCCGCTGCATAGCGCGGATTTTCCGCCAGGTCGTCCTGCAGCAGCGCCAGCGCCGAACGCCGCACCGGGAAGAAGTTGGTGATCCGCGCCCAGGCAGCTTGCTGTTCCGGCTCCGCCAGCCAGCGGACAAAAAGCCACGCCGCCAGCTCTGCCTCCGGTGTGGTCACCGGGATGGAAACAGACGCGCCGTTGAGCTTCTGCGTGGGGGATGCCGCCCCCAGATCGGCGTAGGGTAACGCCGCCACTGTCCACTGGAAATCACCGCCCTCGGCTTCAGCAATAGCTGCTTCCACAAAGGGCATGGCCGCGCTGGAAGCGAAATAGAACAGGTTCACCCGGCGGGCAAAGTCGACGCGATCGCTCCCGGCTTCAGCCACCCGGTTGACACAGTCGCGGGCCAGCAGGTCTTGCAGCACATCCAGGACATAGAGCGCCTGAGGTCCGTCGTAGCAGTACTCATCGGCAGCGTAGTCAAAAACATCGCCGCCCAGCCCGAAGATCGTCGCCGCCAGGAAGCTCTCATCCGCCGGCAGGCTGAAGCCAACGCGGCCTTCCGCACTGCGGCTCCAGGCGCAGGCCATCTCCCCGAATTCCTGCCAGCTTACCGGCGGCGCGGCATAACCCAGTTCAGCCAGCCCGTCCAGATTCACGTACAGCATCTCCATCGAGCGGCTCAACGGAAAGCCCAGCCGCATCCCGAACTGCGGGCTGACATCATGATCGATAAAGCGAGGGAAGAAATCGGCCAGTTCCGCCGCGGTATAGCCCCATTGCGGATCGGAGACGAACTGTTCCAGGTCAACCAGCGCACCATCCAGCTGGTACGTCGCCGCCTGGCCCTGAAAGGCCACCACCAGGTTGGGCAGCTCCCCGGACGTGATCGCCGCCAGCATCTTGCGATAGACGTCGCCATAGGACCCCTGGCTGGAAGGCTGGACGGTGATCCCCCAGGGATTGGCCGCGTTGAATTCAGCAGCCATGGCATCCAGAGCTTTGGCCCGGTCGCCGCTGTGCTGGTGCCAGTAGATCACCGTCTGCCCGGCAGGATCAATCCCGGCCAGTGGGCCAGAGGGCGACGGCGTGATCGGCAGCGCCAGCGTACGGGTGATGCTGTCTCCCTGTGCGCTAACCGGCGCTGCAGCCCCAGACCAGATGCTCAAGGTGACAACAAACAACAGGAATACTATACGTCGCATTGTCTGCTCCCTGAACATACAGGAACGTACCGTTATCTTGCCGCTTCTTTTACAGGCAGAAACTGGGGGCGACCGGCGTGTCGCCCCCAGCAGATGTTCAGCCTCGGCCAGGCAGGCTGACTCAGCGTAGCCTGTTACGGCTGGAACTGCGTCTGGTAGATTTCGTTGGCGTAGTCGGTCAGCGAGTCCAGCGTCGACTGCACATCAGCGCCATCCAGGATGGCGAAGAAGGCATCCTGCTCGATAGCACGGCGGACGGGATCATAGCTGGCGATGGGCGGTTCGGTCTTGGTGTTGTCAAGCAGCTCAAAAGCGGCGGCAAACTGTGGATTCTCAGCGAAGTAGTCGGCCAGTTCCGCCGCTGCGCTGGCGCGCACCGGGAAGTAGTTGCTGACGCGCACCCACTGCGCCTGCTGGGCCGGCTCCGACATCCAGCGGACAAACAGCCAGGCCGCCAGTTCAGCTTCCGGCGTCGTCTTGGGGATGGAGACCGACGCGCCGTAGACATTCTGCGTCGGCTGCGTGGCGCCGAGATCAGCGTAGGGGATCGCGGCCACCGTCCAGTTGAACTCGCCAGCCTCGCTCTCCGCAATGGCTGAGGCTACGAAGGGCAGGCCAGAGCTGGAGCCGATGTAGAACAGGTTCTTCCCGTTGGCGAAGTCGTTCTGGTCGCCGTAGCGCTCAGCAATGCGGTTGGCGCAACCCTTGGCCAGCAGGTCCTGCATGAACTGCAGGGCGTAGACCGTTTCTTCGCTGTTGAAGACGTACTCGTCATTTTCATAATCGAAAATGTCGCCGCCCAGAGCGAAGGTCGCCGCCGCTACAAAGCTGGCATCGGTGCGGATGGAGTAGCCCATACGGCCTTCGGCGCTGGCCGTCCAGGCGCAGGCCATCTCACCAAACTCCGTCCAGGAGGTCGGCGGGGCGTCATAGCCTAGTTCGGCCAGCCCGTCCAGATTGACGTAGACAACTTCCATCGACCGGTTGGGCGGGAAGCCCAGGCGCATCCCACCGAACTGCGGGTTAATGTCCTGCAGGAAGAAGCCCTGGAAGAAGTCCGCCTGTTCTTCCTCGCTGTACCCCCACTGCGGGTCGTTGACGAAGATGTTCATGTCGACCAGGGCATCCTCAAGCTGGTAGGCAGCCGCCTGGTTCTGGTAGGCAACCACCAGGTTGGGCAGGGTGCCGCTGGCAATGCTGGCGATCATCTTCTGATAGATGTCGTTGTAGCTACCCTGATTGCTGGCCTCCACCGTGATCCCCCACGGGTTGTTGGCGTTGAACTCCGCCACCATCTCGTTGAGGGCAACCTCACGGTCGCCAGGATGCTGATGCCAGTAGACGACAGTCTGCCCGGAAGGGTCGACACCGGCCAGGGGGCCTTCTGTCGTCGGCGTGGTGGGCAGGTCGAACGTAGCCACGAAGGCGCCGCCCTGCGCACCGGCCAGCGACGCGACGCTCAACAGCATGGCCAGGGCGAGCACCAGAGCCAGAACACGGTATCCCTTCATAGTGAACCTTTCCTCCATTTTTGGTGTGGCTAGATCTGAGAGGGGCTACAGCGCGGCAGAACACCAGCAGCCTGGATTGAACGGCACGAGAGTCGCATCTCTGTCGTTCTTCCGCGCAATACTGGCAGCCTGCCAGCACATCCTGAGTATACACGTATCTTGTTAACGATGCATTAAAACGCCTTTAGGGATGGTCGAAACCAAGCGGGGTTGCCAGGCTTCAGCGCCAGCGCAGTCGCCGCTTGTGATCATCCCTCGCTCACTCCGCCTGCGCTTCTGTGAAGATCGGCGTTTCCCCTGCCGTAGCGGCGATAGCCGCCTCCTGTTCTTCCGGCGTCATCGGTCGGAAGTTCTCCGCCGCCTTGAACACCAGCGGCAGGATGCGTACGTCGCCCACACTGGGGATAGCCGTCACCCCCGGTTGAGACAGGGCAAACCGCACACCGCGCTCGACTTCCGGATAGGTGGTGTACGGCTGGTACCAGGTTTGATGCGTCTTAACTCCCGCTGGCCAGGCGCCCCGCGCAGCAGATTTGATCGCCATGATCCCGACGTCACGCGCCTGCGCTTCCGCCAGCAAGGCCGCCATGTCCCGGCGGTACTGTGTGCTGGCATACAGGGCCGGGTAGATCGGGACCATCAGGGTGTCAAAGTCAAAGCGCTGCAACGCCTGCAATTGCAGGGCCGGGGCCTGCAGGCCGTGTCCGGTCAGCCCCAGGTAATCGACCAGCCCCTGTGCGCGCGCTTCCACCAGCGTCTCGATTGCGCCACCCGGCGCCAGCGCCGCGTCAAGTTCCTCCTGGGTCGTGATCGCGTGCAGCTGGTACAGTTCCAGATGATCGGTGTGCAGCAACTTGAAGGAGTTTTCCAGGTCAACCCAGGCGGCATCGCGGCTGCGCTCCAGCGTCTTGCAGCCGATAAAGAAATTAGCCCTCCGGCCTGGCTCGGCAGCCAGCCACTCGCCCAGCACACGCTGGGCGTTGCCATATTGCGGGGCGACATCGATGTGATTTACCCCGTAAGACTGGGCCAGGTCCAGCGCCGCATTCGCGCCCTCCTGGTCAATCTCCCAGAAGGCAGCCGTGCCCATGATGACCAGGGTGCTCTGGTGATTCGTCCGCCCTAAACGTCGAGTCTCCACAATAATCACTCCTCTATAGCATTGCCACGAAACTGCCGGAAATTACCGCCAGGAACCCGGCGGCGAGAAGATACGCAGGGTACAGGGAAAATCCCTTCTATACCCGGCCAGCGTCACCAGCCACCGCGCGTTCGGCAGACGCTATTTTAGTTCAATTGTCAGCGCAAGCGCACGCGCCGGATACTGACGAACCTCGCTATTCTTGACACCAAAAGATCAGTTGGCTACAATATTTTTCAGATAAAACATTATCAAAATTATCAACCCTGTGCCACATATCCTGGTAAAGACTGTAGCAGTTGAACCTATTTCCTATTGAGTTCGCCCTGCTTTGGGCGATAGAGTGATGATTGACACAAGCTCCCTTCTCTCCCTGTGAGCAGCTTCTCGTGTCATACATAACAGACAAGGCTAGCTAACGTGATTCCTCCTAACGGCTTTGTGAGCAACCGGGTGCTCAAGCTGAAAGTAGGCTTTTTGCTGACTCAGAGCCTGGGCACAAGCCGCGAGGTGGATTTTGATGTCCCCGCCCTGGGCGTAGCCGACGACCTGATCCTGGCCTATCTGCGCGGGCAAATCCGGCTGAGCCGCACCCGCGAAGGAATCCTGGTTCAGGGCGAACTGCAAACCGCCGTAGAAGGCGAATGCCGGCGCTGCCTGGCGGCCATCGCCATCCCCATCACCCTCACTCTGGAAGAACTCTTCGCCCTGCACCCGCATCGGGGCGATACCCAGTTCAGCGTCTCGGAGGATGCCATCCTCGACCTGACGCCGCTGCTGCGCGAAGAAGTTATCATCAGCATCCCCCTGGCTCCACTCTGCAAACCAGATTGCGCTGGCCTGTGCCCCTCCTGCGGCCACAACCTCAACCTCGGCCAGTGCGATTGTCCTACCACTGATCTTGACCCCCGTTTCGCTGTGCTATCACAGCTGCATGATCAAGAGTAATTATCTTTCATGGTATGAGGGGAGAGTCAGCCTTGAAACGCTACGAATCGGACGAACAGGACACGGATGCAGTAAGCGCGTTACTGGACAAAGCCGAGCGCCAGGGTTTTCTGACTTCCGAGGATGTTTTCGAACTGGTCGCTGACCAGGCTCATAACCTGGACGACATCATCCTCGCCCTTCAAAATGAAGGTATAGACATTCTGGATGACAAAGAAGAGCAGGACATTGACTTTGAGGACGAAGAAGAGATTGAGGAGGATTTTGACCTCTCCGGTATTTCCTCCGACGACACGGTCGGCCTCTACCTCAAGGAGATGTCCCGCGTCCCCCTGCTGACCACCAAAGAAGAAGTCGACCTGGCCAAGCGTCTGGAGGCCGGTCTGGAGGCGCAGCGCAAGCTAAGCCAGCTCAACGGTCGCAACCCGGAACTGCGCAGGCAACTGGAGGCCGTCGTTCAGGATGGCATCGCCGCCCGCGAGCATCTGATCAAAGCTAACACCCGGCTGGTTGTCTCCATTGCCAAGAAGTACATGGGCAGCGGCGTGCACTTCCTTGACCTGATCCAGGAGGGCAATCTGGGTCTGATGAAGGCAGTGGAGAAGTTTGACTATACGCGGGGCTACCGCTTCAGCACCTACGCCACCTGGTGGATCCGCCAGACCATCACCCGCGCCATTGCCGATCAGGGGCGCACCATCCGCGTTCCGGTGCATATGAGCGACCGCATCCGCCGCCTGTACAAGGTCGCCCGCAAGCTGGAGCAGGAGAACGGCCGCAAGCCCACCGCCGAGGAAATTGCCGCCGAAATGGACATTGACCCGCGCAAGGTACAGTGGATGCTCAAGGTCTCCTGGCGTCCCCTGAGCCTGGAACGGCCGGTCGGCGAGGAAGAAGACTCCGAACTGGGCAACTTCATCGAGGACGACACCACCCCCACCCCTACCCAGAGCGTCAGCAACAACCTGCTGCGGGAGGAAGTGGAGGCTGTCCTGAGCACCCTGACCCCGCGCGAAGCGCGCATCCTGCGGTTGCGTTTTGGCCTGCACAACGGCGAGTGCTACACGCTGGAAGAAGTCGGCCAGAAGTTCGGCCTGACCCGCGAACGCATCCGCCAGATCGAGGGTAAAGCCCTGCGGCGGCTGCGCCATCCGCGCCGTTCCCGCCGCCTGCGTAGCTTCCTGCAATGATTTCGCTTATCAGCGGGTAAATCAACGGGCAGGCCTCTCGCCTGCCCGTTTAGCGTCTTTATACTGCCCGTGCGTCACCGATCAACTCAGGCGCGTGCTCCTGCAGCCCGGCCAGTGCAGCGCTGACTTCCCACAGGCGAGTCGCCAGCGCCCGGTCATACGTGATCGGCGCGGTCTGGACAGCGCGATTACGCACAAAGTACTGCCCGGTCACTCCCTCCACCTCAGGCGATGACGCCAGGTAGATCGGCGTCCTGGCCCCGACATCCGGGCTGATGCCAAAACGCTGCGTTAGCCTGATCAGCGCCTTCCACGGCTGACCGTTGTTCAGCCCGAAGTTGCTGGCCACAAAGCCCGGATGCAATGCGTTAGCCGTCACCCCTGTTCCCGCCAGTCGGCGTGCCAGCTCGTAAGTGAACAGGATGTTCATCAGCTTGGATCGCGCGTAAGCGGCAAACCCGCTGTAGCGCCTGGCCATCTGCAGATCGTCAAAGTCCAGCGTTGCGCCGCGGTAAGCATTGGAGGAGACATTGATCACCCGGGCCGGTGCGCTGGCCTGGAGAACATCCAGCAGCAGGTTGGTGAGCAGGAAGTAGCTCATGTGGTTCAGTGCAAAAGTCATCTCCAGCCCGTCGACGCTAACCTGTCGGGACATGAAAATCCCACCGGCGTTGTTGATCAGCACGTCCAGCCGATCATGCCGGTTGCGAAAGCGCTCTGCTGCTGTGCGAACTGCTTCCAGTGAGGAGAGGTCCGCCACGATATAGTCCAGTTGGTCGTTGCCTGTCTCGGCCCTGAGCTGTTCCACCACCGCTTTGCAGCGTGCTTCACTCCGACTCACAATTACCACCGCCGCGCCCATCCCGGCCAGCGCCCGCGCTGTCGCCGCGCCGATCCCGGAGGTCCCGCCGGTGATCATCACCGTCTTGCCATGCATCTGTCACACCCTCACTCGGTCAAAAACGTCCATTCATCGTACCGGCATAGCCGGTCAACTCCGCATAACCATACCCCGTCACATCGCCGCTGATGCGCACCGCGCCTTCCCAGTAAGCAATGCCTTCGCGCAGTTCCTGATCGGCCAGGAGAGGCGTCAGACGCAGGTGCAGCGGAGACCCGTCGCCACCATCAGCAATGGCGATCTCCCACCCGGCGGGATACTCCGCGCCGGTGTGCGGACTGCGCCAGGTCTGTGTAACAACGATAGTAAAGTCCTCCGCCCTCAGCCGGTGCGTGCGGCCATCCGGCAGGACTATCAGACCGCCAAAGACCGGCTCAAACCCGCCGTCAAGCAAGCGGATACGCCCCAGCATCACCTCGCGGTTGTCGTCAAGATGCAGCCCAAACCAGTCCCACCCCTGCGCATCCTCGCCCAGGGCGCTGGTACTGAACTCGTGATCCATCCAGGTTGTTCCCTGCACATGGTAAGTCTGGCCGCCAATGACGATCATGCCGCTGGTGAGCAGACGCGAGAGCGAATAGTAGTAGCTGGCGTTGCCCGGCTCAGCGCTCTTGGGGCTGAGGCCGCCCTCCCCCTGCAAAGCGGGCGGCTTGACCTGCTCCAGATACAGGTCAATGGCTGCGTCAGCCTCGTTCGCGGTGAGGCGCGTGCGCAACGCCTGAGGGTCTTCCGCCACCACCTGCCAGTCTTCAAGCCAGACGCGGTAACGCGGATCAGTTGTTGCGCCGGCCAGTCCCGCCCCGCCCCGGCTGAAGCGCTGATGTTGGTAGAAGGTCTGCCCCTGCACATCGGTCACTGTGAAGTGGGCCATGTAGACCTGGTTGGTGCGCCACTCCGAAGCTGTGTCCACTTCCGCCGGTGCAATGGCCCGCCGGAAGATAGTGAACTGAAACCCGAAGCGTCGCCCGGACTCATCGGCCAGGTTGCCGGTGTAGTACCACCATTCTGTCTGGTAGTCAGGATGCGCGCCATGATCACGTGGGAACTGCCAGTCATACGGGCCGATTGCCCGAGCGTAGCCCGCCGCGCTCAGAGGTGCGCTCAGCAGGTCGGCTCTGGCGCGGACCTCACCGCCGCCGAACTCGACCAGGCTGACGCCAAACAACACAATCGCCAGCGCCGCCACACCCAGCAAAACATACTTCCACATACCGTACCGATCCCCGCTTTACTTGCCTCAAACACAACGTCTATGCCGCCCTGGCTCGCGCCCGGATACGCCGGCGCAGATCATGGGGCAGCACCCGCTTGATCATCCGCCATGTCCATCGCAGCACCCTGAAGGCCAGCTGCAAACCACGGGCATGCGGGCTGGCGATCCAGTGCAGCGTGTAGTCCAGCGCAGGCTCCGCGCCCCAGCGGAACTTGTACTCCTCGTCGCCACGCAGAAAATCGTAGTAGCGCATCCCGGCCTCGACTGCCGCCCGCAGCGACATTTCGGTTAGAACCTGGCCGGGGCTGAAGTCGGCATAGGCCATATTCAGGCCGGAAGCAAAGTCATAGACCCGCCCATCGTACCAGATCGTATACAGTGCGGCGGCCAGTTCGCCATCAATCTCCAGGCGGTACAGGCGCAACCAGCCGCGTTCATGCAGCTGTTGAGTGGCCTCGTGGTGAAAAGCCGCCATCGCCGCCTCAGCAAACGCCCCCGGACGATTCCGGCTCTCCCATTTGGCCTGGTGAAAGGCCATCAGCGCCGCCAGGGTGGCGCTAACAGAGGCAGGATCATCGGCGACGCACCAGCGCCAGCGCCCCGGATACGCTTCGTCAAGCTGGCGGATAAAGCGCCGCTGCTCTTTGCGTTTGCCCCGGCTGAGCGTCGTCAGGTAAGTCTCCCAGTTGCCCGGCAGCTTCACCACCGGGCACACGCTGGTCGCCGGCTGCTCCCACGGCCAGCCGGTAGCGCGGAGCAGGTCGAGGGTCAGCGATTCCTGGGCAAGCCCGGCAAAGTGCAACACATCCCACTCAAAGCGATGACGCCAGATCAGGGCGAGAATCGCCTGCAATATTTCTGGCTCACGTCCGCGGGCCAGCACAAAGTCGAGGTGGTCCGCTGCGGCAGCCATGCCGATGAACTCCAGTTGCCGCCAGGCCAGCATCCGCAACCCGAAACCGGCGTAAGGCAGAGGATGATGCCAGTTCAGCATCAGGGGGGCAATTCCCACAAGCTGGCCATCGGCATCACGGACCTGCACCAGCCATAGCCTGGCCTGCCCATGGGCATGGCGCCAGTAGGCGCTCACCCATTCCCAGGTCACAAAGACTCCGCCCGTGCTGCCCCGCGCCATCAGCGCCGACCAGTCGTCACGCAGCCGTTCCAGGTCGGCAGGATCATGGGAAAGGGAAGCGGTCAGTCCGGTAGCATGGGCTAGCACGGTCAATAACCTGTCATTAGCTGGACTATTGTTCAACTATAACAGGCAATTGATTGCGGCAGGGTTAGAGAATCATGAAAGTCACTCTAATGACGGCCAGACAGAAGAAGTCAGGCTGTCACGGTTCCACCGGCTCGGAGGGCGCGGGAACAGACGGCCGGCGGAGCGCGCCCCGGAAGATTTCCCAGGCTTCCAGGACTTCGTCCCGTTCCAGCCACCACAGCAGCGCCAGGTACACCAGACCGCCGATCGGGATGGTGGTGACCAGAATCGCCAGATCCGACCAGTCGCTGACCAGCGAGCGCCACAGCATCACCACCACAAACATGATCCCGCCGCCCACAAGGGGGGAACGGAACACACTGATGTAACGCTTCGGGCTGAAGGCCAGGAAGCGGCTGGCCAGCCATAGCCGCAGGACAGTCGTGATCATCAGCGCCAGCAGGTTGGCGAATGAAGCGGTGACTGCCAGGGGGGTGCGGGTCGTCATCACCCAGATCAGAGGAAAGGTGTACATGCCCTCAACCAGCAGCAGTTTGGTGGAAATATCCGGGCGGCCCAGCGCCTTGAACACATCCCCGGCGCTCCAGGGCAACGTAGCCACCATACCCAGCAGCGCCAGCACCTGCACCAGGATGATCGCCGGTTCCCACTGCTCCCCGAAGACAACTGGCACCATTTCCGGCGCGATGGCGACAATACCCAGCCCGATCGGGACGGTGACAAATGCTGTGTATTTGGTCGTCGTCAGGAAGCCCTGGATCAGCCTTGCCCGGTCTTCCTTGAGCTTGGCGTAGGCCGGGAAGATCACTTTGGTCAACACCAGGCTGAAGTTGATCAGGATCATCTCCGGGACCCGCGCCGCAATCGAATAGTAGCCGAGCTGGGTTTCCCCCAGCAGCAAGCCGATGAACATCTGATCGGCCTGTTCCAGCGCCACGCCCAGCAGGTTGAACAGCAGGATGTAGACGCCATATCCCCAGAGCATCCTGGCCCGATCCATGAAGAAGCGGAAACGTGGGCGCCAGGAGCACAGCACCCACTTGCCGATCATGCGTACCATAGAGCCGATCACATGGCTGGAAACCAGGCTCCAGACCCCGAAGCCCAGCAGGGCCAGCACAATCGCCGCGATACCCTTGATCACCGCGGAAAAAAGATCGGGGATGTAGCGCTGCTTGAACAGCAATTCCTTCTGCAGCAGGCCGTCATGCGTGTTGCCCAGCGCATTGAAGATGAAGGTCAACGCCATCACCCGCAGCATCGGCACAATGCGGGGGTCATCCACCAGGCGGAGACTGATTGGCGCCAGCAGAAAGGCCAGCCCGTACTGCAGCAGGCCGATGCCGATGTTCATCAGGAAGGCGCTATCTGCCGTATCATCCTGGCGTTCCGAGGAATAGATCAGCGCATCCTTGATCCCGAAGTCCTGGGTAGCCTCAATGAAGTTCAGCAGCAACAGGGCGTAACTGATC
The DNA here is from genome assembly GCA_019873685.1 of Chloroflexota bacterium. Classification (GTDB taxonomy): domain Bacteria; phylum Chloroflexota; class Anaerolineae; order Aggregatilineales; family Ch27; genus Ch27. The sequence goes on from JAIOAT010000018.1 coordinate 49,075, forward strand.
AGACCGAAGTCATCCGGCACCAGCAGCCGCGCCAACACTGCCGTGCTCAGCATGGTAAAGAGCCGGCTGCTGAAGTACACAATATAAGACCACATCAACCCGCGTACAGCGCGTTTGGCAATTCCCACAGTGCTTACGCTTTCATCCTATCAGGCCCACCTGAGCGCCCTACCGCCAGAATGCCCGCAACCGATCCCGCAAGGTCGGGCCGTAGAGGGCATCCACCAGCCGCCTGGCCAGACCCAGCTTGGCCGGATGATAGGGATACCAGAACGGTTCCACCGGCAGCCGCACCCGTTCCACATCCACCGTCTGGGAACAGGTCATCTGCAACAGCCCTTCTTCCCCGTGCATACGCCCGTAACCGCTTTCCTTGACTCCGCCCCAGGGTACCTCAGAAATCCCGCTGATCACCAGGTGGGAATTGACTGAGACATGGCCGACCCTGAGCTGGCGGGCCACGCGCAGGCCGCGCTCGCGATCCTGTGTCCACACACTGGCGGTCAGCCCAAAAGCGGAGTCATTGTTCAGGCGGATGGCATCCTGTTCATCCTCGGCCTGCAGCACGGCCACGACCGGGCCGAACGTCTCCTCCCGGCAGATGCGCATCTCTGGCGTGACATCGGCCAGGATTGTCGGCGCGTAGAATTGCCCGCCAAGCTCCCGGAGCCGTCGCCCGCCGATAATCACGCGCGCTCCGCCGGTCACCGCTTCGTTGACCTGCGCTTCCACGATCTCGATCTGAAAGGGCGTGGTCACCGCCGCCAGCGTGGAAAGCACCGGACGGCCAGCCGGGTCAAGCAGATGCTCCTGAATGGCGCGTTTCATCTCCTCCAGCAGCCGGTCCGCCACCTGCCGGACCACGATGACCCGCTCCACCGAAGCGCATGTCTGCCCGGCGTTGAACATCCCCGCCCAGATGATCCCTCTGGCTGCATGCGGAATATCCGCGTCCTCCAGCACCAGGGCAGCATCTTTGCCGCCCAGTTCCAGCGTTACCGGGATCAACCTTTCGGCGGCAGCGCGAGCGATCTTCTTGCCGGTGGGCACACTGCCCGTAAAGGCAATTTTGTCCGGATGCGCCTCGATCAGGGCCTTGCCCACCGCCCCATCGCCATGGAGGATGTGGAACACTTCCGGCGGGATGCCCGCTTCGGCGATCGCTGCCGCGATGACCTCGCCGACCTGCGTGGCATATTCCGACGGTTTGTAGACCACGCTGTTCCCGGCCAGTAGCGCCCCCACAATCGGGCCAACCGACAGGAAGAGGGGGTAATTCCAGGGAGAGATGACCAGCACCACGCCATACGCCCGGCGCTCGATGACAAAGCGACGATGGGGCTGCAACCGCACGGTCACCGGCACCGGCGCAAGCACCCGCTCACCAATGCGGAGGTAGTGGTCGACCATCTCCATGACAGCCAGGTGCTCGAACTGCGCTTCCGCCAGAACCTTGCCCTGCTCGGCCATGAGAATGCTGATGATGCGTTCCCGCTGGCGGTACAGGGCATCGCGCAGAGCGCGGATAAAGATCAGCCGCCGCCTGACGCCAATCCGTTCCCAGGCGATCTGCCCCAGCCGCGCTTCCGCAAAGGCCGTCTGGATGTGCAGCGGCGTAGCCACCGGAACCTGGCCGAGGACATCTCCGGTGCGCGGAGAACGGGCAACAATCACCCGGGAGTCAAGGTGAACCCTGGAATGGCCACCATCCTCCCGCTCAGCAGCGGTCGGAGGGTATTCCCGTGAAACGGCCATTCAACGCCTCCTGCGAGGATGGCTCTTACTGCACTGATGCTGGCGAACACCGGCAAGTTGTAACACGAGCTATAGTCGAGGGCAACTATCCGAATCCTGCTCACCCATGGCCAGTCTGTCACCGAACAGTCCGGGGCGGGTGCAGGATTATCCACTCAACTCACCCTGCGTCCGCGAGGCAAAGCGCGGCGGCTCCGCTGGGCCTGCTTGAGCAGGCGCAGCCAGCTCCGGGCATACCGCTGGCGGCTATCCGCCTGCTCCTGAAACAATTCCACCGCCGCTATCATCTCGCCGATGGCGTCGTCCAGTTCCCCCAGCCGAGCGTGACACAGCCCCAGATAGTAACGTATCTCCGGGCGCGACGGGGCATGCAGGTGGGCCGCGACAAACGATTCCAGGGCATCCCGGTATTCCTGAGCAGCGAAGGCGATCATGCCCAGGCAGTAGTGCGCCACCCACTGGCGCGGATCCAGCCGCAAAGCATACGCGAAATCCGCCCGCGCGAAATCCAGGAACTCAGCCCGATTCGATTCCAGATAGATGAAGCCGCGCGTGGTGTAAAGCTCAGCGTTGTACGGTTCCTCCTCGATCGCCGAAGTGAGGTCGGCCAGCGCCTCCTCATACTGCTTCTTGTCCAGATGGACGAGGCCGCGTTCCAGGTAACGCTCGGCCAGACTGCGCCCGGAGAACAGTTTCAAGACCCCCACGGTATCCCTTACCCATCCCGGAATCTACGTTCAATCAGAGCCTAGTATAGGGAAAAACACCGGCAGCAGCCAGGTGTGCGGAGCTTTTTTCGGACTGATGACCGTTGACAAACCCCCTCCCTTTCGCTAGAATTCGGCCTGCTCATCGATTGAGATACGTCGCTCTGGAAAGCTGCCAGGCGGTATGGTATAATGCCCCGGTATGCCGACGTAGCTCAATCGGCAGAGCAAGCGCCTTGTAAGCGCTAGGTTATGGGTTCAAGTCCCATCGTCGGCTCAGAACCTGCTGCTTAACAAATCAATAAGGGTCGGTGTCCCGAGCGGCAAAGGGGGCGGACTGTAAATCCGCTGGCGGAAGCCTTCGCAGGTTCGATTCCTGCCCGGCCCACTAGGTACCACCTAAAGCTGCCCACATAGCTCAGTTGGTAGAGCACGCCCTTGGTAAGGGCGAGGCCATGGGTTCAAGTCCCATTGTGGGCTCTTTTATTGCGTGCAGGTTCACCACCACATTTCCGCAAGTTGTAGTAGACAGGTCAGAATCAGGCGCCTGTCCGAAATCAGGAGATCATAGAGAGCATGGCCAAGTTTGAGCGTACGAAGCCGCATGTGAACATTGGGACGATCGGGCATGTGGATCATGGCAAGACGACCCTGACGGCGGCGATCACCAAAGTGCTGGCGATGAAG
>JAIOAT010000019.1 GCA_019873685.1 Chloroflexota bacterium
GCTGCAGGTCGAACTGATCACCCCCGTCGCCCTCGAACGCGGCTCCAAGTTCGCCATCCGCGAAGGCGGCCTCACCGTCGGCGCCGGTATCATCACCGAGATCCTGGAGTAGTTGTCCCTTGCTTTGTACGGTGAGGGGGTTTATACTCCCTCACCGTAGTCGCAGCAGCATTAGAGGAAGACCATGGCCAAGAAGGACATTCGCATTGTGGTTACGCTGGCCTGCACTGAGTGCAAGGAACGTAACTACACAACCCAGAAGAATCGTCGCAACGATTCCGGGCGGCTGGAACTTAAGAAGTACTGCTCGCGCTGCCGTACGCATACGTTGCACCGCGAAACCAAGTAGCGGCGGCTGGCCAACTCATTGAACGTAGGGGAGTAGCTCAACTGGCAGAGCAACGGTCTCCAAAACCGTAGGTTCCGGGTTCGATTCCTGGCTCCCCTGCCAATTCCAATGAAGACGTAGTACATGACACCGTCCACTGCGACGGTGTCTTAAATGATAGGACTGGCCCCGTCCTTCACTGCTATGGGCCGCGGCAACCAGTTTAGGGAAGGGACACCCGACATGACCGTTGACGAGGTCACCAACAGCACCAAAGAAAGTAGCCGGAGCGCCCGGCGTCGGCGTAACCGCGAGGTTGCGGCGGCCAAGGACTCCAGTGCGGCTGCGCAGGTCGTGCGCAAGGATCGGCCAGCCCCCGCCCGGCGGGAAGCCCCGGCCGGCAAGGGCAATATCATCACCCGCTTCCTGCGGGGGATTGCCAATTACTTCACCAGCACACGCGCCGAAATCCAGAAGGTGACCTGGCCGACCCGTGCGGAAAGCCTGCGCCTGTCCGGGATCGTGCTTGGTGTGACGGTAGTCTCCTCGATCGCGCTGGGCATCCTGGACTTCCTGTATGGCGAACTGTTCCGTATCGGTTTCAATGCCCCGGTAGTCTTTGGGGTTGTAGCATTAGTCCTGGCCGTGGTCGTTATCGGTGCAACCTGGATCACGCGGCGGACCTAGTGGCCCTGACCGGCCAAATGAGTGTGTTTTATGACTGACAACGACGGAATCGACTTCGATCCAGAACCCATCTATCTTGACGAACCCGAAGAAGACAGCGGGGCTGACGAAGCTGCCGTCGAGCCAGAGGAACAGCCTGCCGGTCCCGGTTCCGGTGTCCCTCAGGATGCCGAGGCGGCGACTGACGAGCGTCAATGGTATGTGGTGCACTGCTATAGCGGCTACGAGAATAAGGTCCGCCACTCCATTGAGCAGCGCATCGAAAGCATGGGCATGCAGGACCGCATCTTTGATGTGGTCGTGCCCACCGAGGAAGAAATCGAGGTCCGGGATGGCAAGCGCCGCACCGTCGAGCGCAGGGTGTTCCCCGGCTACATCCTGGTCCAGATGATCATGGACGAAGACTCGTGGTACATGGTGCGCAACACGCCCGGCGTGACCGGCTTTGTCGGCATGGGCAACGAACCTACCCCGCTTCGTCCGGAAGAAGTCGCCCAGATCATGCGGCGCATGGAATCGGAAGCGCCCAAGGTCAAGATCGCCTTTAAGGTCGGTCAGCGTGTGCGGATCATCGACGGCCCCTTCAACGATTTCGTCGGGACAGTCGGTGACGTGGATATGGAACGGCATAAAGTCCGGGTCATGGTGAACTTCTTCGGTCGCGAGACTCCCGTTGAACTGGACTTTCTGCAGGTAGAAAAGGCATAAGGAACCCCAAGTCATGGCCAAAAAAGTCAAAGCTGTCGTCACCCTGCAAATTGCCGCTGGCAAAGCCAACCCGGCCCCGCCCATTGGCCCGGCCCTGGCCCAGCATGGCATCAACCTGATGGCGTTCTGCAAGGAATACAACGCCAAGACCAGCAACCGCATCGGCGAGATCATCCCGGCGGAAATTACCATCTATCAGGACGGCTCCTTCCGCTTCAATCTCAAAAGCCCGCCCACAGCCTTCCTGATCCGCCGCGCCGCCGGTCTTGAAAAGGGATCGTCCCGTCCCAATACGGACAAAGTTGGCACGATCACCAGGGCGCAACTGCGCGAGATCGCCGAGATCAAGATCAAGGACCTGAACGCCATCAATCTCGAAGGCGCGATGGCTCAGATCGAAGGCACCGCCCGCAGCATGGGCGTCAAAATCGTCGACTAACTGCATTCGTTGAGTTCGTCTATCCGCCGATAGCCGGACAGGGAAAGCCCCCTCGCCTGAGGCCCCCGGACGGACTTTGCGGATAGATGTTTATCCGTTTACGTGGGAGGAGTCACCGGCTCCAACAGCACCACAGGAGTGAACTATCATGGCCAAGCATGGCAAACGCTACATCGGGGCGCTCAAGCAAATCGATCGCTCCAAGCTTTACTCGCCAGAAGAAGCGGTCCGCCTGGTGAAGGAACTGGCCACCGCCAAATTTGACGAGACCATCGAGATGCACTTCCGCCTGGGGATTGACCCGCGCCACGCTGACCAGCAGCTGCGCAGCACAGTCGTCCTGCCGCACGGCCTGGGCAAGGAAGTTCGCATCCTGGTCTTTGCGGAAGGGGAAGCCGCCCGCATCGCCCAGGAAGCCGGGGCGGATATCATCGCTGACGACGAGATCATCAACAAGATCAACGACGGCTGGGTTGAGTTCGATGTCGCCCTGGCCGTGCCGGATATGATGCGCAAGATCGGCAAGCTGGGTCGTGTCCTGGGTCGTCGCGGCCTGATGCCCAGCCCCAAATCCGGCACGCTGGTGCAGCCAGAAGACTTGCCGCAGGCTATTCGGGAAGCCCGCGCAGGCCGCGTGGAATTCCGCAATGACCGCACCGCCAACGTCCATGTGCCCATCGGCAAAGCCAGCTTTGAGTACCAGAAGCTTTACGAGAACATGGTGACAATGCTGGACGCCATCCGCCGCAACAAGCCCAGCGGCGTCAAGGGGACCTACATCAAGCGTATCGTGATCACGTCCACCATGGGGCCGGGCATCCGCATTGACCCGGTGGCGGCGATGGATCTCCGCCCGGCAGAGTAAAGCCTGCAATCAGCCAGTCCAGAACCGGAGCTACCTGTGGCTCCGGTTTTTTGTTATTTACTCCACAGCGCATCACCGCGCCCCCTCAAAGGCCAGCAACCAGCGCTTGGTGGGCAGGCCGTTCCCGCTGCCATACCCGCGCAGGCTGCCATCCCCTCCCACCAGCCGGTGACACGGCACGATCAGCGGCAACGGATTGCGGGCGTTAGCCGCGCCGACCGCCCGCGCGGCACCCGGACGGCCCAGCTGCCGGGCAAGCTCGCCATAGGTGCGCACCTGGCCAGCGGGAATGGCCAGCACCGCCCGCCAGACAGCCTGCTGGAATGCTGTCCCGTCGCTGAGGTCCAGCGCCAGGGGGAAGGCGTCTCGCTCACCGGCGAAGTATGCAGCTACCCAGGCCATCACAGGAGCCAGCGCCCGCGGATCGCGCAGCGCTTCCGTCGCCTCCAGCCCGGACAGGAACGGCTCAATCGATCTCCCCAGTTCAGATCGCCAGACTCCCAGCGCCGTCACCGCTGCATAAAACGGGCCAAGCGGAGTCATGATCATGTCCCAGCGCACAATGTCCATCGTCGCCAACCTCCCTGCCCCATAGCAGCCCTGAGGCTTGAGCGTGCCAGTCGTTTGTGTTATCCTCACCGGCATTGTGCCTGATATCACGTTCGAGTTGTACTCCGGAATCAGACTATGCTCAAGACACACACGTGCGGCGAGCTTCGCGCTGAACATGCTGGCCAGACGGTCACGCTGGCCGGCTGGGTCAACCGTCGCCGCGACCAGGGCGGGCTGATCTTCATTGACCTGCGTGACCGCTGGGGAATTACCCAGGTGACGATTGACCAGGCCACGGCGCCGGACGCCCACGCGATCGCCGATCAGGTGCGCAGCGAGTATGTCATCCAGGTCACCGGCACGGTCCGCCTCCGCCCGGCGGGGATGGAAAACCCCGCCATGGACACGGGCGAGATCGAGGTTGAAGCCAGCGCCATGGTCATCCTCAACCCCGCTAAAACCACGCCCTTCCTCATCTACAGCGACGACAAGCTGGATGAAGCGCTGCGGCTCAAGTACCGCTATCTCGATCTGCGCCGCCAGCGGATGCAGCGCAACATCATCCTGCGCCACCGCGTGGTCAAGTACATCCGCGACTTCCTGGATCGCAAGGGGTTTGTCGAGATCGAGACGCCGATCCTGTTCAAGACCACGCCGGAAGGCGCGCGCGACTACCTGGTGCCCAGCCGGGTGCATCCCGGCCAGTTCTACGCCCTGCCCCAGAGTCCCCAGCAGCTCAAGCAGCTGCTGATGGTGGCCGGCTACGAGCGTTATTTCCAGATCGCCCGCTGCTTCCGCGACGAAGATCAGCGCGGCGACCGCCAGCCGGAGTTCACCCAGCTTGACCTGGAGATGAGCTTCGTGGAACGCGAAGACATCATGGCTCTGATCGAGGAGATGATGACCGGCATCGTGGAACAGGTCTCCGATCGCCAGCTGGTCACCAAGCCCTTCCCGCGCATCAAGCACCACGACGCGCTGGAGAAGTACGGCTCCGACAAGCCCGATCTGCGCTACAACCTCGAATGGGTTGACGTTAGCGCCCTGGCTGCCGCCAGCAGCTTCGGCGTGTTCCAGGAGAGCGTCCGGGCCGGGAACAAGGTCAAGGCGATGCGCATTCCGGGCGGCGCGGCTGGCCAGAGCAATAGCCAGCTCAAGAAACTGCACCAGGAACTGGAAGCACTGGCCCGCGATAAAGGGGCTAAAGGTCTGGCCTGGCTGACCCCGGCGGAAGACCCCGGCGGTGAGCCGCGTGGGTCAATCGCCCGCTTCTTTAGCCCTGAGCAGGCAGCAGCCCTGTTCGCCCAACTGGGAGCCGCGCCGGGCGATCTGATCCTGTTCGTGACGGATACCCCGGCCATTGTCTACGCGGTGCAGGACGCCATCCGGCGCGATGTGGCGGAACGGATGGGCCTGGCCGATCCGCGCCAGATCGCTTTTGGCTGGATCATCGACTTCCCGCTTTTTGAGTGGAATGCTGAAGAAAACCGCTGGGACCCCTCCCATCACCTGTTCACGGCGCCGATGCCTGAAGACTTGCCTCTGCTGGACACTGACCCTGGCCGGGCGCGCGGCCAGCAGTACGACCTGTGCTGCAACGGCTACGAAGTCGCCGGTGGGAGCATCCGTATTCACCGCCGCGAGGTGCAGGAGAAGATCTTCGGACTGATCGGCCTCGATCTGGCTGTAGCTCGCGAGCGCTTTGGCCACATGCTGGAAGCTTTCGAGTATGGCACGCCGCCGCATGGCGGCATCGCTCCCGGGATTGATCGGCTGGTCATGCTGCTGGCTGGCGAAGCCAATATCCGCGAGGTGATGGCCTTCCCCAAGAGTCAGCAGGCCGCTGACCTGATGGCCGGTGCACCCTCCCCTGTTGAGCCAAAGCAGCTGGAGGAGTTGCACATCTCCCTGCTCAACAACGCCTGAGTGCGACTTGAACATCCGGACGGTGGCCATGCAATTGCGCCACCGTCCCTGTTTGAGGTCTGACCCTCACCGCGCCTAACCCGGCCAGCAGCCAGACCTCTGATCTGAGAGGTAGCGTATGGTCCGCGAGAACATTACCGTTCTGGAAAACAAGCATATCCTGCTGGGGGTCACCGGCAGTATTGCCGTCTACAAAGCTGTTGACCTGGCCAGCAAGCTGACCCAGGCAGGCGCCCATGTGACCGTGATCATGACGGAAGCCGCCCAGCACTTCGTCAGCCCGCTCACTTTCGAGTCGGTCACCGGCCACCCGGCCTACACGAATCTGTGGCGCTCCGGCAGCGGCGAACTGCCCACCCATATCACCCACATCGGCCTGGGCGAGGATACTGACCTGCTCGTCATTGCCCCGGCAACCGCCAACACGCTGGCCAAGCTGGCCGCTGGCCTGGCTGATGACCTCCTATCGATCACTGTGCTGGCTGCCCGTTGCCCGGTCATCATCGCTCCGGCGATGGACGGCGCCATGTATGAGCATCCTGCCACGCAGAGCAACCTGGCTACTTTGCGCGGACGGGACATCATCGTGATCGATCCGGAAGAAGGACGCTTTGCCTCCGGGATGATAGGCCGAGGACGGCTGCCGGAGACGCCAACGCTGATGGGTCACATCCGGCGCGTGCTTGGCCGCCAGGGCAGCCTGCATGGTCGGCGAGTCATCGTCACTGCTGGCGGAACACAGGAAGCGCTCGACCCGGTGCGCTACCTGACCAACCGTTCGACGGGTAAGCAGGGCTATGCCCTGGCCCAGGCCGCTCTGGACGCCGGCGCGGACGTAACCCTGATCAGCGCGACAAGCGCCCTGCCCACGCCCATCGGCGCGACACTGGTGCCAGTCACCTCAGCGCAGGAGATGCTGGCTGCGGTGGAGGCCAGTGTGCCCGGCGCAGACGTGCTGATCATGGCTGCTGCCGTTGCTGACTTCCGGCCTGCTGTCATCGCCGAGCGCAAGATCAAAAAGGGCGCCGACGAAAACCAGAAGCTAACCATCGAACTGGTGCGCAACCCGGATATCCTGTTGACGGTAAAACGCCTTCGCCAGGAAACCGGCTGGCCGCGTGTGACCATCGGCTTCGCCGCGGAAAGCGAAGACCTGGAGGAAAACGCCCGCGCCAAGCTGGAAGCCAAAGGGCTGGACCTGATCGTGGCCAACGACATCACCGCTCCTGACGCCGGATTTGCGGCGGACACCAACCGCGTGATCCTGCTGGATCGGCGGGGCCGCCGCCAGGCGCTGGAACTGGCCAGCAAGATGCGCATCAGCGAAGCCATCATCAGCCGGGCGGCGGCGCTCCTGGGTCGGGAAGCGTAAGCGCGACGTCAGTCGTTACGTTCCGCGATCAGACGCAGCCCATCCAGCGTCAGCCACGGCTCAATAGCGTCAAAGCGGTCGGTCAGCGGCCCGATCAGGCCAGATAGCCCGCCGGTAGCGATGACTTTCGCGCCCGGCAACTCGGCCCGCATCCGGTCAATGATGCCTTCGACCATGCTGACATAGCCCAGCACCAGCCCGGCCTGCATGGCCTGTACAGTGTTGCGCCCGATGATCGACGGCGGCGGCACCAGTTCGACATGCTGAAGCTGGGCGGCGCGGCTGACCAGAGCATCAGCGGTAGCCTGCAGGCCGGCGGCGATGGCCACGCCGAGAAACGCCCCTGGCCGGGCAACTGCGGTGAACGTCGTGGCCGTGCCAAAATCGACCACAATGCAATCCGTCTGGAAGTACTCGTAGGCGGCCACAGCATCGGCCACCAGGTCGCTACCGACCCGCTCCGGGTGTTCCGTCCGAATCTCCAGGCCCGTGCGTGTGCCGGGCGGACGGACGATCAGCGGCTGGCGGTGAATCTGCGCCGCTACCATGCCCGCGATACCCTGCGTAAGCTGGGGAACCACGCTGCTCAGCACCGCCCGGTCGAACATCCCGAAGTGCAACCCGGCCCCCAGCAGAAAGCCCTGGAACAGAACGGCGTACTCATCGGGCATGCGTTCGCGCACCGTCTGCACCCGCCAGTGGTGAACCCAGCGGTCACCATCATGCACGCCGAAAACGATGTTGGTGTTGCCTATGTCAATCGCCAGCAGCATCGCGTGCCTTCCTTTTCGGTTTGAGCGAATCAGCGTGGTAGATTATAGGTGACCGGGCCGGATTCTGGCGATAACATCCCCATAGTTCAAGGAGGTGCGCCTGTGACCAATACCACCCTGACCGCTATCGAGGGCTTCCGCGTGGGCCACGCGCATCATCTGGACGGCCCAACCGGCTGCACCGTTGTCCTGTGCCCGCCAAACACCGTCGGCGGCGTCGACCAGCGCGGCGGCGCACCCGGCACGCGGGAAACTGACCTGCTCCGTCCACTGCATCTCGTCCAGCACGTCAACGCTGTCCTGCTGGCCGGGGGTAGCGCCTACGGGCTGGACGCCGCAGGCGGCGTCATGCGTTACCTGGAGGAGCGCCAGATCGGTTTCCACGTCGGCGTTGGCGTCGTACCGATCGTCCCTGCCGCCATCCTCTTCGATCTGGACGTAGGCGATCCGGCTATCCGCCCGGACGCAGCAATGGGTTATGCAGCCTGCCTGGCCGCATCAGATGCTCCGGTGGAGGAAGGCTGTGTCGGCGCGGGAGCAGGCGCACGGGTTGGCAAGCTATTCGGCTTTGGCTTCTCCTGCAAATCCGGCCTCGGCACGGCGTTGATCGCGCTCGATGGCGGGATTCAGGTTGCCGCGCTGGTGGCGGTGAATGCCGTGGGGGATGTCGTTGACGAAACGGGGCGCATCCTGGCCGGGACACGCCAGCCGCCGGAGGGACAGACCTTTGCCGGGGCGCTCAACATCCTGCGGGGTATGGCCGCCCTGCCGCCCTACCCTGCCGGAACAGGGAGCAACACGATCATCGGCGTCATCGCCACCAATGCCGCCCTGACCAAGGAGGAGACCAACAAGGTCGCCCAGATGGCTCACGACGGTCTGGCCCGCGCTGTTCGCCCCAGCCACACCATGCTCGATGGCGACACCATTTTTGCCCTGGCCAGCGGGACCGGCGGCCCGGCCAACGTCAGTGTGATCGGTGCGTTTGCCGCCGAAGCTATGGCTGAGGCAATCCGCCGCGCCGTGCTCACCGCCACGCCGCTGGCTGGCCTGCCCGCCGGGCGCGAGTTCAGCGGCTAGGCCAACGCAATCCCCAGGGGCGTCCGGCGCCGCCTCTACAACACGGGCAAGGCGGCCAGATCGGTGGGAACATGCATCGCAGCCGTGCCGGTTCTTGTTTGCATCGGACTGGCATCGGGTGAGAATATATTGCATCTAACTAACAACTCTCGTTTGTCTGTTCGCAGAAGTGGAAACCTTCATGAACATCCCGCGCCAGCGATCGTTCTGGGCCATAGCCGTGGGCCACACCACCGTCGACATTTTCACCAGCATGGGGCCGGTGTTGCTGGCCTTCCTCAGTGCACAGGTCCTGCCTGTCAGCAACACGCAGATCGGGGCGGCAGTCAGCGCCCAGCAACTCGCCGGATCGCTCAGCCAGCCGTTGTTCGGCTGGCTGGCCGATCGCGGCGGAGTGCGCTGGCAGCGCTGGCTGGGCGCGGGTGGCGTGCTATGGACGGTGATCTTCCTGGTGGTCGCCGTGGCCCTGGCCATGACCGGCCAGTACTGGTTAATGGTCGTTCCCTATGCCCTGGCCGCGCTGGGCAGCGGGGCTTTCCACCCGGTCGGGACGATGCTGGCCGCCGAGACAGACAGCGATCACGCCGCCAGCAACCTGTCCTATTTCTTCCTGCTCGGCCAGGCCGGGCTGGCACTTGGTCCCGCGCTGGCCGGTATTCTGCTCGACCGGGCCAACCCGCCCGGCGCCGGGGCAGTCACTGTGACGCCCATCTATGTCCTCGGCCTGCTGGCGCTGCTCCCGATCGGCCTGCTGGCAATCAACATGCCGTCCGGACGGGCGCGCTCACGTCCTGCCGTCGCAGCGTCGCCGGAGGCCACCGCCAGCTTGCCGGTCAGGGCGCTGACACTGCTGGCCCTGATGGTCATGCTACGCAGCATGGCCCAGCCAGGATCGGTAGCCTTTATCCCGCGTCTCTTTCAATCCAAGGGCTGGGACCCGACCGAGTACGGTCTGATCACCACTTCGTTCTGGCTGGCTTCCGGCATCGCGGGCGTGATCTTTGGGCAACTGGCCGACCGTTATGACCGCCGCCATGTCATTGCCGGAAGCCTGCTACTCTCGGTCCCTGCGCTATATCTGCTGCCGGTTTCGGGGGAGAAATTCCTGGCCTTCGGGCTGGCCATTGCCGCCGGGGCGCTGACCGGCGGATCGCACAGTGTGATCGTGGCCCTGGCCCAGACTCTCATTCCTGGCCGCAAAGGGCTGGCTTCCGGCCTGACCCTGGGGTTTCTGTTCGCTACCGGCGCGGTGGGTAGCCTGCTGATCGGCGGACTCTCCGACAAGATCGGGTTGTCATCTGCCTTTCAGGTCGTTGCACTGGTGATGATCGCCGCCGGGATGACGGCGTTATGGCTGCCCGCCGGAACCCAGCGCCACGCCGCAGAAGCCCGGCAACCCGAACCGGCGTCTACCCGGACACGCTGACCAGGGGGCGGAGCGTATTCCTGTTCGCCCGTGATCGTGCCCGGCAAAAGCCGCTGTACCCTAGCCCTCTGGCGGGATGATCGCGCTCAGGCGGCCACCAGCCGCCGCCAGCCTGGCCCGCGCTTCTTCCGGCGAGATACCCAGCAGCCCGATCAGGATCGCCACCTTGACCTGGTTATCCGCCCTGGCCAGCAGGGCAGCGGCTTCTTCCTCGCTGACGCCGGTCACCTGACTGACAATCCGCCGGGCGCGCCGGGCTAGCTTCTGATTGGTGACCCTGACATCCACCATCAGGTTGCCGTAGACCTTGCCCAACCGGATCATCGTCGCTGTGGAGAGCATATTGAGCACCATCTTCTGGGCTGTACCCGCCTTCAGGCGCGTGGAACCGGCGATGACCTCCGGGCCGGTCAGTACCGGGATGGCGATCTGGGCCGTATCCAGCATCAGGGCCGGGCTATTGCAGGTGAGCGCAATCGTCGCTGCGCCGATCTCGTTGGCGTATTCCAGCGCCCCCAGCACATAGGGGGTATTCCCGCTGGCGGCGATGCCCACCACCGCATCTTGCGCACCAAGGCCGCGGGCCAGCAAGTCCGCCCGACCGGCTTCGCGGTCGTCCTCCGCCCCTTCCACCGCCTCAATGAGCGCCCGCTGCCCCCCGGCAATCACGCCCTGCACCATTTCCGGCGGGACGCTGAAGGTCGGCACACATTCCGCCGCATCCAGCACGCCTAGACGGCCGCTCGTCCCCGCCCCCACGTAAAACAGGCGTCCTCCCTGCTGCAGCCGCGCCGTGATTACATCCACCGCCTGGGCGATCGCCGGCAGCACCCGGCGCACCGCCAGGGCGACGGTGGCATCCTCGTCATTCATGATCTGCAGGATTTCCAGCGTGGAACGCCGGTCGATGTCCATACTGCGGGGATTCTGTTGCTCGGTCAGCATCGTCAGGTCACCTCCTCATGGCCTCCGACAGGCGTCGCTGCCGGAGCCTGATCCGTCATGATCCCGCCCGGATGGCAGAGCGCGCCGGAGAAGGCATCCCACGGCGCGCTCATGCTCGTACCCAATCCGGTGCGCTAGGCCGGGATCAGGCGCAGCGTGACGATCTGGTAAGGCCTGATGGGCAGCGTCACGCGGTTGCCATCCACCTCCAGCCGTGTCTGGTCCTCCTCCAGCAGATTGGTGATCCAGGCTTCGGCCAGCGGGAAGGACGCCGTCAGCGTCAACGGGCCGCGCTGGCGACAGGCTTCGTAGAAACGGACGATCACGCCCCGCCCATCTTCCGCCTGCTTGATCGTTTCGATCACGATGTTGGATCGATCCAGGCGCAACATCCCTTCCAGAGCGGCAGGCACGAACTCCACCGCCCGGCCAGTGCCTTTGGCCGCCACAACCGGGTCGTTCAGCGCATAGGCAGCGGCGATTGTCCGCTCATCCCAGCCGCCAGCGTGCGGCAACAGGCTGTAGGTGAAGGTATGAGCGCCGAGGTCAGCCACCGGGTCCGGCTGGCTGGGGCCGCGCAGCAGGCTGATCCGGATCACGTTGTCGCGGATGTCGTGGCCGTACTTGCAGTCGTTGAGCAGGCTGACGCCATAGTTGCCTTCGCTGAGGTCAACCCATTTCTGAGCCACGACCTCAAACCGCGCCCAGTCCCAGCTGGTGTTGCGGTGCGTTGGCCGCTGCACGTTCCCGTACTGAATCTCGTACGTGGCCACGGGTGAGAGCACGTCCACCGGGAAGGCCGCTTTGAGCAGCACGCTGCGCTCCCGCCAGTCGATATTGGTGGTGATATCCAGGCGCGGGCTGTTATAGGCCAGCGAGACAATCTGCTCATAATGGCTGTTCAGGATGCGCCGCGTGATCTTCAGCGCCGCCCGCAGCGGCCCTGCTTCCACAACCTCAATGCTGTCTGCCGGTTCGGCCAGCCACATCCGATCATCGTAGAAGATGTCAATATCCCAGGCATCCCAGTTCAGAGGCCGATCTTCAAAGGCCTGGAACTGGTTGGCGACCGCCCCGGCGGGCAGTACTTCGCGGCAGTTGACCTTGTCGTAGATGCGGGAGATATCCCCGGCGCGGTTGAATTCCACGCGTACATAGGCGTTCTCCAGCCGGTCAGGCGCGACCTCCAGCCCTGTCTGCGGCGGTTCGGCCTCGCCAGAGGCGACAACCAGCGGCGTGACGCTCAGCGGCGGAAGCTCGCCGGGAGCCAGCCACAGGCCACCTTCCACTGCCTGCGTCATCACTTCGCGCCCATCCGGGCGCACCAGATGGTGGCCCTCCGGGAGCATCTCCGGCCAGAAGACCAGGTCTTCCCGAGCAAACGCGATCGGGTTGGCCAGCAGGATATCGCCGCCGATCCGCGCGGCGATCTGCTCCAGGGCGTCATCCCGCACCTGAAGCGCCGTCTTGAACACCTCCCGGTATTGCGCCTGCGATTCCTCGTAGACAGCGGTAATGCTGCTGCCGGGGATGACATCATGGAACTGGTTCAGGCACACGGTGTGCCAGGCTTCGTCCAGCGCCGCAGCGGGGTAGACAGCCGCCGGATCCAGCAGCCCTGCCAGCGCCGCCAGGAACTCGGCGTCGTGCAACAGGAACTCGCTCTTGCGGTTGGCGCGCTTGTTGCGCCCCTGCGTCGTGTACGTGCCCCGGTGCAGCTCCAGGTACAGCTCGCCATTCCAGACGGGCAACTGCGCCCCGGATTCCGCTTCCAGCCGCCGGAAGAAGTCCCCCACCCGGCCAAACTGCGTGCGCGGCATCCCCGGCAGGTTTGCCATGGCATGGATATTTTCCAGCATCTCGCGGGTCGGACCGCCGCCCCCGTCGCCATAGCCGTAACTCATCAGATGGGTACGCTGGCTTTCCTTGTGCTGGGAATTCAGCCACGTGCCATAGACAGCCAGGGGAGTCGCCGCAGCATTATAGGTGGCCCGGCTGTGAATATCGTGCTCTTCCGGCGTGGTGCTGAAATGTGTCAGCACCCGCGTACCGTCCAGGCCCTGCCACCAGAAGCTATCATACGGCAGACGGTTGTACTGGCTCCAGCCGATCTTGATGGTGAAGAAGTATTCCAGCCCGGCCTGCTTGATCAACTGCGGCAACGCCCAGGCATAGCCGAACACATCCGGCAGCCACAGCACGGGCGTTTCCGCCCCTGCGCCGAAATGTTCCCGGAAGAAGCGACGCCCCAGCATAAACTGGCGAGCCAGCGATTCCGCCCCGCTGATGTTGCAGTCCGCTTCCACCCACATCCCGCCGATCGGTTCCCAGCGTCCTTCGGCCACCCGCCGCCGGATAGCCTCAAAAAGCGCCGGGTAGTCCTGCCGCACAAACTCATAAAGCTGGGGCTGGCTCTGGGTGAAGCGATATTCCGGGAACTGATCCATCAGGCGGATGACGTTGTGGAAGGTGCGCCCGGCTTTGCGACGGGTCTGGCCCAGCGTCCACAGCCAGGCCACGTCAATATGGGCGTGCCCCACGCTGATCACGTCAACATCCATCGGCACACCGGCCTGTTCGACTCCACTCCGCAGGCGCTCCAGCGCACCGGGCACGCTGGCATAAAAGGCATCGCCCAGCGGCTCGCGCAGGTCAAGCGCCTTGAAGGCGTCGTCAAGCGCATTCAGCAGCCGGTCGCGGGCTGGATTCTGCGGCTCATACAACCGGGCCGCGCCAAGCGCCACACGAGCCAATGCCACAAAGTCACGGGTGGGCTGGTCGACCAGCACTACCGCCGGGACGGCCATATAAGGCTGAGCCGGATTGGTGGATTCCGCGTTGCCCGTCCAGCCATGCAGCGCCAGGACATGCTCCCGCCCGTCACGCCACACCGCTGGCAGGACGATCTCCTGATGGTGGCGGTCGCAGGCGGCCACCGCCTGCCCGTCGATGTACGCCAGCGCTTCCGGATGGCTGAAGCTCCCGGCCACGCCAAGCGGCAGGAATAACGCCACTGGCGCTTCCACCGGCCAATCCGTCGGGACGCTGAAGCGGGTGCGCATCACAAAATCCTGCTGCCAGCGGCCCCAGTAGGATTGTGGGGCCACCACTTCCCAGCCACGATCGTCCACATCCGGGGCTACCGGCGGCAGAACGCGGGGGCCATCCAGCGCCAGAAAGCGGAACGATGGCAAGGGCAGGCGCGCCCGGTATTGCCGGGATGCGACCAGGTCCAGCCGCCGGCTGATTTTCTGTTCCGTCCAACGAATCTCGTGATACACACGCACCTCCACTAACAGCCGCCGGGGATCACCTGCCGGCGTCTGAACGAATGAAGAGCAACTGGGACGTTACCGCCCATCAGAACCACAGGTAGAACCCGGCCTGCCCCGCAGCAACGCAACAACCAGCACTATCACAGAGTCGGGTATTGCCGCCTGTCAGAAGCATACGACACGACAGCAAAAAGCCGGTCGACTCCCCGGCTGCCCAGGCAAGGCTGGTACAGCGATTATGCCTTTCCCACGGTCAAAACGCCAGCCCGCAATGGCAACCGGCGGCGCTGACACGCGCCGTCATCACCCCCACAGACCGGCCAGGAAGCGCAGCTGTTCCAGCTGGTGATGAACGCCCCCGCCCTCGTGGTTGTTGTATGACCAGATGCGGATATCCTTCTCACCGGCGTAATAGTTGTAAGCGGCAAAGACCGTGCTGGGCGGGCAGATGTCGTCCATCAGACCGACGGAAAAGAGCGCTCTGGCGCGGGCGCGAACAGCAAAGTTCACGCCATCAAAGTAAGACAGGGTATTGAAGACCGTCTCCACCTTGTCGCGGTGAATCTTGCAGTAGCGCGTGATCTCCGCGTACGGATCGGTATCCACCAGTTCGGTCGCGCGCCGGTAGTGGCACAGGAACGGCACATCGGGCATAGCAACCGCCACCACATCCGGGATCAGGCCGCTGACCGCCAGGGCAATCCCCCCACCCTGGCTGCCGCCTGTTACAGCGATCCGCCTGGCGTCCACCAGCGGATGGCTGAGTGCCGTTTCAACCGCCCGCACCGCGTCTACAAAGACGCGCCGGTAGTAGTACGTCACCGGGTTGAGAATGCCCTGCGTCATGAAGCCGGGATGGAACGGGTTCGCTCCGGCGGTCGGCAGGTCGGGTGTGTCGCCATGGCGCCAGGTGCTGCCCTGCCCGCGGGTATCCATAACCAGGTGAGCGTACCCGGCGCTGGGCCAGACCAGCCATTCCAGGGGATAGCCGCGCCCACCGCCATAGCCGATATACTGCACCACGCACGGCAGCGGTCCGGTCGCCCCGTGCGGCACCATGAACCAGCCGCGTACCGGCTGGCCGTCATAACCGGCGAAAGTGACATCATAACAGTCGATCGTCTTGAGCTTGAAGTCGGCCAGCTCGAACCGCGCCGCCAGCGGATGCGCCCGCGCTTCCGTCAGCGATTGCGCCCAGAACGAATCAAAATCGGCCGGTTCCTGGCGCTCTGGCCGATACGTGCGCAGCTGCTCCAGAGGCAAATCAAACAGAGGCATGATTCCCTTCCTGAGAGGTGGAACTCCGGCGCAAAAAGCCGGCCCAATCATAACACAGCCGCCCTCGGCGCGGGGTATAATCGCGCGCGTTTGAGCTTGCTCTGACTGAGAAGGAAGACTTCCGTGACCCTCACTGACCGGGCAACCGGCATCGTAGATGCTCTGTTGCCCAGTATCGATCCTGAACTGATCAACGCTGATTATCTCGCCTGGGCGCGCCACATGGGGGCCAGACTGGCCGCACACAGCGGGTGCTACAACCTGTTCAGCAGCGCCGTCCGGGAGCCGCTCGCCCTGCTGATGACCGATCTGCAGGCCGTTGGCTGGCCGGCGGTACTGGAACGCGCCAATCGGACCTCCTCCTGGGGCCATCCCGATCTCATCAGCGGCATCCAGCGCCATTATGGCATCGATGATCCGGCGCGCATTCTGATCACCAGTGGCGGATCCATGGCCTTCGTGCTGGCAGCGCTGGCGCTGGTAGAACCGGGGGAACACGCGCTGCTCGAATCGCCACTCTACCAGCCCTTCCAGACGGTGTTGCTCCGCCGGGGCGCGCGCGTCTCCCACTTCACTCGCGACACGGTTAGCGGCCAGCCCGACCTGGCCATGCTGGAAGCGCTGATCCGGCCTGAAACACGCCTGATCGTGCTGACCAACCTCCACAACCCCGGCGGTACACTGCTGGACGATGCGACCCTGCAACAGATCGCGGCCATCGCCGACCGCACCGGAGCGACTATCGTCATCGACGAGGTCTTTCACGATCTCGCACCCGATGGCCCGGACTACAGCCGGACGGCCGCCCTGCTGGCGGACAACATCGTCAGCATCAGCAGCCTGTCCAAAGCCTATGGGCTTGGGCGGCTGCGCGTCGGCTGGATGATCGCCGCGCCGCCGATCATGGCTCGCCTGCGGGAAGTGCACGTGACGTTTGAGACCAGCCTCTCGTCGCTCGACCAGGCGGCGGCGTCAATCGTCTTTGACGGCCTGCCGCGTTACCGCCAGCACGGCCAGGAAACGGTGGCCGCCAATCGCCCCGCCGTCCTCCGTTTTGCCGCGGAGATGATCGCCGCTGGCCGCCTGGAAGGGGCGGTGCCGCCGTATGGCTGCGTGTGGTTCCCCCGCCTGTGCGGGCTGGCGGAAAGTGATACGCTGGTGGAACACCTGCGGGAACACTGCGGAGTCGCGGTCGTGCCGGGGCGATTCTTCGGCGCCCCGGCGCACATCCGTCTGGGCTTCGGCGGTGACCCGGCGCAGGTCAGCGCAGGGCTGGCGCGGCTGGCTGAGGCGTTGCTGGCGCTGCCCGGCGGCCAGCCCTGCCTGTAACAACCAGCATGAATCTACGCCGCACTCCCCAGCATAGGGACAACCGCGTTGGCGGCGGGCATGATCGCGATCCTTGCGGATGGCGGTAGACCCGCCAGCGCCGCGTCGATAGCGGCCTGCAGGCTTTCCGCTGGCGTCAGCAGCAGGGCGCGGACGGCCTCCGGCGGCATATCCGAGACCAGCCGAACGTTGACGCGCACCGCATCGCGCGCGACAAGATAGGCCTTGTGCTTGCCAATCTGGAACTCCTCGCGGGCGAAGCGATCCAGCACTTCCTGCATAGAGGAGACCTGCCCGTCGCTCATGAACCGTTCAAAGACGGTGCTACCCGCCCCTTCCGGGCAGGCTGCCACCAGGATCACCGTACCGCCATCGCGGGCGACCATTGCCGCCGGGACGAGCGCCTTCTGCGCCTGGTAGAAGTTGATGTCCTTGGGTGCGCCGCCGGAGCTGGCGATCACCAGATCGTACGGGGCAGCAACCGGCGTGACCGCGATCTCGCGCACCAGGGGGATTCCAGCCTGCATCACCGCCAGCGGGTCTCCGGCGATCGCTTTGACGATGGCCTTGCGCCCGTTGAGGATGGCGTTAAGAGCGAAGTGCACGCCGATCATCCGCCCGATCTCTTCCACGTCCATACGCAACGGGTTTTCTTCGTAGCAGTTCATCCGTGCGCCGGGCAGGGTCAGCATCTTGTGGTTATGGGCGATCGTCTCTCGTGCGCTGACGCCCACCGCCGCGCTTTTGACGCCGCCGGAGAAGCCCATGAACATGTGCGGCTCGATGTTGCCCACTACCAGCCGCAGATCGGCCTCCATGTACCGCCGGTTGACCCAGACCGGAGTCCCGCGCGAGGTCTGCCCCAGGTAGACCATCGCGCTCCGGTCGTCGCAATCGTGGGAAATCACCGGGTAGCGGGCCAGAATCGCTGGCGGGATGACCCGCTCGAATTCCTCCGGGGGCATAGGCGTATGCGTGCCATTGGCGATGACCAGCGTGATCGCTTCCGGCGGCAGTCCCAGCGCCTCCAGACGTTCCAGCAGCGGCGGCAGCAGGTACTCGTGCGGCACCGGGCGCGTCTTGTCGTTGACGGCGATGGCCGCGGAACGCACGCCGGTGAAGCTCGCCAGGCTGACGCCGCCCACCGGCTCGTCAAGCGCCCGGATCACTGTCGCCAGCGGATCGGCTGCCTCCGGCACGTCAGCCGCTGTAATCACGTCCACATGCACATAGGCTTCCGGTATGGTGAAGTGGAGCGTCGTCCTGCCATACGGGATAGTGAACTCGCGCGTCATCGTCCCTCCCTGATTCACGTCGCCAACCCGAAGCGAAACTAACAATGCAGGTCCGGCGGCAAGCCCTCACTCACGGCCCGCGCCTGCCTGCATCATATCCTGCCAACGGAGGGGAACATACTGGCGAAGGTCACCTGTGACCCGCGCCACAACTCACACCTTCCCGAGCGGCCTAGATGCTCACTCCCACGCGGTGGATGGCGAAGCTGTTGTGCGCCTTGAGCGCCTCCGACTTGGTCAGGCGGCCGCTGGCGACCGCAACGACCTCGTCGAAGACCATGCGCCCGGCCTGCTCCAGTGTGATCTCATCGCGCAGCACGCCGCTGACATCCAGTTCAACCGTGTCCTTCATCAGCGCGTACGAGGTCGCGTTGCCCGTGATCTTGATCGTCGGCATGATCGGGTGGCTGGAGGTATGCCCGCCGCCCGCATTGAAAACCAGCACCTGGCAGCCAGCCGCCGCCATGCTGCTGATCGACTCCGCACCATGGCCAGGACCGTACATCACGTACAGGCCGGGCGTAGCGGTCGCTGGACGCTCAGCGATCTCCAGGTAACCGACGATTGGCGCACTGCCGGACTTCTTGCAGGCGCCCATGGACTTCTCCTCAATCGTGGTCAGCCCGCCGACGATGTTGTCGCCGGTCGGCTGCGAGCCGCGGATGTCTTCGCCGCTGGCCAGGGCGCGGTTCTCCATGTCCTTCACGCCAGCCACGATCCGGGCGGCGATCTCCGGGCTGACTGCCCGACCGGTCAGCCACTCCTCGCAACCCATCCACTCCGTGCATTCGGCCATGATCGTGCGCCCGCCCTCAGCGATGATCAGGTCGGAACAAATGCCGGTTGCCGGGTTGCTGGCCAGACCGGACGTGGTATCGGATGTGCCGCACTCCACACCGAATAACAGCTTGGAAAGCGGGACCGGTTCCCGCCGCTGATCGCTCAGCATGCGGGCGAAGTCTGCCGCGTAGTACAGCGCCTGCTGGGTGGCGGCGATCAGGCCGCCCGCGGCGCGGATGTTGACCGTTGCCACTGGCTTGCCGGTGGCCGTCTGGATGTCGTGGGCCAGGTCTTCCGCCGTCATACCTTCCTCGCGGAAGTGGTCGATGACGACCACCGCACCCACGTTCGGATTCATGCCGGTATTGGCCAGGAAGCGGCGCGTCATGCGCAGATCGGGGCGTACCTGGCAGCGACCCAGCGGATGGGTGATCGCCACCGCCCCGGCGATGTGGTCGGCCACCCGCTCGCAGATGTCATTGGCGTACACCGTGCCGGAGAGAATCAGCAGATGATTGCGCGCCCCGACTGATCCGTCAGCACGTACATAGCCCCAGAACTCGGTCATGATTCCGCCCCCTGTGATGTCTGCTGCGCGGCCAGATCGCCGCGCCCGCGATTGCTCTCGACGTTGTGGATGTGGACATGATCGCCAGCCCTGATGTCAACTGTCGCCGTCCCGATGCTGAGACCGTACTTGATCACGGCTGCGCCTCTGGGAATATCCCGCAGGGCGATCTTGTGCCCGTAGGGAATTGGCTGGTTGGCTACCACACTGATCCCGGTCAGCCGGCCATACGCCTCAACGGTTTCGCCTGCTTCGATCGGCTCCAGCACCGCCGTGCCGACGTTATCCTCCCGCTCGATCACAAACACACGCTTCACGCCAGTCTCTCCTTCCCCCCAGCAGGACGCCCGCCGGGCGCTAACTGAACTGCGGCAGGTAGTCCGCGAACTCGGTCAAAAAGTCGCGCATAATGGCGCGGGCGGTGTCAATGTCGGTAATCATGTGGTCGAGCAGCAATGCCTGCAGCAGGAGCTGGCGGTCGCCGTGCACCGCCGCCTCCACAACCAGTGAGCTAAGCTCCAGCTCGCGGCGGCACAGCTCGGCGATGCCCTCTGGCAGCGGCGGCATACCCAGCCCCTGCACCCCCAGCGCGGAGATCACGCCGGGCACCTCGACAATGGCGTCCGGCGGCAGATTGGGGATCAGCCCGCCATTGTTGGGGATGTTCAGTTGCTGCAGGTAGAGGTTGTCGTTGTAGTGGATGGCGGTCATGATGTCGACGACCGGCTCCTCAAGAATGTCGTGCTTCCACAGGTCGCGCAGTTCCTCCACCGCCACCTCGCCGCGCACGATCGATTCCGCCAGCGCCCGCCGCCGTGCTCGCCGCCGCCGGTTGCCTTCCCAGTCCTGGGGAGTCAGGTGGTATTTCTCCCAGGGTTTGGTGGTCGGATCCGTCACCCAGGGCAGGAACTCGCACAGGTGGGCGTCGCCCGGCGTAGGCAGCAGGCCGAAAATCTCGAAGGTCTCGCGGGTCAGCGGCTCAAAGTCGCGCCGGTAGTGGTTGAACCACTGATCGCGCAGGAGGGGGTAGAGGTCTTCGCCAGTGTGCCGGTCGCGGACCTCGTAGGCCCACGAGAAGTGGTTAATCCCTGCCGCTTTGATATCCAGATGCTCCAGCGCCGCCCGCGCCACGGGGATGAAATTGGGCATGTTATCGGCGTTGGTGTGAACATGAAAGCCCGGCGGTACAGGGATGTCCCAGCGGTCGGCCAGCACCGCTCCGGCCATGGCGTACCCCCATAGCAGCTGGTGGCACAGCCCCAGCACCTTGATCGACGTATACCGGGCCACACCCCACGTCAGGCGGATCAGCGGGTTGGTCAGGTTAAGGTACCAGGCGTTCGGGCAAAGCTCCTCCATATCGTAGGCGATGTCCAGCATCAGCGGCATGTTGCGGGCGGTGTGAGCAATCGAGCCGGGGCCGCCGTTCTCCGCGTAGGGCTGGCGCACGCCATAACGCAGCGGAATCTGCCAGTCCATCTCCCAGACCGTCTCCCGGTCGCCGACCTGCACGGAGACAATCACAAAGTCAGCGTCGCGCAACACCTCGCGGCGATTGGTGGTGCCGCGAATGGTCATACCCGCGCCCCACGCCGCATTGAGAATCTCCGCCAGGCGGGTCATGGTTTCCAGCGCCGGCTCGTTGATGTCCACCAGGGCCAGTTCAGCGCCACGCATGCGCTCCGAGCGGATGATAGTCGCCATGGCTCCCAGGCCAAAGATGGCGCTGCCCGCGCCGATGACAACGATTTTGGGCGGCTTGACCATAGTTGCTCTCCCCTCAGGGCTACCACTCACCGTACGGAGTTTGATCCCAGAAGCTCTGGAATCTGGCCAGGCCGGAATGCGTGTAGGGGTGGTCAAACCCCTCCTGATACACGGCAAACCCGGCGGTGACGATATCCGCCCCGGCGACCGCCGCCTCCACGATCTGCCGCGCGTTGCGCACCGCCGCCACCAGCACCTCGGTGGCAAACGCATAGTTGTCGCGGATCGTCACAATCTCCTGAATGAGCGGCACGGTTTCTTCGCCGTTGGCTTCCTTCCAGCCAATGAAGGGTGAGACATACGTCGCCCCCATGCGCATGGCCTGCAGCGCCTGCACCGCTGAAAAGCACACCGTCACATTGACGCGGATGCCTTCCCCGCGCAGAACCTGGCAGGCTTTGAACCCGGCTTCGGTAGATGGAACCTTGATCACGAAGTTGGGGCACAGCGCGGCAAGTTGCTCCGCCTCCGCTACCATATCCTCCCAGCGAGTATGGTGCGGATTGATCTCGGTGGAGACGGTCTTGTCCGTGCCCGCCACCAGCCGACCAATCTCGCGGATGACCTCCAGAAACGGGCGACCGGTGGCCTGTATATGGCGCGGGTTGGTGGTCACCCCGTCGATCGCCCACATCTCCAGCGCGTGAGCGATCTCATGAACATGGGCGCTATCCAGAAAGAACTTCATCATCACCCTCCTCTGCCGCGTCCTCCGCGAGTCTGTGTACAGTCAGATCAAGCACTTAGCGATAATTGAGCATAAATTGATTTAGAAATAATTCATCATCTGGCATAAATTCTTTCACCACACGAAAGGAAGGGGTGCGGCGGGCGTTCGAACCCGCCACACCCCCGCTATCCGGCTAATCTTCGCGCCCACCCGGCAGATTCAACACCATCAACTTCATCTCCGTCATCTCTTCGATGGCGTAGCGCGGCCCTTCCTTGCCAACGCCTGACCCCTTGACACCACCATAGGGCATCTGGTCAATGCGGAAGGTCGAGACATCGTTCACCTGCAGCCCGCCGACCTGGATCTCCTCAAAGGCGCGCATGATGCGGTTCATGTTGTTGGTGAACAGGCCCGATTGCAGGCCATAGTCCGTGTCATTGGCCAGGCGGATGGCTTCATCGAAATCTTCATAAGGCGTCACCGTGATCACCGGCGCGAACAATTCCTCGCGGTTGACCCGCATATCCGGCGTGGTATCCACCAGCACAGTCGGCTCAAACATCGCGCCTTCACAGCGCCCACCCAGAACAATCCTGGCGCCAGCGGCGACCGCTTCCTGCACCTTGGCGTAGGCTTCCTGTGCAGCCCGTGCGTCGATCATCGGGCCGACTTCCACGGTCGGATCGCGCGGGTCGCCGAACTTGAGCTGGCTGATCCGCTCCAGCAGCAGTTCCAGCGTCTGGTTGTAGATCGGGCGGTGGATCAGCACCCGCTGCACGGAGATGCAGTTCTGCCCGGCGTTAGTGAAACCGCCAACGGCGATCCGCCGCACAGCATAATCGATGTTGGCGTCCTCATGGACGATGGCCGCCGCGTTCCCGCCCAGTTCCAGCCCGACGCGCTTGCGCCCGGCCACACTCTTGAGATGCCAGCCGACCTCTGAACTGCCGGTGAACGTGAAGAACTTGATGCGCTCGTCGCGGACAAGTCGCTCCGCCCGCGAGCCGGGGCAGATCACCACGCTCAACGCCTCCGGCGGGAAACCGGCTTCCAGCACCATCTCCGCCAGCAGCAGGCCCGAAAGCGGCGTATTGCTGGCCGGCTTGAGGATGAACGAGTTCCCCGCAGCGATAGCCGGGCCGAGCTTGTGGCAGCTCAGGTTGAGGGGATAGTTGAAGGGCGCAATGCCCAGCACCGGCCCCAGCGGCAGGTGCCGGACGAGGCCGATCCGCCCTTCGCCGGCTTCCGTCCAGTCAATCGGGACAATTTCCCCGGCGATACGCTTGGCTTCTTCCGCCGAGACGCGGATGGTTTCCAGCGCCCGGCTAACCTCCCCTCGCGCCACATTGAGCGTCTTGCCGCCCTCCAGCTGGAGCGCCGTCACCAGCTCATCGAACCGCTTTTCCATCTGGGCGAGCAGCTTGAGCAGGATGCCTGACCGGCGGTACGCTGGCAGCTTGCGCGTCACTTCAAAGCCGCGCACTGCCGCCTGAATCGCATCTTCCAGGTCGGCGTCGCTTGCCTGGTAGACCTGAGCAACAACCTCGTTGTTGTAGGGGAAGCGAACATCCACCACCACGTCGCTGGCGCGCCATTCGCCCCCGATCAGGAACTTGTGCGGTCCCTTGTCCATGATGACTCCTCGCGTGTTTACCTGTCCATTCAGGCCAGCCCCGCGCGGGGTTGGCAACCTCACCTACTTCATGCCCGTCGTAGCGATACCGGTGGTGATGTAGCGCTGCAACAGCGCAAAAACCACCGTAATCGGCAGCAACGTCAGCACGGTCATCGCCAGGATGTAATGCCACTGTACATTCAACGCGCCCTGAAAGGCGTTCAGGCCAACCTGCAGCGTGAACAACTCCGAACGGTTGAGTACGATCAGCGGCCACAGGAAGTCGTTCCAGCGCCACATCACCGAGAAGATTGTCAGCACCGCCAGCGCCGGTGACGTCAGCGGCAGGATGATCTGCCAGTAGATGCGCCATTCGGTCGCCCCGTCAATCCGCGCTGACTCCAGCAACTCATCGGGGATGGTCAGCATATACTGGCGCAACAGGAAGACTCCGGTCGGCGTGGCCGCGCCGGGGATGATCACCCCCCACAGGCTGTTGTTCCACCCCACCTTGGTGATCACCAGAAAGGCCGGGATCAGGATGACGGAGATCGGCACCATCAGCGTGCTGATCATGATCAGGAAGATCGTGTCGCGGCCTCTGTAGTGGAACTTGCTCAGGCCGTAAGCCGCCATGCTGTTGATTAACAGCGTGACCAGCGTCGCCACCACCGTGATCACCACGCTGTTGCGCAGGTATGTGAAGAACGGGAAGCTTTGCACCCCGCCGCTGTAATTGGACAGGTCAAAGAACACCCGCTTGACTTCCCGCCGCCCCGCCAGTTCGCGGATGTTCAACTCCAGCGGCTCAGCCTCAGGCTGCGCGGGGTCGACCATCGTCACCTGCAAACCGACGCGCCGCACCTGGGCCAGCCGCCGGGTGGTGCCATCGGCAAACGTGATGTCATACAGTGGCAGCGGCTGCTCATAACCCTCCATCACCACCGTGTCCTGCTTCTGCGGCAGAAAGCTGGGCGGAAAGTCAAACAGGTTGGACTGCGCCTTGAAAGACGACATCACCAGCCAGACCACCGGGCCGAACATCACCACCACGCCCGCCAGCAAATAGAGATAGGTCAGCACATCGGCCAGATCAATCCGGCGACCGCCGTGTTTGCGGGTCAGAAAGGCGACTACGCCGCGCTTTTCGTCAGCCATGGTCTCCTCTCCCCGCCCCTCAGGCGATCTCGCTTGTCCGGCCCAGGCGGAGCTGGCCGAGCGTCAGGACGAAGAGCACTGCTGCCAGCACCAGCGAGGTCGCCGCGGCCAGCCCGAATTGCTGCCGGTCAAACGCTGTCTGGAAGATGTACTGAACCATGTACAGTGTCGCTGTCCCCGGCCCGCCCGTGGTCAGGACAAACACCTGGTCAAAGACCTGCACCGCCCGGATCAGGGAAAGCACCAGCACTACCACCATCGTCGGCATGAGCAGCGGCAGCGTGATCTGGCGGAACGACCGCCAGGCGCCCGCGCCATCCATCGACGCCGCCTCATACAACTCATGGGGGATGGATTGCAGCCCGGCCAGCAGGATCAGGGTGTGGAAGCCCATCTGCGCCCACACGCTGACCACGATTACCCACAACCGCGCCCAGTTCGCTTCCACCAGGAAGGGCAGGCGCTCCAGGCCCATCCCGACCAGGATGCCGTTGAAGACCCCTTCCGGTTGCAGAATCCACTTCCAGATCAGGGCCACCACCACCGGAGAGAGCAACACCGGGTAGAAAAAGATACTGCGGAAGAACCCCCGCCCGCGCACTTCGCGGTTGAGCGCCAGCGCGGTCACCAGCGCCAAGAGCACCATGACGCCCACCTGAAAGATCACGAAGGTGAGGGTATTGCCCGCTGCCCGCCAGAAGCGATCCTGCTGGCAGACGCTGGGGTTCATGAAGCTCTCACTGCGCGGGTCAAGGAAGGTCGGCTGGCAGCTAAACAGGGATTCCAGGTTAGCCAGCCCCACAAACTGGCGATTCTCCGGCAGGATGGAATCGCCCGCCGTGAAGCCATAGTAAAAGTTCAAAAGCATCGGCAACAGGATGAAAATGCCAAAGACCAGTAGATTAGGCAAGACAAAGAAATAACCCATCCGCTGCATACCCAGCAGCTTCTGCAGCGGCCCCAGGACGACATCCGCCAGGGTCGCCAGCACTACAAACGGCTTGAGCAGCAGCCGACCGATCCAGGCCATCACAAGCTTTCGTTTCCCGCCTCTGCGCTTGCTGACTCGTGTCGTGCGCATGAAGACTACCCGCCCTGCCCTGCGCTCACCCTACAGAAACAATCTTCGGGGCGGGGCGCGCTGCCACCGGACAGGTCGCAGCGCGCCCCAACTTTACCGGGCCAGGCTGCCCGGCGCTACTGGGCAAACAGTGCGTCCATATCCGCCTGAATGCGCTCGATCGCCTCATCCAGCGTGAACTCACCGGCGATCACCTGGCTCAGGCGGTCGCGGATGGCGGCGTTCAGGTCCGGCCCCTTGGGGTGATACTGCAGCGCATACGCTTCTTCCATCAGGTTGGGGATCATCGCGGCGAAGGCATTGAGGGCTTCGTTGTTGCTGGGATACTCAATGCCCTTCTCGATCAGGCCCAGATGCCCCGGCAGGAAGAGCGTGCGGGCATAGAACTCCGCGATCACCTCTTCGCTGAACAGGTAGTCCATGACCTTCCCCACTTCTTCCGGATGTTCGGTGCCCGCAAAGGCCACCATCAGCGCGCCGCCGGGCACGCCGGTCGCCCCGCAGTCACCGCGCGGATTGGGGATCACCTTCCAGTCAAAGGCGTCACCGATGTTGGTGGCGAAGTTGCCCACCTGCCAGCTGCCGGACATGTACAGCACCAGTTGTCCGTTGATGAAGTACGGTGCCGCCGGGACGTAGTTGCCCGCGCTGCCGCCCCAGACATCCGGCGGCATCAGCCCATCGTTGTGCCAGCCGATGATCATCTCCGCCGTAGAGCGGAAGCCCGGCGAATCGACGGTGAAGGTGCCATCCTCGTTGATGTACGTCGCGCAGCGGCTCAGCGATGGCCCCCAGAAGCGGTGCCCGGTACGGTCAATCGCCACCGGGTAGATGGTGAATTCGGCGTCGCTCAGCTCTTCAGCGACCGCCGTCGCCGCCGCCACCCATTCCTCCCAGGTCGAGTCATCCGCCGGGATTTCCACGCCGGCCTGCTCGAACAGGGTGACATTGATGAACGGCCCGGTCACGGTGAACTGGGTTGGGTAACCGTAGATGCCGGTATCCTCTGCCCCCTGACGCATGGAGCCGAGCACAGCCTCCGGGATGTTGTCCAGCCAGTACTGCGGATCGGCGACGTAAGCAGATAGATCAAGGTACTGGCCCAGGAAGCGGTTGGGGAAGGTAATACGGGCCATATCCGGGGCTTCGCCGGTCTCAACCTGCGCCTGCAGCAGGGTATGCAGGTCAGCGTAAGCCACCTCGTCGATGACCACCCTGATCCCCGGGTTCTCCGCCTCAAACCGGTCGAGCAGGTCGCGCAGGACCTCGCCCTCGTTACCATCGTTGTACCAGGTGATGCGCAGCTCAACCTGGTCACCCTGAGCCAGTGCGGGCAGCGCCGCTGCGATCAACGCAGCCACCACCAACAATGCAAGAAGGGTTCGTTTCGTCATCAGCTTATCTCCTCTTTGGTCAGACAAACGGTTTGTACCAGGGCCACAAAGGCCCAACGAGACTCGCCGGCGTACGCCATACGGTCGGGTAACGGTCATTCCTCCTTTCCAGCCAGAACGCTCAGAGGTTCAAAACCGGGAGGCCGAGCAACCCGGCCAGCGCAGTCAGCGCCGCCCGGTGCTCGCCATACGTCAGCGCCAGATGATGCTCCAGCCCTTCACGCAAAACCGTATCCAGGACATCCATCGTCGGGCGGTCAAAACGCAGCAGGCCCGACGTGCCGGAAAAACTCGGCGGTGCAGGCAGCATCTCGCCGCCGCCGATCACCAGCTGCAGATCGCCGTTCGCCTGGCTCAAGCGGGCCACGGTCACACGCCCCGGCTTGAGCGGGAATTGCAGCAGCAGCGGCAACCGCCGGTTGGAATGAACAACGCCGCGCGGCTGATAAGCCGGATCACTCATCGAAAGGGGGGCTTTGCCACAGTGCCATAGCACCGCAGCGTCAGTTTCCCGGTCAATCGCCACCAGGTCGGCGTCGAAAGCCGGGGAATCGCTCACCCATTGCAGGATGAGCTGCGTGATCGCCCCGTTGACATCCGCCTCACAGGCTGCCGGGAGACGATCGTCGTTAAGCATACCCAGCGCCCCGCAGGCCGCGCATCCAAGATCGGTGAAGAACTGCGGCCAGCAGCGCACCGCCAGACCGCTGAATCCTTCCTGCCTGGCCAGTTCGCGCAGCACCACATACGTCGCCAGCGTCCCGCGCACCGCGCCACGATCCAGCTCCTGCAGTCCGGCCAGCCGTTCGCCCGCCCATGCCTCGAGCGCGTCAAGCTGCTCGCTGTCGGCGGCGCGCACCCGTTCAAACACCTGCTCCAGCGCCACCGGGCTGACTCTGACCCCCAGGCGGCGCTCCAGGCTGGAAAGATCAACCTGGCACGTCTCGAAGCCGTCCGGCGGAGAGCCAACGCGCCCGATCCGCGCCTGCGCCAGCAGGCGGCGGGCGCGCCCCGCCGCCGCCAGAGTTTGCACCAGCTCCAGGCCAGCAGCATCCTCCGGTGCAGCATAGACATGCCAGTAAGGACGCCCTGCCCGCTTGAGGGCGTGCGCACCCAGGTTGATCCCGCACAGTGAATTAAGCCGCAACCGTCCGCCTGTACGCGCTTCCGGCACCGCCCACAGCAGCAGCGGCGCATCGATCCGCTCGGCAAGAGTCATGAGCATCGAACTATCGGCGAAGGTGGCCTGGAAGATCACCAGCGCGTCCAGCGGTTGCCCGGCAAACATCCTGGCCGCCGCCAGCGCTTCCTCCAGCGTGGTCACCAGCGTCTCAGGGCCGATCAGCGCCAGGTTGGCCCCGGCCAGATGGGCGCGCGCCGTGGCGGCCACTTCCACCGCCAGCGGGATGTCAAAGGTGGTGCGGGCAACCGGCACAAAGCCGACCTGCCATCTCCCCGCCGCCATCAGGCCACTCCCTCGTAGTGCTGGTAAAAGAACCGGTTGAGGGCCAGCGCCGCCGCCCCGATCACGCCAGCGTTCTGATGGTTGAAGCTGGGCGGCACAAGCGCCACCTTTTCGCCCAGCCGGGCGAAGGCGCGCTGAATCATCGTCTCCCGGATGACCGGCAGGAGTAGGTCCTGGCCCTGGGCCAGGATACCACCCAGTACGATCAGCTCCGGGTTGAGGATATTCACCAGATTGGCGAGCGCGATCCCCATGTAATGGGCACGCTGGTTGAGCAGGTTGCGACTCGCGCTATCCCCCGCCCGCGCCGCGGCAAAGACGCGCTCGATCAACGGGCCACTGCCCGCCCGCCAGTGCTGGGCAAGCAAACCACCCGGATTGCGCTCGGCAATGAGTTGCGCTTCCCGCAAGATCACCGGCTCCGAAATCAATGTCTCCAGGCAGCCGCTGTTCCCGCAACGGCAGCGCGGACCGCCATCCGGCAGGATGGTCATGTGGCCGATCTCTCCGGCGCCCGCCCCGCCGCCGTAGTAAAGCCGCCCGCCGACCACAATCCCGGCGCCCACACCCACACGGGCATAAACAAAAGCCAGTGAATAGACATCCTTGCCGACGCCAAACAGCGCTTCCCCCAGGGCCATCGCCCGCACGTTATTGTCAACCGTGACCGGCAGATGCAACTTGCTGGCGAAGTAATCCTGCAACGGTACATCATGCCAGTTCAGGTTGGGCGCGAGGATGTTGACGCCGGTCAGCGGATCGACCAGCCCTGAGGCCCCCACCCCCAGCCCCAGGATGTGGCTGCGATCAAGCTGCGGGTTACGCCGGATCAGCCCCTGCGCCAGCGCCGCAGTCTGGGCCAGCACCTCGGCAACCGGCAGGTCAAGCGGATGTTCCAGAGCATCCACCGCGATCGGCCTGGCCAGCAAGTCAGTCAGCGCCACCCGGACACTCCCCACACCAAAATGGATGCCCAGCGCGTAACGCGCATCCGGCACCAGGTGCAGCTGGCGGCGTGGTCGCCCAACGCTGCGCTGTCGCTCCTGCGGCTGATCCTGCTCTTCCTGCGCAACAATGCCAGCTTCGATCAGTTCAGTGACCAGGTTGGTGATGGTGGTGGTGGAAAGGCCGGTCAGATCGGCCAGGTCAACCCGCGATATCCGACCGTAGCGCAGGAGCATCAGCAACACGGCGCTCATGTTGCGCGGCTTGATCGTGCTACTGCTGCTGCCCACCGGGTTACGCCGCAGAATCATGGGAAACTCCCCTGCCCGGACGCCTCCACCGCCGGCGCAGGCGGCGACGCAGGGCAGGATGCACCAGCAGATGGGATGAATTAATTTTTCAAGGGGATTAATTAACCCTGATTCAGTGTACCCGGAAAACGCCGCACCTGTCAAGAATCCTGCCGGGCGGCCCACCGAACCGCCCGGCAGGCTGAAAACACAGGTAGACGCTACTCTCCAGCGATCACCGGCACCTGGCCGAAGTCATCCGGGCCAAGCGTGCCCACATTCGCCTGGGAGGACGGGTAGGCGCCGAGCATCTGCTCCTGCACCCCTTCCTCCGGGTAGATCACATCCAGCAGACGGGTGTGGTTGGTATCCTGCGGCCCGCCGCCGATCCGCCACTGTTCGGCGCTCGGCAGCACGTCGCGAATGCGCCAGACGCCCGCCGCCGGGTAGCCTTCCTGACTGGCCACCGTCACCGCGTAAGCCCAGTCCGCCGGGTCGCCGGGTAGAACACTGCGCGAGACGCTGATGGTGATCCGCCGCTGTCCGGCGTTGGTCATGATATTCAGCGCCCCGTCGACCTGTACCGGACCTTCCGCGCCCGGACGGTAGATGCCCGGCGTCCAGCCTTCGGCCCAGATGGCATAATCCCAGGCATATTCCGGCGGGAGCGCCGCGTTGCGCCCCGGCAGGAGCAGCCGGGCGCCGTTCTGCGGCCCATCCACGTCGATATAGATGTCCACAGTGTGGATGCCCATGCCATTGGGCGCACCCCAGTCGTTTTGCACCGGACCGCGGAAAGTGATGCGGAAGATGACCTGCTGGTCGTCATAGCCAACGGTGAAGCCCGTCGCGTCATACGCCCCGCCGCGGAACACGGTATCACGCGGGTAGACGTAACTCCCTGGCCCGTGATCATCGCCAGTGGGATCGACCACATCCAGCACCACGTTGGGGATGGGCGCATCGGGCAGCACCACCTGGGCAGGCCCCTGCGGCGGTGCGACGGCAAGCATCTCCTCCCCCCGGCTGACGATCAGGCGCATGGCGATCTTATCGCCGCTCTGCGCCGCCGGAGAGATCACCGCCGCTGGAGCCGCCAGTTCCAGCACGTCCCCGGCCAGGGCGACCGTCTCCACGGCAGCCGCCTGCCGCCAGCCGCCTGCGCCATTGGCGTTGTAGAGCGTCGCCTGCGGAGAGCCATCAGCGAACGTCACCTCAAGCAAACGGCGCGCGCCAAAGCCAAGCACCGGGCGCCCGCCTTCTGCCTCCAGGCGACTGTAGGCGTTTTCCGGCAGGGCGTCCGGCCCGCGCAGGTAGAAGCTATAGGTTGCATCCGGTTCGACTCCGTCCAGCCTCAGGAACAGATTCTCGGCGTCAAAGCCGTAGTACAGCCCCGTCGGCCCGGTCCCCGCTGCCGCCAGATCGTAATACGTTGCGTTATCCCACTCCCCTTCTCCCACGACGCCGTCAACGGTCACCGCCAGGTCGCCCCCCGCCGGACGGTCGGGGAGCTGCGCCGCCTGCGGGATCACGGGGATATAGACAAAGCTGGGCGGCTCCACGGCGATCAGTTCGTAAACCTGCCGCAGGTAGTCCCGGAACTGCTCATCAAATGAGGGGTCCTGACCGGAGTCCTGATCGGCGCCATACCACCAGAACCAGTCCGAGCCTTCAGCGATGTACATCGTCTCAAACGCCCGCTGCTTGACCTCCGCGCTCAGGCGTGGCTCGGCGGCCTGCAACGCAGTGCGTGTTTGCAGGAGGTATTCCCAGGCGCGATTCTCTTCCTCCTCGCCGATCCAGGTAGCGAAGTCCGGCGTCACCCATGAGCCGGGCCACAGGTTCTCGATCTGCCGCAACTCGCCCGCGATCTCCAGATACTCAGACGGCGTCACCGTCCGGATGTTCTCCGCTTCGGAAAGCAGGCGGTACATCGCGTGCAGGAAGTCCTTGCCGTCATTATCGTAGTATTCCCAGGCATTCTCCCCATCGAGGAGGATGGTCACCACGTGCGGCCCTGCCGCGCCGGATTCACGCAGCGCCGCCTGGATGTTGTTCAGGCGCGCCAGCAGGTCAGCGGCAGCCGCCTCGCCAGCCATGCCCGAATACTGGAAACCTACCTTGTCGGAGATCAGCTTGTCGCGGAAGAAGACAGCCACCCGCCCACCGCGTCCGCCGCGCACCTCATACGGCCGGTAGAGTGCATCCGCCTGGATGACGGTATCAGCGCTGTCACGCGTGAAGCCTTCCACGTCCGGCAGGCTGCGGGCCAGCACTTCCTCATCCGTAGCCATCCAGCGGATGCCGGCATTGGCCACCATCTGCACGATCTGAGGCGAGACCGAGCCTTCCGCCGGCCACATGCCGCGCGGCGGGCGACCAAAATGGGCCTCGTACATCGCCGCGCCCAGCTGCACCTGGGCGACAGCATCCTGGCCGAAGACGAATCGCTCCGGCAACTCGGCTTCCGGCATGGCCACCGCCGCCACATTGCTATCGACCAGCAACGGCAGGATCGGGTGGGCGAAAGGCGTCATGGTGATCTCGATCTGACCGGCGTCCTGCAGCCGGGCGTGGTAGGGCAGCACCTCGCTGATCAGCCGCAGATGCTCGGCAAAGAGCACCGCCTTGTCTTCCTCAGCGTAGTCCCGACCCTTTGCCACCAGACCGGCCAGCGGCTCCTCCGCCAGCCAGTCAGGATCCGTCCAGGCCAGGTTGAAGAGCACCTGCAGGTCGCGGAAATCCTGCGCTGACCAGCTTTCCACCGCCGTGTCGATGCCCGCCTCATCGCGCATCTCCAGCAATTCCTGGTAGCGCGGGAAGCGAGCGATGATCTTCCGGTTGGTATCGAAGAAGCGCTCCAGCAGGAACCGCTTCTGCTCTGCCGAGAGTTCCTCAGCGGGAACTTCAGCCATCAGCCAGTAGAGGTCCTTGGCCCCCGCAGTGAAGTCATCAAGCTGGCGGATCAGGCTGGGGGTGTAGTTGAAGGTGACATGGATGTCCGGGTAGTCTTCCAGGATGGTCGCCATGTCCAGGTAGTCTTTGGTCGCGTGAACGCGCACCCAGGGCCGGATGTAAGCACCGGTCTCCGGGTCTTTGAAATAGACTGGCTGGTGCTGGTGCCAGATGATGGCAACGTACAGCACATCATCAGCAGCCTGGCGGGCCGGGCTGGCGGTCGCCGGCAGCGAACCGCACAGCAGGGCCAGGATCACCACCGCAAGGGCGAATCGATGCCAGCGCCCAACGTGCCTCATGGTCTTCCTCCTCAACTCATACCTGCCGGCAACGCCCGCTGCGTCGCCGCGCCTGAGTACAGCTATGCCAATCGTAACACAGCCAGGCCGCGCCAGATAGCCATCCGCCAACAGCTACCCGAGAATGTTTGCACTGCCTGCGCTCCGGCTATACAATGGCTGTGCTGTACCTCGCAGGTATCCGCAGCATCCGCTCAGGTGTATTCATAGACGAGGAGAAGCTAGATGAAGAAACTTCTGTCCCTTCTGCTGGTCAGCATCTTTGTGCTGGCCCTGGTGCCAGCCGTCTCCGCGCAGGGCGGCATCGGCACCGCGGATAACCCGATCGAAGTGTATTTCGTGCCGTCCGGCGAAGCGCAGACCATCGTCGAAGGCGGTGAGGTGCTGGCAGCGGCTCTGAAGGAAGCAACCGGCCTCGAATTCAGGGTTTCGGTGCCAACCTCCTATGCCGCAACTGTTGAAGCCATGTGCGCCGCCCCTGACCGCTCGCTGGGCTTCATCCCGGCGGCGGGCTATGTGATCGCCAATAATCGCTGCGGCGTCGAGGTGGCGGCGGCAGCCGTCCGCTTTGGCTGGCCCTACTACTGGGCGCAGTATGTCGTCCGCCGCGATAGTGACATCTACACGCTCGGCGACCTGGCTGGCAAGAGCTGGGGCTACGGCGATCCCGGCTCGACCTCTGGCTACATCGTGCCCTCGGTGGAATTGAAGGCCATGGGCATCACCCCCGGCTCCGAGGTTCAGACCGGCGGCCACAACCAGACCATCCTGGCCGTGTATAACGGCGAAGTGGACTTCGGCACCACCTACTACAGCCCGCCCATCATGCCGGAAGGCCATGCCCAGTGGTCTGTACGCGACCTGCCTGAGCCATACGATCTGTCCATCGACGAATCGTACATTGGTGATGACGGCGAGCTGTATGTGGGCGACATCCGCATCATGGATGCCCGCCGCGCCGTCCGCGAGACCGCGCCGGATGTGGTCAACCAGGTGCGCATCCTGGCCATCAGCGCCCCAATCCCCAATGACACGCTGAGCTTCAGCCCGGACTTCCCGGAGGACCTGCGCCAGCAGATTCTGGATGCGCTCTTCGCTCTGGCGGAGAACAAGGAAGCCTGGGACGCCACCGCGCTGGCCACCGCCTATAGCTGGACCGGCATCGCCCCGGTGACCGATGATGCGTTCGACTCTGTCCGGCTACAATTCGAGATCCTCGGCCTGACGGAACAGGATGTATTCGGCGAAGGCTAACCGTTCCCTTTCGGTCAACTGACCATCAACGGTATACTAACGGGCAGCGAGAGTCGGCACTCTCCCTGCCCGTTGTTTTTGCCCGCCCACCCGGATCACCGGGGAACAGGACGGAGACCCTGATGCTCAAGATCGAACATCTCACCAAGATTTATGACAATGGCGTCATGGCCCTGAATGATGTCAGCTTTGAGGTGCCGGACGGCCAGTTTGTCGTGATCATCGGCCTGAGCGGTTCCGGCAAGTCTACCCTGCTGCGTTGCATCAACCGCCTGATCGACCCCACCGCCGGACGCATCCTCTGGAACGACATCGACATCACCGCCGCTACCGACGAAGAACTGCGCCTGATCCGCCGGCGTATTGGCATGATCTTCCAGCAGTTCAACCTGGTCAAGCGTTCTTCTGTCCTGACCAATGTCCTGTCCGGGCGGCTGGGATACACCAACCCGCTGTGGAGCCTGATCAACTACTTCCCGCGCAGCGAACGGGAGAAAGCGCTGGAAAAACTGGAGCGGGTGGGCATCCGGGAGAAAGCCCACAACCGCGCCGATGAACTGAGCGGCGGCCAGCAACAGCGCGTCGGGATCGCTCGCGCCCTGATGCAGGAGCCGGAGCTGATGCTGGCTGACGAGCCAGTGGCCAGCCTGGACCCCGCCACATCCCACTCAGTCATGAAGTATCTGGAGCTGCTGAACAAGGAAGATGGCCTGACCGTGCTGTGCAGCCTGCACTTCCTCAGCCTGGCGCGCACCTACGCCGACCGGATCATTGCCCTCAAAGAGGGCAGACTGATGTTCGACGGTCTGCCGGAAGACATCGACGATGAACGCTTCAAAGCCATTTATGGCGAAGACGCTGTGCGGGTTGAGATCGCTTAGGGGGAGCCGTGAACAACACTGACCGACCTTCATCCCGGAGCGCCCTGCGCCGCCTGTTGCTTGTCGCGGCGGTCGTGCTGGGCGTCCTGGTCTACGCCTATGGCTGGCGCGTCACCGACATCAGCCTGGAAGAAACCCAGGACCCCATCCGCCAGGACTCGGTGACCCGCGCCCTGCGCGAGCTGCTGTCACCCGATATCTTCGACCAGGATCGCACCTCTGAATTCGTCTATGCCGCCATCGCCCTCGGCTGCCCGGAAGATGGCACACCCATCGAACAGCCGGCAGCCGAGCCGGGCAAGCCGCAGGTCACCGTCTCGCCGGACTGCGGGCGTGGCGGCGATGTCATCACCGTGCAGGGTACAGGCTTTGCCCCGCATGCGGATGTCTTCCTGCGCTGGATTCCGCCCAGCGGGCAGAGCCGTCCACTGGTGCGCACGGATGTTGACGACAGCGGCAACTTCACCACCCGCTTTGAAATCCCGCGCATTCGCGGCAGCCAGGGCGAAACCCACCGCCTGGAAATCGAAGAAAGCTGGCCGGTCAGCCTGCCCTACTTCAGTGCGACCACCAGGACTGTGATCGAAAAGATCATCGAGACCATCTTTCTCGCTCTGATGGCGACTACGATCGCCGTACCCATTGCCGCGATTCTGAGCTTCCTGGCTG
Organism: Chloroflexota bacterium; assembly: GCA_019873685.1. Classification (GTDB taxonomy): domain Bacteria; phylum Chloroflexota; class Anaerolineae; order Aggregatilineales; family Ch27; genus Ch27. Next base: position 36,076 of record JAIOAT010000019.1, read on the forward strand.
CCCGCAACCTGATGCGGCAAGTTCAACTCCCGCTTGGCAATGTGCTGGTTGGCTTCATCCTGCTGCCGGTCGGCTGGGTGCTGGGCGTGACACTCCTCTCCCCCGTAGCGACGCTGGGGATGGCCTGGGGCAAAGAGCTATGGTTGGGGCTGGTTGGCCCGCTGATCGCCTTAGCCGGCTACGCGCTGGTTGATCGCTCAGTGAATAACGTGGAACTGTCGCTGCACAGCCTCGGCTATCATGCCCGGCGGATCGGGATGAATATCCTGCTGCTGGTGATTACGGTGTTCGTGATCGGCGCGCTGGGTGGCCTGGGCATCTGGCTGGGCGAACGGTTGCAGGTTGGCCTGCTGGCCGATCTGGGCAACTTCCTCGGCACTCTGGGACGCCTGATCGAGCTGGTGATCACCCTGATCACCGGTGCTGGCGCAGCCTTCTTCGCCGCTTCAGTAGGCATGGAACTGACCCGCGACGGACTTAAGGTGCTGACCGGGACGCCCAGCCATATCGTCGGTGGGATTCTGGGCGCCATTGGCGGGGCGCTGCTCTTCGCCGGTCTGGCGTTGATCGCCAACATTGCGGCATTGCTGACCCTGCTCCTGCCGATCATGACCGCCATCCTGGGCATGCAGGTCGTGATCATGATCTTCAACCGGGCCGTCAAGCCGACAGTGCTGGCGGAAGGCGACGCCAGGCAAACCGCCCGGCTTATCGTCGGCATCGCTGGCGCGGTGATCGCCTTCTTCCTGGCCTATGACTTGCTGGAAACCGGGCGCGGCCTGGTCGATGGGCGGCTACCTTCCAGCCTGACCTGGGATGTGCTGGGCTACCAGGTGCAATCTATTGTCGCCAAGGCGGCCCTGGTGGGTGGGGTCCTCAGTGGTGTCGGAGGCTTGCTGGCCGGGACACGGGCTATCTTCCCGCTGGGGCTGACGATCTACAACGTCACTCGCACCATCCTCAACGCCTTGCGCTCCATTGAGCCGCTGATCATGGGCATTGTCTTCGTGATCTGGGTAGGCGTAGGGCCGTTCGCGGGTGTGCTGGCGTTGACCCTGCACGGCATCGCCGCGCTGGGTAAGCTCTACTCCGAACAGACGGAGAACATTGATCCCGGCCCACTGGAGGCGATCCAGGCTACCGGCGCCAACCGCCTGCAAACGATCGTCTACGGCGTAGTGCCGCAGATCATCCCGCCGTACATCGCCTTTACCATGTACCGCTGGGACATCAACGTGCGCATGTCCACGATCATCGGTTTCGTCGGCGGCGGCGGCATCGGCTTCCTGCTCCAGCAGCAAATCAACCTGCTGCGCTACCAGGACGCCGGCGTGGCCGTCCTGGCCATCGCCATCGTCGTCTCCGCGCTGGACTACGCCAGCGCCACCATCCGCGAGCGGATGGTCTAGGCGGTTCTTGCGCCCGCTGTCTGAGTTTTCAAGGGGCGGCGCGGGTCGCCCCTTTCCTTGAGGGAGGGGCATTTGATGAAGACGATCGGCTTGTTGGGCGGGATGAGCTGGGAGTCCTCGCTGGAATACTACCGCCTGTTGAACGAGGGGGTCAAAGCCCGGCTGGGCGGCCTGCATTCCGCCTGGATCGTGATGGTGTCAGTGGACTTCGCCGAGGTCGAGGCCATGCAATCGGCCGGTCGCTGGGACGACGCTGCGCGGTTCATGATCGAGGCCGCGTTGCGTGTGGAACTGGGCGGGGCGGACTTCCTGGTGATCGCCACCAACACCATGCACCGCCTGGCTGACGCCGTCCAGGCCGAGATCAGCATCCCCCTTTTGCACATCGCCGACGCCACCGCTGGGCCGATCAGGGCGCAGGGGCTGCGCACCGTGGGCCTGCTGGGCACCCGCTACACGATGGAAGGCGACTTCTACCGGGGGCGGCTGGAAGAACGACACAGGCTGCGCGTCCTGACGCCAGACGCCGCCGCGCGTGAAACCGTCCACCGCATCATCTACGACGAACTGGTGCTGGGGGACATCCGCCCGGCTTCACGCGAGGCCTACCGGGCCATCATCGCCGATCTGGTCAGGGCAGGCGCGGAGGGGATTATTCTGGGCTGCACAGAGATCGGCCTGCTGGTCAGGCCGGAAGATAGCCCGGTGCCACTCTTCGATACGACCGCCCTGCATGCCGCAGCAGCGGTGGACTGGGCGCTGGAGGATGTTTAGCAGATACGCGGCAGCAACTCCCCGGCGGGCAGGTCAACCACCCGCGTCGCGCCAATGCTCGTCTTCGCCACCACCAGCCCCGGATGCTCCGCCGTGACCGTTCCGATGCGGGCGGCGTCCCTGCCGTAAGGATGGGCGCGCATCGCCTCCAGCACGGCTTCCGCCTGTGGCTCCGGGACTATAGCGACCAGCTTGCCCTCGTTGGCCACATAAAGCGGATCCAGACCCAGCATCTCACAGGCGGCCTGCACCGCCGGTCTGACCGGTACACGCGCTTCCTCAAAGACGATGCCAACCCTTGACGCCACAGCCAGCTCGTTCAGGACAGCGCTAAGGCCGCCCCGCGTAGCGTCGCGCAGGCAGTGAATCTCCCGCGTGACCGCCAGCATCGCTTCCACCAGGCCGTTGAGCGGCGCGGTGTCGCTTTCCACCGGCGCAAAGAAGTCCAGCCCTTCCCGCACGGACATGATCGTAATCCCGTGATCGCCCATCGTGCCGCTGACCAGCACAGCATCGCCGGGGCGGGCATTGCCGGGGGCGATGTTCACACCGGGCGGGATCAGCCCGATCCCGGAGGTGTTGATGAACAGGCCGTCGCCGTGTCCTTTGTCGACTACCTTCGTGTCGCCGGCCACCAGCTGCACGCCCGCTGCCCGGCAGGCTTCGCCAAACGAGGTGACGACCCGGCCCAGCGTTTCCAGCGGCAGGCCCTCCTCCAGGATGAAGCCCGCGCTCAGGTATAGTGGCCGGGCGCCGCTCATCGCCAGGTCATTGACCGTACCGTTGACCGCCAGTTCACCAATATCACCGCCGGGGAAGATCAGCGGACTGATCACGAACGAGTCGGTGGTAAAAGCCAGGCGGCAAGGCGCGCCATCGCTGCCCGGCGGCAAGGTCAGCACGGTCGCATCGCCCATCTGGGCCAGCAGATCGTTGCCCAGCAACGGCTCAAACAGGTTGTGGATCAGGTCGCTCATCATGCGGCCACCGCTGCCATGCCCCATGACGATGGTCGGGTAGTTGCGCAGGGGCAGCGGGCACGTCCAGCCGCTGAGGGTGGGTTTCTCTGTCATGTGTTCTGTCCGGTTGGTTGGCGAGTTAATCCTGTTGAATGGCCTGCGCCTGGCGCTGGCGTCCGTAGCGGTAGTAAGCCGCGCACGCTCCCTCTGAGGAGACCATCGTCGCTCCCAGTGGAGTCTGCGGGGTGCACTGGCGACCAAAGGCCGGGCACTCATATGGCTTCCGGCGCCCCTGCAGGACCAGGCCGCTGATGCACAGGGACGACTCTTCAGCAGCGATCTGGCCAACCTCAGGGAAGCGCCGCTCTGCATCATAGAGCGCGAACTCCTCGCGCAGCTGGTAGCCGCTCATAGGGATCGTACCGATGCCGCGCCACTTGCGGTCACACCGCTCGAATACCTGCGCGATGACCGCCTGCGCGGGCCGGTTGCCTTCCAGCGTCACCGATCGCTCGTAGGCGTTGGCAACTTCGGCCCGCCCCGCTTCCAGCAGCTGCACCAGCTTGAGGATGCCCCGCGCCAGGTCGACCGGTTCAAAGCCAGTCACTACGATGGGGACGCGGTATTTCTCCGCCAGCGGCGGGTATTCCCAGTAGCCCATCACCGAGCAGACATGCCCGGCAGCCAGGAAGCCATCCACCTGCACCTCGGCTTCCTCCATCAGCCCGGCGATGACCGGCGGCACAGTGACATGCGAGACCAGCACGGCGAAGTTCTGGATGCCCTGCGCCCTGGCCTGCAAAACAGCCATAGCGTTGGCGGGCGCGGTAGTCTCAAAGCCGATGGCGAAGAACACGACGGTCTTCGCCGGGTTGTCGCGGGCGATTTTGAGCGCGTCCAGCGGCGAGTAGACAATCCGCACGTCCCCGCCCGCCGCCTTGACGCTGAACAGATCGCGCCTGGAACCGGGCACGCGCAGCATATCCCCGTAGGAGGTGAAGATCACATCCGGGCGAGAAGCCAGGGCGACAGCGCGGTCGATCAGTTCTACCGGCGTGACGCACACGGGGCAACCGGGGCCGTGTACCAGCTCGATCTCCGGCGGCAACAACTGATCCAGACCGCTCTTCATGATCGAATGCGTCTGTCCGCCGCAGACCTCCATGATCCGCCAGGGGCGCTTGACCGTGGCGCGGATCTCGGCCAGCAACCGCCGGGTCAGGTCACCGTCGCGGTACTCGGTCAGGTACTTCATCAGTCTTCGCCATCTCCGGGCTGGTCTGGCAGTTCACCGGCGAGCATATCCATCTCGGCCAGCATAGCCAGCGTCTTCTGCGCTTCTTCCTCATCGACCCTGCTGATGGCAAAGCCGACGTGAATCAGCGTATAATCGCCGATCTGCAGTTCCGGGACATAAGCCAGGCAGGCTTCCCGGATCACGCCGCCGCCAAAGTCCACCTTGCCCATCGGCAGCCCATCACGCTCGTAAATCTCAACCACCTTACCGGGTATTCCCAGGCACACAGTCAGTCCCTTTTCCCTGTCACAGTGACGGCCAAATCTTACCCATTATGTATAAATCAAACCCGGCCGGACGGTAGTGACAAATAGCACTGATTCCTCCCTCCCCCAACGCGATTTTTGGCACTTGCCGCGTGCCGGGTAGGGTCGCTATCCTATGCCCCGGCGTAATGCACAGCAGGAAATCACGATCATGGCCGCCAGCGCGGTAGAGCGACGACACATCCATGTTGATGGCGTGGTGCAGGGCGTGGGCTTTCGGCCCTTCATCTATGGCCTGGCGGTGCGCCACCGCCTGACCGGTTGGGTGCTCAACTCGTCATCCGGCGTGGACATCACGGTTGAAGGCCCGCCCACCGCCCTGGACTCCTTCCAGCGAGCGATCACGGCTGAAGCACCGCCGCTGGCCCGCATCGACCGGGTGACTGCGACGCTGCTCCCTCGCGATGGCGAGCCATTCACCACTTTCTCCATCCGCCACAGCGCCACCGACGCTGGCGCATCGTTGATCGCGCCGGACGTGGCTACCTGCCCCGATTGCCTGGCGGAAATCCTCAACCCAGCCGACCGGCGCTACCGCTACCCGTTCACCAACTGCACCAATTGCGGGCCGCGCTACACCATCATCGAGGCCATGCCCTACGACCGCCCGATGACCACCATGCGCGCCTTCGCCATGTGCCCGGCGTGCCAGGCGGAATACGACGATCCGCTCAACCGCCGCTTTCACGCCCAGCCGAACGCCTGCCCGGTCTGCGGGCCACGCCTGCGCCTGATCGCTCCGGCGGACACGCCTGCTGATCTGTTAGCCGGTTGCCCGGATGACATCGCCCGTGCAGCGGCGTTGCTGCGTGCCGGGTACATCCTGGCCATCAAGGGGCTGGGCGGCTATCACCTGGCCTGCGATGCGACGAGCGCGGAGGCGGTGGCCCGCCTGCGCCAGCGCAAAGCCCGCCCGGACAAACCCTTCGCCGTGATGCTGGAATCGCTGGAGGCAGTGCGCCGCCGCTGCGTGGTCAACGCGGATGAAGCCGCGCTGCTGTCCGCCGTCAGCGCCCCGATCGTGCTGCTCTATACCCGGCCAGACTCGGACATCGCCCCGAACGTCGCCCCGGATAACCCCATGCTGGGCGTGATGCTGCCCTATACCCCCCTGCACCACCTCCTGTTGCGCGACGCGGGCATCCCCCTGGTGATGACCAGCGGCAACCTGAGCGACATGCCGGTGATCAAGGACGACGACGAAGCGCTGGAGAAGCTGGCCCCCATCGCTGATGCTTTCCTGCTGCATAACCGCCCGATTCATATGCGCTGCGACGATGCCGTGTGGTGGGTTGACCGCTTCGCCGGGGAAGGCGACGCTGCGCTACAACCCCTGCGGCGCTCCCGTGGGGATGCGCCTTACCCCATCCGTCTGCCCTGGGCTGCCCCGCGCCAGATTCTGGCCACCGGCGCGGAGATGAAGAACACGTTGTGCCTGCTGCGCGGGCAGGACGCTTTCCTCAGCCAGCATATCGGCGAAGTGGATTCGCTGGAGGCGCTGGCCTACTTCCGCGAGGCGCTGGATCACCTGCGCCGCATCTTCAAGGTGCAGCCAGAGACAATCGCCCACGATCTGCATCCCGGTTACCTGACCACCCGCCTGGCCCGCGAACTGGCCGCCGCCTGGGATGTGCCGCGCGTCGAAGTCCAGCATCACCATGCCCATATCGCCGCCTGCCTGGCTGAGCATGGGCGGGATGAGCCGGTGATCGGCCTGGCACTGGACGGCACCGGCTACGGCCCGGACGGCGCGATCTGGGGCGGCGAGGTGCTGGCAGCTGATCTGCAGGGCTACGAGCGCCTGGCCCACCTGGAATATCTGCCACTGCCGGGTGGCGAGGCGGCCATCCGCCGCCCGTACCGCATTGCCTGGGGCTACCTGTGGGAAACCGGCGGGAATATCCCGCATTTACCCACACTATCCCACCTTAACCCACAGGAGCAGACAATCGTTATCCAGCAGGTCAGTCGTCGTTTGAACAGTCCGCTGACTTCCAGCGCCGGGCGCCTGTTCGACGCCGTCTCGGCGCTGCTGGGCCTGTGCCCGGTGACCACGTTTGAGGCGCAGGCGGCCATCGCGCTGGAACTGGCCGCCCGCGGCGTCGACCTGGCCCGCATCATCCCCTACGCCTTCACGCTGGACGACAGCATCATCCGCGTCGGCGGGCTGCTGGAATCAGTCGTGCGCGATGTAGACGCTGGCCGCCCGATCGGCGAGATCGCCGCCGCGTTCCACCTGACGCTGGCCGAGATGTTTGCTGCAGCAACGGAACAAGCACGCAGCCAAACCGGACTGGGGACGGTAGTCCTCTCCGGCGGTGTGTTCCAGAACCGGCTCTTCCTGCGGCTGATGCGGGAGGCGTTGCGGCGACGCGGCTTTGCTGTGCTCTCCCACCGGCAGGTCCCGGCCAACGACGGCGGCCTCAGCCTGGGCCAGGCGGCGGTCGCCCTGCACACCTCACCGGGCTGATCCCGTCCTGCAACAAAGAAATCGCCCCGGCGGGTCAGCCAGGGCGATCAACAGGTCTTGAGGCCAGGCAGCGATTAGCTTTCGCGGCGGCCAAAGATCATCGCCAGGCCGATGGCCACCAGCGCCAGCGGCCACAGCTTAAACAACCAGTCCAGCTCGACATTGAACAGGAAGGCCAGCGCCAGAACCACCAGGAACAGGCCCAGCCCGCCCTGTACCAGGTCGTTGTTGTTCAGCCGGTTGTTGGCGGTATAGACGTTGTAGACGTTACGCAGCATGGCCAACCCCGGCAGCGCAATGAAGATCGCCCACCAGTTGAAGTTCAACTGCATCCCGAACTGGCCAAGCAGCAGGATGACGCCCAGCGCAATGAGGATGAGCGCGCCCACATTTCTGTCCCGACCTCTGGTCGCCATAGGTGATTTTCTCCCTTCGCCCACAGTGGCTATCACTTTACTATACGCACACTCCGGCGGAAGGTTCCAAAGCTGCAACCGATAGCGGCCATTCGCGGCCATTCAGGGTTTGAAGTAGCGCGTGATCAGGGCGATTACTTCCGCGGCGCTTTCCTCAATGGGCTTGTCAGTGATGTCCAGGATGGCAAAGCCGTGCTCGCGGAACAGGCGCAGGGCGCCCTCGACCTGCTCCTTGAGCGCCTCCGGCTCAACATAGTCACCGCCGCCACCCGCCCGGAGCCGCCGCTGCCGCCAGCGACGATGGGCGACCAGCTGGTCGGGGTCGATGGTCAACCCGATCACGCGACGCGGATCGATCTGGAATAGCTCCGCTGGCGGGTCGACGCCGGGCACGATGGGGACATTGGCTGTCTTCCACCCCTGCACTGAGAGATAAATGCTCAGCGGCGTTTTGCCCACGCGGGAGACGCCGATCAGGACGATCTCCGCCTGGTCAAGCTCGTGCGGCTTGCGCCCATCGTCGTGCGACACGGTGAACTCGATCGCTTCGATGCGCTCAAAGTAGGTCTCGCGGATCTGGCGGTATAGCCCCGGCTGGCCGAGCGGCTCCCTGCCCAGCAGGTGAGTCAGGTGGGAGAGCAGCCCGCCCATCAAATCCAGGGCGGGAACGTTCTCTTGCCGGGCGCGCTGGATCAAGGCCTGGCGCAGACCAGCATCCACCAGCGTGTGGACAATCGTGCCGTGCGTGCGACCGGCCTCCTGAACGGCGGCTTCAACCTGCGCCAGCTCCCGCACACGCGGCACGATGATCACCGGGATGTCGTCAGACTCAAACTGGGCCAGCGCCGTGCGCACAATCTGCTCACCACTGATGCCTTCCCCGCCGGATACGATGTAGATCGGCGGCGCGTTCATCTGGCTCCTCCCTGCCTCTGTAGCAGATGTTCTTCACCGCGTTCTGTGATCTCAGTGTAAGGACTTTTGCCTGCAGTGAGGAGATCGCTGGCAGGACTCGCGGGATCGCGCCGGGCGGCCCATAATCTTCAGCAGCGCCATAGCTACAGCGCCGCTACCAGCGCCGCTACCGGCGGAAGGATGCCAGCATGGATGACCGGAACGACAGCAGCGCAACCGATCAACTGGCCGACGCCTTTGCCTTCACCACGGAAGATCTGGCCGCCAACCGCGCCGGTCGGCTGAGCCAGCGGCAAGTGGAAGCCCTGCGCCGCCGCGAGCGCCGGGCCAGTGTCATCGTGCTGCTCTTCACGCTGGGCATGGCGGTCGTGCCCGCCCTGGCTCTGCTGGTCTTTGCCCTTGCGGGAAACATGCCGATGATAGGACTGTCGGTGTTCCTGCTGGTGGGATTACCCATGCTGGGCTACTGGGTGGCCGATTCAGAACGCCGCCGCTGGCGCCGCGACCGCACGGGTGATGTCGCCGCCGGCATCTACGGGCCGGTCTGGCCTGCCAGTACGTCAGGTCGGACGGGCCGCCCCCGTATACGCATCGAGAATCTGGAGTTTGAGGTCAGCCCGGAACAACTGGCCGCCTTCCAGCCGGGAGTCACGTACAGCGTTTACTACACGCCCCGCACGCGGACAATCCTGTCCGTCGAACGCCCGCAGGAGAAACCGGGCGTCTAACCACCCAGCAGTAAACGCACGGCTGCTGGCGTGACGTAGACTTCCAGAACAGCCGCCACGACCAGCAGCGGCAGCACCAGACCAATCCCGACCGCTGCGGCATCCGCCATGGCGGCCAGCCAGTGTTCGCCGATGCTGCGCCCGGCAGGCGGGCGATCGGTGATGCAGGCGCCCATGCGCAACGCCGCCGCCGTTGCCAGCAGGATGGCCGGGATTTCCACCATACTATGGGGGGCCACCGCCGCCAGGAATACCGCCGGGTCCAGCCCCAGCGCCACAAACTGGGCGGCAACCCAGCCCAGGATGCCAAACGGCGCGATGGCCAGCACCACCGCCATCACCCCGAAGCTCACTACCGCCAGCAAGGTCGCCGCCAGCAGCACACGACTATTCTGCCACACCGCCAGCAGGATGGTCCCCGGCTGCGCTCCCAGTTCGTAGAGCATACTGAAGTTGGCCGCCAGCGCTTCCCGCGAAGTAGCGGCTTCCGGCGGAAGGCGTAACGCGGAGTACGTCCCGATTCCCCAGCCGGCCACAAAAGCCCCCACCGCAGCGATCAGGACGACCAGCGCCGCCCAGCGCAGGCGGCGCGCCGCCGGGAAAACCGTCCCGCCATACCACCCCAGCAGACTGCCCTGCCGCTCCCCTCGAAAATGACGCCAGAAGGTGCGGGCAATCCAGCGCAGGTTGATCGCGTCCAGGGCGGTGGAGAGCAACTCCTCACGGTTGAACATGCGCGTGCCGATCCGCATGAACAACACCGTGCCCAGCAGCAAGCCCGCCAGAATCACCCACAGGGCAAAGATGCCGCGCGGCGAATCAGCGTCCGGCGCGCCGAACATGATGATGCTTTCCAGGATGATCAACAGAGAAACCGGCACGATGATGAAGCTGGCCAGCAGGTTAGCGGCGCGGGTAGATGTCGTCTGGCTGGAAACCACGACCGCCCCGGTGACCATCAGCAACGCCTGCGCCGTAGTCAGCAGGACGATCTGGACGATCAGCATCGGCTGTGGACGCCAGGCCAGTTCGCCCAGCAGCAGGCTGCCCAGGTAGATCGCCATGCCCGTGTAGCTGGCCAGCAGCGGCGGGATCATCGCCGCCAGCGTCTTGCCGATGTACAGCTCCAGGTTAGTCAGTGGGGTGGCCAGCAGCGGCTCCAGGCTGCGCCGTTCCTTTTCGCCGACAAAGGTTTCCAGCGCAATCACCAGCGAAAGTGAGATCGGGAAGAACCCCACGATCATCAGCAGGAAGGGAATCGTCCGTTCGCCGATCAGCTCCGCGCCGTACTGCGTCACAAAGTTCAGCATCAGGTTGGCGCCAAACTGGGAAAGCGCCGGAAAGCCCAGGGTCAGGATGAAGATCGGGGCCATGATCCGCCAGTCACGGAAGCTATCCAGCAACTCGCGGCGGGTGACAATCAGGGCGTTGCTCAGGGTGAGCCGCCAGCGACCCCACCGGCCCGTCGAGCCTGACGCTTTACGCGGAGAAACCGTTGCCGTCATTGCGGTGGCCCTTTTCGTCTTCCTCGACAATCCGCAGGTAGATCGTCTCCAGCGTGTCCTGCAGCGGGCTGAGCGTCACCACGTCCACGCCGAGGCCGGTCAGCCGGCGGATGATCTGCGGGTTGGTGCGCTCCGGCTCCTCAGTGCGGTAGCGGAGCCAGTCGTCGCCACACTCAACCACCTGCACGAGGCTGCTCAGTTCAGCAGCAATGCCATTGAGCGGCCCGTGCACCCGCAGTTCCATCAGCGGGACGCCAGCAAAAGCGCGGGAAAGCTGCTCAAAAGTGCCGAGGGCGATGATCCGCCCCTGGCGGATGATGGCGATCCGGTCAGCCAGGAGTTGCGCTTCGGTCAGGTTGTGCGTGGTGACGATAAACGTGCGGGCGTCGCGCCGCAGTTCCAGGATGGCGTCCCGTACCAGCTTGGCGCTCTGGGGGTCCATGGCGCTGGTCGGCTCGTCCAGCAGCAGGACAGGCGGATCATGCAGCATGGCCCGGACCAGGGCCAGCTTCTGCTTCATCCCTTTGGAAAACTCACCCAGCCGCCGGTCAAGCGCATCTTCCAGCCCGAAGCGTTGCATCAACAGGCGGGGCCGTTCCCGGCGGGTGCGGTCATCCAGATGGTACAGCCGGGCGAAGAAATCCAGGTACTCCAGGGCCTTCATGCGCTCGTAGAGGCCGTGTTGTTCCGTCAGCACGCCCACCCTGAAGCGCACCTCTTCCGGCTGGCTGACCACGTCATAACCGGCGATCCTGGCCCAACCGGAGGTTGGCTTGAGGATCGAGGTTAACATACGTACGGTGGTGGTCTTGCCGGCGCCATTTGGCCCCAGCAGTGCCAGGACACTGCCCGCTTCCACCTGCAGCGTCACACGATCCACCGCCCGGAAGTTGCCAAAATCTTTGGTCAGCTCCTCGGCTTCAAGCATTACTCTGCGCTCAACCATAGCCATGAATCACCCTGTCTGCCCGCACCACTGTTCATTGTAGTTCAGCGGACAGCGCTAAGACTATGGCCTTTTGGCACTACCGGCCGGCTCTCCTAGCGATCGGCCACATCGAAGGTCTCTTCACCGGGGATCGTCGCGTAGCGCCCGGCAGCCGGCCAGCGCCGCCGCCACAGAAGTACTAGCGCAGCCAGGATGACACCGCCCAGCGCGACCACCTGGGACACATTCACCGACCCGACCAGCGTTACATCGACGCGCAGGAACTCCAGCAAGAAACGGATTACGCCGTAGGAGATCAGGTAGAGCAGCAGAAAGTCGCCCTTGTGAAAGCGCTTGCGATGGTTGAGCCACAGGTAGAGCAGCACCACCACCGTCAGCGCATTCCACAGCGACTCGTAGAGAAAGATGGGATGAAAACGCGTTTCCAGCGGGTAAGTCACCATGTCACGGTACTGGCCAATGCGGGCGAAGCGTTCGATGGTGATGCCCCAGGGCAGCGTGGTCGGGAGGCCCCACAATTCCTGGTTGACGTAATTGCCCCAACGACCGATCGCCTGTCCCAGCGGCAGCACGATCGCGCCGATGTCCAGCCACTCTGCCAGGTTGAGGCGGTGACGCCGCGCATACAGCAGGATGCCCAGGATGCCGCCGATCACCGCGCCGAAGATGCCCAGCCCACCGCTCCAGATCGCCAGCGGCCCGTTGGTCAGGTCAAGCGGATGGGTCAGGAACCACTCCGGCGTGAAGCCGCGCTCAACCATCTCTTTGGAGGGGAAGAAGACGAACCACAGTCGCGCCCCGATAATGCCGGGGATCAGCGCCCAGGTCAGGCCGCTCCAGACATGATCCGGATCGCGGCGATCCTTCCTGGCCATCCAGGCAGCCAGGCTGGCGGCAAGCAACAGCCCGCCCACGATCAGCATCCCGTAGTAGCGAAGATAGAGAGGGCCAAGATGAATACCGTACGAATCCACAGACATAGCGCTTAAGCACCTTTATCGTTCCCGGCAACCTGCGCAAGCCGCGCAAATTGCGCCACAGACCACAAGCGATGAAGTGCAGTCAGACCGGAACCCACCGCCAGGACAACCAGGCCAGGCAGCACCCAGCCTGTGAACAACATCAGCAGCAGCACCGCCAGACGCTCAAAGCGGGAGAACATCCCACCGGCGCAGGGTAAATCGGCGGCGCCAGCCCGCGCCCGGATGTAGCTCACCATGGTGCTGCCCACCAGCGCCGCGTATGCCAGCGCCATCTCCCCAAAGCGACCGGTCACCGCCAGGTAGTACGCCAGCGACAGCAGCAACGCCATATCGGCCAGGCGATCCACGGTCGAATCGAGTACGCCGCCAAACGGGTTAGTGCGTCCCATCGCTCGCGCCACCGCGCCATCCAGTGCGTCCATAGGCAGGCTGATCACCAGCAACACCGCCGCCGCCACAAATTGGCCGCCGGCCAGCAATCCAGCAGCAACCAGCGTGATCCCCAGTCCAATCAGCGTCAGCAGATCGGGATGCACGCCATGCGCTGCCAGGCTACGACCGACACGCTCGGTAAGGGCCGAGGTTGCCTGGCGCAACCAGGTGCTCAGGTTGGGCGTAGTGGGTGGTTGAGACGGTCTCACGGTCTTCTCCCATCGTTGTTGGAGAAACTTGCCCTTGCCAGCGGGCGCTTTGTCAGGTACACTTAGGCCGTTCTCGGGGCGTAGCGCAGCTTGGCTAGCGCGCACCGTTCGGGTCGGTGAGGTCGGCGGTTCAAATCCGCCCGCCCCGACACAAAGGCTCGCATCAGCGAGCCTTTTTTCATGCTCCAGACCCTGCCATTCTACACCGTCCTCCACCGATTTTACAGGGCGTGGCGCACGGGCCGGGCCGCCATAATCAGGATTCCGGTCCGCGCAGCACATCCCGCACCACCGCGGCCAGCGACTGGGCCGGGGTGCCTTCTGTCGCTGGAACATGCACAAAAGCGCCATCCAGTTGCATGTAACCGAGTACCACCGCCAGATCGGGAAGCTCCGCCTGAATACGGTGCTGGATCGCCCGCAGGTCATCCCGGTGGCGGTCTGGCGTGCCCTCCGCGCCATAAGCGCCGCAATCTTCGTGATTCAGCAGGAGCACCAGTCGGATGCCATGCAGTCGCGCCGCCAGCGCTACCTGCGCCAACACGACCTCGCGATCCTTCACGCCGCCGGCCAGCGCGACGCGATCATACGTTCCGTAACCGAGCACCGAACTCAGCCAGGCGTCAAGGTGGGCCTGCAGCCGGAAATCAATACAGGAAACGACCAGAGCATCACAGCGAAGCGGCCGCCTGTTCCCCATGTCTCAACCCTGCCCCCGTTTCCCCTGACGGTCAGACTTCCGGACTATAACCCCTGCGCCTTTGCCTCTTCCCACAGCGCATCCATCTCCGCCAGGGACATCTGGCTCAGGACACGCCCGGCGCGTTCCGCCGCCTGCTCGATATAGTGAAAGCGCCGGTAAAAACGCCGGTTGGCTTCCCGCAGCGCCGTCTCCGGCTCAACGCCCATCCAGCGGATCCAGTTCACCAGAGCAAAGAGCAGATCGCCGATCTCCTCAGCGCGCTGCTCAGGATCAGGCGCGGCGCGGATTTCGTCGATCTCCTCGCGGATTTTGTCAATCACCGGCTCGATCTGTTCCCAGTCAAAACCAACGCGGGCGGCCCGTTCCTGGTAGTTGTACGCCTGAGCCAGCGCCGGTAGCGCCTTGGAGATACCATCCAGCAGCGATTGGCGGGCCTTGCCATTATCCCGCCGTTCCTGCCGCTTGATCGCTTCCCAGTTACGGGCTACATCGCTGCTATCGTTGACGCTCACCTCACCCCAGACGTGCGGGTGGCGGTGAATAAGCTTGCGGTTGATAGTGCCGATAACCTCTGGCATCCGGAATTCGTCCCGGTCAATGGCCACCTGGGCATGAAAAACTACCTGCAACAGCAGGTCGCCCAGTTCTTCGCGCAGTGCGCCAACATCTCCGGCGTCCAGCGCCTCCAGCACTTCGTAGGCTTCTTCAAGAAGGTACGGGCGCAGCGTCAGGTGATCCTGCTCCCGATCCCAGGGACAGCCCTCTGGAGAGCGCAAGTGGGCCATCGTCTCCTGCAGGCTTTCAAAGCTGCCATAGGGATCACAGGCAGGAATGTACAGATGCGTCAGGGGGGATAGATGGAGACGATCATCGATCGCGGCCAGCGCAACGGGCGACGTTAACAGATGGCCGGCGTCATCGGGCCGGAGCAGCAGCAGTTCGTGTTCGGGGGGATACTGGCGCAGCAACAGCGTCCTGATCTGGTTGAGCAAAGCTGCGCTGCTCACCTCCGTAATCAGGGCTGGAACCGCCGGGTTGAACGGCGGATAGTACACCCCTGCCAGTTCCGCCGCCGGGTGAATCTGTATCCCCGTCGCAGCAGGCGCAGGCAGCGCCTCCAGCAGGCTGTCAAGAAAACCCGCGCTGTCGATCAAGCGCAGGGGGACGCCCCGTTCGAGCGCCTGCGCGCTAAGCCGCTCCAGGAATGATCGGTCGCCGGCTAACCTGCCGGGCGACGCATACACCACTTCCCGGCGCTCACCTTCCTGCAGGATGTCAGCGCACCAGCGCCCGTAGCTGGCATCGTCGATCGAATCGTCGTCGCCGGTCAGGGCGCGATACTCCGGGCCAGCGGGCAACGTCGCCACAACCGGATGATCCGGCATCCGCAAGAAAACGATCTGCGCCTGCTCGATCGCCCGCCAGGCACCCAGGCTCAACCTGTCGATATGCCCGGACCCAAGCCCAACAACCGTGATCGCCATGGTCGCCCCCAATAGCAAAGCATACCAGCCCGGCCAGACGCTTCATTATACCGGAAGATCGCGGCTCTTTTCAGCAAGAATCGACCGGCAGGCAACTGTAAGCCGCTAAATAGGGGGAAAAGCTACAAGTGAATAATCAGGGGAAACGCGTTGTTGGGTGTAGAAAAAGGACATTCCTGAGGGTTGGCGTTGGCCTACTCTCCCACTCCGCTACCAGAGCAGTACCATCGGTGCTGGCGGGCTTAACGACCGGGTTCGAGATGGGACCGG
>JAIOAT010000020.1 GCA_019873685.1 Chloroflexota bacterium
AAATTCATGTCCAGAGCATCCGCCCCGAGCAGTCCCGCATCCTGGGGGATAACCGGCGGCTACGCTGGGCGCTGGGGCACATCCTGGAGAATAGCATCAACTACACGCTACCCGGTGGGCGCATCATGGTTCGCTTTGGTGAGCTTCGCCAGGGACGCATCCTGATCCAGGTCGAAGATACCGGTGTGGGCATCCGCGAGACAGACCTGCCGCACGTCTGCGAGCGCTTCTACCGTGGTGAGGCGCGTACGCCCGACAACCGGCTGATCGACCCGCGCGGCCTGGGGCAGGGCCTGTACATTGCCCGCGCCGTGGCCGAAGCCCATGGCGGCTATCTGAGCCTGGAAAGCAAAGTCGGGGTGGGTACACGGGTAACCCTGGCGCTCCCCGCTGCCCTGGAGCCTCCGCCCGATCCGGAAGCGACTGTCAGGCATCAGCCGTTGGCTCTGCCACCGGAATCTTAAGCACACCTTCCGGGGCCTGCACATTCGAATCGTGAATATCAGTGTGAAGGGAGGGTGCGGTGAAACCGATCGGCGCGTTTACATTCGTTCTGCACAGCCATATGCCCTATGCGCGGCTGGCCGGGCGCTGGCCACATGGCGAGGAGTGGGTGCATGAAGCGATCTGCGAAACGTACGTCCCCCTGCTCAACGCCCTCTATGACCTTGCCGAAGAAGGCGTCCAGTACCGCCTGACCATCGGCATCACCCCCATCCTGGCCGAGCAACTGGCCGACCCCGATATTATTGATCACTTTGACGCCTTCATGGAGGAGAAGATAGCTGCGGCGCGGGCCGATATCCCGCGCTTCCGGGGGCAGGCAGCCCCGCCCGCGGCGATCAACCCGATCGCCGCAACTGCCGCCCGGCTGGGACTGGAGGAAGAGGAGCGTCGCGCTGAAGTCGTCCCCACCAGCGAGGCTAATCCTCACATGGCTTACCTGGCTGAGTGGTACCTGAGCTGGTTTGAGCTGATCAAGCGCAGCTTCGACGCTCGCTTCGGGCGCGATCTGATCGGGGCGTTTCGCCGCCTGCAGGATCAGGGCTACATCGAGATTCTGACCTGCGCTGCTACCCACGGCTACCTGCCGTTGCTGGGCACGGATTCGGCCATCTACGGCCAGCTACGCGCCGGGATCGCCAGTTATGAGCGCCACTTCGGTCGCCGGCCCACTGGCATCTGGCTGCCCGAATGCGCCTACCGCCCTGCCTACTATACGGAAGACGGCCGTCTGCGCCCCGGCATTGAGCGTTTCCTGGCCGAACAGGGCATCAAAGTATTCTTTGTGGAAACCCATACCATCACCGGCGGGCAACCCGTAGGCGTGGCAGCGGGCGAAGTCATTGGGCCGTACGGCGAGATCAAACGCCGCTATGTCATCCCCACCTCCAGCGTGATGCCGGAGCGTTACGCCACCACATTCAAACCGTACTACGTCAGCGATACCACCAGCGGCGCGCAGGCCGATCAACACTCCGGGGTGGCCGCCATTGGCCGTAACAACCGCACCGGCCAGCAGGTCTGGAGCGCAGAGTGGGGCTACCCCGGTGACCAGGATTATCGCGAGTTTCACCGCAAAGATCACATCAGCGGCCTGCAATACTGGCGCGTTACCGGCCCGCGCGTTGACCTGGGCGGCAAAGACGCTTACCACCCCGACTGGGCGCAGTACAAGGTGCACCAGCACGCTGATCACTTTGCCCATCTGGTGGAACAGGAGCTACGCGCCTATGCCGATGGCACCGGCGGCGACTTCGGATTGATCGCCTCAAATTACGACACCGAACTGTTTGGGCACTGGTGGTTCGAAGGCGTGGACTGGATCCGGGAAGTACTGCGTCGGCTGGCGGCCAATCCATTGGTGGAGCTAACGACCGCCACTCGCTTCATCACCGAGCATCCCCCCGTGGAAGTCCTGCACCTGCCGGAAAGCAGCTGGGGCGCTGGCGGCAACCATTTCACCTGGGACAACAGCGAAACACACTGGATGTGGCAACCCATCCACGAAGCTGAGCAACGCATGGAGCGACTGGCTGCGGCCCACCCTAATCCCGACCCGGCGACTCGTGACGTCCTCAACCAGGCAGCCCGTGAACTGCTATTGCTGGAAAGCTCCGACTGGCCGTTCCTGGTCACCACCGGCCAGGCGGGCGGGTATGCTATCCAGCGCTTCAGCCAGCACGCCGAACGCTTCAACCGCCTGGCGGCAAGCCTGGAGGCAGGGCAACCGGATGTCGCCGCTGCCGCGCACTACTGGGAACTTGACCGGGTCTTCCCTGACGCGGATTACCGCTGGTGGGCTTACCGCCCATCACCGGCGCACCCCTGAGCCAGGCGGCGCTGACACGCGGATGAGGAGGGAGCCGCACCTATGAATGTACTGTTCGTCGCCGCAGAAGCAGCGCCCTTCGCCAAGACGGGGGGCCTGGGAGATGTCGTCGGCAGCCTGCCGCGGGTATTGCGTCAGCAGGGAATCGACGCCCGCGTGATGATCCCGCAGTACGGCATCATCAACTGGGAACGCTACAGGATTCAGCCGCTGTTCAGTTTCCAGTTGCCACGCCGTACGGGCACGGCGGATGTCCATATCGCTTACACCGAGCATGAAGGGGTGCCGGTGTACTTCCTGGGCGGCTGGCCGTACTTCTCCGGCGGAGACTTCCTCTACACCACCGTTGAATGGGATATCCCGCGCTACATCTTTTTCTCGCAGGCGGCGATGGGAGCCGCCTGGGAACTGGGCAACCGGCTGGACTGGTTCCCGGATGTCTTCCATGTCCACGACTGGCACACCGCGCTGATCCCATTCCTCATCTATGAAAGCCGCTACCATGACCGCTGGGCCAGGACAGCCAGCCTGATCACCATCCATAACCTGGGCTACCAGGGCTGGAACGCCGGGGGCTACCTGTGGGATGCGGGCGTCCCGCCTCGTACCCATCCCGATCTGGTCTACCAGGACAAAACCGATAATCTGTTCGCCATTGGCCTGGCTTACGCAGACGAACTGACAACCGTCAGCCCGCGCTACGCTGAGGAAATCCAGTACGCGTCATTTGGAGAAGGGCTGGAGAACCTGATCCGTGCCCGCAACCGCGACCTGTACGGCATCCTCAACGGCATTGACACCGAACAACTCAACCCGGCTACCGATCCGCATCTGGTGCGCAACTACTCGGTCGAGACGCTCGACCAGCGGATCGAAAACAAGCGCGCCCTGCAGCGTGATTCCGGGCTGGAAGTGCGCGATGATGTCATGCTGATCGGCCTGGTATCCCGTCTGGTGGAGATGAAGGGGATCGATCTGGCCGTGCCGGCCATGCGCCATCTGCTGACCACGGAGGATGTGCAGTTTGTCGCTCTGGGCACGGGAAAGGACACCATCGAGAATGATGTCCGCTTACTGGGACATCACTTCCACTGGAAAGCGCGGACGACGATCGGGTTTGATGCGCGGTTAGCGCAGCGCATCTACGCCGGCAGCGACCTGTTCCTGATGCCCAGCCGCTACGAACCCTGCGGCCTCGGCCAGATGATTGCCATGCGCTACGGCGCCCTGCCGCTGGTTCGGGAGACAGGCGGGCTGGCTGACACCGTGGAGAACTATGACGACGGTGACGCTGAGCACGGCACCGGCTTCCGCTTCCTGTGGGAAACGCCGGATGCCCTGCTGGGTACGCTACGCTGGGCGCTCTATACCTACCGCCACCGCCCGGTAGCCTGGCGGCGGATGCAGGAGCGGGCGATGCGCCGCGACTTTAGCTGGCAGAAGAGCGCCGAGTTATATATTCAGCGCTACGAACGGGCGCTGCGGAAGAAACGCACCTGATGGTCTGCTGGGAGTTCCGGAAGGAGAAATGCCGTGAAAGTCAAAGCCGTAATTCTCGCCGGTGGCGAAGGCACCCGCCTGAAGGTCCTGACGATCAAACGGGCCAAACCCGCTGTCCCCTTTGCCGGGAAGTACCGCATGATTGACTTTCCACTGAGCAATTGCGTCAATTCCGGCATCTTTGACGTGCTTGTGCTCACCCAGTATCGGCCCCATAGCCTCAACGACCACATCGCGCGCGGTCGCCCCTGGGACCTGGATCGTTCCTTCTCCGGCGGTATCCAGTTGCTTCAGCCCTACAAAGGGCATTACGACACTGACTGGTACAGCGGCACTGCCGATGCAGTCACGCAGAACCTGAATTTTGTGCGGCGCGGCCTGCCCGACCAGATTCTCATTCTCTCTGGCGACCACGTCTACCAGATGAACTACAACAGCCTGATCCGCTACCACAACGAGCGTAAGGCGGATGTCACCGTCTGCACGATCACCGTGCCAATCGACGAAGCCAGCCGCTACGGGATCGTCGACGTGGACGATGAATACCGCGTCCGGGCCTTTGTGGAAAAGCCCCCTGAGCCGCCGGGCAACCTGGCCAATATGGGTGTTTACCTGTTCAACCGCGACGTGCTGGAAACCTACCTGAACGAAGATCGCGTTATGCCGGGATCGAAGCATGACTTCGGGCGGGATATCCTGCCGCGCATGGTCGCCACCAACCTGCGGGTCTACGCCTATCCGTTCGCCGGGTACTGGATCGATGTCGGGACGGTCGATGCCTACTGGTCGGCGCACATGGATCTGCTGGAAATGCCACCCTCGCTGGACCTCAACGACCGTACCTGGGTGATCCACACCCGCAGCGAAGAGCGCCCGCCGGTGCACATCCAGGCCGGCGCGACTGTGATCGACAGTCTGATCACGGATGGCTCATTTGTCGGCAACGGCGCAGTCGTGGAACGGAGCATCCTCTCGCCCGGTGTGTATGTCGGGCCGGGCGCGGTCATCCGTGAATCGATCGTCATGACCGACAGCTATATTGACGCCGGGGCGGTCGTTGAGCGCTGCATCCTGGACAAGTATGTCTTGGTAGGCAGGAACGCCCGCGTCGGCGAAAAGCGGGATGTCGGCGACCTGGGCCTGACCCTGATCGGCAAGAACAGCCGCCTGCCGGAGGGCTTCCAGATCGGTCACAGCTGTGTGCTGGGCACCGACCTTTCTGAGGAGGACCTGCTGCGCCATTACCCCGGCAAGCAGATTCCGCCCGGCACCGAACTGGTGGAAGACTGAAACCTGGGCGCGACCCTTTCCAGCCCGGATGATCTCCCTAACAGACCTGCTTCATGGGCGGCAGCTACCGCGCTGCCGCCTTTGTGATTCCCTGCCAGATGGTAGAAATATCCCAAAAGCGGAGTGAAACTATCGTTTATCGATTCCGTCTGAAGGAACATCCGCCCTCATTCGTCAAAGTTGTCCAATGGTATCGCTTGACCCTGACCTTTGGGCAGGCTATGCTTGGCAAGCACTGTCTAATCGCCGAATGGAGCGCTTCATGATTCGACCTGTGGCGACCGTGGAGGTTACCCCCAAGCTCCCGGAGAAGTTGCAGGGCCTGCTTGAACTGGCCTACAACCTGCGCTGGAGCTGGGACCACGACACGATCAACCTGTTCCGCCGGCTTGACCGCGAACTCTGGGAGCAAACGGAGCACAACCCCGTCCGCATGCTCGGCACTATCCAGCAGAGCAAACTGGAAGCCGCCGCGGAAGATGACGCCTTCCTGGCCCATCTCAGCCGCGTCTGGGATGATTTTGAACATTACATGACCACGAAGAACACGTGGTATCGCAAGCACTTTGGCGACTTTGACAAGCCCTACATCGCCTACTTCTCCACCGAATTTGGCCTGACGGAGTGCGTCCGCAACTATTCGGGTGGTCTGGGCGTCCTCAGCGGCGATCACCTTAAGAGTTCCAGCGACCTGGATGTTCCGCTGGTTGGCGTGGGGCTACTGTATCAGGAAGGCTACTTCCAGCAGTACCTGAGCGCGGACGGCTACCAGCAGGAAGCTTACCCGATCAACGACTTCAGCAATCTGCCGGTGCGCCGTGTACTGGACAAAGATGGCCAGCCGCTCAAGATCAGCGTGCCCATGCCGGGCCGCCAGATGGTTGCCCAGATCTGGAAGGTGCAGGTAGGCCGCATTCAGCTCTATCTGCTGGATTCTAACCTGCCGGAAAATATCGAGGAAGACCGCGATCTGACCGATCGGCTCTATGGCGGCGACCGGCGCACCCGCATCCGTCAGGAGATTCTGATGGGTATCGGTGGCCTGCGTGCGCTGGATGCGCTGGGCCTCCGCCCGCTGGTCTGCCACATGAACGAGGGGCATTCCGCCTTCCTCTCGCTGGAACGCATCCTGCAGATGATCAAGGAGCGCGGCCTGTCCTTTGAGGAAGCGCTGTATATCACCAATGCGGGCAACATCTTCACCACCCACACCCCCGTCTCCGCCGGGCTGGAACGCTTTGGCTTTGACCTGATCGACGAGCATTTCACGCCCCTGTTCCGCGAACTGGGTCTGAACCGCGACCAGTTCATCGATCTGGGGCGGGAGAACATGGGCGGCTATGAGCTGTTTTCGATGCCAGTGCTCGCCCTCAGGACATCAGCGTCGGCCAACGCCGTCTCCAAGCTGCATGGCGAGGTCAGCCGCAAGATGTGGCAGTGGATGTTCCCGCGCCTGCCAGAAGCAGAAGTGCCTATTGGCGCCATTACCAATGGTGTGCATGTCAAAACCTGGGTCAGCCAGGAGATGGCTGTGCTGTTGGACCGTTACCTCGGCCCGGCCTGGCGGGACAACCCCGATGACCCTGACGTGTGGAAGAACATCGATCTGATCCCAGATGCCGAGTTATGGCGTAGCCACGAGCGTCGCCGCGAGCGCCTGGTGGCCTTCGCCCGCAAGCGCCTGCGCCAGCAACTGATCCGGCGCGGCGTTTCCCAGGCGGAGATCATGGCTGCCGGGCAAGCGCTCAACCCGGATGCGCTGACAATCGGCTTCGCCAGACGCTTCGCCACCTACAAGCGGGCCACCCTGCTCTTCCGCGACGTTGACCGGCTGATCCACATCCTCAACAATCCGGAGCGCCCGGTGCAGGTGATTTTCGCCGGCAAGGCGCATCCGCACGACATCGCCGGCAAAGAACTGATCAAGACCATCATCACCATGGCCCGCCGGCCAGAACTGCGCAATAAGATCGTCTTCCTGGAAAACTACGACATCACCATCGCCCGCTATCTGATCCAGGGCGTCGACCTGTGGCTGAACACCCCGCGCCGTCCCAAGGAAGCCAGCGGGACTTCCGGCATGAAGGTCATCTACAATGGCGGCCTTAACGCCAGCATCCTGGACGGCTGGTGGGCGGAAGGGTACGACCTCTCGCTGGGCTGGGCCATCGGCAGCGGTGAGGAGTACGCCGAAGCCGAATGGGAGATGCAGGATCAGATCGAAAGCCAGGCGCTGTACAACCTGCTGGAACAGGATGTGATCCCCACCTTCTACACACGCGGTCAGGACGGCCTGCCAACGGCCTGGATCGCCAAGATGAAGGCCTCCATGCGCCAGCTTAGCCCGATCTTCAATACTCACCGGATGCTGCGGGAGTACACTGAGAAATACTACGTCCCGGCCCGCGACCGTTACCTGCGCCTGACCGAAGCCGACCTGACCAACGGGCGCGACTACCTCCGCTGGTGGCAGCGCATCAAGAGCAACTGGGATCGCGTCGCCATCAAGCGCGTGGAAATCCCCACCGACGAACTGAAAGTCAGCGAGGAAGTCACCGTGCGGGCCTGGGTCGACCTGGCTAATCTAACGCCGGGTGATGTCAGCGTGCAGCTCTACGCCGGGCGGCTGGATACCGAAGGCTTCATCCAGAACGGGCAATCGGTTGAAATGCAGGTTGCCGATCGCCGCGATGACGGCACCTACGAATACGTGGTGACCACCCAGTACACCGAAAGCGGGGCGCGCGGCATCTCTGTGCGGGTGATGCCCCATCACGAATACCTGGATGGCATCTACCAGACCGGCATGGTGCACTGGGCGGTCGAGTAACTCGCCTGCCCGCCAGACGATAAAAGCCCCTGTCAGAGACGAACAGGGGCTTTTGTTTGTGCGTCTGCGGCGGCTCAACGCTCGCGGACCAGCTGCGGAATGTCACGCCAGCGGGGCAGATGCCCGGCGAGCAGCACCTGCACACGGAAGAGCCGCCCGGCCAGCCAGATCGCCCCGACAGCAGCCAGCAGCAACAGAGCCAGGCCAAGCAGCAGCTGCCAGGTCGGCACGGTAGTCACCATCATGCGCATCACCATCCCCACCGGCGCGGTCACCGGGAACAGGCTCAGCGCCACCGGCAGCGCGGCATTGGGCGTCTCCGCAAAGATGGCCAGAAAGTAGTAGGGCAGCATCGCCGGCAGTGTGAATATCACTGCCATTTGCGGCCCTTCCCGCATGGAGGGCGCAATGGCCCCGACAGCAGCATACGCTCCAGCGAACATCAGATAGCCGCCAATGAAGTACAGCAGCACCCACACGAGCATCTCCGGCGCCACGGCCAGGTCGGAAAGCGACGGTATGATCGCGCCCAGTTGCCCCAGGCCCCACATTGCGACGACCACCCAGGCCACGATCTGGATCAATCCCAGCAGACCTGAAGCCAGCACTTTGCCCGCCAGCAACGGCAAAGGCCGCACTGAGGACAGGATGATCTCCATCATCCGGCTTTCCTTCTCACCGATCACGCTGCTCATCAGGTACCCGCCGGAGAAGAAGATGGAAATCGCCAGCAGCAGGGCAAACACGTACACCAGCACAAAGGACGAATCCTCGCTACGGGCTACCGCCGCCTCCCCGCTGGCAGCGACCTGATGCTCCACAATCACGATGTCAGAGCGCAACCGCAGCGCCAGATCGCGATCCACGCCCTGCAGCAGCCGATCCATCAGGAAAGCCTGAAAGAAGCTATCCCCCTGCATGCTGTTGATGCTCACCGAGCGGATATAGCGCGTCACGTTGCCGGTATCCAGATAGTCGGCGGCAATCACATACACGGAATCAACCTCGCCGGCGCGCATCGCGTCCAGCGCGGCCTCCTCATCGGGGTAGCGGATCAACATGGAACCGAAGAGGCCGGGACTCTCGAACAGGCCGCTGTGATCCACATAGCCCAGCTTCCCGGTGAAAGTCTCCTCCGTCTGCTCTTCCCCGCCGCTCTCCCGCTCACGGCTGGCCTGATAGTTCAGAAAAGCCTGTATACCCAGCAACCCTACCACTACCAGTACCGGCAGGAGAAACGTTGTGAACAGGTAAGCCCGCCGCCGGAACTGATGTACAAACTCAAACCGCAAGACTTCCCACATGTGGCGCATTTCAGCCAGCCTCCTGCGACGTCGTCAGCATCGACCGCCGCCCCTGCCGTATGGCCGCCACGATCTCACGCAGCGACAGGCGTTTGCCGTACATCAGCAGACCGATCCGGAAGACCTGCGCCGCTACCCATACCGTCAGCAGGCAGGCCGCTGCCAGCAGAACCATGCTCAGGATCATCTGCCAGCCCGGAACCGGCCCCATGGGGATACGCAACAACATGGCAATCGGCGCCGTCAGCGGGAACAGGGAGAGCGCAACCGGCACTGCGTCATTGGGATTCTGCATAAACATCGAAATCAGGAGGTATGGCAGGACAGCCGCCAGCGTGATCACGCTGGCGAACTGGCGGCCCTCCTGTTCCGCCGTGACGGCCGCGCCGATGCCTGCCGTGATCGAGGCGACCAGGAAGTAACCCAGCACCAGGTAGACCAGCCCAATTGCCAGGTAGCCCGGATCCAGGTAGAGCGATTGCAGAAAAGTACTTTCCGGCTGGCTCTTGATCAGCAGCGCCCCGCCGATGCCCCACAGGACAACCTGGGTCAGCCCCAGCGCCCCCAGCCCCAACACCTTGCCCCACAACATCTCCAGCGGTGTGCAACTGGTGATCAGAACCTCCATCATCCGGCTCTCTTTTTCCTCCACCACGCCGGACATCAGGAACTGGGAGGTGGTATTGACCGCCATGATAAAGATGAGGCTGAAGATGAGCGGCGACATGAAACGGCCCAGAAACGCGTCAGTGCCAGAGAGTTCGGCGCCGGTACCCAGCTCGATCACGGTCAGGTCCAGTGGATTGCGCAGGCGCTCCACCGGCAACTCTGGCGGCGCCAGATGGGCCAGGTTGGCCTGCACGAAACTGGCGAACTGCTTTTCAATGCCATCGGGGACGCTTTCCAGCGTATAGGCTTCCGCCACCCCTGTCTTCAGGAAGTCCCCCGGCAACACAAAATACGCGCCGATGCTCCCCTCCAGCAGCGCTGCGTGCGCCGATTCGAGATCGGGGAACGCCTGATACTCTTCCGGCTTCTCTACGGCGTCGTCCAGCACACCGGCCTGATCCACGTAACCGATGGCTCCCAGCTGGCCTGTGCCAGTGAAGGTTGTATCGGAGATGGCAAAGACCACGAACATCATGAAGAACGTGAACAACGGAACGCCGAATGCCGTGAACAGGAACGAACGCCGGCGGAAGTTGTACCAGTATTCACGCCTGGCGATCAGCCATATCTTACGCATGGTTGTTCCGGCCTCCCACGACCTCAATGAAGATCTCGGTCAGGCTTGGCACGGCCAGGCTAAAGCTGCTCACATGGTGATCCGGGCTGACGGCCAGACGATGCATGATCTCAGCAGCGGTCACACCATCCGCCAGGTGCAGGGTGAATTCCCGACCGTTATCGTTGACCGTCACCCGCTTCACACCATCGATGACTGACCAGTCGCCCTGACCCCGTACCACCACCGCATTGTGGGCGAAGCGGCTGCGCACTTCGTCCACCGGCCCGTACAGCACACAGCGCCCGTGATCGATCATCAGCAGGCGGTCGCCCATCTCTTCCACCTGGTGCATCTGGTGGGTAGACATCAGGATGGTCGCCCCGTCATTGCGCAGTTCCAGCAGCATATCCTTGAGCGCCTGGGTGTTCACCGGGTCCAAGCCGCTGAACGGCTCATCGACGATGATCAGCTCTGGCCGGTGCAGGATCGTGGCGATGAACTGCACCTTTTGCTGCATACCTTTGCTCAGCTCGCTGACCTTCTTGTTGCGGTACTCGCCCAGTTCCAGCCGTTCCAGCAGACGGATCGCCTGCTGGCGGGCATCCGCCGCGCTCATTCCCTTCAGAGCGCCGAGGTAACCCAGCAGTTCCAGCAACGGCACACCCTTGTACAGGCCGCGCTCTTCCGGCATATAGCCAACGCGGCTCTTGGTCGCTTCCGTCAGTGGCCCGCCCAGCACGGCAATCGTGCCCGAATCAGGCTTCAGGATGTCCAGAATCATACGCATGGTCGTCGTCTTACCCGCGCCGTTCGGCCCCAGGAAGGCGAAGATCTCCCCCTGCCTGACCTCAAAGGACAGGTCATCTACAGCGCGGTGACTGTTGTACGCCTTGGTGACGTGGTTAACGGCAATCACCGTAGTCCCTGCCATAATGACTTCCCCCTCTTCAGCACACGGTTCTTTCCGCGCTAACCCATTCCAGGTCGCCAACCCATCTTAGCATACCCGTGCGGCTCGCTCACCCCCAATTGTGGTGGGATTGGCGGCTACCATAATCTATACGCAATAATCCCGCGAATTATTCGCCTCCGGCGGGAACCTCCGTGGCGGTCAGGTTCATTGCCGCCAGCGCCTCGGTCACGGCTTCCTCAAAGGCTCTCAGCGCCGGAGAGACATCTGCCGGGGCGGGATCGGCGGGGTAGGCCCGCCGCCAGACCTCGTTCACCTCCACTGCGTTGACCTCCCGGCGCAGCCAGTTCTGGAAGTGCACCGCCTTGATCTCATCATACTGGTCAGGCGTCAGCATCTGCACACGGCTATCCAGCACCTGGATCACGTGATAGCCATATTCTGTCTGCACCGGCCCGACCAGGTCGCCCACTGCAGCGGCAAAGACGGCCTCGGCGAACGGCTCCGGCATCTGGTCAGCGGTCAGGAAGCCCAGGTTGCCGCCATTGCCCCGCGCATCCGCATCGATGGAGAGTTCGGCGGCCAGAGCCGCAAAATCCTCGCCAGCCGCCAGCCGTTCCAGCGCCTGCCGGGCGTCCTCCTCGGTCTCCACCAGAATGTGGCGGGCATGGACGCGGTTGACCTGACGGTCGGTGATCTGCAGCACATTGAAGCCGTCCGCCGATTGCAACGGACCGACCACCTGCCCCACTTCTGCGCCAGCGATTACTTCCCGCCAGGCGGGCAGCAGATTGTTGAGACCGTAGAATCCAATATCGCCGCCTTCCGCCGGGAACAGCGAGAGTTCGTCCACCAGTGCGGCGAAGTCCTCCCCGGCGGCCAGCCGGTCAAGCACAGTCAGCGCCTCCGCTGCGCTAGCCACCACAATCCGCCGCAGCCGGTAGGCGTCTTCCTGTTCCAATACCTGGATCACATGGAAACCATATTCCGTCTGGATCGGGCCGACGATCTCACCAACATCGGCGCCAAAAGCGGCCTGCTCAAACGCTGCCACCATCTCCCCACGCCCGAAGAAACCCAGGTCTCCGCCATTGCCGCGGGCGTTCTCATCCAGCGAACGCTCACGGGCCAGGGCCTCAAAGTCTGCGCCATCCGCCAGTTCATCCAGAATGGCCCGCGCCTCGTCTTCGGTGGCCACCAGGATGTGCCGTACGTTCACCGCCCGCGGGTCAACCTGGGCCTCAGCGCCCATCGCCTCAACCAGCGCCTGCTGTTCGCTGCGGACAGTCAGTTTGAAACGCAGTTCCTCCTCGCTGATCGCCGTGTACGGCGCGATCCGGGCCAGGTAGGCATCGCGGGCAACCTCAAAACCCGCCGGAAGGCTGCCATCGCCTGCAGGCGACAATCCCACCAGATTCAGCCACAGGTTGTTGTAGAGGGCGGTGTTGGCTGGCAGGCCGCGATCCTGATATTCCCGGTGCATGATTCGCTCGCGGATCATCATCGTCAGGACGGTACCGGCAAACTCCTCGGCTCTGGACAGCGTATAGAGCACACCAATGACCGTTGGCGACATGGTCTCCCGTGGATTGGCGACCCTTTCCGGGGTCAGGCCAGCGGCAGCGATGTTCTTGCTCAGGGCATCCAGCGCCAGCCAGCGCTCGTAGCGCACCCGTTCGCGGAACTCAGCGACCGTGATCGCGTGCCCGGCGACGCTGGCAATCACCGCTGCCGGGTCAATCGCCGGGTCGTCAGTCGGGCGGAGATACGGCGTTGGCGAAGGGCCGGGCGTAGCCGTCGGCGGAACACGGGCAGCAGCGGTGGCCGTCTGCGCGGCAAAATAAGCGGTCGCCGCGGCGGCGGTTTCCTCTGCACCACTGATCGTCACGCGAGGCCGTTCCGTCGCACAGGCAGTCAGCAGAGTCGCCAGCAGGATCATCGAGATCAGAACAGGGATGCGTTTCACAGCGCCAATCTCCAGAGATGCTATGGCCGGGTTAAAACAGCGGGGCAGGCCCAGGCCCGCCCCTGCAAGACACTGCAATAACTGTTAAGCTTGCGGTGGGATTATCCCAACAGGCGGGCCTGCAAGACCATACCCACCTGCCACTCCTCCCCCGCCTCCAGGTGCAGCGGCCACCACGGCAGGAAGATCGTCCCCTGGTAACCGCGCTCAAAACCGGCCTCAGATAGCGTGACCGTCTCCAGCGGGAAGCGCCACAGGGTCGCCGGACGCGAGAGCACGACATCCGTGCGCAGGCTGCGCAGCATGCTGGTCGCGCTGAAGTCGCTCACTGCCGGGTGCTCCGTCACATCCAGCAGGGACATCCGGCGACCATCCAGCTCAAAGACGCAATGCTCGGTATCCGCGCCGCCATCATAGGCCAGCGCTAACTCCACGCCAAAGCGAATGTCAAAGGGCTGTGTCGACTGGTTACGGATGGTATACAGCGCCTCGATCTTGTTCTCATCGCGCGGGATGCGGAAGCGCTTGGAAACCAGCACCGGCAGGTGCGACTGCCCGATCCAGACATGACCATCCCGCCACAGGTGCAGGTTGGCCTCCTCGTCGCCAACCTCCCATTCGGCCTGGTAAGGCAGGATAACGCAGTCCCCCTGCTCCGGATAAGCGGAGCGGTAGAAGCCCTGCAGGGTGGCGTCTTCCCGCAGGAAATGGTCGATGAACGAGCCGCGGGTATACCAGTCCGCAATCAGGTACTGCTCGATGCCCGGCTCTTTCACCCGGATGCAATCCGCAGGCAGCGTGTCGTAATCGACATGCTCGCCGACAACGACCAGCCGCCCCTCGGCTGCTGCAGTTACCAGATCCTGGTGGTAGCCCTCATCGCGACGGGTCATCAGGTTGAGCAGGTTGTACTTCGCCGGACGATGATCCCACTCTTTGAGCGCGCCGCCATAGGACAGGTCGAAGATCATCAGCGTCTGTGGCCCGCGCAGCACCAGTTCCTGCTGGTTATCCAGGTTGACATCCATCTTCTGGACGGAGAGTGGCGGGTTTTCCCCTTCAGCCAGCATCTCGGCAGCGATCAGGTTGGCGTAATTGGCCACGCGGAAGTGAAACAGGTAGATGCCGCCAAACACGCCATGCCAGTAAGCGTCATTGCTCTGAGCCGCCCACAACAGGTCCAGCGCCAGGTCTTTATCCGGCCCGTCCGGCATGGCGTGAACACTGCGGCTGATGTGCAGCGCCCGCTTGTGCATCCGGTTGATCTCTTCGTACTTGACCATGAAGTTGCGCCAGATGCCGCCCCGGACAAAGCGCAGAAGCTGGTCATTGCGCTCCCGACGCAGGTCCTGCACGATGTTGCGCAGGGCATATTCCTGGGCCGGGGGCAAGGCCCATTCGCCCATCTCCCGGTAGCTGGCCGCCGGCAGGTAAGCCCGCCCCAGCGCCGGGAAGCGCTCCATGAATGCGCCCGGCGTGATCGTCTGCAACCAATCGCGGTTGGCATCGATGGCCGCAAACAGCGCTTCCATATAGCCGCGCTGCCAGCAATGCTCATACGTTCCCGGCCACACGCCGAACTTCTCGCCGTCTTCCCCCATAAAAGCCAGCTTGGGCTGGAGCCGCCGCAGGTCGCCCCGCGACTGTTCCCGCAACCAGGCAATGTTCTCCTCAACACTGCGCCAGGGAATGCTGTAGCGCAGGTGGCTCAGGGTGGGGAAGACGGCCAGTTTGTGCCCCTGTTCCTCAGTGACGTAATAGCCAAAGAGGTCTTTGTCCTTGTCAAAGCCAACTTCTTCAAAGGGCGCGTCATCCACAATCACGTACCTGGCCCCGGCCTCGGCCAGCGGTTTAGCCAGGTGCGGCTCCCAGACGCGCTCGGCCAGCCAGAGTCCAAGCGGCTCTGTACCGAACCAGCGGCGGACGGTCTCGGTCAGCTTCTGGATCTGCCCGATCTTGTCCGCGTCAGGCAGCGCCGCCAGGATCGGCTCGTAGTACCCGCCGGTGAGAATCTCCACCTGGCCGCGCTCTACAAGCCCTCGCACACGCTCCAGAAGCTCCGGGTAATGCTCCGCCAGCCATTCCAGCAGACTGCCGGAGAAATGCAATCCAACCTGGATGCCAGGATAGCGCTCCAGCAGCTCAATCATCGGCAGGTAAGCTGCGTGGTAGCTCCGCTCATAGACAAAATCGAAGTTCCCAACGGACTGATGATTGTGAAATACCAGCGACAGATACATCGGATTAGACATGCGATTTACTCCGGCGCAGGCGAGATCCGAGCGGCGCGGATTGTAACATGGCAACATGCCCCTCGTCGACCGGAGTCATTGGTAATAATGACTAAAGAACCGGCCGGATCGCACATTTCATGCTACGGGTAGGCAGCCTGCAGCGGGCATTATACAATCAGCGCCAGGGCAGGCTGGCAGACGGTAGACGGCCTGCCGATCGCGGGAGGAGGTGGGTAGCATGAAGCGTCATCATTGCCGCGCCCTGGTGGCCGGGCTGACGATCGGTCTGCTGGCGCTGGCGGCCTGTGCCGGGCCAGAGCCAACCGCCACCCCTACCCAGACCGCCACCCTGCCCGGCCCGGAACCAGCCCGCTTCACTGTGACCCCCGTGCCGACCCTCTCCCCAACGCCGACGCCCATCCCGCCGACAGCTACAGCAACCCTGCCGCCGCCAACCGAAACACCCACTTATGAACCTACCCTGACGGAAACAGCCACCCCGACGGAAACACCGCTCCCGCCCAGCGAGACGCCGACGGCTACCCTGACCGCAACATCCCTGCCGCCCACCCCGACGCCCAGTGAGACATCAACGGCTACCCTGACTACAACGCCGCTGCCGCCCAGCCCGACTCCATCCCCCCTGCCGCCCACGGAAACGGCGACGCTCACCCCGCTACCGCCAACGGTGACCACCACGCCCTCGCCCAGCGTGACACCACTCCCGCCAACGGCGACGCCCAGCGCAACGCCCACAGCCACATCGACGGAGACAGCAACCGCCACCTCTGTCCCGCCAACATCGACCCCTCTTCCGTCGCCCACGCCACCCGCGCCGCGCCTGGATAT
Organism: Chloroflexota bacterium; assembly: GCA_019873685.1. Lineage (GTDB taxonomy): Bacteria > Chloroflexota > Anaerolineae > Aggregatilineales > Ch27 > Ch27. Next base: position 16,444 of record JAIOAT010000020.1, read on the forward strand.
TGCTGTTGGCCTGGAGCCGATGGACATCGCGGCAGCCGGCGGGCTGTTGTGGGTCGTCCATGCGGATGGCACCATCCTGGGGCTGTCTGAAAATGGGGAGCCGATCGCCGTGCTAACCACCGATTCCGGCGCGGTCGGTCTGGCGACGGATGGTGCTCGTCTGTGGGTCGCTCACCGCGCCGGCATCGTCACCCAGATCGACACCTCCAGCGGGGCAGTTACCGCCCGCTGGACGCTGAACTGCGCTGACTGTCTGCTACGGGGGATAGCCTGGGATGGCAACCGCGTGATCGTCAGCGATTTCGCTAGCCATACCCTCGCCTGGATTGATGTGGCTAGCGGGGCGATCACCACCCTGCCCGCCGGGGCGGAAGGGCCAACGGCCATCGCTGCAGATGCTTACGGTCTGCTGGTCATGCACCAGAGTCTGCTGGAAGGCAGCACCATCCTCACCCGCCATGCGTTCGATGGCGCGCTGCTGGCCAGCCTAGCCGCGGAAGGCTTCCCTACAGCAATGCTCAGCACCGGCGAAGACCTCTGGCTGGCCCTGCGCCAGCAGGACTCCGGCAGCCTGGTACGCTATGACGCCCGCACATTGGCCGAAACCTGGCGTGTGGAGGCTGCGCCGATCAACGATCTGATTCTGGCGGGGGGACGGCTCTATAGCGCGGATTTCATCAACGACACAGTCACCGCACGCAACCCGGCCAATGGGGATGTGCTGACAGTGGAGATGGCCGCCGACCTGCCGCAGGCGCTGGCGGTAACGCCGGATGGCTTCCTCTGGGTGCTCAGTCGCCGGGCGGGCGTCCTGACCCGGCTGTGGATCGGGGGTTAGGGTCAGCCTCGGGGCTGGCCTCCCCTGAGGAGATGGTACGGGATGCCACCGGCGTGATTCCCAGCAGGCGCTGGCGTCGTTCCAGCGGCTGGGCCAGAAACCAGATCAGGATCGGTCCGGCGACCAACAGGGGCCCGGCGCACGCCGCCAGAAAGAACGCCGCCACCCTGGGCAGGCCCAGCGCCGTCCCCAGCAACCACAGCAACCCGCCAGCGACGGCAAACGCTACAAATACAGCGATACCCAGCGCCAGGGCGCGGCGAACCGCCCCGGCGCTATCCACTGCAGACGACGACTCCCTCATCTACTGCGCTATCCTCCAGACCGCTATAGGTCGTGGGCGTCTATTCCCCCCACACCCAGAGCCAGGTATTGTCGAACTGGCAATTCACCGGCCGGCCGTCATAGCTCAGCGCAGCGATCCCGACGCCGCCCTGCAGCGGCGGATTGGGACGCTCAGCCGCCAGTGCACCGTTGAGGTACACCCGCACGCGATCGCCCACGCCCACAACCAGCAGACGCGCCCGCGTCAGCCCGGCAAACCCGCCGGGGTCGGTTCGGTAGAAGGCCGGGTCAAACCGATCCGTCTGCCATTCAGCCAGCCCGACCCCGCCCAGACCATCCACAAACGCCAGGCTATAGCGGCTCTCATCAACCCGACGGAAGAACAGGCCGCAGGCATTCTCTGCGCTTTCGCTCTCCATGCTGACCGTAGCGCCCAGCACAAAGTCGGTCTGTGTACGACCCTGCCCCAGCGGCAACACCTGCATACCCGGTCGGGAGACCGTAGTAAAGCTATCGGGAACCAGCATCACCTGCCGCCCGCCTTCCGGGATCACTCCCAGCGCAGCCAGTTCGGCGACCAGCGGCGCGGAATCAGCGGCGTCCCAGGCCTCCAGAGTCGCGCCGACCGGCTGCGCTTCCGCCCCGGCAGGGGGTAGAGGCGCAGTCACCAGCAGGTTGTCAAAAACGACCACCGGGAAAACCCGCTGTCGATCCACCGTGCCCACGCTCAGCGCCACACCGCCAGCCGCGCTGAGCGCGTCCGCAGTCACGGTATCCAGCTCTTCGCCGTTGACATAGAACGTCAACGTGTCTCCGTCCATCAGCACGCCCAGCACCGCGCCCGCTGACAGATCGGCCAGAGCTGGATGCTCGCTCCAGTCCCGCAGGCGCAGCCAGGTTGAGCTGCCCGTACGGGCCATGAACGCCCAGTCGCCACGACTGCTGACCGAAAACAGGTAGTAACTGGATGGGCCGCTTTGCCGGAAGATCAGGCCGTATTCCCAGTAGTCCGGCTCGTTGGTCACCCGCGCTTCCACCTGGACATATGCCCGCGACGGCACGATCGGGCCATCCTGCGGGGCGACCCATCCCAGCGTATTGGGCGTGCGAACGATGACGGAGAGTCGCCCATCTGTCTGGGTGGCTTCCATCAGATCAGGGTTGCTGGTCGGCCACTGCCGCGCGCCGTCAAAGGTCTCCCACAACACCGGATCGGCAAAGGCAGGCAATAGCGTCAGAGCGAAGGTGCCGGAAGTCTGCCCCTGACCGTAGCGGTAACGCCCCACGCGCAGGGTGTAGCTGCCGTCGCCGGGAATAGCCACGCCCTCCAGAGCAGCATCCAGCCGATCCGGGAAGGCGATGTCGTCATGTTCGGCCAGCAACCGCCCGTTGGCATCAAGAATCTGCAGGACGGCATCCAGATCGCCATCCATCGCCTGAGCCACAGCGGCGATCCGGTCGCCAGCGCGGGCCTCAAATCGCCAGCGCAACTCCGGCGTCTCGTCGTCCAGCGTCCCGAATACCGTCTGCATCAGGCGGATGGCGAGCAGTTCGTCGCCCTGGGCATGTACCATGACTGACCCGAACCACGAGGTCAGGCTAGCCACCAGCAACAGGATGCCCACCGCTACCCGGCGCCAGCGTGCCATGAGCACACTACCCTTTGACGACGGTCTGGCGACACACCAGCCGCCACAGTTCGACGAAATCCTCCGGCTGCAGCTCAGCGCCATTCTGCCAGCGCTCATCCTCCGCCTGCAGCAACCGCCGCTGCTGGCCAGCCACGCGCAGGTTGAGCCGATCTTCCTGCAGGGCGCGGCGGGAGACCAGCGGCGTGAAGGCTTCTCCTTCCTCCACCTGGTCAAACTTCTTGGGATCATAGAAGGTGTAGAGGGTGACCTGCTGCTCGTCCTGGAGCAACTGCATGGCCAGGCACAGGTAACCCTTGGGCACACGCCCGCGCCGTGGCACACTGAAGCGCCAGGTCAGCAGGTTGACCCGGCCATCCCAGCGCAGCACCCGTTCCGGATTCTTGCGGTCGCGCAACACCAGCCAGTTATCGTCTACCAGCACCTCGCGCCCGCTCGGCCAATAGCGCTTGAGCAGCCGGTCCGCCAGCATGGCTGCGCCAATAGCCGCTAGGATGGCCAGCGGCAGCAGCAGACTGCTGGCCGCCGTCTCCTCAAGATTCAGCGCCGCCAGCAGCACTGGCCCCAGCATCAGTGTCAGCACCAGCGCCGCCACCGCCAGCAGCGGGACGACTACCCGCACACCCAGGTGTTCCACATCCACCGGCAGGCGGCGCATCTGCCGTTCGTCATAGGGAGTATTCGCTTCAGACATCACCACCCCTGTCCATCCTCTTCCGTTGGTTACAGACCGGGGGGCCATTTTACCACGGAACAGCGCCAGCCCAAGGGAGCCGCGCGCAGCCGGATGCCAGCCGCAACGTCGAACAGGCAGCCCGCTCAACGCAGCTGGCGCAAACCGGGTGCTCAGCCCACTTACAACTGACCGCGTCGCGATCCGCTGATCTGTTTACAGATCGCGCACCTTCGTCGCCAGGAAAATGGCCTGCCCGGTGCGATCTGTCGTCGGGTCAAAAGGTTCCAGCGCCGGGTTGACGACCTGATCGATCTTGAAGCCGTTGCGCTGCAACAACGCCCCGACCGCCTGCAGGGCAAAACCACGCACAACCTGGACTTCATCCGCCCGCTGCCAGGCGCCCTCTACCTGCTGGTAGAGGATGTAGTGGCGCATGTTAGCCATTGTCTCAAAGCTATACTGGCTGCGCACCAGCAGCAGTAACTGGCTGCGGTCGTCATACAGCACGCGGTCGGCGTTGCCCCACTGCTCGGCCAAACCCTGGAGGGTGGTCAGGTCAAAGAGCAATAGCTTGCCCGGTTGCAGGGCAGCGTTGGCCTTCTGGAACACTGTCTCCAGGTCACGAATGCTGGAAAGTTCGTTGAAGGTATCCAGCGCCAGCACCAGGTCGTAGCCGTTGTCAAAGGACGCCTGTCGCATATCAGCTTCCCGCCAGTCCACCACAACGCCCTGCCCTTCGGCCCGCTGGCGAGCCTGCGCCAGCATCGCCGGAGACTGATCGATCGCTGTAACCCGGAAGCCGTTCATGCTGAACCAGCAAGCAGCGCGGCCAATGCCGCACCCCAATTCCAGAATGCGCCGACCCAGCCAGCCTTCCATCTGGATTTTGTCAAACAGGCGCTGCCGCAGCGACTCGCTCGCATCGCCCAGACCGGCTGCCTCGTACACACTCGCGCGCGCAGCATAGATATCGCTCATCGTCCACGATCTCCGCTCAATCACCGCAGACCATCAAGCTCACCGGCGGACAAGCGCCGCCGAACTGAACACTTCCTGATAAGGCAGGGAGAAGATCACCACGCTCCGCACGGCATCCATATCGAAACCGGCTGGCAGAGCGTAATTCTGGCTGCCCAGCGTCCCGCGCAGCGGCCCCCAGTCAAAGCCCAGGCCCTGCTCGCGCACCTGCTCCGGCGTCCGTGGCTCAGGGTTGGCGGAAAGAAACAGGTGAAGCTGCGGACCGGGGCGAACCTCAAAGTTCTCCAGCCGGATCACCCAGCTTTGATCGGCCAGCTGGTAAACGAGGACCGTGCCCCGCGCCCAGCGCACCGCATCAATCGTCGTGAACTCGCCGGAGGCGTACAGGATCGGCCCCTGCATAGCGGGCGGGGCCTGTTCAGCCGTCGGCACGGGTACCGGCCCGGCCAGCCCGGTGCTGATCAGCGCTTCAGCAAAGGCCATGTCTTCACGGGCAATCGTCTCGATGACCTTCTGCTCTTCCTGTGGCAGATCGGTCAACCCCGGCAGAGCATCAGCCACCGGGGATCGGTTGACCAGCGGCCACCACAGCGGGAACGCAAAGAGAGCAGCGACGATCACCGCACCTGTCAGCAACAACAACCAGCGAAGGCGCATCTCCGGCTTCTCTCCCACGAAGGCGTGAATTGGTTACTTATCCGTATCTGCAATCGTAGCGATACACCGCTGCCCGGCGATATCCTACCCAGCCCTCCAGCACAAAGCCACCGCCTGTAGTATAATACATTCCCGGTAGCGAGCGGTAAGATCGGGGATCACACTGTCCGCCGCATGCATGTTGCGGCAAGGATGGCCCGCCGTGAGCCTGTGGATTCCACCCGCGCTGCAGCAGCGCACTGTCAGCCAGCCTGCCTATACAACCTCCAGGGCTGACCGCGTCGCCGGCGCTTTCAGCGGAGAGCGGCTCCATGCTCTCCTGCGCACCCTCCGTCAGATGATCGGCGCCCGCGTCCGTGTCGAGCATCCGGACGCTTCGTCGGAGGCCATTGCCGCAGCTCAGACCAGCGCTGTTGACGCCTGGTTGCGCTATCTGAATGCCGCCTGGCCGGAGGCCCCCTTCGCGCTGACCGCCAACCTCATCACCAGTGAGCAGGTGCGCTGTTCGGTTGAGTTCTACAGCCTGGCTGATCACTACGCGCGCGGCCTGGCCGACAACCGCATCTTTGCCGAGCAGCATGGCAACGAACTGCTGCGGCTGCTCGTCCGCCCTTACATGCACTTCCTGCCGCTGCGTTTCAACTACCCCATCGCTGCCGCCCTGTTGCGTCGCCAGGGCGTGGATGTGACCACTCAGGACGTCACCTGGCAATCAGCCACCGTCCGCTGGCGGGCGCCAGAACTCACCGCCGTGCCCGCCGATCTTCAGACTGAATACCTGGAGTCAAACGCCACCGTCTGTCGCTCGCTGTTCAGCATGTTGCCCGGCGAGATCACGGGCAGCCAGCGGGCCAGCGTGCACACCAGCCATTCGCTACTCCACGGCGATCCCTATTGCGAGTGGCACTACACCTGGAAGCGCCAAAATCGCCTGCTCAACCGGGGCGTCATGGCCGGGCTGATTCTCTCCGTGGTGCTGGCGGTAGCCGCCGGATCGATAGCGCCGTGGCTGGCCTGGATTGCCCTGCTACCGATCGTGATCGCCTGGGCGCTGCACCGCCAGAATGAGTTGCAGAGCGACCTGCGCCTGCGCGATGCCGAGCTGGCCGAAAAGGTTCGCCAGACCCAGATTCAGGCCTCCGAGATGGCGGAAGTCTCCAGCGCTCTGCAGGCCGCCAACGAAGCCCTCCAGCGCCAGGTGGAAACGCTCACCAACCTGCGCAATGCCGCCCTGACGCTGAGCACTTCGCTGAATCAGCGCGACCTACTGAGCAACGTGCTGGCCATCCTCACCGGACAGATGCACTTCGACCGGGCACTGGTGCTCCTGACACATCCGGGTCGCAAGTCCCTCATTTTCGGCGCGATCAGCCATCCCGCGACCACCCCGGAAGACCGGTTCCGGCTGGAACAACTGGAGATTCCACTGGCGGCGGCGAACGACTTCACGCTGCTGGATCACTGGCGCAATGGCCGCGCCGCCCAGGTGAATAACGCCAGCAGCCTGTATGGTCGTCGCTTTGGCTGGATCTTCCGGTTACTGGGCGTGGAAACATTCTTCAGCGTCCCGCTGCGCATCGGCGAGGAACTTCTGGGCGTCGTCATCGTCGACAACCAGCTGACACACCAGCCATTCAGCGAGGAGGACAAAAGCCTGCTGGAAGCCCTGGCTCCCAACATCAGCATCGCCCTGCAGAATGCGCGCCTGTACCGGCTCACGGATGAGCAGCTGACCAAGCATGTCCAGGAACTGGACATGATGCGCCAGGTCGACCGCGAGTTGATGGAAGCCCTGAGCTGGGAACGGGTGCTCAACATGACGTTGGACTGGGCTTTGCGCATCACTGGCGCCCATGCCGCATCGCTGGCGATGATTGACAGCGAAAAGCACCAGCTGCGCGTGGTGGCCTCCTATGGCGCCGATCTGGGCCGCAGCCGGCTGGACAACGAAACCCTGAGCATGGACGAGGGGATCATGGGCCGTGTAGCCCGTACCGGGCAATCGGCCCTCCTGGCTGACGCCCGCACCGATCCGGACTACGTCCCCTGGAACGAGCAGACGGTCGCCTATATGTCCGTGCCTGTCCGCCGCCGTGGGCGCGTCATTGCCGTGCTGAACCTGGAAAGCCCGCATGCCGGCGCCTTCAACGCGCAGCACCTGGACTTTGTGGAACGTCTGGCCAACCGCGCTTCGGTGGCCATCGACAACGCCCGCCTCTTTGAGGAAACTCAGCGCGAACGCCAGAAGCTCTCCAGTATTCTGGAAAAGACAGCCGATATCATCATTGTAGTCGGCTTCGACCAGCGACTGGTCCTGCTGAACGAAGCGGCCATCTCGGCCTTTCACCTGGACCCACATGTCGATTACGTCGGTCGGGACTTCTTTGAGGTCTTCGCCTTCACACCGCTGGAGGAGTTTGGCCGGCGTTTCCTTGAACGCAGCGGGCAGGACGTGAACATCGTGGCGGAGATCGCCCTCGATGGCGGGCGTTACTTCCACACCAATGTCGCCTCCAACGAGCAGATCGGGTGGCTGCTGGTCATGCATGATGTGACGCCCTTCAAGGAAACCGAACAACTGAAGAACGAGCTGATCGCCACGGTTTCCCATGACCTCAAGAACCCGCTCAGCGTGATTAATGGCTATGTCGAATTGCTGGGGATGTACACGGAACTGAACCAGCGCGGACAGGAATTCATGGCCATGATCCGGCGCTCCATCCGCACCATGCGCCAGCTCATCGATGATCTGCTGGACCTGGCTCACATTGACAGCGGCCTGCAGATCAAACCGGAGCCAGTGGCTTTGAAGGCAGTGATCATGGAAGCGGTCATGAGCCTGAAGAGCCTGGCGGATGAAAAGCAGATCACGATCAGGGTGGATGTCGCCGACGACCTGCCCCCCGCCGCCGGTGATGAGCACCGGTTGTACCAGATCATCGTCAACCTGCTCAGCAACGCGATCAAGTACACACCGCCGGAAGGGCATGTCTGGGTGGAGGCGCGACCTGCTGGCGAGTCTGTCCTGGTCTCGATCGCCGATGACGGACTGGGGATCAGTCCGGAAGATCAGGCGCAGGTATTCGAGCGCTTCTACCGCGTACGCCGCCCGGAGACAGACGGCATCGAAGGCACCGGGCTGGGGCTGGCCATTGTCAAGAGTCTGGTGGAAGCGCACGGCGGCGAGATCGGCCTCAAGAGCCACCTCGGCGAAGGTTCAACCTTCTACTTCACGATCCCCGTTGCTTCAGTGGCTGACCGCCCCGTCGTCGCCGGCGTGGAGTGAACGAACGACAGTCGTCAGCGTACAGGCAGGCCATCCGGCGTATAACCTTCCCGGCGGGTCAGATCGGCCTCAACCTGGGCATTGAGCAAGCGCCGCCGGTACAGGAAGCCGACAATCATCCCGACAATCACTCCCCACCACAGTTGCACAAAGCGCGCCAGCAGCGTCGCCAGGCCAGCAACCGGAGCCTCAAGGCCGATCACGGTCCGCAGGGTGACGCCGATGCTCAGATCCGCCGCGCCCAATCCGCCCGGCAGAGCGCTGAGCGAACCGACTACCACGCTCAGACTAATCACCATCAGCGCCTGGAAGAACGTCGTCACTCCGGCGGGCTGGCCCAGTCCCACCAGAATCAGGTACACGCCGACGCCGTCGAGAAAGTTGGCGATGGTCCCCAGACCAACCGCAATCAGCAGGTTCCGCCAGCGGACGATCTCATAGCTGCTGGCGTAGAAGTCGCGCAATGCGCCAGCCAGCCGTCGTACCAGCGGCAACCGCCCCGCCCCATCCAGCAGCCACAGACACACAGGCCGCATTTGCAGGACGACAATCAGCAATCCCAGCGCCGCCAGCGATCCGATCACCACCGGCCAGTACGCTTCCGCGGCCAGCGCACCGATCGATACCGCCAGCAGGATGATAACCGCCAGCCCATCGGATAGCCGTTCTGCCGCCACCACAGGCAGCGTCCGGGCGATTGCCGCCCCGGTCAGGCCCTTCAGCACGACCGACTTGAGCGCCTCCGCGGCTTTGCCGGGGCTGAGCGCCAGCACAAAACCGGAAACAAACACCGCCGCACTGTCATCCAGGCGGATGTTCCGCACACCCACGACATGCAGATAGAAATGCCACTTGGCAAAGCGCAGCGCCCAGTTGGCTACCCGTAGCGCCAGGGCGGGAATCATCAGCAGCCAGGGGAAATCCAGCGCCTGCTGTGCCAGCGCCCCCAGATCGCTGAGCAACATGGTGGCGACCACCACGCCAAAACCCAGCGCCAACCCGATAATGATTCCTCGCCAGTATCGCTTCATCCTGCACGCTTGCCCATCAGCGGCTCACAGCCGTCAGTAATACTGGAAAACGCAGACGCCTGCGGCGGCAGGCGTCTGTCAGGGTCTGGTGGGCGGTACAGGACTCGAACCTGTGACCTCTCGCTTGTAAGGCGAACGCTCTAACCAGCTGAGCTAACCGCCCGCAATCCGCCCTCATTCTAATCGACGCGCCGCCGTTTGTCCATACTGGTGCGTGGCGCTACGAGGCATAGCGCTCATGGGCGATGATCGCCAGCCCGGCGCTGATGCTCGTGAAGGCATCCTGCGCAATCACTTTCTCGCGCCCAAAGCGCTCCTCCAGCAGAGCGATGTAGAGCGGGATCGACGCCGATCCCCCGGTACGCAGGACGACGTCGATCTGATCTTCCGTCATCCCGGCCCTGGCGAGCACAGCGTCCAGCCCGGCGCTGATTGGGTCCAGGGTGCGCCGAATCTGGTTCTCCAGGCGGTTGCGGGTGTATGCTTCGCTGATGTTGATGTTTGGCCCCTTAACCGTGTAGATCGCATACAGGGAATCGGAGAGGGCTATCTTGACACGCTCGGCCTCGTTGCGCAGGGAGAAGCCCAGGTTGTTGCTGACCAGCGACTTGAGCGCGCGGATGCGCGCCGGATTGCTGCTCGTCTTGATCGCGTGGTCAATCAGCTGGGCGTTCTCCGGGGTGGCCAGTTCCAGCAGGGACTGCCAGTCCTGGATGTGATGGGTGATGTAGCGCGGAAAGGGTAACTCCTGATGGCTGAAGCCGGGGCGGAAGGTCGTGCCCGCGCCAAAGTACTTCTCCATGCTTGCCACAATCCGCCGGTCAATATCGTCGCCGCCCAGCAACACGCCCTCCGTGGCGATCACTTCCGGCACCTGCGGGCCGCCCAGGCGCACGACTGTGAAGTCCAGCGTCCCGCCGCCGAAGTCAAAGACCAGCGCCGTCTGGCGGTGTGCCGCCCCGACATGGTAGGCGTAGGCCGCCGCCACCGGCTCCAGTTCAAAGCTGACTTCACGGAAGCCGGCCTGCAGCGCCGCCTCATGGAGCGTCTGCTGGGCCTGTGCATCAATGGCAGGATCATGAGAGAAGATCACCGGCCGACCCAGCACCACCGCAGTGATTTCCGCTCCCAGCTCGCGTTCGGCCTGTAGCCTGGCGTGCCGGAGCACCAGCGCGATGAGATCGCGGGCTGTATAGTGTCGCCGGAAGACGAATGTGCCGCCGTAGTTCTCATCCCGCAACACCGTTTTTACCGATTGCAGGAAGCGGCCGGGGGCCTCCACATCTTCGTAGGCATAGATCTGTTCGTGGTAGACGATCGGGCTGCCGCCGGTGCTGGCAACCATGATCTCGATATCGCCCACGTAACGCCGTTCATAGCGGATAGGCCGCCCGACATTCTCAGCAATGTAGCGGCGGGCCGCCTCAAAGCCGATAACCGGTTCCTGATCGCGGGGGATATAGATCAGCGACGGCAACAGGCGGGGGTCTTTGTTGGCCTGGTCAAGCGTGAAGGAGCGCACCTGCTCCCCATCAAAGCGGGCGAGACTCGAATTCGTCGTGCCAAAGTCCATACCGGCTTCCATTGGCGGCAAATCCTCCTCTGGCGGGCCGCGGCCATGCGGCGAACGACTTGCGAGCGCCAGCCAGCAGGCCGATCCGGCTTAATCAGCGGGAAAGCCAGCCCGACCGGCAGCAGGCAGATTTTTCATTCTACTCGAGACCTGCCGGGAATTGAAGAGCCAGCCTTAAGGGGAGGCGTGAGTATTGTCAGGATCGGGCATCATCACATGCATGACCGTGACAGGACTACCGGTGGCGGCGTACCGGGGACAGAGGCTACCCTCCCGGCGGCTTCCTGGCCTCCAGGCTTCATCTGTCTTCACAGCCTGACACTTGCCACCAGTGACGCTGCAGGTCTTACACGCCAGGAGGACTACTTGTACGCCCCGGGGTCAAAGGGGGTCGGCGTCGGAATGTGGGGCACGGCCAGCGTGGGGATCGGCGGCGCGTTAGGGGCGACGACCGGCGTCTGACGGCTGATAATCGGACGCGGCACGATGATCAGCAGAAAGATGATGATCGTCACCCAGCCCAGTACCCGGCGCCGGATGTCCAGCGGCGTGATATCGTCGTGCGGCGGCGGATGGCGCAGGCCAGTCAACGAGGCCAGGACAGCCCAGACCAGCCAGGTCGGCCAGAAGAAGAACCCGGCCAGGGCCAGCACGCCCAGGACCAGGTAAGCCAGCGGCCACGCCCAGCGACCAAACAGCGCATAGGCGACGTGTCCACCATCGAACTGCCCCAACGGAAGCAAGTTAAGCGCCGTCAGCAGCACACCGAACCATGCCGCCAGCGCCACCGGATGCAGCAGGATGACCCGGCTCAGGCTGCCTTCCACCAGCGGCGAACCGATCGCCTCCAGCAAGGGTGGCACTCCTACACCACGGAAGATCAGGTTGATCGGCGCACCAAACGCAATCGGCGGCAGCAACAACCCGATTACGAACAGCGGCAGGGCCACCACCAGCCCGGCCAGCGGCCCGCTGATCCCCACATCGAACAGCGCCCGGCGCGTTTTGAGGGCGCTGCGGATGAAGATGACCGCGCCCAGCGTACCCAGGCTACCCGGGATGGGCAGCGGGATGAAGAACGGCAGCGTGACTTTCACACCGTGACGGCGGGCAGCAAGGTAATGGCCCATCTCATGGACGCCCAGAATCAACAGCAGCGTCAGCGCGAACGGCCCGCCCGCTGCCAGCGCCTCAGCCAGCCCAAGATCGGCGCCATTCAGGAGGAACGACGCGGCATATACCGTCGAAGCGATCGTCGCCAGCAGCAGAGCGATGTGCAGCCACAGCGGCGAACGCCCGGAAGCGCGTACCGCCCGCCGCAGCGGGCCGCCACCCGGCGCAGCCTGATCCGCGTCGGCGATGCCCGGTACAAGCAGAACGGTGTCGGCGTTGCCTTGCCGCTGCAGGAAAGCAGAATAGCCCAGTGGCGTCAGGCGCTCCTCCAGGTACAGGGCCGCCTCAGCAGCAGGCAGCACCAGTTGCCCGCGGCACAGCAGACCGTGCTGATCCCCGCTGGCAAGTTGCTCGGCAGTCTCAACAGCCATGACCGCCCTGACCGCCTCCTGCAGCGCGGTCATCTGCGGATCGCTTTCAGGCGCCGCGGGGGGCAGGGCTGGTTCCGGCGTTGCAGGCGGCAGCTCGTAGAGTGACATCAGACTTTGGGCAGCTCGATGTTCTGCTGATGCTGGTACTTGCCCTTTTTGTCGGCGTAGGAGACTTCACATTCCTCGTCCGCCTCAAAGAACAACACCTGGGCGATACCCTCATTGGGGTAGATCCGGGCGGGCAACGGCGTAGTGTTGCTGATCTCCAGCGTGACATACCCTTCCCACTCCGGTTCAAAGGGCGTCACGTTAACGACAATGCCACAGCGGGCATAAGTTGATTTGCCCACACAGATCGTCAACACCCGGCGCGGGATGCGGAAGTACTCGACCGTGCGGGCCAGGGCGAACGAGTTCGGCGGGATCAGAATCGGGTCGTCCGACACGATATCCACCATCGAGGCTTTGTCAAACCGTTTGGGGTCCACAATGGCGGAGTGCACATTGGTGAACACCTTGAACTCGTTGGAAACGCGGATGTCGTAGCCATAGGACGACACCCCATAGCTGATCACGCCGTTGCGAATCTGCCGATCCTCAAACGGCTCGATCATCCGGTGTTCCAGCGCCATTCTGCGAATCCAGTGATCCGGTTTCAGTCCCACCAGCACGCCCCTTCCCACTCACCAGCGATCGATTCTACTTTTGCCAGCGCCGAGAGTTACATCACATCCGGCGCGCTCATACCCATCAGCGTCAGCAGACGCTTGAAGACCACCTTTGCCGCCCGGTAAAAGCGCAGGCGCGCCCGTGCCACGTCTTCCGGCACTTCGCTATGGAATACCCGCACGTTGTCATACATTGGGTGGAAGAGCCGCGCCGTCTCCAGGGCAAAGAAGGCGATCTGGTGCGGAGCCATTTCCTCCAGGGCGTAGATCAACGTCTCGCCCAACCGCAGCGCCTGCCGCAGGAAGGTCGTTTCCGGCTCGCCGAGCAGGCTCAGGTCGGCGCCCGCGTCGCTAAAACCCCGCTGCTCCGCCATGCGGAAGATACCCGCGCAACGCACATGCGCGTTCTGGATGTAGTACACCGGGTTTTCGTTGTTCTGGGCTACAGCCAGATCGAGGTCAAACTCGACATCCGTGTTGGCGCTGCGAGCCAGCAGGAAGTAGCGCACCGAATCCGCGCCCACTTCGTCGATCACCGCATCCACCGGGATGACATCGCCAGCCCGCGTGCTGCCCTTGATCAGTGCCCCACCGCGATAGATACGCACCATCTGGTGGATGATCACGTGCAACCGCGACGGATCGTAGCCCAGCGCCTGCAGGCCGCGTTGCACGACTTTGTACTGCGTACCATGGTCAGCGCCCAGCACGTTCACCAGCAGGTCAAAGCCGCGTTCCATCTTGTTGACATGGTAGGCGATATCCGGCAGGGTGTACGTTGGCTCACCGCTGGCCTTGACCAGAACGCGATCCTTTTCATCGCCGAGAGCCGTGGAGCGGAACCAGGCCGCATTCGCCGCGCCGCTGGCCGCAGCCTGCGCCCGTTCGGCTTCGCTGGCCCCTTCCCAGACTGGCGCGTCGTAGATGTAGCCACGCTGGCGCAATGCTTCCAGTGTGCGCCAGACCGAGCCATCCTCGTAGAGACTGTTCTCGTTGAAGAACACATCATGGCGCACGCCCAGCCGCAGTAGCGAGGCCCGGATCCATTCGAAGATCACCTTTTCGGCAAATTCCTTGAAGGGCGGCCAGTCGGCTTCACGCCAGGCGTCCCCAACTTCAGCGACCAGCCGGGCAGCTACCTCGGCCAGGTATTCGCCTGCGTAGCCCTCTTCCGGCAATGGGGCGTCCTGGCCAAGCGCCTGCAGGTAACGCGCCCGCAGGGAACGCCCCAGCATTTCCATCTGACGCCCGGCGTTGTTGAAGTAATACTCGCGCTCAACCCGGTAACCGACAGCCTCCAGCACGCGGGCAATTGAATCGCCAATCACTGCACCGCGTGTGCGGCCAATATGCAGCGGCCCGGTCGGGTTGGCGCTGACAAATTCCACCTGGGCGCGCTTCCCGGCCCCGATCTGCAGGGCGCAGAGGTCATCCCCCTCGGCGATGATCGTCTCTACCTGCTGCTTGAGCCAGTCGTCGCTCAGGCGGAAGTTGATGAAACCCGGCCCGGCTACCTCCGCTGCGCCGGCAAACGGTGCGTCCGGAAGATGCCGGACGATGATCGCGGCGATCTCCGCCGGTGGTTTGCGGGCCAGGCGACCCAGCTGCATCGCTACCGGTGTAGCATAATCAGCGAAGCCGGGATTGTTCGGCGGCTGCACCCGAACCTCCGGGATTTCAAAAAGCGGCAGGTCTCCTGCCGCCTGGGCGTGTTCGATAGCCTCATGCACCAGCCGGGCATATTCGTGCGTCAGAACCTTCAACGTCGCACACTCCTCACGCGGATACCTTGCGGGTTGACCCGCGCCATTCTAGCATGAGCCTACGGGCCTTTCAACAGCCGCCTTCCCGCAGCAACGGCAACAGTTCGATTACCCCGTCTTCGCCAACCGCCGCCCGCTGCTCACAGGAGAGGCAGACCCACGCCCCGCTTTCGGTCGGGATCATCTGCCCGGCGCAACAGGCCGGGCAGCGCAGAATCTCGGCCAGCGGGCGCGGCCCCACCGGCACAGAAGACCCCGCCTTGTGCGCCCAGAACAGATCATAATCGACCTGCCAGCGCTCATGCTGCACATCGACCAATCCCAGCTCGTCCGTCAGCCACGCTTGCATGGCCGCGGTGGAAAGCGTCTTGCCGGGCATCAGGCGGGCGTCTGTCCCGGTGCGGTTGGTGATCAGCAGCGTCCCACCGGGGCGCAGCACCCGGACCAGCTCACGCAGGTCCTCACGCGCTCCGGGGAAGAATTCCCACGCTTCGATGCAGGTCACCACATCAAACGTGTTGTCAAAGAACGGCAGGTCACTGGCTGTGTGCCAGATCAGCGCCGCGCGGCGCTGGCGGTACAGCTTCAGCGCCGCCCGAAAAAGCATCTTCCGGCTGATGTCCAGGCCGACAACCCGACCCTGAAAGTCATCCTGCTCCAGTAGCAGCGCGGGCATCCGCCCGGTGCCGGTGGCGACATCCAGCACCAGCGGCGCAGCCACGCCCTCCGTCTGTAGCCGGTGAAGCAACGGACGCGCCAGAAAGAAAGTCTCGTATACCGGGTCGTAGTTCTTGGTGCGATCGTAGCGAAAAGCGTACCAGTCGTAGAGCAGCGCCACCACCCGCCAGCCGAGGTACATCCCTTCCGTCAGCCACAGCAGGTACCACAACCCGACGCCCAGCGCGATCAACGCGCCCAGCCCGATCAGGATCAATGCCAGCGGTTCCATCAGACCAGCTGCCCCGTCTCCCGCAGCCAGGCTTCACTCCGGCGCATGCCTTCCGCCAGGCTGACACGTGGACGCCAGCTCAGCCGGTCGGCGGCACGGTTCATGCTGTAGCCCCGTCGCCGGGCCACCAGCCCGGCGACCATCTGGCGGATCGGCTGCGGTTCCCCGCGCAGGCGGAGCCACGGCTCCAGCATCGCCGCGCCGGTCAGCAGCAGCGGCACCGGCACCGGGATCAGCCACTTATGCCCGGCCATCGCCGCGTATGCGCCCAGGAATTGCCGCCAGGTTACCGGCTCATCAGAGACCGCGTTGAACACACAGCCGACCGCCGCCGGATGCTCCGCTGCAACCAGTAGCAGGTCAACCACATCCTCTACATAGATCACCGGGCAGTAGGCCGTCCCATCGCCCGGCAGAGGGGCCGGTCGCCGCCGCATGGCCGCAAAGAACCGCCCCGTCCAGAAGCGCGATCCCGGTCCGTAGATCATGCCCGGTCGGATCACCGTCGCCTCGATGCCCAGTTCGCCCGCCCGCCGGAAGAGCACCTGCTCGCCCAGCGCCTTACTCTGGGCGTAGTGCTCCAGGCCAGGACGTGGGGGCAGACCTTCGTGCATAATTCCGGGCCGGTCATAGCCATAGACGGCGATGGTGCTGACATGGACAATCCGGCGCACTCCGGCGGCACAGGCCGCCTCAACCAGTTGCCCAACTGCCGTGA
This sequence comes from Chloroflexota bacterium, assembly GCA_019873685.1. Taxonomy (GTDB): domain Bacteria; phylum Chloroflexota; class Anaerolineae; order Aggregatilineales; family Ch27; genus Ch27. Next base: position 33,059 of record JAIOAT010000020.1, read on the forward strand.
CGTTGACCCGGTACTGCTCCGCTGCCGGACCGCCCGTCGCGGCTGCCACATGAAAAACCACCGCACAGCCGGCCACCGCACGCCGCAAAGCCTCCGGATCGGTCAGGTCGCCCACACATAGCTCAGCGCCACGCTTGGCAATCGCCACGCCACGCGCCTCAGAGCGCACCAAACCGCGCACCCGGACGCCTTCCGCCAGCAGGCGGTTAGCCAGCGCCCCGCCCAGAAAGCCGCTTGCCCCGGTGACCAGCACCTGCTGGCCGCGCAATACCACCATCGACCGTCTGCTCCTACTCCGGATGCATCTCCGCTGCCGTCACCACCACACCCTGCGTATCGACCAGCAGCGTCCAGACCCGCGAGAGGATATCCCGGCTGTCAAAGACGGACTGCACCGCGTCGGCGATTCGGTAGTGGTTGGCCGCGGCGAAGATCAACAGGGCCGGGCCGTGGCCGCTGATCGTCACGCCGAGCGCGCCGTTCTTGAGCGCCGCTTCCACCGCTTCCCGGTACCCCGGAATGTGCTCGCCAAGGTACGGATCGAGCACCTGATCGGCCAGCACCTGGCTCAACAGCCCGAAGTCACCGCTACGCAGAGCCTCCACCACCAGCTCCGCCCGCCCGATATTGCCCACAGCATCTGTATAGGCAACTGTCTCCGGCAGCGGCATATCCTCCGGATCGTAGTGTTCCAGCTGGGGAGCGACAACCAGAACTTTCAGCGGGGCCACGTCAATACGCCGGAAGACAGCGCCACTTTCCGCCCTGGCGGCAATGGTCAGCCCGCCCAGCATGGCCGCAACCAGCCCGTCGGCGCGCCCCAGAATCTCCGCTCCCAGGGCAATCAGATCGTCGCGCGTCAGTGGCATCCCCATCAGGTTATTGGCTCCGATCAGCCCGGCCACGGTCATCGCCTCTTCTGCGCCCAGGCCGATGTTGAGGGGAATGGCATTGCGCACATCAAGGCGCAAACCCAGCGGGGAATCCTCCACCTGCTGGAACACGCGCACCGCCGCGTACATTACCGGATGGTAGCAGTCGGCGGGCAGATCAGCGCCGCCTTCGCCATGCGTTTCAATCAACAGTGTGCTATCGCTGCGCTCGACAAACGCGGCGCTCACATGCAGGCCCAGCGCCAGCCCCAGGCTCTCAATGCCAGGCCCCAGATTGGTGCAGACCGCGGGAACGGTCACTCGCGCCTTGCGCATGGTCGCTCCTTTACCGGGCCGTGCAGCAGCCCGTTCCACCACACGCCGGGTCAGGCTAATGGATCGGATGGATCGGGCTTATCCGGCCTGACCCGCACCAACACCTGTTGCCGCCCATTCGATCCTTTACGCTGGCGCGGCCCGGGCGGTGGGGTTGGCTGGTAACGACCGGCAGCGGACTCCGACGGTTCAGGGGCAGCGTCGTCAACCACAATCTGCCAACGGGCGCTGCGCACGCGCCGCTTTGTACCACTGGCAAACGTGATCAGCGCCCCATCGGCGCTACGCTGAACAGTCACGCCGTGCTGCCGCACCCGCACCGGCCAGGGCAGCGCGTACGTCCCTCCAATCGCCACGCGGCGCGGCGAAAGGATCACAAAGCCCATCAGCCGCCATAGCAAATGCAGAGGCGCTATCCCGCTGATGGGGTTGCGCTCGCCCAGACCTTCCGGCGCATCGCTGTTGTAGCCCGCCCGAAAGGCCTTCTCTGTCGTCAGCGTATGTGTCCGGGCGGCCAGCAGGCGTTCCAGGAGCTGGGCCGCCAGATCAGGCCGTCCGGCGTCGATCAGCGCCTCGACAAGCAGGGTGTTCCACAGCGGCCAGACCCCGCCGATCCCTTCGCGCTGAGCCGGGTCAAAGGCCGGATCATCCGCCGGGACAATGGATATTCCGTAAGGTCGCCAGTAACGGGTGGGATCGGTCAGGGTAGCGATCAGCCGTGCACGCCGGTCAGGATCGCCATTTCCGGCCCACAGCGGCAACAGCAACGCAGCGTTCTGGCGGGTCCAATCCACGCTGCGCACCTGCACCGTATACACACGGCTCAGACCCTCAGGGATGGCCCGGTCAATACGGGCAAAGATTCCGGCGGTTGTCGCCACGCCAAAGCCACGATGCCACAGAAAATCCTCCGCCCCCAGCGTTTCCACGATCGCCCGCCCATCCGCGCCGATGCCTTCCAGCGTCAGGCGCATCGCCGGACGGTGATCACGCCCCCCTTCCACGCGAACGATCAGGCGGTTGGCTGGCTGCAGGTCAAGCGCCGGGAACAGAGTCTGGTCACCCGGCCCTTCCGCTACGAGCAAGCCGGGCGCTGTCACATGTGCATCGCGGTCGCGGTAGCGGTAGGCGCCCGTTGCAGCATCCCACAGGGCATCCAGGTGGCGCTGCAGGCTATCCAGCCGCCGTTGTACAGATACCGCGACCGCCTTTTCGCCCAGCAGGTCAGCCATCAGGAGCAGGCTGCGTGCTTCACCGGCCAGCAGGGCAGCCAGATCGGGCGCTTCGGCGGTACGGATGTCAGCGTTCTGGGCGCCGCGCAGAGTCAGCGCAAAAGCGGGGTTGCCGGGGAAGGCGCTCTGGGCAACAGACTGCCACTCCGGCAGACCATCGCCATCGCGATCTACGTCCGGGGCAAACCACCGCTCGAAGAAACGCACCAGCGCGGGGAAGACCTCGCGCAGGAAAGCGCGGTCGCCGCTATAGGTATGGACCTGCCAGGCGGTCGACGCCAGCAGCGGCAGGCTGAGCAACCCGCTCCGCTGGCCGGTGGGGCCGGGCCGGGCATCCACAAATCCGTCAGGCGCCGCCGAAGCCAGCACTTGCCGCAGAATGCCCTGCGCCAGTTCCGGCGCCGCCGGGGCCAGCGCGGTCAGGGCCAGGTAAAGCTCATCTGCTGGCGCACCGCGCCAGGTGTCCGGATGATCGCTGCCGTCGCCCCGCGGGCTGTAACCGCGCCCGGGCGTGCGGGCCAGCACCAGCGCCGGTTCCGCCGCACCTGCCACCGGCCCCACCAGCCCGCCGAGCGCCACCCGGTAACTCATGGCAATAGACGCATCACGGGCCGGATCGCCGGTCTCGATCTGCGGGACGGTTGCATTGATCTCACGGAGGCGCTCCAGATGGCTGTTCCAGTCCTCCTGATACAACCAGTGATTTGCCAGGGCCAACGATTCGCTCAGAGATGGCCGCGCTGCATGGACCCAGCGGATAGCCACCTGCTCGCCCGGCGGGAGCGACAGCCGCGCCGCCAGTTTGGGGCTGGGGCTGCTGGAAACGCGTACCGCATGCATCAGGATCACCGGTTGAAGATTGCCCACATCAGGCAGGTGCAGGGCATACTGGCCGTTATCGAGGGTCACGATGTTAACCTTGCCGCTCTGCTGCTCGGTCATGATCTGGGCGAAGAGATCAACGCCGGCTTCCAGCTGGCGATCCCCCTGATTGCGCAGGGTGAAACGCCCACCAATCGCGTGTGAGGTCATCGCCCACACTTCCATCAGGACGCTGAGCGTAAGTGTCGGTTGCGCACTCAGGCGCAGGTAGCTGGGCCAGGCGGTGTGCAACACTGGCTTCCCGTTGTAAGCGGACGCCTCATAGACGACCTGCCCATCCACTACCCACATCGGCACCAGCCGTGCCAGACCACAGCGCCCGCCATAGCGCGTTTCCAGCACCAGGGCGGGCGACTGTTCCTCGCCGATGATCAGTTCCCAGATCTGATCATCAGCATAGTCGGTATGGAATTGCCTGGCATCCGCCGCCAGGCACAGCGACAACGGGTCTGCGCTGGTGAGCTGCCAGTTGCGCATGATCCTCCTCCCCGGAGGCGCGGGGTGGCTGCGACGGCGCTATTTGACCAGCCGCCAGGTCATATCGGCTTCCTCAAAGGCAAACACCTCGTTACCCAGGCTGGTCAGCAGATGGATGCCGGGGCCGGGCACGTAACGACCCGCGCTGTCCAGGTAACCGCCGGCGCGGTATTCGTAGGTCGTCACGAACCCGTATTCTGGCGTCGTGGCCCAGCCGACCAGATTGCGCACTTCCTCGTTCTGCCGCCACAGCTTGCCAAAACCACGCCGTGGCTGGATGGTATCAGCAGGCGGGGTGAGTTCCGGATCGATCTCTACTTCGCCTTCAACAAAGGTATCGTCAAATCTCAGCCACCGGCCATGCTCGGTGGTGCCTTCGTCGTTGACCATCACCCAGATCTCGGTATTGGGCTGCAGCCAGAACATCCGCCCGTTCTGGAATACCTGCTCGGCCACCTGAATCTGGGTCACGACGGGCGTTGGCATGGCTGGCGTCGCCACCACCGTCAGCGGGCCAAGGCCAACAGCCGGCGGAGTCGGCGTAGCGGAATTGCCGCTGCTGGCTTCTGAGGTCTCTACAGCCAGCGCGGTCAGGGTTGGCGGCTCGTGAGTCGCCGTCAATACAATGTACACCTGCGTCTCAGGCGGACCGCTGCAGGCAGCCGCCAGAAGGATCAACATCATCGCCACCAGGGCGAACAGCAACTTGCGCGATTCAATCATCGGGTCTCTCCCAGATCCATCGTCACACTGAGTCACCCCCCAACTCCCAAACGTCCCGCATTGTAACAGCCTTGTGAGCAGACGAAAAGGCTGACTCTGCCCAGACCGTTACCCTCTCCCTCGAGCAGCAGCGGCGTCCTCCTCGATCACCACCGTCTCGTACAGGTGCACCTCAACGTCAGGGCGTCGCCACGCTCCTGCAGGCAAGCCCATCTTCTGGCATAGCATGTCCAGAAAGCGGTAGGGATCGGGGACTTTCTCCCAGACTTGCGGCAGGAACGTTGCCCTTCGCCCGCCGACCATCAACACCACGCCATCCACGCCGGGCCGCAGCAGCCGGGGAATATCTTCCGGGCGGTCAAACGCCAGCGGGCGCGCCGGAGTCAGGATGGAAATCTCAATCCGCAGGCCCGGTACTTCCTCGCTACGTACCGGCATGAAACGTGGATCGTAAAGGGCGGTCTGCACAGCCATGGCGCTCACTTCTTCCGCCAGCGGACGGCGGGCCGTCAGCGTCCCCGTACATCCGCGCAGATCACCATCTGCGGTGTACAGAGTCACAAAACAGGCCCGCGGTCTGGTCAGCGCCGGTGGCAACCCCGCCAGGTCAAGCGGCGCAGGCTCCCGCCCGGCAGCCGCATCTTCCACAGCAGTGCGAGCGATCTTCAGCAGCGCAGCCTGTTCCTCAGGCGTGTACTCTTCGATCATCGGGTCTGCTCCCCGGGGCTTCTGCCCTGCCATGCCAGCCTGCCTTATTGTAGCACGCTACGCGGATGCACCGTACAGCGCACGCAGCACCAGGGGGGTCAGGTCAGTGAGATCACGCACAGAGGCGGCCAGCGCCGCATGGTCAGGGCCGACCAGCAATGTGGGGACATTATTCTCGGTATGGCGCCGTGTACTCAGGTCTTCCATATTGCCGTGATCGCTGGTCACGATCAGCAAGGCGTCCGGCGGCCAGTCTGCCAGCAAGCCAGCCATTACCCGGTCGAAGCGTTCCAGGAGCGCCACCGCCTGCTCAAATGGCCCGCGGTGGCCCAGCACATCGGTCACCCACGTGGAAAAGAAGGTCAACGTCCGCTGGCGGGTGAGCGCTGCCAGCAACCGCCCGGCCTCTTCCGGCGCGTAAACCGGCGTATCGGTGTAGCCGAGTTCACTGCGCCAGCCGTCGCCTGTCCAGTCAGGACTCATCGCCTGGCCCCGCCGCAACGCCTCCACATCCATCAGCGGCAGCCCGGCGTAATGCACGCACTGTTGAATAGAGGACAGTAGCCGTTTCCCCCGGCTGACCGCCTGAAAAAAGCCGGGCGGATAGGCGTCGATCAGGGCCGCTGAGCCGCCACGCGCCACCACCTGCATGAAAAGGTTATCCTCCGCCAGGATTGCCCGGATGCGGTCATCGGGCCGCGGACCGTAGTGCTCGCCGATCTCCGCTGCCACGTTCCGCCCGGTCAGGATGGCCGCCTGTCCGGTGGCGCTCTGCGGGCGGCCAGGGATACCCAGACGTGGATCGGTTGGCACGAAGCTGGCGTTCTCGTTCTGGTGGCGGGGCCGATCGGCCAGCCAACGCCCCCCGGCCAGACTGTTGAGCAGCGGCATCTGAGCCACAGCGAAGGGATTGTGGCGGGGGTCATCCGCGCCCAGGCCAATGCCGTCCAGAAAGATGATCAGCACATGGTTGACGGTCACAAGGCGGTACTCCAGCCCTGCCAGACACTCAGGTGCCTTCCCGGATGCCACCCCCTGCTCTGGGACTACAGGCATGGTTGCGGCACGAAAGACACTGAGTATGATGATGGTAGAGACAGTGGCGCCTGATTGTACCTGTTTTTTGCGCCATCTAGTGCAGACAAGGAAGAACCTATGAAAGCTCTACGCTGGTTTACCGTCTTGATGGTGGCGCTCACTATCTTCAGCGCCACTGGCCCGACGCTGGCACAGGGATTAGATCAAACCCTGAACTGGCCGGAAGTCGGTCTCACGATCCGCTACCCGGCTGGCTGGGTTGTCCAGTCTCCCGATGAACAAACACGCATGCTACTCTCCGACCCCACCTTCGACATCAACAGCGACACCCCGCCCAATTCCCCCGCTGTGATCATTGCCAATCTGACATCTGAAATGGTTGGCGCGATAGGATCCCCACAGGACGTACTGAACCTGTTTGCCGGCGAATTTGGTGTAGAAATGAGCACACCGCTGCCCCTGACGGTAGCCGGATTCCCGGCTTTGCGCCTGACAGCGGCGGCAGAGGACTACCCCGGTTTCAGCTATGATATCGTCATCATCACCACCAGCAGCCACGCTTACCTGGTGGCGGCCATAGCCCCTGACAATGCCGGATTCGCCGGCCAGTTCGACAGCATGCTGCAATCCATCACGATTGACGGCTCCTCTGCCGGGCCGGCAACCAGCGGGCCTACCAGCGGCCCGGCGGCCAGCGGAACCGCGCAGGTGGTGACCGCGCCGGTCAACGCCGTGCGGATCACCCTCGATCAGTCGCTGACCAACAACTGGAATGAGATCGACGCGGTTGAGCTGGTCGGCACCGATTCCAGCGGCGTAGAAGTCCGCCAGTGGGCCATCCGCGCCGAGGCTACCTCGCAATATACCTCCAGCAGCTGGTCAGCCCAGCAGGCTGCTGGCGCACCTGACACGCCAGCCTGCGGCGACAACAGCACCGCCTGGGCTTCCGCTACCGCCACCGGCCAGGACGCCCTGACTCTCTACTACGCTACGCCGGTCATCCCGACCCAGATCAACGTCCACCAGACCTTCAACCCCGGTGCGATCGTCCTGGTGGAAGTCCTGCCTGCTGACGGCTCCGCGCCGATCCCTGTCTTCAGCGGGCGCGATACGACCACCGCCTGCCCCGGCGTGTTCAGTGTTGACGTTGGCGCAACTGTCGGACCAGTAATCCCGCCCGGAGGTGGCGCACCGGTCAACGCCGTGCGGATCACCCTCGACCAGTCGCTGACCAACAACTGGAATGAGATCGACGCCGTCGAACTGATCGGCACCGATTCCAGCGGCGCGGAGCTTCGCCAGTGGGCTGCCCGCGCCGAGGCTACCTCGCAATATACCTCCACCAGCTGGTCAGCTCAGCAGGCTACCGGGGCGCCCGACACCACCGGCTGCGGCGACTACAGCACCGCCTGGGCTTCCGCTACCGCCACCGGCCGCGAAACCCTGACCGTCTACTACAACGCACCGGTCTTCCCGACGCAGATCAACATCCATCAGAACTTCAACCCCGGCGCGATCGTCCTGGTGGAAGCGCTCCCGATTGACGGCTCCGCGCCGATCGTCGCCTTCAGTGGGCGCGATACGACCACTGCCTGCCCCGGCGTTTTGAGCGTTCAGGTGCAGGCCGCGGCAACCCCCGGCGGCGAGGCGAGCCTGGCCTATGGCGACGCTGTCAGAGGTACGATCAACGACGCCGCCTACAGCCAGGACTGGACGTTCATGGGGAACGCTGGGGACGTCGTGACCATCACCATGCAAACCGTCACCGGCGATCTGGACCCGTACCTCTACCTGCTCGACGCAGCGGGCAACGAACTGACCTACAACGATGACGCCGACGATACCAGCGTGGGCCAGTACAACGCCCAGATCGCCCGCTTCACCCTGCCCGCCACTGGCCTGTACACGATCCGCGCCACCCGTTTCGCGGAGGAATCGGGCAGCTCCAGCGGCGACTACCGGCTGCGGCTGGAGTCCGGCGGCGCGGCTCAGCCGGTTGTCAGCGGCCCGGCGGCAACCGTTGGGACGATCCAGATAGGGCAAACGGTGACCGGCCAGATCACCAACGCGGCTTATCAGCAGGATTGGGCCTTTGAAGGCGCGGCAGGCGATATGGTCACGATCACTATGGTCGGCACTAACGACGACCTTGACCCCTATCTGACTCTGCTGGACAGCGCGGGCATGGAACTGGCCTATAATGACGACTCTGCTCTTCCTCTGCGCAGGAGCCTGGACTCCCAGCTCACGTTTGTCCTGCCAGCCAGCGGGCGCTACATCATCCGCGCCTCACGCTACGCTGGTTCGGATGGTTCAAGCAGCGGGGCGTATTCTTTGACCCTGAGCGCCGGCGGGCCGTTCACCAACGCCACGCCAATCAGCTTCAACCAGACGGTCACCGGCGAGATCACCAATGAGACTTACAGGCAGATCTGGTCATTCGAAGGCCAGGCCGGGCAGGTGGTCATCATCACCATGCGGACCACCTCCGGTGACCTTGACCCGACTCTTACACTGCTGGACGGTACAGCTACGCAGTTGGCGTACAACGACGATGCCGAAGACCCCAATGTGGGTAGCTACAACGCCCAGATCGCCCGCTTTACCCTGCCGCAAACGGCCACCTATTACATCCTGGCTGCCAGTTATGGCGGCCAGGGCGGCAGCACCGGCACCTACGAGCTAACGCTGGCCCAGTCCAAGTAAGCGTCAGCTTCGCCGCGTATGGGGCGATCTCCGTCCGTGGAGATCGCCCCTTCTCGTGCAAATCCGCCGAAAGCCCCAGGACGTACTCCGGTACACTTGAGCCACGGCCCTGATCCTCTACAATAGACGGATGACGGCATCACATGTGAGCATGGGAAGCAACAGGATGTATCGCTCGGAAGCTCTTGGGGAGATTCTCAGGAGCCTCAAAGAAGGCCAGCGCGGGGTGCAGGCCGCGGTTGTACTGAGCGTGGAAGGGCTGCTCGTCGAAGCCTACCCTCCCGATGCCAGTGCGGATAGCCACATCAACCCCACCAGCAGCCCGCAGGTCGCGGCCATGGCCAGCGTCATGGCCGGACTCTCCCGCCGCACGCTGGACCGCCTGGCCCAGGGAGCGCTGCAACGCCTGTTGGTGCAGGGCGAGGAAGGCGTGCTGCTGATCTATCCCTGCGGGCGCAACTTCCTGGCCGTGCTGGTTGACCGGGATGCCCGCCTGGCCCCTGTAATCACCGCAATGAACGCCAAGACCCCTGAGCTTCAGGCTATTCTGGAACGCTGAAGCCGCTCAAAACAGTCCGCGCGTCAAGAAGGGATTGGTGGCTCGCTCCGCGCCAATGGTCGTCAGCGGCCCATGCCCGGAGGCCACGGTATAGGCGTCGCCCAGCGGCAGCAATTGCTCCCGGATCGAACGCAGCAACAGGTCATAGTCCCCGCCGGGCAGGTCCGTCCGTCCGATGCTCCCCTGAAACAGGCAATCGCCGCTGAAGACCATCTCCGCGGCGGGCAGCACATAACTGACATGGCCGGGAGTATGCCCCGGCGTGAACAGCACACGCAGGGATAAACCATCAACCGCGATCTGCTCGCCAGCCACAACAAAGCTATCCGGTTCCGGCGCCGGGGGAAGTTCCAGCCCGAAGAGTTGCCCGGTCAGCGCCATGGCCTCCAGCACCGGCAGGTCAGCCTCGTGCAGGCGGAAAGGTGCTCCGGTCGCCCGGCGCAGATCATCCGCCGCCAGGACATGATCGAAGTGGGCATGGGTCGCCAGAATCTGGCGCAGTGTCCACCCGTGCGTTCTGACCGCCTGCAGGATCGCCGCCGCGTCATCCGCTGGATCGATCACCACTGCCGCGCCGGATGCGGTATCAGCGACGATGTAGCAGTTGGTTTGCACAATGCCCAGTGTAAGGGTTACCGTTTCAATGGTCATCGCCCTGCGCCTCTTTCAGCTATCCAGCAGCACCGGCGCCGCCTGTTCGTCGCGCGCGCCGCGCCGCAGCAACATCCCGATCGCCTCGCGGATCTCGCGCATACCCAGCAGCAGAGCAACGCCGACATAGGCTGCCCCACCGACCGCCACTACAGCAGCGACACGGACAACCAGCTCCAGTTTCTCAGCCGTATCCTGCCCGAAGCCAGCCGCCGCCAGCGCCGCATCGAGGGCCAGAATCACGACGGCCATGGCCGCACTGGCCAGCGCCGAGCGGGTCAGCGTCCCCAGCACCACCGGCCCGTTCAGACCATGCCAGCGCCGCCGCAGGATGATCATCAATATAGTCACCTCGACGCCAATCGCCGCCGAATTGGCCAGCGCCAGCGCCCCCACACCCAGCGCCGGAGTCAGCAGGAGTGCTACCAGCACCCCGAACACCGCCCCCGTCACCGCCGCCAGCAGCGGGGTCAGCGTGTCTTTGTCCGCGTAGAACCCGCGCGCTGTGATCTCTAGCACAGAATGCAGGATGATCCCGATGGCAAAGAACTGCAGTGCGCTGTAGACCATATCCGTGGCGCTGGCATCAAACGCTCCACCTTCCAGCAGAGCAATGCCTGGCCTGCCCACCAGCAACAGCCCCACCGCGGACGGGATCGTCGCCACCAGGATGAAGCGCAACGCGCCGGCGAAGGCCCGGCGCTTGCCAGATTCATCACCCAGCTCGCTGAGCGCCGCCAGCGTGGGGAAGATCACAAAGCCCATGGCCGTCCCGATCAACGTCTGCGGAATCTGCATCAGCTTCCAGCCCCAGTCAAAGGCGCTGACAGCTCCCTCCCCCAGCCGCGACGCAATATTGTTCGCCACCAGGAAATTGAAGCTGACCACACCCAGCCCCAGCAGACGCGGGATCATCAGCACGACCACCCGGCGCAGGTTAGGATCGCGCCAGCCCAGTTCCGGCCACCACCGCGCCCGGTAATGAATCAGGCCCGGCAACTGAATGCTGAAATGCAACGTCGCCCCGAGCACTGCGCCCCAGGCCACCCCGTAGATGTCAAAGCGATCCAGCAAGAAGACGATCCCGAAGAGCAGACCCAGGTCCTGCAGAATCGGGGCCAGGGCCGGTAATAGAAAGTGGCTGTGGCTGTGCAGAATACCCTGGAAGATACCGCTGACGGAGAAGATCAGCGTGGAAAGCAGCAGAATGCGCATCAACGCCGCGGCCTGCTCCACCTGCTCCGGCGGGAAGCCCGGCGCCAGGAAGGTGTGCACCAGCCACGGCGCCAGGATAAAGGCGAAGAGGCTGAGCGTCGCCGTCACCATGAAGATCGTATTGATCACATGGCTGGCCAGCTTCCAGGCGTCGATGTGCGCCCGGCGGGCCAGTAGCCCGCTGAAGACCGGGATGAACGCATACCCCAGCGCCCCGCCGCCGATCATGACGACCAGCAACTCCGGGATGCGGTTGGCCGTGATGTACGAATCCCAGCGGGTATCCAGCCCGATCTTGCGGGCGATGATGAAGGTCTGCAGCAGGCTAATCGCCTTGGCCGCGCCAAAGGCGATCATCAGCAGCACGGTGGAACGCGCCAGGTGGCCCAGCGTGGTGTGCGCCGCATCCGTTACCGGCGCGTCAGGCTTTGCGCTCATCAGCAGACTCCCGATTGCACACGAACCTTCAAGCAAAAGGGCACGGCCACACCCGTGCCCTGGATAGTATCACCATCTCCTGCGCCCGGCAGCCTCAATTGCCGGTGAGCGTCGCCAGTTGCTGCAGCGCTTCCCTGGCCGGGTCAAAGTACCGGTTGTGCTCCAGCGCCAGGTTGAACTGCGTGCGGGCCGGGCCGTACTGCTCACGGGCCATGTAGACCATGCCCGTCCAGTAGTATGTCTCTTCAACGTAAGGCGTTGTGCCCAGGTTAGCCTGCACCAGCGCCAGCACATCATCGTAGCGCCCAACCTTGTAGTAGGCCTCGAACGGCCCGAACTGATACCACAGCATGCGCCAGGGCAAGCCCCGGCCAGCGTTACGGGCCTGATCGTAAGCGCGCGCCGCCTCGTCATACATGTTCAGGGCCAGGTAGCTTGTGCCCATGTTAAACCAGGCAAACGGGTTATCGGGCCGGGCAGTGGCTTCCTGCCGGGCCACTTCCAGAGCCAGCCGGGCGTTAGTGGTCGGATCAGCGTGGTCGCCCAGCACCGCACGCAGGTCGTTCTCCCGCCCCTGCTCATAAAGCACAATGTAGGTGCGGTTGAAGTGCTGCCACATCTCGTCGAAGTAGTCGTAGGAAACCGTCAGCCCCTGGAAATTGCCATGGCCCAGGAAGCTGTCGTACACGTAGACTTGCTGCAATTGATCGTCGTAAGCGATCACCAGCCGGTAGTGCCCCATCCAGTCATAGCCTTCCGGCATATAGCCCGTCTCGACGATGACGGGGAAGCCTTCCAGCACCAGCCGGCGAATCATGTTCAGATCGCCGCCCATCCGCCACAGCGCGCGCACGCCTGTCTGCTCGTTCACGAAGCGCACCATCTGCCAGGGGCTGACGTTCTTATCTTCGGCGTCTGGCTTGAGGAAGCTGGCCGCCACGCTCTGATCCTGCGTCCAGCCAAAATAAGTCAGCGCCATCGTCAGGGTAGCCGGGCCGCAGTTGTTCCAGGTCTGGTAGATGTGCTGGAATCCGTACAACCGTGCCGAAGGCAACAGCGCTACCGCCGTGGCCGGGACGTCGGTCGGTGGGATCGGCGTGGGCGGAGGGAGGGTAGCCGTCGGCGTTGGCAGGATGGCCGTTGGAGGGGGTGTTGTCTCCTGTGGTGGAAGGGTCAGCGTCGGCCCGCTGGTCGGGACAGACGACGGCGTAGCCGTGATGATGATCAGCATATCCTCGTTGGGCGTCGGCGTAGCCAGCGGATCGCTGACTACCGCCGCCGGCTCCGGCGTCGCCGGGGTGAGCAGCAACGCGGCTGCCGTCAGCGATTCGCTATCCGCTGCCACGGTAGGCAGGGTATCAGCCGTATACTCGCGCTGCGGGTCAAAGGCAGCCATGAACGGGAGATAGTGCTTGATCTGCTCGCGATACTGCGGGCGCAGACTGCGGTACACCAGCGGAGAAACAATCACGGCGATGATGATCAGGCCAATCAGGGCTACCAGCCCCCACTGGATCAGCGCCCGCAACCAGCCGCCACGTTGCGGTTGCCGCCGGCGGGTGTGCCGCTGGCGCAGGCGGGAAAGAGGACGCTCAGTCCGATCCTGACTCGCGGGGGTAACCCGCGGCATTCGCTGTGTTGTATGTTCCGAGGAATCTACCATGTAAGTCACTCCCCGATGCAGCGTACCCGGACGACAGCGCGCTGCACCCAGAAACCTGTTTCCTGGCCGCCAGCGATGCCCAGACGCAGCGACAAAGCGGAGCGGCGCGGACGGTTAGTGTAGCAGCATCTACCGGCCTTGACCAGAGTCTTTGATCCGGCTAGTCTTCCACACCGGAGACCTGCATCCAAAACCGGATGAAAAACGTATTCGATTATAGCACCTGAGCGGCATCTGTTACCCTACGCTAAGGACACGCTTATGCAACGAATAGCGGCGGTGACTGCCCGGCTCTACTGCCTGACCGCGCCCGCCTACGAAACGGCGATGGCCCCGGTTTTCGGGCCGTTGGCCTGCGACCTGGTCCAGGGCACACCCCCGACCCCGGCGGATACCGTCCTCGATCTCGGCACAGGCACCGGATTCGCCCTGCGGCAGGCCGCCCCTCACGCCCGGCGCAGCCTGGGCATCGATATCTCCCTGCCAATGTTGCGGGCAGCCGCGGCGGTCTGCGCCGCGCAGCGCTGGCCGCGTACGCATCTGCTGCTGGCTGACGCGGCTACCCTTGACGCGCTGGCCGACCGCTGCGCCGATGTAGTTTTCAGTTCGTTTGGGCTGGGAGACTGCCCGCCGGAACAGGCGCTGCGGGCAGCAGCGCGAGTATTGCGCCCCGGCGGGCGGCTGGCCATTCAGGAATGGGGGCCGTATGACGGCGACGACGACCCACGCCTGATCGTGGACGAGACGCTGGCCTGCTATATGACTCCCGAGGCGGCAGGGCTGCGCGAGGAATTCCGCAGTGAACTGACGCGCCCGCGGGCCTGGGAAGCCCGGCTACAGGACAGCGAGGACTACGAGCTGGCCTTGGCCGAGGCTGGCTTTGTGGGAGCGCGGGCAACGGAATGCCGACCGCTTACACTGCACCTCAGCGTTGAGGCTTTCCTGACCTACATGCTGGCCTGGGCGTCCCGCGCCCTGGAAGTGGCGGCGCTAACTGAGGACGCCCGGCGGGAGTTCCTCGCTCTGGCCCACCAGCGGCTTCAGGCTCAGACGGACGCTGATGGTCTGCTTGCCTGGTCGCCGGTGGTGCTGCGGGCAACAGCGATCCGACGTAGCGTGTAAGTCGTGTGTTGCGCACAATACTTTCTGAGCTATGATTGCCGTTAGCCGTCCAGCGCCATATGATGAATAGAAAGCCTAAGTCTCCATACTCCCCGGTGGGTATTGATGACACGCCAGCAGGAAGTTCTGGTCATTGAGGATGATCTGGTCTTTGCTGATAGTCTGGTGGCCACTCTGAAGGCGGCCCGCTATGCTGTCCGCACGGCTTACAGCGGGCAGCGCGGCCTGGAGGCGGTGTGCCAGGCAATGCCTGATCTGGTCTTGTTGGATCTGCTGCTCCCGGACATCAGCGGCTGTGAAATCCTGCGCCGGATTCGGACATTTTCCAGTGTGCCTGTCATCTTCGTCAGCAGCCTGGAAACTGCTCAGGATAGGGTCAACGCGCTGGAACAGGGGGCCGACGACTTCCTTTCCCGGCCAATACATCCCGATGAACTGCTGGCGCGTATTAGCGCGCTGCTGCGACGCATAGGCTGGAATCCGACCGCCAGGTCGGTGCTGGAAGCCGGGATATTGCGGCTGGATGTCGCCCGCCGCATGTTGCTGGTTAATGGCAAGCCGATCGCGTTGACAGCGGTAGAGTTCGCTATTCTGAAGATGCTGGTGGAACAGGCGGGAACACCGGTGGCCTGCGAGGAACTGGTTACGACCGTCTGGGGACCCGGCGGCAGCAGCTCTGCCGCCCTGCGGGTGAACATCTCCAGGCTGCGTCAGAAGATCGAGACTGATCCGCGCCGCCCAGTCCTCATTCAGACGGTTCCCGGGCGGGGCTACCTTGTGCCCGATTCGGACTGAAAGTCAGCCACAGAAACCGCAGAGCCGGATGGTTATCTACTGTCATCCGGCCCTCTCAGTTGTTCATTACTTGACTACGCGAATACTTCCAGCTAGCGCCCGCGCCGCCCGCGTAGCAGGAACATCCCACCCAGGAACAGCGCGCCAGCCATAGCTGCCGCGCCTCCGGCAGCCGCCGCCAGAATCCGCTCCGGGTCTTCGCCCGGCATGACCACCTCGCCATCGCCATAGGCCTGGAAGAGCTGTCCCCACTTGGTCTGCAGCGCTTCCCTCACCCGCTGGCGACCCACAAACGGGTACCAGTACAGGTTGTGATACACGTGGCTGGCCGCGTAACTCCACGGCACCAGCGGCGTGCGCAACAGGAAGCCCTCCAGACCCTTCAGCCAGCCATGGTAGATCATCTTCTGCCCTTTGCTGGCGAAGGTGTCTTCCTGCACAAAGTTCCAGGCTGGCTCATCGCGGATGTCATACCCCACCACTTCGATCTGATTCGGATCACCAATGCCCAGCCCGCGCTCATGGGCCAGGCGGATGAAATCCAGGGACATCGGATCGAATCCCTGCAACTTGGCGCTCATCGCGTCGATGGCCACCTGGTCGGCGGAAGCCAGCAGGATGTCCTTCTCATGCCAGCGCATCGCCCGCGGCCCCGGCCCATCCCCGGCAAAGGTGCCGTCCATGACGGCAAAAAGACCGGTGTGAATATCCTGCTGGATCTGCAGCAGGTCAACCACGGTCTCATGGATGGCAGCGTGAGTCCAGTGGCGCTTGCGGCTGAGCAGGCCGCCAAAGGCGTTCTTCATCGCGCCGGTGATCGTGGTGAAGACGTGAGTCTTCACGGTCGGCAACTGGATGATGTTCCGCCCGTAGAAACACTCCGGGATGTAAATACCCTCCGGATAGATCCGGTCGAGCACCAGCAATGGTTCCTTTGGTTCGTAGCGCACCCAGCGAAATTGTGGCTCGTAAAGGTGCCAGTTCTCCAGGCCATACTTCTCGGTCACGTAGGCATGCTTGTTGTTGCGCTCGCCGACCCGCGCATCCACCACGACCGTATCGTTGTGCGCCGCAATCAGCCGGGGATACCCCGCGCTCTGCAATTCCTGGATCGCCCCTTCGATCTGCCAGGGAGTGCTGGAACAGGCCGGATACCAGGTATCCCAGGAGATATTGATCTTGAGCAGGGTATCCTTGTCCTTGGGCAGGGCCTCCTGGTACCCCGCCAGGCGCATCACCTGCCGGACATCTTCCAGTACGGTTTCAGGCCGGGTCTTGAGAATGGCAACCTTACCCTTGCCCGGAAAATCAGCCATTGCTGTTGCTCCTCACAGTTCGCCAACGCCCCCATCAGCGGCATTTATCAGTACAGTACCTGCAACAGTTGCAGTATAGCGCACAGCTGACGGGCTGTCTACGCTGGAAATCTGCCTGAATCTATCGCAAATTCAGACCGTAGTAGTACTGAAGCCATGCAACCCGCCAGGCAATTCCGCGTAAAATACAGGTGACGGTAGACAACTCGTTCCGCAGGAGGAGCGGTGTCAGCGCTGTGCCGGGGTACTCGCAGCCTGCCGGGGAACGATCTCGGTTCAGGTGGGAGAGCACCCGGCAAAAAGGCATACCGCTCAAAATGTGCTTTGTTGTGGCGCGGGGAGAAAGTCTCTTTATATCCTGTGCGCCATCCCAATCTACGTAACAAGCATTGAGAGGAGTAACAAATGAAAAAGCGTCTTGTTAGCCTGGCAATTATCCTGATCTTGCTGGTCGGCCTGGCGCCAGCCCAGGCCCAGGAAGGGGACAACTACCTGGTTTGTGGCAACCTGCCGGAAGCTGACTGCGCCATCCTGCTGGCCTCCGCAATGGCCAGCGACGATGTCACCTCCGCTGACATGAGCTTCACCATGGACCTGACCCTGTCCGGTATCGCAGCGGTAGCCGCCATGTTCGGCGCCAGCCCTGACGAAGCCCCGGCAGGCGATATTTCCTTCACCGTTGACGGCGGCGGCCCGTTTATGCTGGACACAGCCGCCGTGCCTCCGATGAAGGGGTCGTTTGAATTCACCTTCAGCGGCACCGATGGCTCCAGCCGGGAAGAAGGCAGCATTGGCGTCGTCATCCTGGATGGCATCATCTATGTGCGCGATGAAAACGGCCAGTGGGAAGGTATGACCTTCGAGGACCTGCTGGAATCTGACCCGGCGACCGCCAGCATGCTGGAAGGATTGCTGGGCGGAGAGCCTTCCGAGTTGCCTGAAGGCGCGCTCAACCCGCAGGACCTGATGGGCGGCAACACCGCTGAACTGCTGGAAGCCGCCGGCCTTGGCCCGGAAGTCCTGGACCTTGTCAAGACCCCCGGCTTCATCACCGTGACCCGGCTGAACGATATCGAGATGATGGGCCAGAAGATGTACGTGTTTGAGACCCGGCTCGATACTACGCCGCTGTTCAATTCCCCGGACTTCCAGGCGTTCCTCAACCAGGCCCTCACCGCCGCAACCAGCGAGGATGAGGACATGGCGGGCATGGCCATGATGGTCCCGATGCTGCTGAGCAGCACGACAATCAACCTGACGGCCACCCAGATGATCGGTGCCGCCGACATGATCCAGCACGGCCTGACCGTCAACCTGGTGGCTACCCTTGACCTCGGTACGATGATGGCAGCATCCGGCGGCCAGAGCCAGGGGCAGCCGCAGATGCCACCGCTGGTGCTGGATGTCAACGTGGAAATCCTGCTGGATAAGGTCAACCAGCCCTTCACCATTACCGCGCCGGCAGGCGCAACGATGGTCAAATCATCGTAAAGCGTCACCATCCCATGACGGGCCGCCCGCCGGTGGCGGCCCGTTTTCTTTCCGCTTGCCCCTCCCCGCCTGAACCATCTATAATGCCTCTACGCAGGCCTGTTACGAACGGAGTCGCCCATGAGCGTCAGCGATAGCTCCGGCAGCCTCGCCGACCGACTGAGAAAAGCACGCGCCCATAACACACCGCCGGAAGAAAGCCCTCCTGACCGTGCTGAACAGCTGGCATTACGGGCGCGTATCCTGGGCGTGTTGATCCGAGACGCCCGCCTGGCCCGCAATCGTACAGCAGCGGTCTGCGCCGCCAGCCTGGGCGTGGAGGAACAGACGCTGCTCAACTGGGAATACGGTCTGGAGCAACCCAGTCTGCCGCAACTGGAGCTGCTGGCTTACGATCTGGGCGTGCCGATCAGCCACTTCTGGGGAACGACCACCTT
>JAIOAT010000021.1 GCA_019873685.1 Chloroflexota bacterium
CCGCCCGGTGCGACGATCATCGACGCTACAGTGGGCGCGGGCGGCCACGCGGCGGTACTGCTGGAGGCTGCCGGGCCGACTGGCCGGCTGCTGGGCCTCGACCGCGATCAGGCGGCTCTGGCGCTGGCCGCCAGGCGGCTGGCCCCTTTCGGCGGGCAGGTGACGCTGGCGCATGCCCCGTTCGATACACTGGCGCAACAGGCCGCCGCGGCGGGAATCACCGCCGCCGATGCTATTCTGTTCGATGTGGGCGTGTCGTCAATGCATCTGGACGATCCAGCGCGCGGCTTTTCGTTTGCTCAGGATGGGCCGCTGGATATGCGCATGGATCCGAGCGGGGATGCGCCGACCGCCGCTGAGATCGTCAATTCGCTGGATGAGCGGGAGCTGGCCGACCTGATCTGGCGCTACGGCGAGGATCGGCTGGCCCGCCAGATCGCACGGGCGATTGTGCGCAACCGGCCGCTGACCCGCACGGCGGAACTGGCCGCGGTGGTCGCTGCTATCTATCCCCGGCAGCGCCGGGAGAAGATCCACCCGGCGACACGCACGTTTCAGGCGCTGCGCATTGCCGTCAATGACGAACTGGGGATGCTGGAGCGGGCGCTGCCGCAGGCTGTCGCCCTGCTGCGACCGGGCGGGCGGCTGGCCGTGATCAGCTTTCACAGTCTGGAAGATCGGATTGTCAAGCAATACTTCCGGCGGGCGGCGGCAGATTGCATCTGCCCGCCGGGGCAGCCGGTCTGTACATGCCACCACCGGGCGGAAGTCCGCGAACTCACGCGCAAGCCGCTAACGGCGGACGCCGCGGAAGTGGCCGCTAACCCGCGCAGTCGTAGCGCCCGCTTGCGCGTGGTAGAGAAGCTGTAAGTGGCAGGGCGGCAGGTTGCGGGCTGCCCGGCCGGTATCGGCTGGTGCATCCGGACTATGGGGTGTGGCAGAATTTTGCATTATAGTAGTGGGCGGCGTGGATGGTGAGCCAGTGTTGACCCGGAACGATGAGCCAGAATAACCTCTCTAACCGCATTCAGCATACGCTGCGCAGCGCGCCCTGGCGTCGCCAGTCGCAGTTGGCGGCGATCATCGCCCTGGCCCTGATCGTGGCGATCATCATCGGTGCGCTGTACCTGGCTCAGGTCACCACGATCTCGACGACCGGCCGCCAGAACGAGGAACTCCGCGCCTACCGCGATCGGCTGGTGCGTGAGAACGAGCAGTTGCGGGCTGAGATCGCCGAACTGCGCAGCGTCCCGCGCCTGTTGCGGCGGGCGCAGGAGATGGGCTTCACGTATGCGGGCAGCGAAGAGATCGAGTACCTGATCGTGGCCGGGTATATGCCCCAGCAGCCGGCCAGCGTTGCCCCGCTACAGGCGCAGGAAGCGCCATTGCCGGTTTATGACGAGACGTTTTCCGGCTGGCTGGAACAGCAATGGGCGGAACTGGTAGCGCAGTTCGAAGCGTGGGCCAGGGCCAGCCGCAGCCCGGCTGCCCAGACGGGGGAGTAGGCGATGAACCATCCGGAAATATTCCGGCGTCGTCTGCAGATTGTGGCTGCCGCGCTAATCGTGGTCAGTGTCTTTCTGGTGGTGCGGCTGGCGACCATCCAGTTCCAGCTGGACCCGGAGGCGCTGGCCTACTTTCAGGGCCAGACGCGCCAGTACCGGCGGCTGGTTGAATACCTGCCGACCCGCGGACAAATCTATGACCGCGATGGCGAGCTGTTTGCCGTCAACCAGCTGCAGTACGCCATTGGTGCCAACCCACCGCTGATCACCGACAAGGTGGGCGCGGCGCGGCAACTGGCGGCGGCGCTCAACGGCGACGAACTGGCGATTTACGAAGCGCTGACCTCTGACCGACCCTGGGTGCAGATCGCCCGGCCGGTCAGCGCGGCAGTCGGCCAGGCGGTGCAGGACCTGGGCATCTTCGGCGTCGAGATTTCGCCCATCCCCTCCCGCGCCTATCCGCAGGGGATGCTGGGTGCGCAGGTGATCGGGTTCGTGGGCGGCGATCAGCGCGGCAACTTTGGCGTGGAAGGCGCGTACCAGCGCGAACTGGCCGGCGAGAGCCTGGTCGAAGAGGAGAGCGCCATCCCGTTCGAAATCTCCGCGCTGGCGGCTCCCCGGCACGGGCGCGACCTGGTGCTGACTCTGGATCGGGATGTCCAGTTCCTGGCGGAAGCGGAGTTGATGCGTGCCATTGACGTAACCGGCGCGGAGCGTGGGACGATTCTGATCATGAACCCGCGCACCGGGGCCATCCTGGCCATGGCCAACTTCCCTTCGTATGATCCCAATATCTACTACGAGGTGGATAACCCACGGCTGTTTCAGAACGCGGCGATTAGCGAGCAGTACGAACCGGGATCAGTCTTCAAGATCGTGACTCTGGCCGCGGGAATCGAGGAAGGGGTCATCCTGCCGGGCAGCACGTATAACGACCAGGCCAGCATGGAGTGCGGCGGGATCACGATCTGGAACTGGGATCGCGCCTCCCACGGCCTGATCGATATGACCCAGGTGATGGTGCAATCGCTCAATGTGGGCACGGCAACCGTGGCCCGCGAGATGGGACCGACTCGCTTCTACCGCATGGTCAAGGCGTTTGGCTTTGGCGAGCCAACCCGCGTTGACCTGCAGGGGGAGGCCGCCGGGACGGTGCCCATGCCGGGCGATACGATCTGGCAGGAGAGCCAGATTTGCACCAACAGCTTCGGGCAGGGGATCGCCGTGACGCCGTTACAAATGCTGACTGCGGTCAACGCCATCGCCAATGATGGGCTGATGATGCAGCCGCATGTGGTGCACCAGATCATCGATGGCAAGACGGTCTACACGACCCAGCCCTCGCCGATGGGTCGCCCGGTTTCTTCCCAGACTGCCCGCATGATCCGCGATATGCTGGTGCAGACCGTGCAGTATGGGACGCCAGACGCGCAGGTGCCCGGCTACACTATCGCCGGCAAGACCGGCACGGCCCAGATTCCCATCCCCGGCGGTTATGAGCAGGATAAATCAATTGTGTCGTTTGTGGGCTTTCTGCCTGCCGACGATCCTCAGGTGTCTATCCTGATCAAGCTGGACCGTCCACGGGAATACTGGGGCAGTGTGGTCGCTGCGCCCATCTTCGCCCATCTGGTGGAGCGGCTGGTGATCCTGCTGGAAATCCCACCGGATAGCGTGCGGCTGCAACTGGCGTCGCAGGGCGGCATTCTCGAAGCGGTAGATCGTTAGATCGGACAGCAGCCTATGGTCGGGGATTTGCCTGTTGCGTTGACGATGCTCAGCCTGTCCTTCCTGCTGGCGGTGATCTGGGGCGACCCGTTCATCATCGTCCTCAAGCGGCTGGGCCTGGGCAAGCGGATTCTGGAGAGCTTGCCGGGGAGCCATCAGGTCAAAGCCGGGACGCCAACGTTCGGCGGCATCCTGATCATCGTGCCTGCCGTGCTGCTGACGCTGGCGCTCAACCTGGCCAGCCTGCTCAACCCGGAGATTCGCACCGGCGCCAGTATTCTAATGCCGCTGGGGGTGCTGCTGGGCTACGGTCTGCTCGGTATGCTGGACGACTGGGAAGGCGTACAGGGCAAGCGTGAGCACGGGCAGGGCATCTCCGCGCGCGCCAAGCTGGCCGGGCAGGTCGTCCTGGCGCTGGCGGCAGCGACGGTGATGTCCCTGTGGAACGGCGGCTTTCAGCACGCCAACACGGTCTTTCTGCCTTTCATTGGCATCCCGATTTCGCTCCCGCCCTGGATCTGGATTCCGGTTGCGGCGTTCATCATTGTGGCTTCTTCCAACGCGATCAACCTGACCGACGGTCTGGATGGGCTGGCCGGGATCATTGCTGCGATGGCTTATGGCACCTATGGCCTGATCGCCTACCTGCAGGGGCAGATCTTCCTAACCCAGTTTTGTTTCATCATCGCCGGGGCTTGCTTTGCCTTCCTGTGGTACAACGCTTTCCCTGCCCAGCTGTTCATGGGCGACACCGGGGCGCTGGCGCTGGGGGCGGCGCTGGGCGTGGTCGCGCTGATGACCGGGCAATGGGTGCTGCTGCCGGTGATCGCCTTTGTGCCGGTGGCGGAGACGCTCAGCGTGGTGGTGCAGATGGCCTATCTGCGACGCACGGGGCGCAAGCTGTTGCGGATGAGTCCGTTGCACCTGCATTACCAGGAAATGGGCTGGAGCGAAGTCCAGGTGGTTCAACGCTTCTGGATCATCGCTCTGGTTGGCTCCATGCTGGGGATTGCCCTGGCGCTGGTCTAGGACAGGTGTGTGGCTGGTGGAAGACAGTACAGGCAGGCGCGTCGTGGTGGATGAGTTGCACGGCAAACATGTGGTGGTGATGGGCTTCGCCCGGCAGGGGCAGGCGTTGGCCCGCTGGCTGCCGATGATCGGGGCGCGGGTGACCGTCACCGACGCCCGTCCGGAAGAGTCTTTTGGCGATGGTCTGGCGCCTTACCGTGCCAGCGGCGTGCGCTTTGTCCTGGGCGGGCATCCGCTGACTCTGCTTGACGGTGCAGATGTGCTGTGCGTCTCCGGCGGCGTGCCGTTGACGGCGCCGCTGGTGGCGGAAGCGTTCCGGCGCGGCGTGCCGGTGACCAATGACGCCCAGTTATTCATGGCCCGCTGCCCGGCGCAGACCATCGGTATCACCGGCAGCGCCGGCAAGACGACCACGACCTCGCTGGTGGGCGCCATGTGCCGCGCCGCCGGTCGGGTGACGCACGTTGGCGGCAACATCGGCGATGTGCTGCTGGATGTGCTGCCAGCCATCCAGCCCTCCGACGTTGTGGTGATGGAACTGAGCAGCTTCCAGCTCGAACTGATGACGGTCAGCCCGGCTATTGGCGCGATCCTGAATATCACCCCCAACCATCTGGACCGACATGGGACGCTGGAAGCGTATGCCGCGGCCAAAGCGAACCTGATCCGTTACCAGACGGTGGATGGCCTGGCCATCCTGGGCCGCGATGATCCGGGCGCGGCGGCTCAGGAGGATGTGACACCGGGGCGGGTGGCCTGGTTCAGCGCCCGCGAGGCTGTGGCGGATGGCGCCTACCTCGATGGCGAGCGCCTGGCCGTGGTCGGCGTGGCCAGCCCCGATGGCCGCCCGCAGGTCGTGTTGCCGCGGGCGGATGTTCCCCTGCGCGGTGCGCATAACGTGCTTAACGCACTGGCCGCATGCGCCATCGCCGGAGCGGCGGGCATCCCGCCGGAGACGCTGGCAGGGGCGATCCGGGCCTTCCGCAGCGTGGCCCACCGGCTGGAAGTGGTGCGGGTGCGCGATGGCGTCACCTGGGTCAACGATAGCATTGCGACCGCGCCGGAGCGCGTGCTGGCTGCCGTGCGCAGCTATGACGAGCCGCTTGTCCTGTTGCTGGGCGGCAAGGATAAGAACCTGCCCTGGGACGGGCTGATTGAGCTGGCGGTACAGAAGGCGCGGGCTGTGATCACCTTTGGCGCGCACGGGCCGGTGGTGGCGGAATTGCTGCGCCGGGCGCTGTCCCGCGACGCGGAGGGTCTGCTGGCTCCGGAGCGTGTGCGGGAGGTGGTCACGCTGGAAGAGGCGGTGGCAGCGGCGGCGGCGCTGGCCCGCCCTGGCGATGTGGTATTGCTCTCGCCCGGCGGCACCAGTTATGACGCCTACCGCGATTTTGAGGAGCGCGGCGCGCACTTCCGGGCGCTGGTCAACGCGCTCTAGGGGCGCTGGCCGCCGGGCAGGATTTGCCGGTCGGTTATAGAATACCTGTACAGGTTCACATTCAAGGACAGTACGCATGGCAACCATGCCACAGTTCTTTGAGGACAAAGCGCCGCCCCCTGATTCGGCGCGCATTGCCGAGCGCAAAAAGCTCTTCCGCGCCCGGATTGATCTGTACCTGGTGCTGGTGGTGGGCATCCTGCTGGCGATCGGGCTGATGATGGTCTTCAGCACCACCTTTGACTGGAGCTACCAGACCTATGGCGATCCCTCCGTAATCTTCATGCGGCAGGTGCGGTCGATGGGGCTGGGGGTGGTGGTGATGCTCCTGCTGGCACTGATCGATTACCGGGTGTGGAAGAAGTTTGCCCTGTGGATGATGCTGGTGGTGATCGCGCTGCTGGTCACACTGCTGATGACTGCGCCGGAAGTGTTCGGCGCTCAGCGTGCTTTCGTCAACGGCTCGCTCCAGCCCGGCGAGGTGGCCCAGCTGGTGACCATCATCTACATGGCAGCCTGGCTTTCTGCCAAGCAGAGCAAGATCCGCCGCATTAGCTACGGTCTGATCCCGTTTTCGATTCTGATCGGCTCAGTAGGTGGGCTGATTGTCCTTCAGCCAGACCTGAGCACGGCATCGCTGATTCTGATCACGGCGGTGACGATGTTCTTCCTCGCCGGGGCGGATTTGCTGCAGATGGGCGTTATCGGGCTGGTCATGGGGACGATAGGCTACCTGTTCGCCAGGCAGATCAGCTATGCCGGGTCGCGCCTGGCTTCGTACCTGGCCAGCACAACCGACCTGACCAAAGCCAGCTATCACGTCCAGCAGGCAGTGATCGCCTTCCTGAACGGTGGGCTGACCGGCGTTGGCCTGGGCGAGAGCTACCAGAAGTTCGGCTTTTTGCCTGCGCCACATACGGATAGCATCTTCGCTGTGCTGGCGGAAGAACTGGGGTTGCTCGGGTGCATTCTGGTCGCGGGGTTGTTTGTGGTGCTGGCGGTGCGCGGCTACCGGATCGCCCGCGGCGCGCCGGATAGCTTCGGGGCGCTGCTGGCCGCCGGGATCACCACGTGGATTGTCGTGGAAGCGCTGCTGAACATCGCCGTGATGACAGCGGTGTTGCCGTTCAGCGGTGTGCCGCTGCCATTCATCAGCTTTGGCGGTTCGGCGCTGGTGACTTCGATGGCGGGTGTGGGCCTGTTGCTGAGCGTCTCCCGCGTGACGGCGCGCGAATCGGTACCGGAACGGAGAACGCATGCGGATTCTGATCTCAGCCGGGGGGACCGGGGGCGGAGTGTACCCCGCGTTCGCCGTGGCAGAGGCGCTGCAGCAGGGCGCTGACGATCTGCCGCCGGTGGCGCTGTTTTTCGTGGGCGGCGTGGGCGCTGGTGGCATGGAGCCGGAGTTGATCGCCCGCAGCGGGATCGCCTGGCAGCGGGTGGCGTACATCCAGGGCGGGCCGATTCATGGGGTTGGGCCGGCGCGGTTGGCAATCAGTGCGGTGAAGCTGGCGGTGGGCTTTATCCAGGCGCTGGGGCTGGTGATGCGCTGGCGGCCAGAACGGGTCTTTCTGACCGGCGGCTGGGCCAGCCTGCCGGTCGCCCTGGCGGGCTGGCTGTGGCGCGTGCCGGTCTACGCCTTTGTACCGGATATCGAGCCGGGGCTGACGCTCCGGGTGGCCAGTCGCTTCGCCCGCCGGGTAGCAGCGACGACCGCCGAATCCGCGCGTTACTTCCGGACAGGCCAGGTGGTGGAGACCGGTTACCCATTGCGACGGAGTGTGCTGGAAGCCACGCGGGCGGCGGCCATGACGCACTTTCACCTGGACGAGGGGCGGCGGACGCTGCTGGTCTTCGGCGGGAGCAGCGGCGCGCGCAGCATCAACCGGGCGCTGCTGGCCATCCTGACTGACCTGCTGGCAGATGAAAACTTGCAGGTGCTGCACATTAGCGGCAAACTCGATTGGCCGGAAGTCAGCGCGGCCCGCGAGCGCTTAGCGCAGGCGGCGCAGAAGCGTTATCATGCCTATGCCTATTTGCATGAGGATATGGGACTGGCGCTGGCGGCGGCTGACCTGGTGGTAAGCCGGGCGGGGGCCGGCACGCTGGGCGAGTTCCCGCAGTTTGGCCTGCCGGCGATCCTGGTGCCGTACCCGCATGCCTGGCGCTACCAGAAGGTCAATGCAGACTATCTGGCATCGCGGGGGGCGGCGATCTGGCTGGCCGACGACCGGCTGGCTGAGGAGTTGTATCCGGCGATCCGGCGCCTGCTGGACGATCCAGCGGCGCTGGCGATGATGGGGGAAAAAGCGCGGCAACTGGCCCACCCGGAAGGCGCCCGCGCGATTGCCCGCCTGCTGGTGGGGGCATGCGAAGTGGAGGGGCGATGATACAACTGTCCACGGTTCTGACAGGCATGATCATCATGTTCGGGATTATCGGTTTTTCGCGCGGGTGGACCAAGGAGATCATCGCCTCAACCGGCATTGTGCTGGCCCTGTTCACCATCGAGCAATTCAAAGCCGTCTTCCTGGAGCCACTGACCGCTGGCGCAGACCCGGCGCAGAAGTTCTATTTCTACGCGGCTATCCTGCTGATCATCACCTTTTTCGCTTACCAGACGCCGGGGCGCTTTGAGCGACGCACCCGTCCCCGGAGAGGTCTGCGCGAAGGCGGTCTTCAGGAGAGCCTGCTGGGGGGTGTACTGGGGGCCTTCAACGGCTATCTGGTGGTTGGCTCGCTGTGGTACTACATGCGTGTGCTGGGGTATCCCCTCAATCCCAACATCCCGGCTCCTTACGTGGGCACGGTCAGCGAGGCCATGCAGTACAGCCTGCCGCTGGACTGGCTGCTGGAAGGCAACCTCCTGACGCTGCTGGTGGTGATCCTGTTTCTGTTCGTGATTATTGTGCTGATCTGATCGGACGGCCCGGCGCGCCGGCGGGATAGTGGTGCCGTTATGGTCCAACTGGGCTACTTTCTCTGGGCGATGGTGGTTTTGTTCGCGGTGATCGGATTCATCCGCGGTTCGACCCGCGAGATGATCGCCATGGCCGGGATCGTGCTGGGGCTGTTCGTGCTTGAGCAGCTCGGCGACGTCATCCTGACTCCGCTGATTGGCAGCGCTCCTCTGGCCCAGCAGTTCTACGTATATGCTGGCATCCTCACCGTGATCACGCTGTTCGCCTATGAAACCCCGGCACGCTTTGAGCGCGCCGAGCGGGCGGAGCGTGCCGGACACGACGCCCGCGAGGGTTTGCAGGAGGGCCTGCTGGGGGCGACGATCGGCGGCGTCAACGCTTATCTCTTCTTCGGGTCGCTGTGGTACTACATGGACGTGTTGCACTATCCGCTCAGTCCCTCGATCATGGCCCCCCCGCTGAACTCGGCCAGCGCCCAGTTTGTCAACCAGCTGCCGCTGGTGTTCCTGCTGGAAGGCAACCTGCTCACGCTGCTGGTGGTCGTTCTGTTCCTGTTCGTGCTCATCGTGCTGGTCTGAGCCTATGCTGATGCCCGGCCAGCGCGTCCATTTTGTCGGGATTGGCGGCAGCGGCCTTTCGGCCATCGCCCGTGTGATGCTCCAGCGCGGTTATCGGGTCTCCGGTTCCGACCGCCAGTTGAACGATCTGACGGCGGCGCTGGCCCGCGATGGTGCGGTGATTTACGCCGGCCACCGGGCGGAACACCTCGGCGACGCTGCACTCGTGATCATCTCCTCAGCTGTCCCGGCGGATAACCCCGAAGTGCTGGCGGCGCGGGCGCGTGGCCTGCCCGTCCTCAAACGCAGCGATATACTGGCGGAATTGATGGCCGGGCAGGTCGGCGTTGCCGTGGCCGGTACGCATGGCAAGACGACGACCACAGCGATGATCGTGCACATCCTGCGGGAGACGGGGCGCGATCCCTCGTTCATTGTCGGCGGCGTGGTGCCGGGTGTGGGCACCAACGCGGGGGTAGGGCGGGGCGAGGCGTTTGTCATTGAGGCCGACGAGTACGATCATATGTTCCTGGGGTTGCGGCCAACGATCGCCGTGATCACCAACATCGAGCATGACCACCCCGATCTCTTCCCGACGCTGGAAGCCTTGACGGAAGACTTCCGCCGCTTTGCCGCGTTAGTCCCGCCGGAGGGCCTGCTAATCGCCTGCGCTGACGATCCAGGTGCGGCGAAGCTGGCCGCTGAACGGCGGGCAGCGGGTGCCACGGTGACGACCTACGGCCTGAGTAGTCCGGCGGCTGACTGGCGTGCTGTAGACGTACAGGCGCAGGGGAAGGGGATGGCTTTCCGCGCAATGCAGGCGGGGAAGGATGTCGGCGCCGGGCGGTTGAGTGTGCCGGGCGCTCATAATGTGCAGAACGCGCTGGCGGCGCTGATCGCATCGGCGCAGCTGGGTGTACCGACGGAAGACGCGCTGGCGGCGCTGGCGACCTATAGCGGCGCAGGGCGGCGCTTTGAGGTGCGCGGGCAGGCCGGCGGTGTGACGGTGATCGATGATTACGCCCACCACCCGACGGCCATCACCGTGACGCTGCGGGCGGCGCGGGCCGCCTATCCGCAGGCGACGATCTGGGCGGTCTGGCAGCCGCACACCTACTCACGCCTGCGGGCGCTTTTTGACGCTTTTGCCGCGGCCTTTCTGCCGGAAGCCGCGGACCATGTCCTGATCACCGATGTTTATGCCGCGCGGGAGCAGCAGAGCGAAGGCCCCGGCATTCCCGAACTGGTTGCCCGCATTGCCCATCCCGACGTGCGCCACACGCCAACGCTGGATAGCGCCGTCGAGGCGCTGGCGGCAGGCGTGCAGCCGGGCGATGTGGTGCTGATCCTCAGCGCTGGCGACGCGCCGACGATCGGCGTCCGCCTGCTGGAGCGACTGCGCCAGGGTTGCTAGTGGCGGTTGCTGTCATTGCCATCTCTTTGCGGAGGATCTGGTGACGGTGGATTACACGCTCCTGGAGGAGCGCTTTGGCGACCGTCTGCGGCGGGACGAGCCGCTGGCCCGTCATACGGCGGCCCGGCTGGGTGGCCCGGCGGATGCGCTGGTGGTGGCCCATAACCTGCCCGATCTGATCTTTGCTGCCCGCTTCACCTGGGAACAGGGCGTGTCGCACCGCATTCTGGGCGGCGGCTCTAACGTGCTGGTGGCCGATAGTGGCTTCCGCGGGCTGGTTATCATCAACCGGGCGGCGGCGCTCACGATTGGCGCGGATGGCGTCGTCCGGGCGGAAAGCGGAGCCAGCCTGAGCACGGTGGCGCGGCGCTGTATGGCGCGTGGCCTGCGCGGGCTGGAATGGGCGGTCAGCGTGCCGGGCACGATTGGCGGGGCGGCGATCAACAACGCCGGGGCATACGGGAGTGATATGGCCGCCTGTGTCCGCGAGGTGGAGGTGCTCCGCCCGGCAGGGGTGACCCGTTACGCCGTCGCTGACATGGCCTATGCTTACCGCACTTCGGCGCTCAAGGGTGTCCAGGGACCGTACCTGGTGACGGCTGTCACGCTGCAGTTGGCGCCGGGCGCTGATCCGGCGGCGCTTCGAGCGCAGGCGGCGGAGTACATTGCTCACCGCAAGCGCACCCAGCCGCCGGGAGCCAGCCTGGGCAGCATCTTCAAGAATCCACCGGGCGACTACGCCGGACGCCTGATCGAAGCCGCCGGCTTGAAAGGGGCGCGGCGCGGCCAGGTGCAGATCTCAGAGAAGCACGCCAATTTCCTGGTCAACCTGGGCGAGGGCGGCACGGCGGCGGATTACCTAGCGCTGATCCGGCTGGCTCAGGAAACGGTCGCGGCCAGGTTCGGCGTGTGGCTGGAACTGGAGATTGAACTGCTAGGCGATTTCAGCGCCTGAAGCGATACCTGCCAGCAGCATCAAGTCGTAAATTTCCTGTGAAATCGCCAGGCAGGCGGGTGCGTACCACAACAGGACTGACTTTTTTCACGCTTGGCATATCATGGGATAAGTGGGAAAATAGAGGAACCAGGGGCGCTGGATCAGACTTCGTCTGAGTTTCCGTTGTGATCACTGGCAGGGCGGCACGGACAGGTTGGGGATGAGCTTCCGGGTACGTTGGGGATGCTCAGCCTGTCAATGATCGCCTGACCCGGCTCATAGGCGAGACGCGCTCTAGCGGGCGGGACGAAAGCGTTCATGATCGCATCCTCCGATACGGCCAGTAAGTCCCGGCGCAGGCGCCGGGTGCAATCGTCCCATGTGGCGCCACGCGGCCAGCGTGAGCGGGTGGCGCGTCCGGTGGTGCGTCACGCCGAACCGCTCCCGGTGGCGCCGACGCCAGCGCGTCGTCGACGCGCGGCGCGGCGGGAAGCGGCGGTCCGGAGCAGCGCAAGCGGCGCAGGTGCCATGACGCAGCGTCGCAGCGGTCATCTGGAGGCCATCCTTTCCGCCCGGACGCTCAGCGCGGTCACTGTAGCCAGTCTGCTTGTGGTGCTACTGATGTTCATCCAGTCGGATGCCTTCTATGTGCACCACATTGAGGTGGGCGGGTTGGTCAACCTGACGGCGGAAGAGGTCTTTGCGCTCAGTGGAGTGGCCAACCTGCATCTCTTCTGGGTGGATCCGGCGGAGGTGCGGGCGCAGGTGTTGCGCTCGCCAAGTGTGGCGGATGCTGAGGTTCGGGTGGGCTGGCCGCCGCACCTGATCCAGATTGAGATTCAGGAGCGCGAACCGGCCCTGATCTGGGAGCAGGCCGGAGTCCGAACTTGGATCGACGTGCGGGGGCGGGTGATGCAGCAGCGGGTAGACCGCGCCGATCTGCTGCGGATTGTGGTGGAGGGCAGCGATGCCCCGATCGGCCCCAATGTGGTCATCCCGCAGGATGTGGTGGATGCCGCGCTGCAATTGCGGGAGTTGCTACCGGACCTGGAAGTCCTGATCTATGACGCCGTGGAAGGACTGGGCTTTCAGGACCCCCAGGGCTGGCGAACCTGGCTGGGGACCGGGACAGACATGGCGGCCAAGCTCAACGTGTATAACGCGATTGTGGCTGACCTGAATGCGAGGGGCATCTACCCGGAATTCATTGATGTGGGGGATGTAGACGCGCCGTACTACCGCATCTGGTGGCGCGAAGATGAGACAGGTACGGGGCAGTGATCCTCGCCCGTGGGAGCGAGCTAGCAGATCGTTATGGGTGAACTAGTCGTTGGTATCGACGTGGGCACGACCAAAGTGTGCACCATCGTCGGTGAGGTGCGCGAAGAAGATATTCATGTCGTCGGCCTGGGTGTGGAGCCGAGCCGCGGCATGCAAAAGGGCGTGGTGACGGATATGAACGCCCTCACCGCAGCGATCTCCTCTTCTGTGCACAAGGCGGAGCGCAGCAGCGGCTACGAGATCGGGCGGGCATTTGTCAGCCTGGCTGGCAGCCAGGTGTCTTCAATCAACAGCCGGGGCGTGGTGGGGATCAGCGGCACGCGTCCGGTGGGGCCGGAGGATGTCACGCGGGCGATCGCTAATGCGCGGGCGATCGCCATCCCGCACAACCGCGAGGTGTTGCACGTCATTCCGCGCACGTACAGCCTGGATGGTAACGAAGGGGTGCGCAGCCCGCTGGGGATGCACGGCTTCCGGCTGGAGGTGGAGACGCACATCATCACCGCCTCAACTTCGACCGTGCAGAATCTGGAGAAGTGCGTCGAATCGACCGGCGTCTATGTCGATCGCTTCATCCTGAACCCGCTGGCATCGGGGGATGTGGTGCTTTCGCCCACGGAACGGCAGATGGGCGTGATGGTGGTGGACATCGGCGGGGGCACGACTGACCTGGCGATCTTCATCGAGGGCACCGTCTGGCACACGGCGGTGCTGCCGGTGGCTGGCTGGCACATCACCAACGATATTGGCCATGGTCTGCGCCTGCCCTTTGAACTGGCGGAAGCGGTCAAGCTGCAGTACGGGCATGCCGATCCGCGCGTCCTGGACTCGGTCGAGTCGTTCGCGGTGCAGCCCTTTGGCGAGGAGTTGCCGAGCAAAGTGCTGCGCCGCGACCTGGCGCTGATCATCGGCGCGCGGGTGGAAGAGATCTTCGAACTGGTGCTGCAGGAAGCCAAACGCTCCGGCTACGACGGGTTGCTGCCTGCAGGTGTGGTGCTCACCGGCGGCAGCACGCTGCTGCCGGGTATCCGCGAGGTGGCCGCGCGGGTGATGCACCTGCCGGTGCGCCTGGCCCAGCCGGAGAAGATCACGGGCATGGCGGACACGCTGCGCAGCCCGGCCTATAGCACCAGTGTGGGACTGTTGCGCCTGGGCCTGGCGATGGACCGCGAAGATCGCCAGTATGCGGATAACGCAGGCGCAGCGCGTTCAGGCTTTAGCCTGGGCAAGCTGCTCAGCGGGGTGTTCCGACGTTTTGTGCCTGAGGACGAGAACAACTAGGGGGCGGGTAGCACTTTTGGACTATTTGGCCCTTTTCAGGCGGTGGCGTAGTTTTGCTGTACGGCGTTTTCGCATACAATAGCACAATAACCCACACGCAGACCCAACAGGTGGTGGTATCAAGCGCAGGGCAACCAGGCGTCTTGATCTGAGGAGGCAGTGATGAGTGATTATGATTTGATCCCCGGTGAGAATTTCGCGCAGATCAAAGTGGTGGGTGTTGGTGGTGGCGGCGGCAACGCCATCAACCGCATGATTGAGGAGGGCATGGGCGGGGTGGACTTTATCTCCATCAACACCGACGCCCAGGCCCTGATGCTCTCCCAGGCCAAAACGCGCGTCCGTATCGGTGATAAGTTGACGCGTGGCCTGGGCGCCGGCGGCAACCCGGAGATCGGGCGCAAAGCGGCGGAAGAAAGCGCCGATGAGCTGTACGAGGTGTTGCGCGGCGCGGATATGGTCTTTATCACCTGTGGCATGGGTGGCGGCACCGGTACCGGCGCAGCGCCGATTGTGGCCCAGGTGGCCAAAGAGCTTGGCTCGCTGACGATTGGCGTGGTCACCCGGCCCTTCTCGTTTGAGGGCAAGCGGCGCCAGGACGCGGCGGAAGCCGGGATCGAGGCGCTCAAGAACCATGTCGATACGCTGATCGTCATCCCCAACGATCGTTTGCTGCAGATCGCCGACAAACGCGCCAGCCTGCAGGATGCCTTCCGCCTGGCTGATGATGTGCTGCGCCAGGGCATCCAGGGCATCTCCGAATTGATCACGGTGCCCGGCCTGATCAACCTGGACTTCGCCGACGTGCGGACGATTATGTCCGAAGGCGGGGCGGCGCTGATGGCGGTCGGCCAGGCCAGCGGCGATGACCGCGCCCGCAAGGCGGCGGAAGCGGCGGTTAGCAGCCAGCTGCTGGACGTCACCATCGATGGCGCGCGGGGCATCCTGTTCAATGTGACCGGCGGTACTGGCCTGAGCCTGTTTGAGGTCTACGAGGCGGCGTCGATCATCAAGGATACAGCGCATCCGGATGTCAACCTGATCTTCGGCGCGGTGATCGACCCCAACATGGGCGATTCTGTCCGCATCACCGTTATTGCCACTGGCTTTGAGCAGAGCCATGTCGCCCGGCGGCAGGTGCAGCAGGGCGCTCAGCCGCTGCAGACGCCCCAGCATGCTCCGGCTCAACCGCAGCAGCCGGCGATGCAGCCTGCGTTGCGCCGGCCCGTCCAGCCGCCACAGCCGCCGCCTCAGCAGCAGTCGTCGGTTGACTCTGGCAGCGACTTCTCGTCGTTTGACAGCGGCAACATGGACATCCCGACCTTCCTGCGCAAGCGGTAGGCACGCTTCAACCGGGGGCCGCACCGGCGTGGACCGGCGCGGCGGCGCCCGGACAATCCTTCATACCTCCTCAGGGACAGGCCCTCCACCCTGTATTTCGGTCTGCGTGCCGGGTGGGGGGCTGCCTGTTGTCTGCCAGGGCGGGAATTTTAATGCAAAATAGTACCGGGGTACTGTTCAACCCTGCCCCTGACCGTGTTACAGTGAAAGCCCATTGACCACCATATGCAGGGGGTGATTCGTGGCCTACCCCTACCTGTGGGGGTAGGTGGGCAGGTGGTCGGTGGCGCCGCGCGGATATTGGGGCCGGGAACCCGGGATGGGGGGCCAAAGCCATGAAATGCCCGTATTGCGGTGCGACCGGGGCCTCGCGTGTGGTCGACACCAGTCATGATGCGCGGGGAGGGATTCGGCGACGGCGGGAGTGCCTGAAGTGTGGGGAGCGATTCAGTACCTACGAACGGGCAATCCTGGCCACGCCGATGCTGATCAAATCAGGCGGAGAGCGGGAAGCCTTTGATCGGGAAAAGCTGATCCAGGGGATGCGCATCGCCTGCGCCAAGCGACCGGTCGCGGCGGCGGACCTGGAACGGCTGGCCGATCAGATCGAGGCTAAGCTGCAGCGCATGGGCAAGGCGGAGGTTTCTAGCCGGGTGGTTGGCGACATGGCGATTGAGGGACTGAAAGCGCTCGATGCCATCGCCTATATCCGCTATGCCATCGTCTACCTGCGGCTGGATAACCTGGATAGCGTGCGCGCCGAGATCAACAAGCTGCTGGCCGAACAGGATAGCAAAGCCAAGGGGTCGCAGGCCGGCCGCTAGTCATTCCGGGCGCATCCTGCCGCGATCAGACTGTCACCCGTCGGTACACTCTGCCATGTAATGCCTGGGGATGGCCAATCTAATAGCAGCGCCTGACCGGGAATTGAGGGAAGGCTGGACTCAATTCGTCTGTGTTGTATTGTTTTCAGGGGAAGGAGCTTTGCAATGACGACCAAGCAGTCAGGCAAGACCAGAACCGGAAGCCGACCGAATGGTCATTCCGGTCCTCCATTGCCCCTGCGCCACCTGCCGCTTTCTGAAAATGCGCGGACCGTCCTGGCCAAGCGCTATCTGCGGCGCGGGCCGGATGGCCAGCCGGCGGAGACCGAGCATGAGATGTTCTGGCGGGTGGCCAGCCATGTCGCGGCAGCAGAGGCGGAACTGGCGGGGGATGTTGAGCTGTGGTCGAACCGCTTCTATGACCTGCTGACGGATATCCGGTTCTTCCCCAACAGCCCGACCTTCACCGGCGCGGGCACGCCGCTGGGCCAGCTGGCCGCGTGTTTTGTGCTGGCTATCGACGATGACATGGGCCGTACCCCTTCCGGTATCTTTCAGACGCTGCGGGACGCGGCGCTGATCCAGCAGACTGGCGGCGGGAATGGCTTTTCGTTCAGCCGCCTGCGGCCCAAAGGCGCACTGGTGCGTTCCTCGATGGGCAAGGCAACCGGGCCGGTGGGCTTCCTGCGGGTATACGACCAGGCTTTTGGCGAGATCGCGCAGGGTGGGTCCCGGCGCGGGGCCAATATGGCTGTGCTGCGCGTCGACCACCCGGACATTAAAGAGTTCATTACCTGCAAAACTAACGAGAGCCAGATCACCAATTTCAATATCTCTGTGGGCGTCACTGATGCGTTTATGCAGGCGGTGGAAAACGACGAGGATTTCGAACTGATCAACCCCGCCGATGGCGCTGTCTGGGAGACGGTGCGCGCCCGCGATCTTTTTGACCTGATCGCCCGCCAGGCGCACTTCAACGGTGAACCGGGTATCCTCTTCCTGGATACGGCCAACCGCAGCAATCCCGTCCCGCACCTCTACGAACTGGAGGCCACCAACCCGTGCGGCGAGCAATGGCTGGGGCCGTTTGAAAACTGCTGCCTGGGGTCGATCAACCTGGCCCGGCACATGACCGACGACGATCGGCTGGACTGGGAGAAGCTGCAGCGCACCATTGAAGAATCCACCCGCTTCCTGGATGACGTAGTGACGGCCAACGCCTATGTTCCTGCGGTGCCCCAGCTCAAACAGGCGGCTCACCGGGTACGGCGCATCGGGCTGGGGATCATGGGCCTGGCCGATATCATGTACCGGCTGGGAGTGCGCTACGGTTCCGAGGAAGGGCAGGAACTGGCCGGGCAGGTGATGGAGTTTGTGCGCTACCACACCATGCGCACCAGCATCGAACTGGCGCGGGAACGCGGCCCGTTCCCGGCCATCCGGGGTAGCCTGTACGACCCGGAAAATCTCAAATGGACGCCGCCCCGCCCGATCGCTCCCTACCGCCATGACTGGGGCCGCCCGGCTCTGGACTGGGACGCCATCACCGCCGGGATCAGGACGCATGGCATCCGGAACGGTGCGCAGAACACCGTCGCGCCGACGGGCACGATCTCGACAGTGGCTGGGTGCGAAGGCTACGGTTGCGAGCCGGTCTTTGCCCTGGCTTACATCCGGCATGTCAACGATGGCGGGCGCGATCTGGAGCTGCAGTACACCAGCCCGCTGTTCCTGCAGGCCATGCAGCGCGCCGGTCTGGACGAGGAGACCATCCGCCGCGTAGTGGAGCAGGTCAGCGTCGATGGCAGTTGCCAGCACGTGGAAGAACTGCCGGAGGAGATCCGGCGCGTCTATGTGGTCAGCGGCGATGTCACGCCTGAAGAGCATGTCCGTATGCAGGCGGCCATGCAGGCCTTTGTCGACAACTCGATCTCCAAGACGATCAACATGCCAGCAACGGCTACGGTTGAAGACGTCAAAGAGGCTTACCGGCTGGCCTGGAAGCTGGGCTGCAAAGGCCTGACTGTCTACGTCACCGGCAGCCGTCAGAAGGTCGTCCTGGAGACGCGGGCCACCAAAGAGGCCAAGGAAACCGGGGCTAGTTCCGAGGCATCTCCCGCCGCCGCGGAGCCATTGCCGCTGTTCAACGAGGACAAGAAGCCGCGTCCGCGCCGTCTAGCCGGCTGGACTTACCGCCTGCCGACGCCGCTGGGTACGACCTACCTGACGATCAACGAG
The DNA here is from genome assembly GCA_019873685.1 of Chloroflexota bacterium. Lineage (GTDB taxonomy): Bacteria > Chloroflexota > Anaerolineae > Aggregatilineales > Ch27 > Ch27. The sequence goes on from JAIOAT010000021.1 coordinate 18,495, forward strand.
AATGGCCAGCGGAGCGACCAGCCGTTCGAGGTCTTCCTGCATACCGCCAAGGCCGGTTCCGATACCGCTGCTGTCTCGGAGGCGCTGGGCCGCCTGATCTCGTATGTGCTGCGGCTGGCGTCGCCGGTCAGCCCGCGCAAGCGGCTTAAGGAAGTCGTGCGCCAGCTGGCCGGGATCGGCGGAGGGCGGGCGACCGGCTTTGGTCCGGCGCGTGTGCGCAGCCTGCCTGACGGCATCGCTCAGATGTTGCAGATGTACCTTGACGAGACGGCGGACCGCGATCTGCAGGCTGCTTCAGGAGGGACTGCGGTGACGCCCGCCCCGGCGCCCGTCCAGCCAACCCTGCCGCTCAGTGAGCTGACGCAATCCTCGGTCGGTGATCTGTGCCCGGAATGCGGCCAGGCGACCTTCATCAATGTCGAAGGCTGCCGCAAGTGCGATTCGTGTGGCTATAGTGAGTGTTAGCAGTCCCGGTATTGCCGGGAGGATTCGGGCGCTCCTGCCGTGCCAGCGCGGCGGGAGCGCTTTGCTTCCCGGCAGCAACCAGACTGACCATTGCCTGACGATCACCCTGCGCCGGGCGTCGATCAGCCGTTGCCTTTTCACTGATTGCCCTGCCGGTGAATTGTTTTATGATCAAGCTAGTGAATTACTGACTCCCGTTCGTTAACCAGGGAGCGGTCTAAGGCCGCTCTAAGAAGGGGAATCCCATGAGGCGAAGACATACGGCAATCCTGACGGGTCTGTTCGGGCTGGCGCTGGTACTGGGAGTCTGGCTGGCGGGCGGGACGGGTTCTCCCGCGCAGGCCGGGCCGCCGTTGCAGCAGGGTGCACGCCCTGCGCCACAGGTCATCGATACCCAGCCGCTGCCTGGCGAGGAAATTCCGCTGGACAGCGCCATCACCTTCTACTTTGACCGGCCCATGGATCTGGAGAGCGTGCGGGCAGCCCTCAGTGTTGCCCCGGCGGCGCCGCTAAAGGTGGAGGCGGTTGACCCGCGCACCGTGCGGATCACGCCGGAAAAGCCGCTGCTGCGGGCCACGCAGTATACCTTCACGCTGGGCGCAGAAGCGCGCAGCGCGGATGGTGAGCCGCTGGGCGAGCCGTTCATCTTCAGCGTGCAGACGGTGGGCTACCTGGCAGTGGCCGAAGTGCTGCCCGCGCCGGATACCGCCCATGTCGCGACTGATTCGGCGATCACCGTGATCTTCAACCGGCCGGTGGTGCCGCTGGTGACGGCTGAGGAAATGGCCGACCTGCCCGATCCGCTGATCTTTGACCCTCCGCTGGAAGGCGAAGGTGAGTGGCTCAACACCTCGATCTACATCTTCCACCCGGTCAGGCTGGAAGGCGGCACCACGTACACCGTGACCATCCCTGCCGGTCTGACCGATGTCACCGGCGGCGTGCTGGAGGCTGACTACGCCTGGCAGTTCACTACTGTGCCACCGGCGATCCTGACCATCAGCCCCGGCCAAAACGAGGATGGGGTGGCGCTGGACGCGCCGGTGGTGGTGACCTTCAACCAGGCCATGGATCGCGCCAGCGTCGAGAGAGCGTTTGTCCTGGCCGAGCAGGATGCCGGTGTGGTGCGCGGATCGTTCACCTGGAATGAGGCAGCATCGGAGATGACGTTCACGCCTGCCGAGCCGCTGGCGCTGGGCGGCTTCTATACGGCGCGGGTAGACGCCCGGACTGCCCGCGCAGCCAACGGCACCACGCCGCTTGAGCGGACGATGACCTGGAACTTCATGGCTGTGGATCGTCCACGCATCCTGCGCACTGAACCGGCCAACGGCAGCAATCCGATGCCTTCGGGTGGCTTTGCTATCTTCTTTGCGACGCCGATGGATCGTACCACCCTCGATGACAAGGTAATCATCGAGCCAGAGCCGTACCGTGAACCGGAAGCCTACTACTACTCGTGGGATAACCGCTACGGTCTGAGCTTCGAACTGGAGCCAAGCACCGATTACACGATCCGCATCCTGCCGGGTATGGCCGATGTCTACGGCAACACGATCAATCAGGAGACCGTGATCCGCTTCACCACGCAGCCCTATGAACCCTGGGTAACGCTCAATACGCCGGGCCGGGTTGGGCTGTACAGCGCTTATGCGCCACAGACGCGCCTCTTCGCCCAGCATCTGAATGTCAGCCAGCTTGATCTGTCGCTTTACCGCCTGAGCCTGGCCGACCTGGCTCGCCTTAACGGGCCGCAAAGCTGGGAACTGTGGGACGACTTCCCGCGCCGCGAGAGCGACCTGCTGCGCCGCTGGACGGTGCCTGTCGAATCCGGGGAGAATGAGCGCTGGTACGAACTGCTGACCATCACCACGCAGGGCGAAAGCCAGCCGCTGGAGTGCCCCGGCGCCCCTGCGCCGCGCCTGGAAGTCGGCGGCACGGCGGTGGTGATCACCGAACCGGATCCGCTCCGGGCGCGGGGAGGCAGCCCAACCGGCGAGATCGTGGCCCTGCTGTACAAGGACTACCAGCTGCCGGTTGTGGGCGGCCCGGTCTGTGAGCAGGGGCTGTACTGGTGGCAGGTGGAACTGCGCGATGGCTCGCTGGCGTGGATCGCCGAGGGCGACTCCAGCGAGTATTACGTAGCGCTGAAGACCCCCGCGCCGCGCCCGGAGACAGTCACGGACGTGCAGACGACGGCTGTCGGCGGGGAACAGGCGCTGCCGCCCGGCGCGTACTTCCTGATCGTCTCCACGCCGGAGACGCGCAGCCGGGGCTTCCAGTCGCTGCAACACGCCATGATCGTGGCCAGCGCCAATGTTACGCTTAAATTCTCGGTGGATTCCGCGCTGGCCTGGGTGACCGACCTTCAGACCGGGGAGCCGCTGGCCGGGGTGCCGGTCACGTTCTATGACCAGGACTTCAAGCCGATAGCCAGTGGCGTGACCGACTCCGACGGCCTGGCGACGGCCTCGATCCCGCGCCTGGAAAGCCTGTACGACTATGTGTACGCCCTGGTCAACACGCCGGAGGCGTTTGGCTTTGCCGCCAGTGAGTGGACATGGGGCATCGAGCCATATGACTTCAACCTGATGGCGGATTACTTCCCGGTGGATGTGCGGGGCTATCTGTATACCGACCGCCCGATCTACCGTCCGGGGCAGCCGGTGTACTTCCGCGGCGTGCTGCGCAGCCGCGATGACGTGACCTATACGCCGCCGAACCTGAGGGAACTGCCGATCCGGGTGCAGGATAACCTGGGCGAAACGATCTACGAGACGACCCTGCCCCTGACCCCCTACGGCACCTTCAGCGGCCAGTTCGACCTGGCGGAGGACGCCGGCCTGGGTTACTACCAGATCACGGCGGTGGTGGATCCAACCGAAGACTACAGCCCGCGCAACTTCAGCGTGTCATTCGGCGTAGCGGAATACCGCGCGCCGGAGTTCCAGGTGACGGTCACCCCGGAGTCCGATCAGGTGGTGCAGGGGGAGACGATCCGCGTGCTGGTGGATAGCCGCTATTTCTTCGGCGGCGCGGTCTCGGAGGCGCTGGTGACGTACAGCGTCCTGGCTCAGAACTACTTCTTTCAGTACAGCGGGCTGGAACGCTACGAGTTCATTGACTTCAACTACGATGAAGGCCCCAGCGTCTACTATGGCGGCGGGTACGGGTCGGTGGTGGTGGAGGGCGAAGGCGTGACCGACGCTGAAGGCCGCCTGTTGATCGAAATCCCCGCCGATCTGGGTGAAGCGACACAGAGCCAGACTTTCACCATTGAGGCGTCGGTCACTGACGAAAGCGGTCAACTGGTTGCCGGCCGGGCGGCGGTGATCGTCCACCAGGGTGAGGTTTACGTGGGCATTCGCCCGGAACGCTATGTTGGTCTGGCGGGCGAAGCCAACACGGTCAACCTGATTGCGGTGGACTGGGAGAGCGCCCCGGTAGCCGGGCAGGAAATCCGCTACGAGGTGGTAGAGCGGCGCTGGTCGAGCGTCCAGGAAGAGGATGAATATGGCCGCGCCGTATGGACGTGGGAGGTCGAGGATATCCCGGTGGAGGGCGCGTCCGGGACAGTGACGACTGGCGCCGACGGTACGGCAACGTTTGAATTCGTGCCGCCCATCGCCGGGACGTACAAGATCCTGGCGACGACGCGCGACGGGCGCGGCAACGAGGTGCGCGCCTCCGGCTTCATGTGGGTCTCCGGGCAGCAGTACGTGGCCTGGCGGCAGCAGAACAGCAACCGGATCGAGCTGATCACCGATCGTGACAGCTACAAAGTTGGCGATATGGCCGAGGTGCTGATCGCTTCGCCGTGGCAGGGCCGGGCGATGGCGCTGCTGACCATTGAGCGCGGCGATGTGCTGCGCCATGAGGTCGTCCCGCTGGAAACCAACAGCACGGTCTACCGCTTCCCCATCGAAGACGCCTATGCGCCGAATGTGTATGTCTCGGCGTTGCTGGTCAAGGGCGTGGACGAGAACACGGCGGTGGCAGAATTCCGCGCTGGCATGGCCCAGATCGCTGTCGATCCGGAGCGGCGCGAGATCACCGTGACCGTCCGCCCGGATCGCGAGCAGGCCGGCCCGCGTGAGACGGTCACCTATACCGTGGAAACCAGGGATTACACCGGGAACCCGGTGGCGGCAGAGGTCGGCGTCGGCCTGACCGACCTGTCTGTCCTGACCATCGCCGAGCCGAACAGTTCGCCACTGATGCAGGTCTTCTACGGCCAACAGGGGCTGAGTGTGCGGACTGCCGTGCCGCTGACGCTCAGCGTTGACCAGCTCACGCAGACCACGCTGGACACAGTCAAAGGCGGCGGCGGTGGCGGCGGCGAGGGCGGCATCTTTGAGGTGCGTGAGGAATTCGTCGATACGCCATACTGGAACCCGGTCGTGCTCACGGGGGAGGACGGCATAGCGACGTTCGAAGTCACGCTGCCCGACAACCTGACCACCTGGCGGCTGGACGCCCGCGCTGTGACCGATGGGCGTAACGGCATTACCCTGGTGGGGCAGACCACCCAGGACCTGATCAGCACCAAGCCGCTGCTGGTGCGCCCGATCACACCGCGCTTCTTCGTGGTCGGGGACGCGCTGACGCTGGTAGCGGTGGTCAACAACAATACCGGCGAGCCGATGACGGTAGATGCTTCCCTGCGGGGGGCTGGCCTGACCTTCAACAGCCCGCAGGATGTCACGGCGGAGATTCCAACCGGTGGACGCCATCGGTTCGAGTGGATGGTGACCGTTGAAGATACCGAAGCCGTTGACCTGACCTTCTATGCCAGCGGCAATGACGGCGCCTATACCGACGCCAGCAAGCCGCCGCTGGGACAGGGCGATGATCGGTTGCTGCCGGTCTACCGCTACGAAGCGCCGGAAGTCGTGGGCACGGGCGGCATGATCGCCGAACCGGGCACGATCACCGAAGCGATCGCGCTGCCGCGCCGCTATGACGTGACGCAGGGCGAATTGACGGTGCGGGTAGATCCGCTGCTGGCCTCCACGACGCTCGACAGCCTGGACTACCTGGAGAACTTCCCGCATCAGTGTATCGAGCAGATGGTGAGCCGCTTCCTGCCCAATGTGATGACCTATCGGGCGCTGGAATCGCTGGGCGTGGCTGACGAGGCGTTGCGGGCCAACCTGGATCGCGAAGTGTCCTTTGGCCTGCAGCGGCTCTACGCCCAGCAGAAATCTGACGGCGGCTGGGGCTGGTTCGTCAACGACCGGAGTGATACGCTGACCACCGCCTATGCTCTGATCGGGCTGGTGGAGGCCCGCAATAGCGGCTTTGCCGTCTCCAACGATGTGATCCTGCGGGCGGTGGCTTTCCTCAACGATCGCCTGATCGTGGTGGATGAGGGGACGGATGTCTGGCGGCTCAACCGGCAGGCGTTCATCCTCTACGCGCTGGCCCGCGCTGACCGGGGCAACGTGGCCCGTACCATGCGTCTGTTCGAGTTCCGCGACAGGCTCAGCCTGTACGCCCAGGCGTACCTGGCGGTCTCGCTGAACCGCATGGCGCTGGATATGCAGAGCGAGATCGACGGCATGGTTGCCTCGCTGGTCAGCCAGGCGGCGCTCAGCGCCACCGGCGCGCACTGGCAGGAGGCGTTCACCGACTGGTGGAACTGGAATACAGACACACGTACCACGGCGATCGTGCTCGGCGCACTGATCGAGCTGGATCCGGGCAATCCGCTGCTGGCGCAGGCCGTGCGCTGGCTGATGGTCGCCCGCCAGGGCGATCACTGGGAGACCACGCAGGAGACCGCCTGGGCGATCATGGCTCTGACGGACTGGATGGTCACCACGGGTGAACTGCAACCGGACTATACGATCGGTGTGACGCTCAACGACGAGCGCTTGCTGGACGCTGAGGCCACGCCGGCGACCGTCCGCGAGAGCCATGTGCTGCGCATCCAGGTGGCCGACCTGCTCAAGGATCAGGCTAACCTGCTGGCGCTGACGCACGGCGATGGCCCCGGCGTGATGTACTACACCGCGCATCTGCGGGCCTTCCTGCCCGTGCCGGAGATCGAGCCGCTCAACCGGGGGATCATCATCAGCCGGCGTTACAGCCTGCAGGACGACCCGGAGCGGACGCCGATCGAGGGCGCGCCGGTGGGCCGCAATGTGCGCGTCACGCTGACGATCATCGCGCCCAACGACCTGCACTACGTCGTGATCGAGGACCCGATCCCGGCGGGTACGGACGCCGTCAACCCCAACCTGCAGACTTCAGAGCAGATCGGCACCCGACCGGAAGTCGACCGGGTCGATCCGCTCAGCCGGGGCTGGGGCTGGTGGTACTTCAGCAATACCGAATTCCGCGATGAGAAGGTCGTGATCTACGCCACATACCTGCCGCGCGGCACGTACGAGTACAGCTACACCATCCGTACCGGGCTGCCGGGCGCGTTCAACGTGATCCCGACGACCGGCTACGAGTTCTACTTCCCGGAGGTTTACGGGCGCGGGGCGGGTACGCTATTCACCATCACGCCGGAGGAGGGCGCGGAGGGCTAGCCATCCCCCCTCATCTGAGTGCACCAAACAGCCGCCGGGGCAAGGTCACGCGCCCCGGCGGCTTGTATTGGGCGCCGCCGGGAACAGGACGAATCGCAGGCCAGCGGGTGATTCCTGCCCCCGCTGGATCAGCCGCGCCTGGGATACAATCGAAGCGGTGGGGCCAGTATCCCGGTGAAAGCCGGAGGGCAATTTACAGCGCGGGAGGGGGTGCTCCCGGTATAATCAAACAGGTTAAGCCGTAGTTCGCAAGGTGGTAGCGCAGGCTGCGGGGAACCGCAGGCTGTTTTGCCGGGCGCCACGGTGCAGGGTGACCCGGTTCATGAAAGGAGCACGTCGTGATCGTTACAACAGCGCAGTTGTTCAAAGTTGCTTACGGGCGCTTTGCCGTCGGGGCGTACAACATCAACAACCTGGAGCAGACGCGCGGCCTGTTCCAGGGCAACATCGATTCCAAAGCCCCGTTCATCATCCAGATCTCCAAAGGCGCGCGCAAGTACGCCGGCGTCAAGATGCTGGAAGGCATGATCCGCGCCGCGCAGGAGGAGTTCCCGGCGGCTGTCTTTGCCGTGCACATCGACCATGGCGACGAGGCGACCTGCTATGACGCCATCGATTCGGGCTTCTACAGCTCGGTGATGATCGACGCCTCGCACGAGCCATTCGAGAAGAACATCGAGATCACCCGCCGCATTGTTGAGCGCGCCCATGCCAAGGGCCTGAGCGTGGAGGCTGAGCTGGGGATGCTGGGCGGCGTGGAAGAAGATATCGCCGTGGACGAAGGCAGCGCCTTCCTGACCGATCCTGACCAGGCCGTCGAATTCGTGGAGCGCACCGGTTGCGATAGCCTGGCAGTGGCTATCGGCACCAGCCATGGCGCCTACAAGTTTAAGGGCGCTCAGGGCGTCCGCTTTGACCGTCTGGCCCAGATTCAGGCCAAGTTGCCTGGCTTCCCGCTGGTGATGCACGGCTCGTCCTCCGTCCCGGCGGAAGAGGTGGCCCGCATCAATGCCGCCGGCGGCAAGATTGATCCATCCGCCAAGGGCGTCAACGAGGATGATTTCGCCAAGGCTGTGCCGCTGGGCGTGACCAAGGTCAACATCGACACTGATGGCCGGCTGGTGTGGACGCGCGTCCATCGCGAATACTTCCGCGATCACCCGGAGCAGTTCGACTTCCGCAAGCCGGGCGAGGTGTTCATGAAGGAATATGCGGCCTTCATCGCCCACAAGAACGAAAAGCTCGGCTCCGCTGGCAAGCTCGATCTGGTCATGAAGGAACTGGGGCTGTAGGCAACGCAGCGCGAAGGCTATTGCGGGGTGGGCCTGGCCAGGGCGGCAGGCCCACCTTTGTTTCCCGAGCCAGAAGTGTGCTCAGGCTTGCAGGAGACTGCGCCGCCAGGCCTCGATTGGCAGGCGATGTTCCCGGTAGTGCCCGTAAAAGGTGGCCAGCAGTCCCCAGGGCGGCTGCCCGCCTTCCCAGACCGCCCACAGTGGATCTGCCGGGTCTTCCGGCAGGGCGCGTAATTCATCCATCAGACGGGCATAGATCGCATCGAACTCGGCCAGCACATCCTCCAGCGGCCGGTCACGGTTGGCAGTGTAAGTGCGGGCATTGAACTCCTCGATGTAGGCATCCCAGCCGCCGCCGGGCGGGATGGGCAACGCCTCACCCCGCCACGCCATCTCCAGCCAGCCGAGCAGATCGCGCTCCCAGGCGGTGATGTGGGCCAGAATGTCCTTGATCGTCCAGTCATCCATCACCCGCGGAACGGTCATCTGTGTTGCGTTCAGCCCGGCGATGGTCTGCTCAAAAGCGGCGCGTTCTTCGGCCATACGCGCCAGGATAACGGCTTTGGTCAGTTGGCCGGTTATGGGTAATCCCCCCCTTCAATCAAGTTGCCTGCTTCTTGCTGCCAGCACTGCAGCGCGTCGCCGGAAGGCGGCAGTTTGCTGCTGGCATGTCACGCTCCGCGCGGACGGTCCGAGTCGGTGCTATGTGGCGTTGTGGCGGCTCACTGGCGGGTTGCGGTGCGCGGGTCGAGCACATCGCGCAGGCCGTCCCCCAGCAAGTTGAAGCCCAGCACGCCCAGCATGATGGCCAGGCCGGGGAAGAGCATCAACCAGGGCGCGGTTTCCGCCAGGCTGCGGCTCTCGCTGAGCATCAGACCCCAGGACGGTTCCGGCGGCTGGGTGCCCAGACCCAGAAAGCTCAGCCCGGCCTCCGTGATCAGCGACCAGGAGAGGGCCAGGCTGACCTGCACGATCAGCGGCGCCATGGTGTTGGGCAGCACGTGGCGGAAGAGAATGCGCCGCTCACTGATGCCCAGGCAGCGGGCCGCCGTGACAAAATCCATCTCCTTGAGGGAAAGCACCGGGCCACGGGCCACGCGGGCGAAGATCGGCGTGTAGACCACAGCGATGGCGAAGACGGTGTTCTGCAGGCCCGGTCCCAGCACCACAACTACCAGCAACGCCAGCAGCAGGGTGGGGAAGGCGAAGAAGATATCCATGACTCGCATGATCACGTTGTCGACCTGGCCGCCAATGTAGCCAGCTACGATACCCAGCAGTGTCCCGACAGTGCTGGCCAGCAACACAGAGAACGCCGCCACCTGGAGCGAGTTGGCTCCACCGCGCATCAGGCGGCTGGCCAGGTCACGCCCGAAGAGATCGGTGCCCAGCAAGTAGGTGGCGCTGGGGCCGGTCAGGCGGTCGCGCGGGTGCTGTTCCAGGGGCGGGTAAGGCGTCAGGCCGAGGATGCCAAGCAGGCCGGTCAGCACAAAGAGGCTGATCAACACCAGCCCCACCGCGCCGCTGCGGTTGGCGATCAGACGGCGCCACAGGGCGGGTCTCCGGCCGGTACGTAGCTCGGTGGTAATGGCTTCAGGCTTTGCGATCATAGGAGATTCGCGGGTCGATTGCGGCGTAGATCACGTCCACGACCAGGTTAATGACGACGAAATTCAGCGCGACGAACAGGGTCACTCCCTGGATGAGAGCGTAGTTGCGCTGGGAGATGGCCCCTACCGCCAGCCGGCCAATGCCCGGCAGGGAGAAAATCTGCTCGACGATGAACGCCCCGCCCAGCAGGTAGCCGATCTCCACGCCGATCAGGGTCACGACCGGGATCAGGGCGTTGCGCAGTGCGTGCACCAGCACAACGCTGCGTTCCCGCAGGCCCTTGGCCCGCGCTGTGCGCACATAATCGTCCCCCAGCACCTCCAGCATGGATGAGCGAGTCATGCGCATGACTGACGCTGCAAACGAGAAACCCATGGCGAAGGCGGGGAAGATCAGTTGTTGCAGGTTCAACACCGGGTCTTCGTGGAAGTCCACATAGTTGCCGGAGTTGGGCAGTATTCCGAAGACGACTGATAGCACGTAAATTATCAGCGTCCCCAGCAGGAAGTTGGGGACGGACAGCCCCAGCATGGAGATAATGCGGCCAAAGAGATCGAGCAGGGAATTGTGACGGATCGCGGCCATAATGCCGATGGGCAGGCCGATGATCAGGGCGATGGCGACAGATAGAAAGGCCAGTTCCAGTGTGACCGGAAAGTGGTTGAGGATGAGCTTGGTCACTTCCTCGCCGTGCCGCACGGAATAGCCCAGGTTGCCGCGCAGGGCGTTGCCCAGCCAGGAGAAGTACTGTTCGACGATCGGCTTATCCAGGCCAAAGTACTCTTCCAGGGCGGCGCGTTGCGCCTGGGTCAGCATCCCGGCTTCGGTGCCAAGCATGGCCGTGATCTGATCGCCGGGGACCATGCGGATGGCCAAAAAGACCAGGATCGACACGCCCAGCAGTGTTGGGATAAAGGCAATGATGCGGTTGACCAGGTAGCGTAGCATGGCACCATCCGGGATAGGAAGTTGTGATCAGGGGAGCGGCGTGCGCTCCGCGGCACGGGTTGACGCCGCTCCCCTTCCAGTTCAGGCGGATTCCGGCAGGCTAGCGTTCCAGCGAGACTTCATACAGGAAGTACAGCGCGTCGTTGGCGATCGGCTCCCAGCCCTTCACGTATGGCTGGTAGGCGGTGTACTTGTACCCGGCATAGAGCCAGATCCAGGGCGACTTCTCGGTGAGCTGGCGTTCAAGCTCGTGGAAGATTTCCAGGCGCTTGGCGGGGTCGGTCTCCCGCTGGCCCTGCTTCATCAGCGAGTCCAGTTCGTCATCGACATACCCGGCCACCTGCTCGAAGCGCGCGCCGTACTGCCAGTAGCGGGCGTACATGGTGTACGGGTCGGTGCGGCCACCGTTGAGGGCGACGCAGGCGGTGAAGTCTGCAGCCAGCCAGCGGTCAACGTACACGCTCAGCTCCAGCGGCTCGATCTCAACCTTGATGTTGATCTCGGCCAGCTGAGCCTGGATGCTCTGCGCCTCAGAGAGCGCGGTGGGCGGCTCGGCGTTGGCGACCATCACCGGCAGGGTGAAGCCATCCTGCAGGCCGACGGAAGCCAGCAACTCGCGAGCCTTCTCCAGGTCCTTTTCGTAGCAGAACAATTCGCTGGTGGGCAGGGCAAAGGCAGGCATGGTCAGCGGGCCGGTCACACGACCCTCGCCGAGGGCAGCTGAGTCCACCACTTCCTGCCGGTCGATGGCGCAGGAGATGGCCTGCCGGACCTCCAGCTTGTCCAGCGGCTCAACAGCCGCGCGGAGCTGCAGGACGTGGTAGTCCAGCGCCGGCGTGCGGGCCAGCTTGATGTTCGGGTCATCGATCAGGAGCGTGGCGACCAGCGGGTCGTTCATCATGGCGAAGTCGATCGTCCCGGCGCGGAGCGCAGCCAGGATCGAAGCTTCGTCAGGGATGATGCGGATTTCAACACCATCCACAAATGGCCCCTCGCCCCACCAATCCGGATTGGCGGAGAGCCGCGTCACTTCCTCAGGCACCCAGCTGTCCAGCTTGAACGGGCCGGTGCCGATGGCGGTGGTGGTCGGATCGCCGTTCTCAATCAGCTCGGAGGGCAGGATGGCCGCGTTGATGCTGGTCATCGCTGTCAGCAGGGGGACATCCGGCGTACTGAGGTGGAAGATCACGGTGTACGGATCGGGCGCTTCCATCGACTGGATGCTGACGTAGTTGGTTCGGGCCGCCGCGCCGGTGGCTTCGTCCAGAATGCGGGTGTAGGAGGCGATCACGTCGTCGGCGGTGAAGTCGGAGCCGTCATGGAACTTGACGCCCTCGCGCAGCTTGAAGGTCAGCGTCATGGCGTCATCGGCGAATTCCCAGCTTTCCGCCAGCGCCGGGGAGATCTCCAGATTGTGGTTGGTGATGACCAGCGGCTCGTAGATCATGTTGAGCAGCGCCAGGGAGGCAAAGGCGGTCTGGGTGTGCGGGTCGATGCCCGTGGCGTCAATGGCACGGGCCATGATCAGGGTATTGCCCTGGGCGTTCAGCGGCAGGGCAGCCCCCAGCAGGGCGATGACGATCACGACAACAGGGAAAATGTGGCGTATACGGCGTGACAACATTGTTGCTCCTCCTGACCTAACCTTTAACAAGGACGTAATAGTTTGTGAGCATCCGGTATAGCTCAGCGGTCAGACTGAAGGCGCTAACAACCTCCTCTCTATCCCCCGGGTAGATGGCGGCCTGGACGGCGATTCATGCCGGTTATGCCCGGTCTCTTTGCTGGCACGGCTTCCAGAAGATCAACTCGGTGACATCCGGCAGCACATAGGCCGGGATGGCTCCGATTTGCTGGTAGCCGTGCCGCAGGTAAAACGCCTGGGCGCCGGTGTTGAAATCTGAGACGAGCAGGAACAGGTCGCGTCCCTCGCTGGCGGCCAGGCGTTCCGCCTCGGTCAGCAGCGCCGCGCCCAGACCCCGCCCGGAAACGTCCGGACGCACAGCGATCAGGCGGAGATAGGCGCTGCGGCCAAAGGCGCCGGTTGGCATAATCCAGGCAAAACCGCAGGCAGCCGCCGCCTCGGTATCAACCGTGATGAGTGCCTCCTGCCGGTCGAGCGCCTGCGCCAGCATGCGCCGGGCTGCGGGCGCTTCCAGCCCGTAGCGCTGCATAAGGGGTAACCTGACCAGCCAATCGACCAGACCGGGAATCTCGGCGGCATCCAGCGTGCGAACTTTGTACATATTGCACATTTTACTGCTAACGCGGGTGTGAATCAATCAAGCGACCGGGCTTGCTGCGGGGCGCTCCGGCGCCGCAGCCAGGCCAGCAGGCGCGGCATCAGCGACTCATAGGCGCAGTAAAGGGCCGGGATTGGCGCGTAATCCCACGCCCCAATGTGCCGGGTGACTGTGCCGTTGAAGCCGCGCTTGAACTCGTAGACGCGCCACAGGCGGTCCGATTCATCGAAGACATCCGGCGCGCCGCGCAGGTCGTAGAGGCGGTAACCGTGCTCCCTGGCCCAGCGCATGGCTGCCCATTGCAGGGCGTAGTTGGGCATCCGCTGGCGCTCTTCATTGCTGGAAGCGCCGTAGAAGTACCAGCACTTGGCCCCAAAATGAAGCAGGATCACATGGGCCAGCGGCTTTCCTTCGTATTCGGCGATCAGCGGGTGGGCCAGCCCAGCCTGCATGAAGCTGCCCCAGGCGTCAGCGTAATAGGCCAGCGGGCGGGTCAGGAATCCATCGCGCTCCCCGGTCAGCCGGTACAGCTCGTACAGCAGGGGCAGGTCGGCGAGGGTCCCGTCGCGGATGATGACGCCTTTCTTCTCCGCCGTGCGGACCTTGCGCCGTGTGCTCTGGTGCATGGCCATCAGCAGATCGTCTTCAGAGCGCGACAGATCAATGGTGATCGTGTTGCGGAACTGTACCTGACTGGCCGAAAAGCGCCAGCCACGGGCGCGAAGCCGATCGACCACGGCCAATCCAGCCGGGTCATCACGTGCCTCTTCTTCGCCGGGAACGCCGTAGCCAAGCGGCAGCTCCGGATCGATCTTGAGCCAGATTGCCCTGCGCCGCCGGGCCAGAGTTTCCAGGTATTGCAGGACGGCCTCGACGAGCGCGATATTCGCGTAGTCAAGTGCAGGGCCGCAGGCGGCATACATGACCCGCAGCGGGCCGACACTCCGGGTGAGCACCTGCACCGCAGCAACGACCTGCCCATCCTGCTGGAAGGCGATTCGCTCCGGCGTCCAGCCGGTGGTGCGCCGCTTGAATTCCCCCCATTCCCAGGTTTGCTGGATGTGAGCGCAGGGCAGGGGGCGCAGCAGGGCGTTCCAGGCGTTGCCGTCGGCGATGGAGGTGACCGTCAGCGAGAGAGGGGCAGGCATAGTTAGCGGGTGGCTTTCTCTGGTAGGCAGTCGGCGACGGTCTTGACAAAGTACACGCCGCTGACAGAAATGCCGCTTTCGGTCGTATACACCGCCGGATGGATGGCGAAGCCCAGGCCGATCTTGAGCGCGTAGTTGGCGGTTTTGTCCAGCGAAGACCAGGAGCGGACCTGATAGCAGCCCAGATCGCGGGCCAGTTCCAGCCCGGCGAGCTGCAGCGCACGTCCGATGCCGCGACGGCGAAAGCCTTCATCGACGGCAAAGGTGTAGACGAACAACTCCTCCAGCGGCGCGCCATCCGGCCCGCGGATGGGCGTCTCCACCCCGCCGCTCCATACGGTCGCCGGAGCGACAATTGGCTGGCGCCTGAGCGACAGATGCCCGACGACCTGCCCTTCCTCGATGGCGCCCAGCAGATGTAGCCCCTCGTGGAGCAGGCCGTGCTCATCAATGACCCAGCGCAACATATCCGTGCGCTCCAGGTGGGCGAAGCAGGCCAGCCACAGGTCATGGGTGGGAGTGAGCTTCAGGATAGGCATGACGCTATCCCTCCCGGCGCATCAGGCGCAGGCCGGCCTGATACACCGCGTAGATCGGGCGGCTGTAGACGTAGTCCCAGGCGGGTATGCGGCGAATCACCATGCCGCCCCAGCCGCGTTTGGTGCGGTAGACGCCCCACAGGCCGTCCTCCCGGCGGCTGAAGTCTGCTTCCAGTGTCGCTTCGTCTTCGTCCGGCACGCCCCAGAGATCATAGACGGCGCAACCGCGTTCCCTGGCCCACTGGATGGCCGCCCACTGCGCGGCATAGGTGGGCATCCGGTTGCGTTCCTCGTTGGTGGATGCGCCATAGAAGTACCAGGCGGTTCGGCCCAGGGCAAAGGCCATCACCCCGGCCAGGTCCTGCCCGGCGTAGGAAGCGATGAACAGGGCGGCCCGCCCGGTTGGAGCGAAGCGGTCAAAGGCTGCGCGGTAGTAGCCCGGCGCGTGCACGCCGAAAGCGTCGCGCTGCCCGGTGATCTGCATCATCACGGCGAAGCTGTCGAGGTCGGCGGCGGTCGCCCGCCGGACGGTGACCTCCTTTTTCTCGCTCAGGCGGATGTTGTAGCGCGTTTTCTGCTTCATCCGCGCCAGGATTTCCTCCGGGTCGGGGCGGATATCCAGGACTATCGTCCGCACCGGCTGGATGCTGTGCAGGCCGGGGCGGAAACCCGCCGCGCTCAGGGCGGCGGCATAGCGTGCGGCCTCCGCCGCGCCGGTGGGGATGTCGCCGTCCGCCGGGATCGGAGGATCGGGCGCTTCGACCGTGAGCCAGCGCGCGCCCTGTCGCCGCGCTTCGGCATGGATGGCCGCCCACAGAGGCGCCAGTTGCTCCGGCGCCTCCCACCAGTCGGGTGGCGTCAACGGCCCCTTGGGGATGTAGGCTAGGCTACCCAGCCGCAGGGGCAGGGGACGGTAGAGAATCTGCGCCCCGGCCACCAGCTGGCTGCCTGCCGCCAGCGCAATGCGGGAAGCTTGCCAGCCAAACTGTGCCTTGAGCGCCCCCCAGTCGGGGAGCTGGAGGATATGGGCCTGGGGGTGGGCGCTGACAAAGGCGTCCCACTCCCCGGCTGATGGCGAGAGTGTGCGCAGAGGCTCCACGCGATCGATCTCCTGTGCGGGCAGCGTTCTGGCCCGCCCGAAACGCTGCGGGGTATTGTGCCGTTTGCAGACGGCTTTGACAACTGAATCCGCACCCAGCTTGATTGTGTTCCCGGAACCTTGTGGCTATAATGACTGGCGATTGTCCCCGCCGGGGTGGGTGCCTGACGCAGGCGGGGAATCCTGATACAGGTTGTCATATCCGGGTCAGGATGCTATACTGGCGCCGTTTGTCACAGACGGCCTCAGCAAATCACCTAACAAGCTCTTCCTTCTGCGCCTGTTGCCCAAGGAGCCATTGCCAATGGATCTGAGCGAATGGGCCTTTATCGGAGTATTTCTGGCAATCGCCGGAATCCTCCCTGCCGTGCCGATTGTGCTGGGCTGGTTGATCGGCCCGCGCAAGCCCAACCCGATCAAGACCGATACCTATGAGTGCGGCATCGAAACGATCGGCGACGCCTGGGTGCAGTTCAAAGTCCAGTATTACGTCTTTGCGCTGGTCTTCCTGGTCTTTGATGTGGAGATGGTGTTGCTCTTCCCGTGGGCGGTCGCCTATGGCAATCTGGGGCTATTCGCCTTCGTGGAAGTGCTGATCTTCATTGCCCTGCTGGCGGTTGCCCTGGTGTATGTCTGGCGCAAGGGCGCGCTGGAGTGGACATAGCCCGCCATACCGGAAAACAGGCCATGCATCCGCCCTGGATGTTCTGGCCTTTTTTGTCTTGTAAGGGGAGCGCTTATGCTGAGAGATGCACTGATACAGGCTGGCATGAACGCGGGGCTGGCGACCTTCCTGGACATCCTGGGCGGGGTGCTGGTGGCGGCCACCTTCGGGATGGCGTGGGTGCTCTTTGGCATCTGGATCGAGCGTAAGGTCGCCGCGCGCATTCAGAATCGGGTCGGCCCCAACCGGGTCGGCCCGTACGGCTTGATCCAGAACTTCGCTGATGCCCTCAAGCTGCTGATCAAGGAAGTGATCGTTCCGCGTAACGCTGACCGGCCAGTGTATTTTCTGGCTCCGGTGCTAATGGTGGTGTCAGTGATCCTGATCGCCGCCGTCATCCCGTTCTCGTCGGTGGTGATCGGGACTGACCTGAACATCGGCCTGCTGTATGTGCTGGCGGTCGGCTCACTGGGGACGCTGGCTGTGCTGATGGCCGGCTGGGGCAGCAACAACAAGTACGCCCTGTTAGGGGCTTTCCGTGCGGTAGCGCAGCTGATCAGCTACGAAGTGCCGATGGTGCTGGCCCTGCTGATCCCGGTGATGCTGGCCGGATCGCTGAGCATGCAGGATCTGGTGCGGTCGCAGCATGTATGGTTTCTCTTTGTCGCACCCATCGCGGCGGTGCTCTTCCTGATCGCAGCGCATGCGGAAAACGGGCGCGCCCCCTTTGACCTGCTGGAAGCAGAAAGCGAACTGATCGCCGGCTATAACATCGAGTACAGCGGCATGGCTTTCGCCATGTTCTACCTGGCGGAGTTCATGCACGCCTTCTTTGTGGCGATTGTGTTCAGCGTGCTCTTTCTGGGCGGCTGGCGCGGCCCCGGCGCGGAAACCTACCCGATCCTGGGCATGTTCTACCTGGGCATTAAGTCGATGGTCGTCTATTTCGTCACGGTCTGGTTGCGCCTGACCGTGCCGCGCGTGCGCATCGACCACCTGCTGGCTCTGAACTGGAAGATCATGGTTCCGCTGGCGCTGGCGAATGTCATTCTGACGGCCTTCCTGTTCAAACTGGTGCCGACGCCGGATTACAGTGCGGCGCGGGCGATTGCTGAAGGCGAATTTACAGGCGTGGCGTCCGGGTTGTATCGCCTGCTGGGGCCGGAATTCGTGGCTATGCTCCCGCTGGCCGGCGTGCTGCTGGTGGGGAACATCGCGCTGCTCGTGGCTGCGGCGGCGCTGCTGCGCTGGCTGGCCCGGCGCAGGCGCCAGGAAGTTGAGGCGCTGGTGGACGAGACGGAATACGCGCCCGGTGTGGCGGCGGCGGAATAGCGGGGGGTGGCGATGGAAATCACGATTGAACTGCTGGTTTTCCTGGTGTTTGCGCTCCTGACGCTGGCTGGCGGCCTGGGCGTGGTGCTGGCCCGGAATCTGTTCCGGGCGGCGCTGCTTTTGTTGCTGAGCCTGTTCGGGGTGGCCGGGCTGTTTGTGCTGCTGGCTGCGCCGTTCCTGGCCGCCGTGCAGGTGCTGATCTACATGGGCGGCATCACCATCCTGATTATTTTCGCCGTGATGCTGACGCGGGGGATGGTCAGGGCGCGCAACGTGTTCAGCGAGCAGTGGGACCTGGCGGCGATCGTCTCGCTGGCCTTCCTGGCGCTGGTGGTGTACCTGCTCTGGCAGTTGCAGCAGGGGAGCAGCGCGGCGCTCTTCGCGGCTCCTCCACCGGAAGGCGGGCTGGAGAACCCGATAGCGGCGCTGGGCGCGGCGCTGGTCGATCCGGCTCAGTATATGCTGCCGTTTGAAGTGGCGTCGGTGTTGCTGGCCGGGGCGTTGATCGGGGCGATCTACATCGCCCGCGATGATGAGGTGGAGTAAGAGCTATGGTGCCCTTGTGGATGTTCCTGCTGGTCGCGGCAGCGCTCTTCGCCATCGGGCTGTTCGGCGTGCTCTCCCGCCGCAACGCGGTGGCGATCCTGATGGGCGTCGAGTTGATGCTGAACGCCGTCAACATCAACCTGATCGCTTTCTGGCGCTACCGCACGCCTGACACCATGATCGGGCAGGCGTTTGCCGTGTTCGTGTTTGTGGTGGCGGCTGCCGAGGCGGCGGTGGGTCTGGCGCTGATTGTGGCCATTTACCGTCGTCGCCAGAGTGTGGCTGTTGAGGATGTCAACCTGCTGAAGTGGTGACGTCCGGGTAATCGCGACGCTGCCCGCTGGCCCACGCCAGTCGGGAGGTGTGCCAAGTGGAGGACAGGTCCTGAATGATTGACTGGACAAATGCGAACTACCTGCCGTGGTTGATCCCGGTTCCACCACTGCTTGCGGCGGCCCTGATCTTCCTGGTCACCAATCGCAGCTGGTGGCTGACGACGACAACCGCCCTGGTGGCGACGATCACCTCCTGGGTGATGGCGACCATCATGCTGCTGCGGGCGATCGGCGTCGCCTTCGGGGAGGCGCTGGACGGCGAGGCCTTTGGCAGCACAGCCCCCTGGATGGACCTGGGCAGCACGCAGTTCCAGATCGGCGTGCTGGTTGATCCGCTGACGACGGCCATGCTCTTCATGGTGCCCCTGGCCATCCTGATGATCATGATCTACTCCGTCGGCTACATGGCCCATGACCCGCGCCGGGAGCGTTTCTTCGGCTACATGAGCCTGTTTGCCGGGGCCATGCTCTTGCTGGTGGTGGCCGACAACCTGCTGCTGCTGTTCATCGGCTGGGAGGTGATGGGCTTCTGTTCGTACTCGCTCATCGGCTTCTGGTTCGAGAAGGAAAGCGCCCACCGGGCCGGCGTCAAGGCGTTTATGACCACCCGCGTGGCGGATGTCATTATGCTGCTCGGCATCGCCTATCTCTACGCAGAGACGGGCACGCTGAGCTTCCGCGAGATCTTCTTCAACGAAGCGTTGCTGGCCGGGCTAGCGGCGAAGCCAGCCATCATCTTCGGCGGCCTGAGCGCCGCGGGACTGATCGGCGTCTTCCTGGTGATCGGCACGATCGGCAAGAGCGCCCAGTTCCCGCTGCACGTCTGGCTCCCGGACGCGATGGAAGGCCCGACACCCGTCAGCGCGATGATCCATGCGGCGGCGATGGTCTCCGCCGGTGTGTACATGATCATCCGCATGTATCCGCTGCTGGAGGCCGGGGCCGACCCGCATCATGGCGTGTACAGTGCGCCGCTGCTGCTGATGGCCTACGTCGGCGCCTTTACCGCGTTGTTCTCAGCGGTGATCGCGGTGGCCCAGAACGATATCAAGCGCGTGCTGGCCTATTCCACGATCAGCCAGCTCGGCTTCATGATGGCGGCGCTGGGCATCGGGGCGTACATCGCGGCGGCCTTCCACCTGATCACGCACGGCATCTTCAAGGCCCTGCTCTTTATGTCTTCCGGCGCGGTGATCCACGCCATGGAGCACGGCGAGCACCATGCCCATGAACACGGCCACCACGTCCACAACGCTTTTGGCGGGCATGGCCGCTTTGACCCGCAGGATATGCGCAACATGGGCGGCCTCAAGGGGCGCATCCCGGTGACCTGGTTTGGCTTCCTGACGGGTGGGCTGGCGCTGGCGGGCTTCCCGCTGTTTACCGCCGGGTTCTGGTCAAAGGATGAAATCTTCGCAGAAGCGTGGCACCTGGGCTTTGGCGAAGGCTTCGGCCCGGCGATGTTCGTCTTTGTGCTGCTGGCTCTGGCGGCTTTCCTGACCGCCTTCTACACCATGCGCCAGCTGGCCATGACCTTCGCTGGCGAGCCGCGCACCGAGGCGGCGGCTCAGGCCAGCCTGGGCGGGCCAAAGACGGTTGTCTCCACCTTCATGCAGGGGCCGTTGATTGTGCTGGGTGTGGCGGCGCTGGTCGCCGGGTATATCGGCGTGCCGCAGGACTTCCCGCTGTTCGGGTGGTTGTTCAGCGGCAACGGCAACCCATTCCATGATTTTGTGGGCGGCACGTTGCCGCATCATCCGCCGACGCTGGCCTTCAATGTCGTGCCAGTATTGTTCTCGTTTGTGGTGGCGCTGGGCGGGCTGTATGTGGGCTACCGGGTGTACTGGCGCAGACCGCTGGCCGCCGGGCAACCCGATCCGACTCAGCTGGCGCTGGACCGGATCAGCCCGTACCTGTGGCAGTGGATGTCGCACAAGTTCTATGTGGACGAGCTGTATCAGCGGGTGTTTGTCCAGCCCTCGCAGTGGCTGAGCGAAGTCCTGACCAGCAAGATCATTGACCGCATCGTGATTGATGGCATCCTGCACACCATCGCTCATGTCGCCGGCTGGATTGGCGAGCTGTTCAAGCGCTTCAACCGCGTGGTCATCGATGGCGTCGGCGATGGCATCCCGCAGGCCATCGGCGCCTTCGCAGGCTGGTTCCGCCGCGTGCAGACGGGCAATGTCCAGCAGTACCTGTTGATGGCGGTCCTGGCTGCGCTGGTGATCTTCCTGAGCGCTGCCGGGCTGCTGGTCAGGATCAGCCCGACGACGGTGTTGATCGCACTGGCGGCGCTGGTCGTGATCATCGTGGTGCTGAACTTGATCGGGAGGGTGTGGGGAGGCATAGCCGAATGATCGCGATTGGCAACCTCTTTGAGATTCCCCTGTTGAGCGCCATCGTCTTCCTGCCGGTGCTGGGCGCGGTGGTGATGCTGCTGCTCCCGCGCGACAACAAGGCGCTGGTGCGCTGGACGGCGCTGGGATTCAGCCTGGTGGTCTTTGTGCTGACGCTGGTGCTGTGGTTCGGCTATGACCGGGCGGTGGGCGGCTTCCAGTTTGTGGAAAAGACGCCCTGGTTCAGTATGCTGGGGGCATCCTGGCACCTGGGGGTAGACGGGATCAGCATCGTCATGATCCTGCTGACCGGCCTGCTGGTGCCGCTGGGCATCCTGATCAGCTTCGAGATCGAGGAGCAGGTCAACGTCTACATGATGCTCTTCCTGCTGCTGGAAGCGGGTATGATGGGCGTCTTTGTGGCGCTGGACCTGATGATCTTCTTCCTGTTCTGGGAGATCGGCCTGGTGCCGATGTACTTCCTGATCAACCGCTGGGGCGGCGAGAACCGCCTGTACGCCTCGGTCAAGTTCTTCCTGTACACGATGGCCGGGTCGCTGGGGCTGCTACTCTCCATCCAGCTGATTGGCATCACCGCCGGGACGATGGACATCGTCGAATTGACCTCGTTCTGGCCGACGTTCCAGGGGGATGGCGGCCAGTTCCTGGGCATCGGTGTAGAGACGGTCAAGTGGCTGACCTTCCTGGCCTTCTTCCTGGCCTTTGCCATCAAAGTCCCGATCTGGCCGTTCCACACCTGGTTGCCTGACGCCCACACTGAAGCACCAACCGCCGGGTCGATGCTGCTGGCGGGTGTGCTGCTGAAGCTGGGCGCGTACGGGTTCCTGCGGCTGGTGATCCCGTTCTTCCCGGAGCAAGCGGCAGCCTTCGCGCCGGTGCTGGCGTTCCTGGGGATGATGGGGATCATCCTGGGCGCGTTCGCCGCCTACGGGCAGGATGACTTCAAGCGACTGGTAGCCTATAGCTCGGTGAATCACATGGGGTTTGTGGTGCTGGGCATCGCCGTCATGGCCTGGGTCTATGGCATCCTGTACACCAATGGGGCAGCGCCCTGGTTGAACCTGGAAGCGGGGACGGTCGCCCTGCCGGATACGCAGAGCGCGATCATCGCTGCCAACGGTGCAGTGCTGCAGATGTTCAACCACGGCCTCAGTTCCGCCGGGATGTTCCTGCTGGTTGGCGCGCTGTACCACAAGGCGCACACCCGCGACCTGCGCAGGATGGGCGGGCTGTGGGTGCTGGCGCCGGTCTATGGCGGCATCCTGATCTTCACCAGCATGGCCAGCCTGGGATTGCCGGGGCTGAATGGGTTTGTTGGCGAGTTCCTGGTAGTGCGCGGGGCCTGGCCGGTGTTTACCCTGGCGACGCTGCTGAGCATGATCGGCCTGCTTTTCACCGGCGCTTACATTCTGAAGGCGCTGCAGCGGGTGCTGCATGGCAAGCCCGCCCAGGAATGGGTGGACTACCATTACCGGCATCATAGCCTGGAGATCTCGCTGCGCGAAGTCGTGGCGATGGCGCCGTTGCTGGTCCTGTTCCTGGTGACCGGCGTACTGCCCAACTGGATCTTGCCGATGATCAACGAGACCGTGACCCGTTTGTTTGGCGGGTAATAGGCAGGGGGATTTATGTACGCAAGCATACCCGTACTAAGCCTCATCACGCTTACGCCGGCTGTTGCGGCGCTGCTGATCTTGCTGCTGCCCCGGACCGCCAAGCAGGAGGCGCGGATCATCGCGGCGGCGGCGACGGGCTTCAGCTTCTTGCTGGGCATCCTGATGTACTTCTCCTATGATGTCGCCTTCGCCAACGGGGCGCAGTCCGTCAGCGAGATGTTCCAGTTTCAGGAGAGCATCCCCTGGGTGGCGGCGCTGGGCATCAACTATCACCTGGGCGTGGATGGCATCAGCGCGCCGATGGTGCTGCTGACCGGCTTTGCCTCGTTTGCCGGGGTGCTGATCTCGTGGGGCATTGAAGACCGTCCCCGCGAGTTCATGGCCTTCTTCCTGCTGCTGGTGGTGGGCGTGTATGGCGTCTTCGTGGCGATGGACCTGTTCGTGCTGTTCTTCTTCTACGAACTGGCCATCTTCCCGATGTACCTGCTGATCGCTACCTGGGGCTGGAAGGAACTGCGCGAATACGCGGCCATGAAGCTGACCCTGTACATCCTGGTCGGCTCGGTGGTGGCGCTGGTCGGCATGCTGGTGCTGTACGTTGTCGCCGGGCAGGCGACCGGGACATACAGCTTCGACATGGTGCATATGCTCGAAGTCGCCCAGATGCCTGATTCGCCGTTCAATAACGCTGTGGCCGGGCTGGATGGCGTCACAATCGCCCGGCTGTGGTTCCCGCTGATCTTCATCGGCTTCGGTGTACTGGCCGGCGTCTTCCCCTTCCACAACTGGAGTCCGGACGGTCATGTGGCCGCGCCGACAGCTGTCTCGATGATCCATGCTGGTGTGCTGATGAAGCTCGGCGCGTACAGTGCGCTGCGCGTTGGCGTGCAGCTCCTGCCGGATGGCGCGCGGGCGCATCTGCCCTGGATCGTGTTCCTGACGCTGATCAATGTGGTGTATGGCGCGTTTATCGCCATGCGCCAGCGGGACTTCAAGTATGTCATCGGTTTTTCGTCGGTCAGCCACATGGGCCTGGTGAGCATGGGCTGGGCGACGATGAACGTGACCGGCATGACCGGCGCGGGCCTGCAGATGTTCAGCCACGGCGCGATGACGGCGCTCTTCTTCTCCTGCGTCGGGATGGTCTACGACCGGGCGCACACCCGCGACATTCCCAGTCTTGGCGGCTTCAGCCGCAAGATGCCGTGGGTGGCCTTCGCCTTCATCATCGGCGGCCTGGTCAGCATGGGCATGCCGGGGTTGAGTGGGTTTGTGGCGGAGTTCCCGATCTTCATGGGGTTGTGGGATGCCAGCCCGGTTATCCAGCTGGGGATCGGAAGCTGGGCGCTGGGCAACTACTTCGCGGTGATCGCGATCGTGGCCGTGCTCGGCATCATCGTGACGGCGGCCTATGTGCTGCGTGTCGTGCAACAGGTGTTCTTTGGCGCCTTTAACGAGCAGCGGTACGCCGAAGTCGGCGACGTGACGATCCTGGATAAGGTGGCGCTGGCGATCCTGGTCGTCCCGCTGATCCTCCTGGGGGTGTGGCCGAGCATTATGGCGCCGATGATCGAAAGCGCCGTCAGGCCGATCGCGCAGATGCTGCTGGGAGGTGCGTAATTGGACTTCCAAACGGTTGACTGGGGAACGAATCTGCTCGCCATTCTGCCGGAGATCCTGCTGACCCTCCTGGCAGTGGTGGTGCTGGCGCTGGACGCGATCTGGCCGGCGAGCCGGCGACGCCAGATCGGGATCATCGCTGGCGTGTCGATGTTCGGGATTGTGCTGGTGCTGCTGATCTTCTCCGCGCCGATCGCAGCGGCGGTGGAGGAACAGTTGATTCTGGGCGGGATGTTCCGGCACGACATCCTGACGCAGATCTTCCGCACGATGGTGATCCTGGCGGGCGGGCTGACCTGCCTGTTGAGCACCGACGCGCCGGGCGTGGGGCGCAAAGGGCATTACTACGCCCTGCTGATCATCGCCACGCTGGGCGCCAGCCTGATGAGCGCCGCCGCTGACCTGATCATGGCCTTTGTGGCCCTGGAAACCACCTCGATCACGCTCTACATGCTGGCGGGTTTCCTGCGCGGCGACGAACGCTCGACGGAGGCTGGCGTCAAGTACTTCCTGTTTGGCGCGGTGATGTCAGCCATTCTGCTCTATGGCCTCAGCCTGCTGTACGGCTTTTCCGGCCAATCCAACTTCTACCTGCTGGCGGATGGGCTGAAGGCCAGCGGTGTGCCTGATCTGGCCGTGCTGCTGGCGCTGGTGATGTTGCTGGCAGGCTTCAGCTTCAAGATCAGCGCGGTGCCCTTCCACTTCTGGACGCCGGATGTCTATGAGGGCGCACCCACGCCGGTGACCGCCTTCCTGAGCGTGGCCAGCAAGGCGGCCAGCTTTGCCCTGCTGTTGCGGCTATTCATGGCCGTCTTCCCGGAATACGACCCGATCTGGGCGCTGGTGCTGGCGATTGCGTCCATAGTGACGATGACGCTGGGCAATGTGCTGGCCCTGCGGCAGAGCAACATCAAGCGGATGCTGGCCTATTCGTCGATTGCCCAGGCGGGGTATTCCCTGATCGGTGTGGTGGCCATTGGCGCGCAGAATGGCGCCGGCATGGCGGCGGTGATCTTCTATCTGTTCATGTACACGCTGACCAACCTGGCCGCCTTCGGTGTGGTGATCTACGTCAGCCGGGCGACCGGCAGCGAGAGAATCGCCGACTTCGCCGGTCTGAGCCGCCGTAGTCCGGCGCTGGCGCTGGTGTTGACGGTGGCCTTGCTTTCGCTGGGCGGCATCCCGCCAGCGGCAGGGTTTGTGGGGAAGTTCTTCCTGTTCCAGGCGGCGGTCGATTCCGGGCTGGCCTGGCTGGCCATTATCGGCGTGCTGAATGCGATCGTCGCCCTGTACTACTACCTGATGGTCGTCAAGGTGATGTACGTAGATCGCAGCGCCGATGAGGACAAACCGCTGGCTGTGTCGCGGGCGGCAAGCTGGGCGCTCGTCCTGACGTCGGTCGGTGTGATCTTGCTCGGCGTGGTCGCCGCGCCGGTTTATGACTGGGCGTTGCGCGCCGGACAAGAGCTGCTGTTCTGATCGTAGTGAAGTGTTTTGCCGGGTGAGGGGCAGGGTTGTCCCTCACCCGGAAGTTTTATCGGCGGGTACAGCGCAGGCCGGTCGATGATTCCGGCGGTCTGCGGAAAATGAAGCAGGCGATAGGATTCCGGGAGGCGCCGGTGCGGCGGTACTGCCCGGAAACCAGAGTGCAGCAACATTTGTTTGTATCGTTATAGGACAAAAATTGGCGATATTTGCGACCTTGTGATAGAATGCACACGCCGCTGGCCAAGGGGGCCGGTATTCTGGAGAACAGCAGGCCGTGAGCGATGAACTGCCGCACCGCGAACCAACAGGCAGCCGCCCGCGCAATCTGACTTACGCCGCGATTGCCGGGCAGGCCGGGCTGGTCACCATCCTCGTGGTGTTTATCGCTTTGTTTGCGGGCCTGTGGCTGGACGCGCAGTTTGGCCTGCGCGGGCCGTTTACCATCGGCCTGCTGGCTCTCAGCGTGCCGGTCAGCCTCTTTCTGATGGTGCGGCTGGCGCTTTCCGCCACCGGTGCGATCCGGCCAGCTCGCCCGGAAGACCCAGCGACGATCGCCAAGGAGGATTAGTGATTGAGACAAACTACTGTTGATTGGCAGAGAGGAGGCTCATGCAGTGAATAAAACTCAACGGGGACTCCTCGTCCTGATCGGGATGGTGGTTTTTGTGGGGGTCTTTTGCCTGTGGATTCCCTTCATCCTGCTACCCGGGGCGGGCATCGGCGTGGCGTTGCCGGTGATTTACGTGCCGGGCGAAATCCTGGTCAAAGATGTGCTGGGCGAGGGGTTTCACCTTACCAATACGCTGGTCGGGGTGTTGCTGGCCGATCTGGTGATCATCCTGATCGTGCTGGCTGTGTACCTGAGCGGCGGAATCAAGAAGGTTCCGGGGCGGTTGCAAAGCCTGCTGGAGTTGCTGGTCGGCTTCATGTACAACTTCGCCAAGTCAGTTGCTGGCACCCGCGCCGGGCGGATCTTCCCGCTGGTGATGACCATCTTCTTCCTGTTGCTCATTGCCAACTGGCTGGAGCTGGTACCCGGCGTGGATAGCGTCGGGCTGCTCCACTGCGCCGAAGAAGGATTCAGCGGCTACCCGATCAACGTCGAAGATGGCCAGCCGCTGGAAGGCGTGATTTCCCTGCGCGTAACCAGTCCGCTGGACGCCGGTACGCGAGCCACCAAAGCCGACTACTGCGCCTGCGACGCGGTCAACCTGGGGCACTTCCCCGAGGGCAAGGAAGCCGCGTGTGTGGAGGCGCTGACTGAAGCCGGGGTGGTGCTCCCGGCGGCGGCAGCAGAGGGTGGGCACAGCGAGGGTGAGGCGACCGCCAGCGATGAGACTCACGCCGAGGGCGAAGCGCACGCTGGTCTGCCTGAAGAGATGATCACAGCGATCAGGTCCGCGGAGGAAGCCGGTCTGGTGCGCTCCGATATCTTCATCGTGACGCCATTTGTGCGTGCAGCGGCAACCGACCTGAACATGACGGTCGCGCTGGCTATTGTCGCCGTGATCATGGTGCAGGTCTATGGCGTGTGGTCGCTGGGGCCGGACTACTTCCAGAAGTTTCTCAACCTGCGCGCCCTGGGTAACCTGGGCAAGAAGCCACTGGGGCTGATCGACTTTGTGGTCGGCGTATTTGAGATCATCTCAGAATTCGCCAAGATCATCAGTTTTGCCTTCCGTCTTTTCGGCAATATCTTCGCCGGGCAGGTGCTGCTGTTCATCATGGCCTTCCTGGCGGCGACGATGTTGCCGGTGATCTTTTACGCACTGGAGCTGTTTGTCGGCCTGATGCAGGCGTTCGTCTTCGCTGTGCTGACGCTGATTTTCAGCGCCCAGGCGATGCAAAGCCACCATCACGAAGAAGCGCACGGCGAGGCTCACAGCTAGCGGTGGTGTGCAACTAAACCTGGTTCAGATAACCTTTCGACAATAGGAGGATGTTTTCAATGACCGGAGATCTGAGTGTTGGTCTGAAGGCGCTGGGGGCCGGCCTGGCTATGATTGGCGCGCTTGGGCCGGGGATCGGCATTGGTCTGATGGTGCAGGGTGCAATGGGCGCGCTGGGCCGCAACCCCGAAGCCGCCGGCCAGATTCAGACGAATATGATTCTGGGTATTGTGTTCGCCGAAGCTGTGGCCATCTACGCCCTGGTGGTTGCCCTGATCATCCTGTTCGTGCTGTAGGGGCAGGGGAGGCGATTTGTGGAAGCACTAGGGATTAATGCAGGGTTTGTCATCGCCCAGATCGTCAATTTTGGCGTGATCGTGCTGCTGCTGGGGGTCGCTCTGTGGCGCCCGCTGACCCGCACGCTGGATGAGCGGGCCATGAAGATCGCCCGGCAGC
The DNA here is from genome assembly GCA_019873685.1 of Chloroflexota bacterium. Taxonomy (GTDB): domain Bacteria; phylum Chloroflexota; class Anaerolineae; order Aggregatilineales; family Ch27; genus Ch27. The sequence goes on from JAIOAT010000021.1 coordinate 46,685, forward strand.
TTGAAGACGCCGAGGTTGCCGCCAAGGCCCGCGCCAACGCTGAAGCTGAAGCCGCCAAGATCCTCGACCAGGCCCGGCGTGAGGCCGCCAGAATTGCCGACGAAGCGCGTAGCCGCGGCGAGGAAGCGGGTCAGGGTCTGCTGGCCGAAGCCCGCGCCGAAGCGGAGAAAATCCTGGCTGACGCGCGGGAGAAAGCGATTGCCGAGCGCAACCGCCAGCTGGCCGATCTGCGCGATCAGGTCGCCGGGCTGGCGATGGCCGCCACCCGCAGGCTGATCGGGGCCTCGCTGGATGAGAAGCGCCAGCACGAACTGATCAACCGCTTCTTTGCCGAGGTGCCAGAAAGCGCCCGCAATCTGAGCGGTGCCGTGGAAGTTACCTCCGCTCTGCCGCTGACGGCGGAAGAACAGGCCGAGGTCAAGCGGCGCACCGGCGCCAGTGAGGTCAGATTTGTAGTTGATCCGGAGATCATGGGCGGCCTGATCATCCGCGCCGGCAGCCGGGTGATCGACGGCAGTGTGCGCTCCGGTCTGCGGGAGATGGCCAGCCGGCTCAACTGAGACCAGCGGCAATCGCGCTGTTGTGTATAACCAGAACAACCGGGGCCACGCCCCGGTTCCTTTTTTTTCGGCTGGGCGTCCCTCTCTGCCGGGATGTCTGGTATACTCAGCAGGCCGTGCGGAACGGCTTAGCGAGGCTGGACGATGCAATTCTTCGAACTACTGTCTTACCTGCCGGAAGCCGCGACCAGCGGCCCGGACGCAGTGATCAGCGCTCCGGTGACCGACAGCGCACAGGATGTGCAGCCGGGCGGGGTGTTTGTGGCCCGGCGGGGCGCGGTGGTTGATGGCCACGATCTGATCCCGGAGGCGGTTGCCCGCGGCGCGGCAGCGGTCATCGGGGAACGTGCGCCGGATCAGGTGATCTGCCCGGTGCCTTACGCTGCTGTTCCCGACGCGCGGGCGGTGCTGGCCTTGCTCGCCGCGGCTTACCATGGCTTCCCGTCGCGGAAGATGGTTGTGATCGGCGTCACCGGGACGGATGGCAAGACAACCACCGTCTCCCTGATCCACAGCATCCTGCGGGCGGCGGGTCTCCGCGCCGGGATGATCAGCACGGTCAGCGCAGTGATCGGCGGTGATGCCCTGGAGACGGGTCTGCATGTGACCACGCCCCGCGCTCCGGAGGTGCAGGGCTACCTGGCGCGCATGGCTGAGGCCGGGTTGACCCACTGCGTGCTGGAAGCGACCAGCCATGGCCTGGCTCAGGGCCGGGTTGACGCGGTGGATTTTGATGTCGCCGTGATCACCAATATTCAACACGAGCATCTGGATTATCACGGCACCTGGGAAGCTTACCGGGACGCCAAAGCGGAATTGTTCCGCAAGCTGCGCCGGTCGGCGTACAAGCCGGGCCAGGACAAGGTGGCGGTGATCAACGCCGACGACACGGCATCGGCGGATTTCCTGCGGGCTATCCCCGCTGATCGGCATCTGTTGTACGGTCTGGAGTCAGCGCCCGTTGATTTCCGGGCTGAGGCCGTGGCTTACCGGCCAGACGGCACGCATTTCAGCGTGCGCGGGCTGGCGGTGCATTCTCCGCTGGTTGGAGCCTATAACGTCTCCAATGTGCTGGCGGCAATGGCTGCGGCTGCGGCGGTGGGCATCCCGCTGGAGACGATCGTCAAGGGCATTGCAGCGCTGCCGCCGATTCCGGGGCGGCTGGAGCGTGTTGACGAGGGGCAGGATTTCCTGGCGGTAGTGGATTTTGCCCATACGCCGAATGCCCTGCGGCAGGTTTTGACGGCGGCGCGGACGCTGATCGCGCCGGGGCGGCGGGTGATCTGCGCGGTGGGCAGCGCCGGGCTGCGCGACCGGGCCAAACGGCGGATGATGGCGGCGATCGCCGCGGAACTGGCGGATTTCACCGTGCTGACGGCGGAGGACCCGCGCACCGAGTCGCTGGAGGCGATCCTGGCGGAGATGGCCGAGGGCTGTCGGGCCGCTGGCGGGGTGGAGGGTGTGACGTTCATCCGCGTGCCCGATCGCGGGCAGGCGCTCTATGAGGCGGTGCGGCGGGCCGGAACGGGCGATATCGTCCTGGCCTGCGGCAAGGGGCATGAGCAGAGCATGTGCTTTGGCGAGACGGAGTATCCCTGGGATGACCGGCAGGCGCTTCGGGCCGCGTTGCGCGGCCAGCCACTGGCTACACTGCCTACCGCCCGCTCCTGACCGGCGTGGGGCAAGCGTTGTTTGAGCCTGACCGGGCTGTGGTAAACTAGCAAGAGCAGGAGAGCAACCGAACGGCATGACCGATCTGGGGATTGTGATCGTCAACTGGAACACACGCGACCTGCTGCGGCGTTGCCTGCAGACAGTCCTGGCCAGCCAGGGCGTGACCTTCCGGGTTATCGTGGTGGATAACGCCTCAACTGACGGCAGCCCGGACATGGTGCGTGCGGAGTTCCCCGGTGTTGACCTGATCGTCAGTCCCGTTAACGGCGGTTTTGCTTATGCCAACAATCTGGGCCTGCGGGCGCTGGGCTTTGAGCGGGGATGCGCTGAAGATGCGCCTCGTTACGCCCTGCTGCTCAACCCGGATACCGAGGTTCCGCCGGACGCCCTGCGGGAGATGGTGGCCTTCATGGATGCTGATCCCCGCATTGGCGTGGCCGGGCCGAAGCTGGTGCTGCCTGATGGATCGCTGGACCTGGCCTGTCGGCGGAGCTTCCCAACGCCGGAAATTTCGGCTTACCGGATGCTCGGCCTGTCCAGGCTGTTCCCGCGCAGCCGGCGCTTCGGGCGGTATAACCTGACTTACCTCGACCCTGATCTGGTCACGGAAGTGGACTCGGTGGTCGGGGCCTATATGCAGGTGCGCCGCGAAGCGATCGCCAGCGTGGGGCTGCTGGACGAAGTGTATTTTATGTATGCGGAGGATATCGATTGGGCGTATCGCGTGAAACAGGCGGGCTGGACGGTCTGGTACAACCCGAGGGTGACCGTGCTTCACGTCAAGCGCGCCGCCAGCCGCCGGAATCCCAGAGCGCAGCGGGAGTTCTACCGGGCGATGCTGATCTTCTACCGGCGGCATTACCGGGCGGGGACGCCCCTGTGGCTGCACAGTCTGATCCTGCTGGGCCTGCTGCTGAAGGGCGGGCGAGCGATCTGGACGGAGATCTGGAACCCGACGCCGTTGCCCGCCGCCTGATCCGGGCGGAAGCCAGCCGTCGGCGCAACCGGCGCATCCGCGCCGCCCTCAAATTGCTGGTGGCGATTGTCGACATCAGCATGGCGCTGCTTGCGTTTATCGTGGCCTACTATGCCCGCGAGGTGGTGCCGCTTTCGCCGCTGCCGCCGGACCCGCCGGGTCTGTTTGACTTTTACCTGCCGACGATGATCCTGCACGTTGGTTCGGTCATCGTAGCGGCGTATTTCTCCCGGCTATACCATCAGCCGCGTGCGGCCAGCCGTTTTGACGTGGCCTACCGCATCCTCGGAGCGGTATCGCTGGCAGTGTTTCTGTCGGTGGCCTTCCAGACGGTGCTGTTCAAGAACAGCCCCTTTGAGACGGACTACCCCCGCTCGCTCCTGCTTTACGTGTGGTTCTTCACCGTCGTGCTGATGATTCTGGGCCGGGAGCTGCACAACCAGATTGTGCTGCGCCTGCGGGCGCGGGGAGTGGCCCGCGATGACGTGTTGATTGTGGGGGATGGCGAGGCGGCTCGCTACATCGTCCAGAAGATTCAGTGGTCGCCGCAACTGGGCTTTGACCTGGCCGGACTGGTGACGGAAAGCGGGCGTGGCAATGTGCTGGGCCTGCCGGCGCTGGGCGCTTACCAGGACCTGCCAACGTTGATCGATGAGCTGGAGATCGACACGGTCATCATTGCCCTGCCGGAACTGGATCGGCGCCAGCTGGTCAGCCTGGTGACGCTCTGCCAGCGCGGGCAGGTGGATGTCAAGGTGTACCCGGATGTTTTCGCCTACATGTCCGCCGGGTTGTCGGTGGACGATCTGGGTGGCCTGCCGCTACTCAACGTGCGGGATGTCGCCCTGCGCGGCTGGAACCTGAGCCTCAAGCGGGCGCTGGACATCCTGGGCGCGTCGCTGGGGCTGGTGTTCCTCTCGCCGCTGATGATCGCCATCGGCCTGATC
>JAIOAT010000022.1 GCA_019873685.1 Chloroflexota bacterium
GAAGCAAGAGCGATTTTTTCGCCTTTTTCACGGGCAGCGAGGGCTGGCTGAGAGAGCAGGAGGCCAGGAGACCGGGAAGCCAGGAGGTCGATTCTCCGTACGGCAACCAATTCGGTGACGCCAGAGGCATTCGTTTACTTCGGTGTTCTTCACGGGCAGCGGCAGGTGCGGGGCAGCCAGCCGGGCATGATTCGGCAGCCAGCCAACCTGCCACAGAACGCTTCGAGGAGAAACTTATGAATACCGATGGATGGGGGAGTGATGCGGGAAGTTGTCCCGCGCGATGGGCAGACCTACGACATGTACTGCTATGGGCTGCTACGCCGCGAGTGGTAGAGTAGCTCTCTTAGAAATCCGTAATAAAACCAGCCAGACACCCACAACCCGCGCCAAAATGTGCTAAGATCGGGTCACTCGCCCTGACAGGTGAGGTTGCGAATAGAACCAGAGAGGATAGTGTGCGATGTTAAGCGAGCGAATGGTTAAAGCCCTGAACGATCAAATCAATGCCGAGCTGCATTCCGCCTACATCTACCTGGCCATGTCAGCCTACTTTGCTGATGCCAACTTCCCCGGCTTTGCCCACTGGATGCGCCTGCAGGCTCAGGAAGAACTGGGCCATGCGATGAAGTTCTACGACTACATCATCGAGCGCCGTGGGCGTGTCCAGCTCACCGCGCTGGAAGCGCCGGCGACTTCCTGGGAAACGCCGCTGGCCGCCTTTGAAGACGCTCTCAAGCACGAGCAATACATCAGCGGCCGGATCAACAAACTGGCTTCGCTGGCCCTGGAAGAGCACGATCACGCCACCGGCAGCTTCCTGAAGTGGTTTGTGGACGAGCAGGTGGAAGAAGAAGCGTCGGTCGATGCCGTCGTGCAGGACCTCAAGCGCGTACAGGACTACCCCGCTGGTCTGTTCATGCTCGACCGTGAACTGGGTCAACGCACGCCAGCAGCCGCTGAGGAAGCAGGCGCCGAATAGCGCCCGTTAAAGCGCATTCCACAGCCAACAAACCCGGTCGTAGCCGCGGGAATTTCCGCCGCTACGACCGGTCAGTTTACAGCGGAAGCATCACCGATCGGGATCGAGCGTGTCGTCAGGCGGCACGACCCACAGCCACCAGTACGGATCGCGGGGATAGACCGCCGCCAGGTCTGCGCCCCACAGAAAGCGCCCGGCTTCCCCCTGCGCCAGGTAACGGCGCAACCCGCCATCCAGGCGCTCAAGTTCAGCCCGCTGCTGGTCGGAAAGCCCCTCGCCCCCTTCCTGCAGCGCCTCCTGCAGATGGTGCAGGATGGTACGGTGGCGGGCGGTGGTGGGCCAGTTCTCAAAGCAGTTAGCCGCCTCCTGCGCCTCGCAGTCGTTCAGAAATTGCTGCAACAGGTTGACGCGCATCTCCCACTCGCGGGCGATCTTGTTGAAATAATGGATGCGCCATTCCGTCCGGGCGGCGCGGAAGGCCGCCAGCGCGGAATCCAGGTGGGCCTGCTGGCGATCATCCAGCCGGGCGCGTAACGCCGTCAGGCGATGCTGGCGCAACAGAAAGCCGCCAACGGTCAGGTGGGGCATCCCGCCCGGCAACCGCCCGGAAAGCGGCCAGAATAGTTCCTCTTCGATCAGATAAGGCGTGATCTGGTCGGCCATCGCCGTCAGGACGATGAGATCGCGTTCAGGATCATAAGCGGCCATACGGGGCGCCCTAGCCTGCGTTGAGCCACTGCGCGGAAAGCGGGGCGTGCTGCGGTTGCCGCCACAGGCTGACCAGGCGGCGACGCCACCACAGCCACAACAGCGCCAGCCCCAGCACCGCCACAAAAATCAGCCGGTAAAAACCTGTCCTGACGTTCGTCATGGATTCAGCCGTACCACACTCTGGTACATCGGGTTGCCCTGAATCTCGCGCCAGCGCTCATGGCCGCCGTCGCGGTGCCATTCCGTGACCACCATACCATGGTTGTCGGTATACATCAGGCTGGCCGGCAATTGCAGGATATTGGAAAACGCGGTGATTACCCCCGGCAAGCTCTGCGGAGCCGTCAGGCGGAACCACTTACCCGGCTCCCACTCGATCACCAGCGGCGTACCATGGTAGACAGCCGACATGCGGAAAGGCGGCTCCGCCCGCTCGGTCACAAAGTACACATCCCACAGGCGGGCCATCCACAGCGTGCCGTTGACCCGTTCCTGCAACAGGTAGGGGTTCTTTTCCGGGGTCTGGTAGAACCAGGTGCGTGCATTGGTAGCCATCTGGCAGCGCCTCTCCAGCTCAGAGTCCAAGCGCACAAACAGGCCCAGTGTCCTGTGGCCACCAGTGTACCACACGCCCCCGCCGCCTGCACCCCGGATAAGGAAGCCGGGAGGCCAGAGGCAGAGGCAGGTGTCAGAAGGCAGGACACAAAACGGGAGGCCGGGGGGCCGGAAGACCAGGAGGTCAGTACAATCGCCGGGGCGGGCGGCGTCTGGTATAATCCCGCCCGGCTTTTCCGCCTGCTGCAATAATCGTGTGCGAGGGAGACAGGTGTCCGAACCGCTTATCGAGTGCGTCCCCAACTTCAGCGAAGGCCGCCGCCCGGAAGTCATCGAGCAGATTGTGGCCGCCATCCGTGCCGTGCCCGGCGCAACTGTGCTGGATACCAGCAGCGACGCCGACCACAACCGCACGGTGGTGACTTTTGTCGGTGCACCGGAGGCGGTGGAACAGGCCGCCTACGCCGCTATCGCCACCGCTGCCCGGCTGATCAACCTGGATGAACATCGCGGGGAGCATCCGCGCATCGGCGCGACCGATGTGGTGCCGTTTGTGCCGCTGCGCGGGGCGACAATGGCCGATTGCGTGGCCATCGCCCGCCGCCTGGGTGAGCGGGTGGGCCGCGAACTGGGCATCCCCGTCTACCTCTACGAAGCAGCCGCCACCCGTCCGGAACGGCAGAACCTGGCGAACATCCGGGCGGGCGAGTACGAAGGGTTGAAGCAGACGATCGCCACCGATCCCGATCGTGCGCCAGACTTCGGCCCGGCGACGCTTGGCCCGGCGGGGGCAACTGTGATCGGCGCGCGCCCCTTCCTGATCGCCTTCAACGTCTACCTGAACACGGCTGATGTCCAGATCGCCGACCGGATCGCCCGCGCCGTCCGCCACTCCAGCGGTGGGCTGCACTTCGTCAAAGCGATGGGCGTGCTGGTGGAGGGGCAGGCGCAGGTTTCCATGAACCTGACCAACTTTGAAAAGACGCCCGTCCACCGCGTCGTCGAGATGATCCGGCGGGAAGCCGCTCGCTATGGCGCGCTGATCACCCATAGCGAGCTGGTCGGCCTGATTCCGGAAGACGCCCTGCTCGACGCGGCGCAGTGGTACCTGCAGCTCGACCGCTTCACCAAAGATCAGGTGCTGGAGCGGCGGCTGGCGACCGCCCGCCTGGCCGAAGAGCCTGCTCCCGCGCCCACCGTGGACGCTTTCGCCGGGGCAGTTGCAGAAGGTACGGCGGCGCCCGGCGGGGGCGCGGTCGCCGCTGCGGCGGGGGCGCTGGCCGCAGCCCTGGCGGGCATGGTCGCCCGCCTGACAGCCGGCAAGAAGAAGTACGCCGAGGTTGAAGCGCAGATGACCGCCATCGCCCGCGACGCCGACGCCCTGCGGCTCCGGTTGCTGCAGGCAGTGCAGGCGGATGTGGACGCCTTCGGGCGGGTGATGGAGGCTTACCGCCTGCCCAGGGAAGACGCTGGCCGGGAAGCCGCGATTCAGGCGGCCCTGATCGGCGCCGCAGGGGTTCCCCTGGGAGTGGCTGAAGCTGCCCTGGAGGCCATGAAGCTGGCCGGGAACGCCGCCGCGCTGGGCAACCTGAACGCCATCACCGACGCTATGGCCGGTGTGCATATGGCCCTGGCGGCCATCGAGATCGCGGCGCTGAACGTGCGGATCAACGCCGCCAGCCTGACTGACCCGGAACGCGCCGCGGATTACGCCGGGCGCGCCGCCGCCATCGTGACCGAGGCCCGCGCTTTGAGCGCCGACCTGCTGGCTCGCGCGGTGGAACGGGCGGGGTTGGATGGCTGAAGCAGCAGGCCAGAAACCAGATAACACACGGCAACAGGGGCGCAACATGCTGCGCCCCCGGTCGACATTATCGCGGCCCGGCGGGGCCGATTTATGATCAGGAAGGCGTGTTGAGAACCATCATGGAACCCATTGCTGCCCGCAGAATAATGATCAGGCGTCCAGCGCTGGCGGCGGTCATGGCCGGGGTGATCCTGCTGGCGGGTTGCGTCGGCCAGGAACAGATGGGCACGCCGATGCGCGCTGCCGACCTGACCGCTACAGCGATCGCCGCCGTGCCAACACGCACCAATACGCCGGTGCCAACCATCGGCCCGACTGACACGCCCACCTCTACCCCGACGCCGACGCCCTCCAACACCCCCACGGCTACCCGCACGCCTTTCCACACCAATACGCCGCGCCCCTCCCCGACGCCGCCGATCGTCGTCTCGCCTACCGGGCAGCCCGCCAGTGCCAGCGCCGGCGAGCCGACCTGGACGCCCCCGCCACTGGACCCGGCGCTGACCATCCCCGATCATTACTGGATGGCCCGCCCGATCCCGGCGGATTTCACTACCTGGGTCTCGCGCAACTACCCCTATGGCAGCACCAACGGCGGGCGGTTGCAGACGCATCACGGCGTGGACATCCAGAACGGCACGGGGACGCCGGTGATCGCTGTCCAGGATGGCACTGTCGTCTATGCCGGGGACGATCTCGGCGCGATCTTCGGCCCGCAGCCCAACTTCTACGGCAACGTGATCGTCATCCAGCACGACTTTGTCGATCCGGGCAGCGGGGAGCCAGTCTATTCGCTCTACGGGCATCTGCTGGCGGTGAAAGTGGAAAGCGGGCAGCGCGTGACGCAGGGCGACGAAATCGGCCTGGTGGGGGCGGCGGGTGTCGCCCTGGGGCCGCACCTGCATTTTGAGGTGCGGGTAGGCAATCCCAGCAGCTACGCCAGCACACGCAACCCGGAGCTATGGCTGCGGCCTTACCGCGGTTACGGCACGCTGGCCGGACGGATCACCGACGCGGCGGGTAACCTGCTGCGCGATGTGACGCTGGACGTGACCTCCGCTCGCGACCCGGCCTTCCGCCGCGCCGCCTTCACCTATGCCGATGACACCGTCAACGGGGATACGCAATTCGGGGAAAACTACGCCCTGGGCGACCTGCCAGCGGATTACTACAACCTGGTGGTGCGCTCCGGCGGGACGACCCTCTTCCGCGATCAGGTGTATGTCCACCCCAACCGCACAACCTGGGTGGAGATTCAGTTGCGGTAGGCGCCCGCCCTACAGGGCGCGGAGGGGGAGCTGGCGCACGGATGCTTCCAGCGACGCGCCCTTGGCCTCGTTGTACGGCCCCAGCGTGCGCCACAGGACACGCCCGGCGCGATCCACCAGGGCGACCATGATCGCGCTCTCGTCGGGGATATCCAGTGCCCGGCGGAAAGCTGACTTGTCCAGGTAGAGGGTGATGGTTTTCTCCCGCGTGGCCCGGCTGGGGATGCCCAGGCGCATGCCCATATCCAGCAACACCTGGCGCAGGCGCGGCATTGCCCACACGACCGGCAGTTCATAGTAGCGCAGAGCCGGGTACGCCTGCCGCAAACGCCGGAGCAGCGGCAGCCACGTCTCTACGTCGTATTGCTGCGCCTGCTGGAAAGCGATCAGCACCACGTTATAGTCGCCCTCAAAATCGGCGGGCAGCCGGAAGCGGCGTCCCTGCAGGTTAGAACCAGCGACCTCTGGAAATTGCATCCCGGAATCCTTACCACTACACCTCTGACGTATGGCCATTATAATCGCCGTCAGCGCCGCCGGAGCGGATTTTCAGCAAGTGTTCATCTTCTTCCCATGCAGCGTTAAGCCACCGGAGCGCAGAGCGCCAGAATCGGGGTACACTGGTAGCCCGGCAGCGATGCCGGTAGGTATTGGGCGAGCGCGTCTATCGCCCGGCGCTGGCCGGGCAAGGAGCATCAGCATATGGCCCGCATTTACCGCCACATCCCCCGCGCCCCGGATCAGCACATCGGCAATGTCGATCCGGCCAGCGGGCACGTCTATTCGGAACAGTTCGGGCCGGACCGCTACCTGGGCCGGGTGGATTACGCCAGGGGCCACGTGTACCATCACCGCTTCGGCCCGGATGAATATCTGGGTCGCGTGGACGGGCGTGGCGGGGTCTTCCGCCACCGACGCGGCCCGGACGAATACGTGGGCCGCGTCGCCGCGGATGGCCGGTTGTACCGCCACCGCCGTCTGGCTCCGGACGTGTACCTGGGCCATGTCGACGACATGAAGCATCCGGTGGAAGGGGCGGCGGCGATTCTGTTCTTTTTCCTGGAGGCGGACGAGCGTGAAGCGGCTGAATAGACCGGCAAGCGGGAGAGCAGTATGAGCGTCCGGGCGCGCCTGGCGGCGCTCAGCGGAACGGCGCTGCTTTACGCGGCAGCTTACGCCGTGCGGGTTGAACCGTATGCGGTGCAGGTGCGGGCAATCACCCTGATCCTGCCGCGCCTGGAGCGGGTCTTTCACGGTTTCCGGCTGGCCCACATCAGCGACATCCACATCAACGGCTGGATGACCCCAGCGCGGCTGGCCGCGCTTGTCCCGTTGATCAATGCCCAGGGCGCGGATGCCATCGCTATCACCGGCGATATCCTCAGCAGCCATTCCCGCTATGATGCGGCGGCGCTGACCGCGGCGCTGGGGGCGCTGCGCGCGCCGGAGGGCGTCTTCGCCGTGCTGGGCAACCACGATCACCGCCACCCCACCGGCCCGGAGGGTATCCGCCGGATGCTAGAAGCGGCCGGGATCGTGGAACTGGCCAACCGCGTCCACACACTGCGACGCGGCGAGGCTGCCCTGCATCTGGCCGGGGTGGACGACATGGCCTTCCGCCGGGCGCGGCTGGACCGCGTCCTGGCTGCGCTGCCGCCGGGTGGCGCAGCCCTGTTGCTGGCCCACGAGCCGGACTTCGCCGATATCAGCGCGGCGACCGGCCGCTTTGACCTGCAGCTTTCCGGCCATACCCACGGCGGGCAGGTGCACCTGCCGCCGTTTGGCCCGCTGGCGCTGCCCAGGTACGGGATGCGCTACCCGGCGGGCCTGTACCGGGCGCAGGAGATGTACGTCTACACCAATCGCGGGCTGGGCACCGGGCACCTGCGGGCGCGCTTCAACTGCCGCCCGGAGATCACCGTCTTCACCCTGTGGGCCAGGAGCGCGTGATCACGGTCAGAGCACACAGTATTTTCGCAAGGTTAGCGGAATCATGCACATCTACGCCATCCGTCATGGCCAGTCGGCCAACAACGCGCTGGACGCAGCTTCGGTCAGCGATTACATGCGCACCCGGCATCACGATCCTGAGCTAACGGCCACCGGCAGGGCGCAGGCTGAGGCCCTGGCGCGGCACCTCGGGGCGGGCGGCCCTGGCGCCGCACCCGCCATCGCCCGCCTTTACACCAGCCCGATGGTGCGAGCGCTGGAAACTACCCGCCCCATCGCCGCCGCGCTTGGCCTGACGCCGCACGTCTGGCCCGACCTGCATGAAATGGGCGGCCTGTTCCAGGAGAACGAAGACGGCACAGATACCGGCTTCGGCGGCCCCTCGCGGGCGGCGCTGGCGGCCAGCTATCCCGGCTGGACGCTGCCAGAGGGCATCGGCGCGGCGGGCTGGTGGGAGGCGGCGCGGGGCCGCGAACGCTACCCGGAGGCCGCCGCCCGCGCCGGGCGGGTCGCCGACGCGCTGCGGGCGCTGGCCGCTGAAAGCGACGACGATACCGCCATCGCCCTGGTCAGTCACGGCGGCTTTCTGGATTTGCTGATTCGCGTCCTGCTGGAGCAACCCCTGCCGGAAGCAGATCGCTACCCGATGATCTATCTGCACAACAACACGGGCGTCAGCCTGATCGCGCTGGATGGCAGCGGGCCGGGCCGCCTGTACTTCCTCAACCGGCTGGATCATCTGCCCGCTGACCTGCAAACCTTTTAGACAGCAGCGTCTCCTGGCGGCCTTAATGCGCCCGTTCCTGTTCCCAGGCGCGCCCGGCCAGGATCAGCAGGGCGTTGAGGAGCGTGTTGGCCCCGTTGATGACGTCAGCGTCGCGGGTGTATTCACCAGGGTGATGGCTCAGGCCGTCCACTGACGGCACAAACAGCATCGCCGCGGGAGTAATGGCCCGCATGGCCTGGGCGTCATGCCCGGCAAAGCTGACCAACCGCGTGCAGCGCAGCCCCAGCGCCCCGGCAGCCGCTTCGATGGCCGCCACCACGTCCGGATCAAAGGCCGCCGGTTCCACCCCGCCAACGGAGGCGAACGCCACTTCCAGGCCGTGCACCGCCGCGCATTCCCGCGCCAGAGCAAAAAGCGCCGCTTCCATCTCGTCGAGCGTCTCCGCCACCGGATGGCGGAATTCCAGCGCCAGGCGGGCACGGCCCGGCACGATATTGAACGCGCCCGGCGCGACCTCTACCTGCCCGCAGGTCGCTACTCCCGGCGGGAAATCAACGCTGACGATCTCCGCCGCCCGCGTGACAAACGACGCTGCCCCGCGCAGGGCATCCCGACGGGCAAAGAGCGGAGTCGTCCCGGCGTGAGCGGCCTGCCCGCTAAAAGTCAGCCAGAAGGAGCGGATGCCAACGATGGCCGTCACCGCGCCGATCTCCAGTCCGGCGTCCTGCAGGCGGGAACCCTGCTCAATATGCAGCTCCAGGTAGCCGACCAGTGAAGCCGGATCGCGGCGGACGGTCAGCAGCTCTTCGCGGCGCAAACCAGCGCGTTCCAGCGCCGCGGCGAAGGCTTCCGGGCTGCTGTGGGGATGCTCCAGATCGGCTTCTGTCAGCAGGCCGGCGGCGGCCCGGCTGCCCAGCAGGCTGATGTGCGTCCCTTCCTCGTCGGTGAAGCTGATCGCTTCCAGGTGGAAAGGCAGCTGCAACCCGGCCTCCTGGATGGTGCGCAGTGCTTCCAGGGCGGCCAGCGCCCCCAGGGCGCCGTCAAACCGCCCGCCATAGGGCACGCTATCCAGGTGGGAGCCGCATAGCAGCGTGCGGGCTGTGGGGTCAGCGGCGGGCAGCACCGCCGAGAGGTTGCCCGCACCATCCTGGCGGCAGATCAGGCCAGCCGCTGCCGCCCGTGCGCGGAACCAGTCACGGGCCTGCAAATCAGTGGCGGAGAGCGCCGGGCGGTGCACACCGCCCTCCGGCGTCGCCCCGATGCGGGAAAGCTCACGCAGGTCGTCCAGCAGTCGCGAGGGGTTGACGGTCAACATTGGCCGGCTCCTCTCTCCGGGCAGGTCCGCTTGCGGTGAGCGGATAGTACCAGCAAACAGGAAGGGGTTCAACCACCGCCGAGGAGGGACGCCGCCTCAACGCGCCGGCGTGCCGCCTTCTTCCAGCGGCGCCTCGCCCGGCACAGGGGCAGACTCATCCGCCGCTTCAGCCGCTGGCGGACGGCGTGTCAACCGCACACGGTCGATGCGCAGGCCGTCCATCGCCGCTACTGCCAGCTCCACGCCGTCAACCTCAACCGTGTCGCCAAGCTGGGCGATACGGTCCAGCCGCCCCAGAATGTAACCAGCAATAGTCTCATAGTTGGGGTCGCTCAGGTTGAGGCCAAAGCGCTCATTGACCTCTTCAATCGGCGTCAGACCACTGAGCAACGCGCTGCCGTCCGGCAGCACCTCGATCTCAGCCGCCTGCGGCTCAAAGGCATCCTGCACATCGCCGACCAGCTCCTCCAGAAGGTCTTCCAGCGTGATCAGACCGGCTGTTCCGCCATACTCGTCCAGCAGGAGCGCCAGATGCTGGCGCTCCTGGCGGAAGCGATTCAGCAGGTCGCTGATCGTGATCGACTCAGACACGAAGAGGGCCGGGCGCACCAGGTCGCGCAGCGGCGTTTCCATCCCATTCTGGCGCACGACGCGCAGCAGGTCCTTGGTGTGCAGGATACCGATGGTCTGATCCAGGTCTTCCTCATAGACCGGGAACTTGGTCAGGTTGGATTCGGCCACACGGTCGATGACTTCAGCCAGCGGCGTATCCGCCCGGAAGGCCACGATCTCGGTACGGGGGACCATCAGCTGGCGGGCGCGGGTTTCGCCCATGTCAAAGACGGCTTCCATGATGTCATCTTCGCCGCCGGCCAGCACCCCGCTCTGGGCGCTGGAGCGGATCAGGATTTTCAGCTCCTCGACCGAATGCACCAGCTGGTGGCCCTGCGCCGGACGCACCCCGATCAGGCGCAGCAGGGCGTTGCCCGTGCCGTTCAGGGCGCGGATGGGCAGGTGAAAGACCCGCGCCAGCCAGACGATCGGTCGCGCCACCCACAGGGCGGTGCGTTCCGGGTTCTGCAGGGCGATGGATTTAGGCATCAGTTCGCCCATCACCACATGCATGAAGGTGATGATCAGGAAGCCGATCGCACCGCCAATGGCCGCAGCTGAGGCCGTTTGCACCGTCCCGTCAGGCAACAGATGCCCGATCGGTTCCAGCAGCCGCGCCATCAACGGTTCAATCAGGTGACCCAGCGCCGGTTCGCCGACCCAGCCCAGCCCCAGACTGGCCACAGTGATGCCCAGCTGGGTAGCCGCGATGTAGCGATCCAGATCATTGATCGCGCTGCGGACGACCCGCGCCGTGGCGTTGCCCTCTTCGATCAGGGCTTCAATGCGGGAACGGCGGACACTGACCAGGGCAAATTCCGCCGCCACAAAAAAGGCGTTCAGCAACACCAGGCCAAGCGCCATCAACAGCCCGGTGAAATCGTTCATGATCGTTCAGCCATTTCCTTTCCGGCCTGCGCCGCTGGAGGCGCCTCCTCCGGCTCGCCAGCCGGGAGCAACCGGGTGACGCGCACCTGACCGATGCGGCGCTGATCGACGGTAAGCACGGTCAGCCGCACTTCGTCCGTCTCGATCACCGTCCCCGGTTCCGGCACCTCTCCCAGCCGGGAGAGGATGAACCCGCCGAGGGTGTCGCTCTCGTCGGTGGGCAGGTTGACTTCCAGCAGGTGGTTGAGATCGTCCAGGTCCAGGCGGGCGTTGCAGATGTATTCGTGCTCATTCACCTGCTCGTAGGCGGCTTCCTCGTCCTGGTCGTATTCGTCCTGCACCTCGCCGATGATCTCCTCGATCAGGTCTTCCAGCGTGACCAGCCCGGCGGTGCCGCCGTACTCATCGACCACGATCGCCAGATGAACGCGCTTCTGCTGCATCTCCTGCAGCAGGCGCATGGCGCTCTTACCCTCCGGGACAAAGTAGGCCGGGCGCACCAGGTTGACCAGTGCGTCGCCATTGTCGCCCCGGCCCCACAGTTTGAGCAGGTCCTTGGCGTACAGCAGGCCGGTGATGTGATCGATGTTGTCCTCGTAGACGGGGATGCGGGAGTGCCCGGCGGCCAGCACCGTGCGGATAACTTCCTCCAGCGGCGTGTTCAGCGGCAGGGCGACCATATCCGGGCGGGGGACCATCACCTCGCGCACGGAGGTCTCGTCGAGATGGAAGATCGAGTAGATCATTTCCTTCTCCTCGTCTTCGATGACGCCTTCTTCCTGTCCGGCATCGACGAGGGTCATGATCTCCTCTTCGGTCACGTAACGCACCTGCGCCTGAATGCCCAGCAGACGCACAACGCCATCGCTGAGGGCGCGGGCCAGGTTGGAAAACGGCAACAACAGCCGCACCAGCAAAGCCATCGAACGGGCAAAGTACGGGGCCAGGCGTTCAGCGCGGGCCGCGCCAATGGTGGCCGGGATTTGCCCGCCCACGATTAGCATCACCCCTGCCCCGAAGAGTAGAACTACCAGCTCGGCCAGGATCAGCGCCGTCAGGCCATCCAGCCCCAGCCCGGCCAGCGCCAGCGCCAGGCGCGGGGCCAGCCCGATCGCGGCCAGCCCCGCCGAAAGAAAGCGCAGCACCATGACACTCAGCTGGTAGGCATTCACCAGCGGGGAAGCATCCGCGCTGACGGCCAGGGCCAGCGCCGCCCCACGCCGCCCGGCGGCGGCCATCTCCGCCAGGTCGGATTTGCGGGCGTTGATCAGGGCGTGATAGCCCAGCGCCAGCAGGGCGTTGCCCAGCAGCATGATCAGCAGCGCTGTTAAAGTGGGTATACTGCCTTCGTCCACGATTGATGCAGTCTCCTCAGTATCCCGCCCGGCCTATGGCAGCAATGGGAACACCAGCACCGGGCCGGGACGGTTCGGGCCTGCTCAGCCTTCCTCCGGGCGGGAGCGGGCGCGTTCTTTTTCAGCGCGGCGCTGAGCGATCCGGCTGTCGCCGATGACCCGCGCCGGGACGCCAACAGCCACCTTGCCATCCGGCACCGGGTGACGCACCACCGCGCCCGCGCCTGTCTGAGCGCCAGCGCCCACGGTCACCGGCGCGATCAGCATGGTATCGCTGCCGATGAAGGCGCCTTCGCCAATCACCGTGCGATGCTTGCTCACGCCGTCATAGTTGCAGGTGATCGTCCCGGCGCCGATGTTCACGTTAGCGCCGACTTCGGCGTCGCCCAGATAGCTGAAATGGCCCATCTTGACGCCCGGCCCCAGGCGCGACTTTTTGACCTCGCCGAAGTTGCCCATATGCACGCCCCGGCACAGGTACGCACCGCCGCGCACACGGCCAAACGGGCCGACCTCGACCTCTTCCTCCAGCGTCGAGTCCTGGATAACCGAGGCGAACACCCGGCAGCGATCGCCGATCGCGGCGTTGACCAGCACGCTGTTGGGGCCGATCTCGCACGCCTCGCCGATGGTCGTCCGCCCTACCAGGTGCGTGTTGGGCAGGATCACGGTATCCGGGCCAATGGTCACGTCCGGGCCGATGTAGGTCGTCGCCGGGTCGGCGATCGTGACGCCATTGAGCATATGCTGGCGGTTGATTCGACGGCGGAAGGCCGCCTCCGCTTCCGCCAGGTGAACGCGGGTGTTGATGCCGATCAGCTCGTCGGGATCGTCGCCTTCCACCGCCAGGACGGTGCGACCGTCGGCGTTCGCCAGGGCAACGGTATCGGTCAGGTAGTATTCGTGCTTGGGCGGTGTGGGGGTAATGCGCGGCAGCGCATCCCACAGCCAGGCTGCGTCAAAGACATACACGCCGACGTTCAGCTCGCGCACCTGCAATTCTGCCGGGGTGGCGACGGCTTCCTCAACGATAGCAGCGACGCTCCCATCCGGGCGGCGGATGATCCGCCCGAAGCCGCGCGGGTCAGCGGCGACATAGGTCAGCAGGGTCACCGCCGGGCGGGCGGGGCTGGCGGTATGCGCCTCCAGCAGGCGGCGGAATGTCTCCGGGCGCAGCAGGGGCATATCCCCGTAGCACACCAGCACCAGATCGGCCTTACCACGCAGGATCGGCGTCGTGACCTGCACGGCGTGGGCGGTGCCCAGCTGCTCCGCCTGTTCCACGCACACGGCCCGATCGCCGACATGGGCGCGGACGGCCTCGCTCTGCCGCCCGACGACCAGCACCGGCGGCTGGCCAGCAAGCTGCCAGGCGGCTTCAACAGCGTGATCGACCATCGGTTTGCCAGCCACCGGATGCAATACTTTGGCCAGGCGGGATTTCATGCGCGTACCCTGGCCCGCCGCCAGGATAACCGTCGCGAGGGTCGTCATAGGGAAGTCTTGTCCTTGTCTGTAGCGGATAACAGGCAGCCCAGCGGAGGCCGTGCCAGCAGCCGGGAAACGCGATGCAGTTCAACGGGAGGGGGCAGGGCTATGCGTCTGGGGGGGTCAGCCGAATCGTCGGTCACGTCACAAAGCTTTATTTGTCAACCAGTCTCAATTCGGACGTATTTTATCATACGAAAACCACGGCTGACAACTGCGAGTTGAAACGTTGAAGCCTGACGCCTGGCCCAATAAACTGTAGCGCCGGGGCATCCCCCCGACGCTACAGACTACTCTCTTCTCGCCAATGCTCGGCGCTTACTTCTTCTTGCCGCCGAACAGGCGCGGCTCGTACTTGCGCGAAGGGCCAATGTCCAGCAGATCGGCCTGCGCCTCCTCCGCGATCAGCTTCTCCAGCAGCGCCCGGTCCGCGCCGACCTCTTTGATGTACACCTCAGCATAGCCCCCGCCCGGCTCCGGGAAGGTGACGATATTGAGCATGTTCCCGCCCGCCTTGGCCACCGCCGCGGCCACGCTGGCCAGCGCACCGGGTTTGTCCTCCAGGCGCACGGTCAGGGCCAGGCCGCGCTCATGCCCACCCAGCACATCCACAAAAGCGCGGAAGATGTCCGTCTCCGTGATAATGCCGACGATCTCCTCCCCGCGCACCACCGGCAGGCAACTGAACTGGTTCTCAGTCATGATCCGCGCCGCTTCCTCCAGCGGGCAGTCCTCCCCCACCGCGTAGACCGGCGTGGACATAATCTGCCGCAGCTTGAGGTTGTCCAGCAGGGTGTAGATCTCGTAGATGCTCAGCGTAGTAGCGGGCGACGGCTGGTTGGAGAGCAGGTCGTTTTCCACCACGATGCCCACCAGCCGGCCCTGTTCCACAACCGGCAGATGGCGGATCTGATTGTCGCGCATCAGCTTGACGGCCTGGGAATGGGTGGTATCCGGGGTGGCAGTGATCACATTGCGGGTCATACGGCGGGCGACGATCATGGGGAAGCCTCCTGGGGGTTGCCCATCTGTCTACCGTGCGTCTGCGCTCATTATGCCCGGCAGGCGCCCCCCGCGTCAAACGCCCCCACCCCGCGCCAGCCACGCCGCCTCAGGACACCTTGAGCACCTTGACCGGCTTCAGGCGCAGGACGCGCATATCCAGGTCTGACCAGGCCTCGACATCTCTGGCGGCCTGTTCCGGGTCTTCATAGTGAAAGGTGATCGTCCGGGTCCATGTGCCATCATCCTCCGTGATGGTCACATCACCTTTGATCAGGTAGCCTGCGCCATCGCCGGGATCGCCGCCAATCACCACCGCCGCCCGGCCATCAGCCCGCAGGTAGCGGATCTTGGCCGTCTGCTCCACGCTGATCATGACCACGTCCTCGCCGTCCAGGATGAACCACAGCGGCACGACATGGGGATAGCCATCCGGCCCATTGACGGCCAGGCGGGCGATCAGCGGTTTCTTGAGGAATTCACGTGCCGATTCGTCAAGCATGGGGTTTCCTTCTCTTGTTGCTCATCAGCGCACACGCCCACTATAGCACTGCCGCGGCCAAGCCGCCGCTGATTTGCCCGGTAACGGGCAGGTACAGCGCATCCACGATCTATCTCCCGGCATCCCGGTCTACAGACCTCCCGCCCCCCCACCTTGCGCCCGGCGGCGGCCAGACCTACAATCCCGGTAGCTTCAGTCCCCTCTCTGGCGCGCGCCGAACAGTCGCCGCCCCATCAAGGATTTCCCCCCTATGACAGCAGCACACCTGCCCCCTGTCCTTACCGCGCGCCCTTACCGCTATCCGGCAGACTTTCACGCCGTGCGCGATCTACTTGTAGAGACCTTCCCCATCACCGGCCTCGGCTTCAACTGGGAGATCCGACGCTGGGATGGCAGCCATTTCCATGATGCCGATCCGGTCAGCTGCGCTGCGTGGCGGAGCCAGATTCAGGTGTGGGAGACCGCTGAAGGGCGGATCGTCGGCGCGGCGCATACGGAGGGCGAGGCTGGCTACGCCCATCTGCAGATTCATCCCGACTACCGGCCCGAACTGGAGTCGGCGATGATCGCCTGGGCGGAAGCTGAACTGGCCGCTGTAGAGGCTGACGGCACGCGGCAGCTCACCTTTTTCGTGCAGGACTATGACGCGCCGCGCCAGCGGCTGCTGCGTGAGCGTGGCTACACCCGGCAGGAATCCGGCGGCGTACACCGGCGGCTGTATCCGGGGGAACGGCCCCTGCCAGCGCCGACCCTGGCAGAAGGCTACATTCTGCGCACGGTCGGGGCTGACGATCCGCAGGACGGTGACCGGATGGCGGCTCTGCTCAACGCGGCCTTCAACCGCGACTTCCATCGCGGCGCGGACTTCCTGGCCTTTGCCCGCAACGCGCCATGCTTCCGCCGCGATCTGCACCTGGTCGCGCAGACTCCCGACGGCGTGTTTGCGGCGCATGTCGGCGCGACCTATGATGAGGCCAACCGGCGCGGCCTGTTCGAGCCGGTCTGCACTCACCCCGCTCATCGCCGCCAGGGGCTGGCCCAGGCGCTGATGTTCGAAGGGTTGCGCCGCCTGAAGGCGCTGGGAGCCGTGCAGGTTACGGTAGAAACCGGGGACGCCCCCGCCGCCAACGCCCTGTACGAATCTATCGGTTTCACCGAAGCCTATACCGGGCATTACTGGCGCCGAACGCTGTAAAACACAGGAGGGCCGGCAGTATCGCCGGCCCCCCATCCATCACACGTTCTATGGTGAGCCTAAGGCGTGCTCAGCACACAGCCATTGCTGCCGTCAAAGGCAGCCTCTTCGCCAGTGGTGACGACCATCGTCACCCGTTCGAGGGCCAGGCCATTGTTCCTGTCGTACTGCAGCGCAATCGGGAATATCCCCGCGGCAAAGGTGGGCCGCCCCGTCATCATTTGCCCCGCCCCGCTGCGGCTGACGGTGAACGTGCCACGGGCGTCCGCTGGAACCAGCCCGATCCACAGGGGAACATTGTTGAAAGCGACGCCCGCGACGCTGGTATGGCTGTTGTGTCGCGTATAGGCAAAATCGATCTGCTGCACCCAGACGGGTTGCGCGTCGATGCTGGTCAATGTCACCACGGTGGCGCGCTGGTCAACATCCACCGGGGCCGATAGCGCCAGGTTCGCGCAGTTCAGGACATCACAGGCATCCCCCACACCATCACGATCGGCATCAAACTGCATCGCGTTGGCCGTGATCGGGCAATTGTCGAACGCGTCATATACGCCATCGCTGTCGGTGTCTTCGCAGCGATCCCCTGCCGGGCCGCCAAAGGTGTTGGCCTGATCCGGGTTGGGGACGAGCAGGCAATTGTCCACCGCATTATCCACGCCATCGTTGTCGGAGTCGTCTGCGGATGCTGCCGGATCGCAGACATCGCCAAAGGAGTCGTGATCGGCGTCATACTGATCGGAGTTGGGAACCGCCGGGCAATTGTCGCTGGCGTCAGGCACGTGATCGCCGTCGTAGTCGCTAAACGGGCCACCGCTGCCCTGTTGCGCATCACCCGCCATGGCCCCGGCTGCGTCGCCAACCGCATCGCTGGCGAAGCTTCCGCCAGCGTGATTGACAGCCGCAGCGCCGGAATTGCCGCCAGCCGGATTCCCCACCAGCACCGTCTGGTGGGGATCGGTCAGGTTCTCCACCACATTGCTGAAGACGTTGCCAACCGCCCGTCCCAGCAGCGAATAGGCCCCGATCATGACCAGCGCCGCCAGGCCGAGCAGAAGCATGTACTCCACCAGCCCTTGCCCATGCGACGCTCTCCCCAGGCGTCGTATCAGTGCCATCCTGATAATGCTCCTCCCGAACCGCAGTTTTGGAATAATGAGATTGCGTTGATAACCGGCTGATCGCTCAGCTGATCCCCATTCAGCACGACCAGACCACCGAGCATTATAGGATGCCCCCCCGGTTGGCTGTGTGAATCTTTTCTAAATTTTGCGTAAAGACGGCTTCCCTGCTTACGGGAAAAGGGGGATGGCGGCGGTTACGCTGCTGGCGCGATCCAGCGAAGTGGGGGGTACTCCCGCCGGGCGTAAGCCAGCGCCGGACTCGATAGTCAGGGCGTCCGACGCCGGGCTGGCGACTTCCTCGCGCGGGCCGGTCGTTGACCAGCCCAGCAGCAAGAGCAGCAGGCTGAGGAGCAACAGCAGAATCGCGATCAGGTTGAGGAAGAAGCGGCTATGCATCGGGGCTGGCTCCTGATCATGCGTCAGCGTGTGACAACAGAAACCCCATGCATGGTGGTTCGTTGCCCGGTTGCGGGCCGTTTGACAGCCGCCGCGATGTCCCGCACAATGCGCGGGTAGAGTTCGCACTGGCAGAACGGGGGGCACTATGGCAATCCGGACACTCATCCTATCCGGCGGCGGCGGGCGCGGGGCCTTTCACATCGGTGTGCTGGATTACCTCAGCCAGGCCGATAAGCCGGGCGTCGACGCCGCGCATCAGGGGCCGTGGGAGCCGGAGATCATCGTCGGCACCTCGATCGGCGCGGTCAATGGCGCAGCCATCGCCCAGGGCATGACCAGCCAGGAACTGATCGCTCGCTGGCGGGCGCTGGAAGAAGCGCATGTTGAAGGGCTGCCGCCGCTGATGGGGCCGCTGGCCCGCTGGTTTTCCAACCGGGTCTACCGGCGCATCCTCGACGAGCGCCTGCCTACCGTGCCCGGCGACGTGGCCACCTCCATGCCGCCGCCCGACACCTGGCCGCTGCTGCCCTTTCTGCCCGCGGCGCTGAGCAAGCGGCTGTTCGGACGCTGGGCTAACCTGCTGGATACCGGCCCGCTGCGCCGGACGCTGGCCGAAGACTGGGGCATTAGCCAGGAAAAGCTGGCCGCCAGCGATAAAACCCTGCTGATCAGCGCCACCAACGTCCAGACGGGTGAGCTGCGCGTCTTTGCCAACCGCCCGATCATCAGCCGTAAGACCGGCCAGGCCCGCACCGATACCGAAGTCGGCATCGATGTTGACCGCATCCTGGCCAGCTGCAGCATCCCGCTAATCTATCCCTGGACGCGCATCGGCAACGACTACTTCTGGGATGGCGCGGTGGTCGCCAATACGCCGCTTGGCCCCGCGCTGGACGCCGCGGCCAGCCAGTACGACCTGGAAGAGCCGATGGAAGCGGTCGTCGTGCTGATGACCCCCTGGTGGGAAAGCGGGCAAATCCCGCCTTCGCGCCAGGCGCTGCCCCGCGACTTCGGCCAGGCGATCACCTGGACGCTGGACTGGGCGCTGCTGGCTTCCTTCCGCGCTCATTTGCAGCTCCTGCGCTCCTTCAATGCCCAGATCGCCCTGGACGAGGCGGCGGGCGTCCCGCGCCGCTACCGCCGCATTGACGTGATCATCGCCGCGCCGGAGGAATTCCTGCCGGTGGAACGGATCATTGACTATGACGAAGACGCCAGCAGCGCATTGATCGCGCTGGGACGGGCCGCGGCTCAGGCCGCCTTCCAGAAGACCTTCCCGGCGTAGAAGTCGAACCCTTCACCGCCCGGGGAGGCGCGCCCCGCCCTAGCCCGGCGGCGTGACCGACGGCTCGATCCCGACCAGCAGCGTGATCGTCCCCATCGAAGCCTGACCGTTGCCGTCCGTGACCACGAAGGTGAAGCTATCGATGCCGCTGAAGCCCGGCTGCGGAATATAGACGCGCATCGGCCCCGCGCCGTCCAGCGCCCCGTAGCGCGGCTCGCTCACCCGGTCGATCACATAGGGCGGCAGGCCGCCTTCCCAGGTCAGGAAGACCGTCGTCGGCGTATCCGGCTGGACAACAATCGTCTGGCTGGCGGCGCGAACGCTCAGGGCAGCTCCGTACGGCGGGGTGGGCGTCACCGTGGGCGAAAGGCCGTAGCGGTTAGTGGGCAACGGCGTCGGGTTAGGGCAGTCAAGCACCTCCAGCGTCCGGTCTTCGGAGAGGGTTTGCTCCCCGCCACGCAGCACAACCACGCGGTAGAGGATCGTCCCGGCCCGCGTATACGGTCCCAGCGTCGCACCATATTCCGCCAGCCCCAGCGGCTGCATCGGCACACCGGGGCGGCTGGTGGGCCGGTCGATGTAGTACGACTGCAGCAATACCTGGGCTTCTGCCGGGGCGCTCAGCACGGCGCGGACCTGAGCCAGCTGCGGCTGGCAGCCGGGATGCAGGCCGGTCACCAGCTGATCCGGGGCATGGCTGATGCTGACCACGCTAACCAGTGTCGGGCGCGGCGTCGGGGAGAGCGTCGGCGTGGCCGTCGGGAACGTCGCGGTGGGCAACACCGGCGGCGGGGTGGGCGTTGCCAGCGGGGCGACCGTCACTACCGCGGTCGGCGTCACGCTGGGCAGCACCAGCAGGGTCGGGACGACAATCGGCGGGCGGCCCTGGCAGGCGCTGAGGACCAGCCCGGCAACCAGCAGCAGGAGCGCAGCACACGCGATCTTACGGTTCATCGGCCTTCTCCGGAGGGGTGCACCCGGTCATACATCTGGGCGATGCCAAGCAGCAAAGCGTTGGTAAAACCACGCACCTGGCGCAGCAGAGCCAGCCATTCGGTCGGGGGCCGCGCTGTGATGACTTCCACAATATTGAGCGCCGCTTCATGGAGGAAATCGCTGAAGATGGTGAAGCCCTCCATCGCCTGGCTGAAGGTCAGGCCCTGCCCGATCAAGAAACGGGCGTATTCCTCACCCAGGCGGCGGACGCTGGCCTCGCGCTCCTCCCCCTCAGCGCTGTCGACCAGATACCCTTGCAGCGCTTCCAGCATGGCCCGCCCCCGCTGAGCCATCGACTGCCGAGCGACATCATCCATCCCGGTGTACCATGCCATCGCCTGCATCGATCCCTCGCTGATGTGCAGGCGCGTCCGGCCCAGGGCACTCTGGATGAGCATCTGAATCTCAGCGGGCGGCGGAGCCTGGCGCGTTTCCAGCCACTGCAACAGATCCGCCCGACGGAAGCGGCGGTGGCCGCCCGGTGTGCGGCGCGCAGGCAGATCGCCCCGATCGGCCCAGTTACGGATGGTGGCCGGATGCACCCCCAGGAGTTCGGCGGCCTCCCGCAGGCTAACCCAGTCCGAGGAGACAGTCTGTCTGGACATAAGCGGATGTGTGTTCCTCTCTTCTGCGCCCGGTGTGCAGGCTGTTGCTGCCTGCCGGGCGTCGGAAATCTCACAGATTTTTGAAGGTTTTCGGAGGTAATTGTAGGCTTGAAACCGGTAATGGGCAAGCAGGCAAAGGATGCCGCCAGCGGATATCTGGCAGGCAGACCTCCGGAAGAAGCGACGACCGATTTCTTAAGACTATGTGATATATTTAACAGTGTTTTAAAATTTGGCACTTTCTGCTATACTGCTGCGCCAGGCCCGCGCCACTGACGAAAGGATAGAAGAGCGCCCTATGCCCCCGGAAGTGCTGGTGTTGATCGCTATTGCCCTGCTGTTCGACTTCTGGAACGGCCTGATGGATTCGGCCAATGTGGTCGCTACGGTGATCTCCTCACGGGCGCTGGGGCCGCGTCTGTCACTGCTGCTGGCGGCTACCGCCAACGCCGCCGGGCCGTTCATCTTCGGAACGGCTGTCGCCCGCACGGTCGGCAGTGAAGTCATCGCCGAAAACGCCATGACCATCCCGGTGGTGATCGCGGCGCTGATCGGGGCGATCCTGTGGAACATCATCACTTTCACACTGGGCATCCCTTCCAGTTCCTCCCACGCCCTGATCGGCGGGATGGTTGGCGCGGTGTGGGCTGGCTATGGATTCGACGCCGTGCGCGTGGACGGGCTGACCAAGGTGCTCGTAGCCCTGTTCGTTTCCCCGCCGCTGGGGATGATGGCCGGGTACCTCATGGTGCGGCTGTTGCGCTTCCTGGCGTCGTGGTCGTCTCCGCGGGTGAATGTCACCTTCCAGCGCGGGCAAATCCTGACTTCAGTCGCCCTGGCCCTGGCGCACGGCACGAATGACGCCCAGAAAACGATGGGCATCATCACGCTGGGATTGCTGGCCGGGGGCGTGATCGACCGCTTTGAAGTGCCCGCCTGGGTGATCGGCATCAGCGCGGGGGCGATCTCGCTGGGCACGCTGCTGGGCGGCTGGCGGGTGATCCGCACGCTGGGACACCGCTTCTACAAGATTCGCCCCATTCACGGCCTGGGTGCACAGTCGGCCTCCGCCGGGGTGATCATCGGGGCGTCGCTGCTGGGCGGCCCGGTCAGCACGACCCAGGTGGTCAGCTCGTCGATCGTCGGCGCGGGCGCGGCGCAGCGCGCCCGGATGGTGCGCTGGAATGTCTTTGGCAACATCCTGGTCGCCTGGGTGCTGACCATCCCGCTGGCGGGGCTGGTCGGGGCGCTGGTCTATAGCCTGCTGCAATGGCTGGGATGAGGCGCGGCGGGCGTGAGCAGACCTGAGGCATCTGGCAGTTGAATTTCGCGGCCTAATGTGTTAAAAAAGAAGTAGAGATTTAACGCAATCTTAAACTTGCGGGTGATTTCGGCAGCAGCCCGACGCCGTGCCCCGCCGTTTTTATCTACGGAGCCATTCCATAGCCAGCACGCCAGCAGGACGTTTACCGGAAGGAGCAACCAGGGTATGAACTCCCCCATCGACAGGGTCAAAGAACGCATCCGGGCAGTGCTGCCACAACGCCAGAACCATTTCCTGCTGCGCCTGACGGAGCAATCGGCCCTTCTGGTGCAGGGTGGCGAGGCGCTGGTGACCTACATGCGCAAGCCCAGTAACCGCAACGCTCAGGCTCTGCGGGCCATCGAGAAGCAGGCGGACGAAGTGCGGCGCATTCTGATCGACGAGTTAAACCGCACCTTTGTCACCCCGATCGACCGCGAGGATATCTTCCTGCTTTCCCGCGCTCTGGATGATGTACTGGACTACATGTACTCGGTCGTCAATGAGATGGACATCCTGGAGGTGCGGCCCAACGACTACCTGTTGGAGATGGCCCAGCTGCTCAACGACGCCGCCGCCGAACTGAACCTGGCCATGCAGCGGCTGGAGCATCACCCCGGCGTGGCGGAAGATCACGCCGTGCGGGCCAAGCAGATCGACAACCGGATGGAGACGCTGTACGCTACAGCCCTGGCCGATCTCTTCCAGGGGCCGCAGGACCTGGGGCATGTGGTGCGGATGCTCAAGCTGCGCGAGATCTACCGCCATATGCTGCATGCCGTCGGCAGCAGCGACACCGCCGCCAACATCATCAGCGATATCGTGGTCAAATTCTTCTAGGCGCCTTCTGACTCTCAATGCCCTGTTGCATCCGCCGCCCGCGCCACGGGCGGCGTTTTATCCAGCGGCAAAACGGCTTATGATGGAAAGTGCAGGCATCCCATAACCTGAGCAGTCTGGCCGATCGGTTGCCTGCCCCACATCATGCGTAACGGTAGCCGGGGAGGAGGGCCACCGCCGATGACCGCTAACTCCGACCGTTTTCTCAGCGCGTTTGGCAGCATCGAGCACTACCTGCGAACCCTGACCGGGGAGCCAAAACGCACCCGCTTCTATACGCTGGTGGACAAGGCTGCCGAGACCAACGCAGCGGTGCGCCGCTACGCCGACGACCTCAAGGAATTCGCCGACCTGCGCAACGCCATCATCCACGAGCGCACCGATGAGCATGTCATCGCCGAGCCGAATGATATGGCCGTCCGGCAGATCGAGCACATCCAGCACCTGCTGGAACACCCGCCGCGAGTCATCCCGGTCTTTCAGAAACCCGTGTTGAGCATGCAGGCTGTCGATCCTATCGCCGCCGCTGCCTACGCCATGCTGACCCACAACTACTCGCAGTTGCCCATCTATGACGGGCCGGACTTCAGCGGCCTGCTGACCACGGAGAGCATCGCCCGCTGGCTGGGGCGTTGCGCCCCGCAGAGCCTGGTCAACCTGGAAGCAGTCACCATTGCCGAAGTGCTGGCCTGCCATTGCGCACAGGCTGGCCGCAACTATCGCTTCTTCAGCCGGGAGGATACCGTCTTTACTGCGCTGGAAGCCTTCCAGTCCTGCGAGCAATGCGGCCAGCGGCTGGACGCCATCCTGATCACGGAGCACGGTGGTGAAGCGGAAAGCCTGCTGGGCATCATCACCATCTGGGATGTGCCGCGCATCTACGAAACGATGGAGGAACGGATCGGGGCGGAAGTCTAGCGGCAGCAGCAGGGGGGCGAATCAAAAGTGCCCCCGGACGGATTTGAACCGCCGACGCCAGGTTTAGGAAACCTGCGCTCTATCCTCTGAGCTACGGGGGCAGGGCTGGCCCGACGGGGCCGCCGGGCGCCCTGAGATTCTGACAGACGTTCCCCCCGCCGTCAAGACCGCGCCTGCCCGGCATGGGGACTCGCCCTGCCGGTCAAAGGCTACAAAGCGATTCTGGCGGTTTGCCGTAGCCATGCAGGCCACGCCTGTGGTATGGATTAGAGCAAATCGGCTATTTTTCGCAGGAATTTGTCAGGTAAAGCTTGGCAATTTGCGCCGGGGTGGGTACTATACGTGTTGCCGTGCGTGACGGGTATCAGCATCGCCCTGTCGCCACATCTCCCGGTGCACCGGGTGGGGGTTCCTGTGCCCGGCGGCCAGCCCAGAAGGTCAAAAACTGCTAAGCAAAGACTTGGCAGATTTTTTGTCTTTCAATTAAAATACCCGGTCAACGCCGGAGTATCGCACTTATGGATATAAGGAGAGCCGCACTTGACCATTCTAATGGAGGTCAAGAACCTCAAAACCAAATTCCATACGCAGGAGGGGACGGTCCACGCCGTAAACGGCATCTCCTACACGCTGAATGAGGGCGAAACCCTGGGCGTTGTGGGGGAAAGCGGCTGCGGCAAAAGCGTTCACGCGCTCTCAATCATGGGGCTGATTCCCCAGCCGCCGGGCGAGGTCATGGCCGACGCTGTGATCTTCCGCGGGCGGGACCTGATGAAGCTGTCTTCGGAAGAGATGCGTCTGCTGCGCGGGTCGGAGATCGCCATGGTCTTCCAGGACCCGATGACCTCCCTCAACCCGGTGCTGACCATCGGCTATCAGATCACTGAGGCGCTGAAGCTGCACCTGGGCATGGACAACCAGCAGGCCCGCGAACGCGCAGCCGAACTGCTGGCCATGGTGGGCATCCCCAGCGCCGCCAAACGGCTGGACGATTACCCGCACCAGTTCTCCGGCGGTATGCGCCAGCGGGCGATGATCGCCATGGCGCTCTCCTGCAACCCCCAGCTCCTGATTGCTGACGAACCGACCACCGCCCTCGACGTGACCATCCAGGCCCAGATTCTGGATCTGGTCCGCCGCCTGCGTGACAAGATCGGCATGGCCATGATCTGGATCACTCATGATCTGGGTGTGGTGGCCGGGCTGGCTGATACGGTGCAGGTCATGTACGCTGGCTATATCGTGGAGCGCGGCCCCAACCGCGAGATTTTCAAGGATACCCGCCACCCCTATACCCTCGGCCTGCTGGGGTCGCTGCCGCGCCTGGACCGCAAGGGCGGCAAGCTCTTCTCCATTGAAGGCGCCCCGCCAGATCTGCGTATCGAGCCGAAAGGCTGCCCTTTTGCCCCGCGCTGCATCTACCGGGTAGAGAGGTGCTTGCAGGAAAATCCGTCGCTGGAACCGGCCAAGGATGCGTTCCCGGGCCATACGGTGGCCTGCTGGGTCGATGTGCGTGAGGGAGAACCAACTCGATGACCGCTACTGCCGCTGTAACTGCCACTAAAGGGGACGGCGCCAGCGCCGCAAAGAAGAAGGAAATCCTCGTCCGGGTTGAAGGGCTGAAGAAATACTTCCCCATCACTTCCGGCATCGTCATCCAGCGTCATGTAGGCGACGTGATGGCTGTGGATGACATCAGCTTCCACATCTACAAAGGGGAGACGCTCGGCCTGGTGGGTGAATCCGGCTGCGGCAAGAGCACCGCAGGCCGGACCATCCTGCAGCTTTACCGCCCGACCGCCGGGACGGTCGAGTTTGAGGGCATCAAGCTGGAGCAGCTCAAGGGCGAAGATCTGCGCCGGATGCGCCGCCGCATGCAGATGATCTTCCAGGACCCTTACGCCTCCCTCAACCCGCGTATGACCGTTGGCCGGATCATCGCCGAGCCGCTGCAGGTCCACAATGTGGGCAACAGCAACAAGGAACGCCAGGAACGGGTCGAGTACCTGATGGAGAAAGTGGGGCTGAACCCCTACTTCATCAACCGTTACCCGCATGAGTTTTCTGGCGGCCAGCGGCAGCGTATCGGCATCGCCCGCGCCCTGGCGCTGGAACCGTCGTTCATCGTCTGCGATGAGCCAATCTCGGCCCTCGACGTTTCCATTCAGGCGCAGGTGGTTAACCTGCTGGAAGACCTGCAGCACGACCTGGGGCTGACCTACCTGTTCATCGCCCACGACCTGAGCATGGTGCGCCACATCTGCGACCGCGTGGCCGTGATGTACCTGGGGCGGATTGTAGAAATCGCGGAGACGGAAGAGCTGTACACCAACCCGCTGCATCCCTATACCCAGGCTCTGCTTTCCGCTGTGCCGGTGCCCGATCCAGAGGTCGAAGCTCAGCGCAAGCGGATCATCCTCAAGGGTGATGTGCCGACGCCGATCAACCCGCCCAAGGGCTGCAACTTCAACACCCGCTGCCCGGTGGCGGTGGATGTCTGCCATACCGAGGACCCCCAGCTGGTGGAGGTTCTGCCGGAGCACTGGGTGGCCTGCTACCGCGTGGGCTGAACAGCACTGCAGACGGACCGGCTATCCATCTGCCCACCGGACAGGGGCGGATGGCGACAGAAAAGCCGGAGAAAGCACGCCGGCCGGATCGCCCGCAGGGACGCGGGCCGGCACGTATCACCGGCAGCGAACCTGATCGAGGCGGAAGGCCGCCGCGATCAGGTTCTCGATTCTCCGGCATCCGGCAGGTCAGGCGGATGGCAGCGTGCTGGCGCTGGAACAGATCAGGCGTGGGCCTGACCCCCATGCCTGAGATACCGGGAAGGCTTTTCTGAGATGAAACCCAAGGGAGAACCAACGGCTGATGATGGATAGACGCACGTTCCTGGCCCTCCTGTTGTTCGTTGGCATGCTCAGCCTGGCGGCCCTGGCCTGCAACTCCGACCAGGAATGGATCATCCCGCGCACGGCCACCCCCACCCCCACCCCTACTCCCATCCCTATGGATACTGAGGCGGAATTTGCCGTCGGTGACACGGTTGAGATCGTGGCCACCGGCGTGTTTACCATCGCTCAGACCAACCAGCCGGAACCCGACCAGCGCAACAATCGGGTGATAGGCGGCGGGTGCTTCCCCGGCCAGAAGGCCCCCGTGCTGGATGTCGCCCAGGGTCCCGATGGCAGGATTTACTACAAGGTAAGCTGCATCCTGGATGGCTGGGTGCCGGCGGATAACGTCAAAGCGGTCGAGTAAGTAGAGGAGGGTAACGCGCCATGAGCATGGGCAAGTTTCTGATCCGGCGCATCATCATGGCCCTGCCCGTCCTGCTCCTGATCATCTTCGTGTCTTTCGCGGTGATCCGGGCGACGCCGGGCGGGCCGTTTGACATGGTCGGCGAAGGGCGACGGGTGCCGCAGGCAGTGATTGACGGCCTCAACCGCCAGTACGGGCTGGACCAGCCGCTGATGACCCAGTTCATCCGTTACCTGGCCAGCCTGGCCCGACTGGACTTCGGGCCGTCGCTGGGGCGCTCATCGCTGGGCGAACCGGTCAGCGAGATCATCGGGCGCGGTCTGCCCGTTTCGATGCAGGTAGGCGTCTTTTCCGTGATCCTGGGCTTTGCGCTGGGCATCCCGCTGGGGGTGCTGGCTGCTCTGTACCACAACACCATCGTCGACTACGGCGCTACCTTCCTGGCTGTGCTGGGGACTTCCATCCCCAACCTCGTGCTGGGACCGCTGCTGATCATCATCTTCGCCGTGTCGCTAAACTGGTTGCCGGTCGCTGATGTCAATGGCATCTGGCGCAGCACGATTCACAACCCGGCGGTGATTTTCTCCTGGGACTATGTCAGCCTGGCCATCCTGCCGGTGTTCACCCTGGGGACAGGGATGATGGCCGGCATCGCCCGGCTAACGCGGGCCAGCCTGCTGCAGGTGTTGCGGGAAGATTACATCCGCACGGCCCGCGCCAAGGGCCTCAAGGAGCGCACGGTGATCTACGGGCATGCGCTCAAGAACGCCCTGATCCCGGTCGCCACCATCCTGGGGCCGCTGCTGGCTGCCGTGCTGACCGGCTCGTTCATCATTGAGCGTATCTTCAATATCCCCGGCATCGGTGGGGAGTTCGTCAGCAGCGTCGCCAGCCGTGACTATAACCTGCTGGTTGGCGTGACGATTGTGTATTCGGTCTTTCTGGTTGCCGGTAACATCCTGGTGGATGTGATGTATACCTGGCTGGATCCGCGCATCCGCTTCGATTAGGCGCGGGCCGCGGCCTGCGGGCGGGAAGCGTCCCGCCCGTCATCTCACCCACATCGACCCTGAGTGGACTGCGGTCGTCAGGGCAGGACAAGGAGCTACACGCTATGGCTGTGGCGGAGAGGGCCAAGCCCGTTCAACTGGGCGAAGAGCTACACTACAAATCGCGCTCGCTCTTTCAGGATTCCATGTATCGCCTGTTCCGCAACCGCGCGGCGATCGTGGCCATGATGATCATCGGCGTTCTGGTGATCATCGCTCTGACGGCTGACCTGATGGTGCAGTGGGGCTGGCTGGATCATTACGCCCATCAACATCGCGGTTCCAGCCTGGTGGCGCCGCTATCCTGCGCGGTGGACGGCGACAAGGATGGCGACGGCGTGCCGGACCCGGTTCAGTTTTGCTTCCTGTTCGGGACGGATCGGCTGGGGCGTGACCTGTTAAGCCGCACTGTCTACGGCACGCGCATTTCCCTGCTGGTAGGTGTGGTCGGCTCGTCGGTGTCGCTGCTGATCGGGATCGTCTATGGCGTGATCTCTGGCTACTACGGTGGGCGCATCGACAACCTGATGATGCGCTTCGTCGACTTCCTGTACGGCATCCCTACCCTGCCGCTGATCATCATCATGCAGGTCTACTTCCGCGGGGTGCGCGAGCGCGCGGGGGAGATCGGCGGGCTGGGCCAGACCATGGTGCAGATCGACCAGGCCATGGGCGGGCTGTTCTTCCTGTTCATCGCCCTGGGCATCCTGAGCTGGATCGGCATGGCCCGGCTCGCCCGCGGACAGGTGCTGGCCTACAAGCAAAAGGAATTTGTGGAAGCGGCGCGCTCTATTGGGGCGCGGGACGGGCGGATCATCTTCACCCACCTGCTGCCGAACATCATCGGGCCGCTGATCGTCTCGGAAGCGATGGCGATTCCGGGCTACATCTTCACCGAATCTTTCCTGAGCTTCCTGGGGCTGGGCGTGAACCCGCCGACTCCAAGCTGGGGCGCCCTGATCACCGACGCGATCAACGAAGGCGCCATCCGCTTCCGGACGCATCTATTGCTCGTCCCGGCCTTTGCCCTGTCGCTCACCACGCTGGCTTTCAACTTCCTGGGGGATGGCCTGCGCGACGCGCTTGACCCGCGCCTGGCCGGGGAGAAATAGAGCAAGTCAGGCTTCGATAGTTTCAGCGTTGCTCGTAGCGCCGGAATACCTTTCGGCGCTACTCTTTTTTCAGTCGCACAGGCCCGCGACCAGCATGGCCAGCGCCAGTTCTGGCGCGATCTGCCCGGTCTTGATCCGCCGGTCGAGGTCGAGCAGGTGGCGGTAAGTTTGCTCCAGCCCGTCCAGTGTAAAGCGCCGACTCTGTTCTTCCAGCTTGGCGGCGACGAAATTCTGCACGCGCAGCGCCCGCGCCAGGGCCGGGCCACGCCCGCCGCCGGACTCCAGATGTTCCCGCGCCTGAAGCAACAGGCGGAACTGGCGGATGATCAGGCCAAACAGGTTGAGCGCGTCCGTATCCTTGAGCAGCCGCAGCAACAGCCGGGTAGCCGTCGGGCCGTCGCGGCGGCCCAGCGCGTCCACCATCGGGAAGACGCTTTCCTCCGGCACATAAGCGGTCACCGCGGCGACATGATCGCGGGTGATCACGCCTCCTTCGCCCACATAGGCCGCCAGCTTGAACAGCTCGTTGTCAGCTTTGGTCAGGTCGGCGCTGAACTGGTCACCGCGCACCAGGGCGACCAGCGCGTCCCGCGCCTCCGCCTCGATGCTGACGCCGTAATGGGCGGCGCGGGCCTGGAGCCAGGGGCCGACTTCGTTGAGGGCGGGACGGCGGAAGGCTTTGACATAGCCGCGCGGATCGCTGCGGGCCAGCTTGAGCACGGGGTGGTTTTCGCTGAGCGTCTGCCGTTCCACAAAGACCAACCGCGCCCAGTCCGGCAGGCCGGGAAGCTGGGCGACCAGCGCCTCCAGCGTGGCCTTGCCGCCGGATGTCTGCGCCAGGTAGGAGAGCCAATCGTTGACGATGGCCAGCCGCCGGTCGCTGAGGAACGGCAGGGCCGATACCGCGTTGAGTACGTCTGACAGGGTGGCCGTTTTGCCGTCGAAGGTGGTGGTGTTGAGATCGGCGGTGGCCGGGTCGTCGCCCATGCGGGCGCGCATGGCGGCTACCTCCTCCTCAAGGGTGAAAAGGTCTTCGCCGTGCAGGATGTAGTAAGTCGGGGTGGGTCTGGCCATCGTTGCCCGTCCGGATGATCGCCGATGCTGAAGGGGATTATGCCTGCTGGGCGGGCCGGTGGCAAGCGCCGCGCCGGGGCAGGGTAAATGGTATAATCGCCGCCAGCCCGGTTCTTGCCGGGCCTGAGACGCGGGGAGGATGACCGTATGTTCGCAGAACTAACCCTGGCCGTGCTGATCAGCCGCCTGATCGCGCTGTTGATCGGCACGACGCTGCACGAGTACGGCCACAACTACGTGGGCTACCTGATGGGCGATAACACCCCCGCCTATGAGGGCAAGCTAACGCTCGACCCGCGCAAGCACATCTACTGGCCGGGCCTGTTGATGTTTGTGGTGGTGGGCTTCGGCGTGCTGGGGACAGCGCCGGTCAGTCCGGGGCGGATGAGCTATCCCCGCGCGGGCTGGGCTGTCAACCTCAGCCGCCAGCAGCGCTTCGGGATCAGCGTGCTGGCCGGGCCGGTCGGCAACCTGATTGTGGCCGTGATCGCCGCTCTGTTCATCCGCCTGATCGCGTTCACTGTGCCTGATCTGCTCGACCCGTTGCGGGACCCCAACCTGGCCCGTGTGCTGCCCGGTTTTGGCCGGGTGCTCTTTGACCTGGTGTGGTGGAATGTCCTGTTGTTCTTCTTCAACCTGGTGCCGCTGGGGCCGCTGGACGGGCGCTACATCCTGGGGATGTTCATCCCGCCCCGCCAGCAATACGCCTACGACAACTTCCAGAATCAGTTCGGGATGTTGCTGTTGTTCGGCCTGATCTTTGCCTCATTCCTCATGCCGGGGGTGAACATCCTGGGCACGATCATCGGCGAGCCGACGATCCAGCTCACCCAGGCGCTAATTGGCCCGCAGGGGATCGCCGCCATCTTCCTGGGTGGATAGCGGCCTGCCCGACCACAGCAGCGGGCGGGAAGCGCTCTGCTCCCCGCCCGCAGTACTGAGTTCATAAATCAGCAGGCGCTTAGCCTTCGCCCATCTCTTTCTTGGGGTCCCAGACTTCCCACACCTTGCCGACCAGCGCCGGGCCGGGCTTGAGCGTGGTCTTGCCGGGGCGCCAGCCCGCCGGGGTAACTTCGCCGGTGGCGCGGTGGTGCTGGTACGCCTGCACCTGGCGAATCAGTTCCACGACGTTGCGGCCCACCGGCGGGGTCATCACTTCCATCGCCTGGATGACGAAGTCAGGATCGATCAGGAAACGCCCGCGAATGTCCACGCCGGCGTTTTCGTCATAGACGCCGTAGAGCGTCCCGATCCGGCCACCGGAATCGGAGAGCATCGGCCAGGGCACACCGCCTTCGACCATCTTGCTCAGTTCCTGTTCCTGCCAGATCTTGTGGGTGAAGTGGCTGTCTGTGCTGACCGAAAGCACCTGGACGCCCAGGGCCTGCAGTTCGGGGTATTTGACGGCAACTGCCGACAGTTCGGTCGGTCAGACAAAGGTGAAATCGCCGGGGTAGAAGCAGAGGACGATCCACTGTCCCTTGTAGTCGGACAGCTTGACGGTCTTGAAGCCGCCCGCCTGATAGGCGGTCGCTTCAAAATCAGGTGCGGGTTTACCTACTCTTGCTTGCACGGTTTTCTTCTCCTCGGGTACGGCCTGGGCTGCCGGTGCGCCGGTCGCCTCTGGCGCGGCGAGCGGGCCGCGCGCGGGCGTAACGCACGAATAGCCAGGCTTGGCGGGTTCAGGCATCGACGAATCCTTTCGGTTGGCCGGGGACGACACAGGGAAGGAATGGAAGGGCGGGATGAGGGCCAGCACGCCAGCGCAAAGGGTCGCCACCCGGACACTGCATCTCTCGCGTTCGCACCGGGGAAATGTGGAAACCGCTATGCAGGCGAACTATATCCAGTATAGCATGTTTCGCCCGGCGGCGCGGATGAGAACTGTCAGAATCGGGCTACGTGCCTGCGGTGGGGAACAGGGAGTAGGTAGTAAAGAAAGGTCGCTGCTGCAGGCGGCCTCCGGCGCTGTGGTATAATCCCGGCGATTTCGTGGAAGGTGTCAGCGCCGGGAGCAACGCAATTGAGCATGACCGATCGGGGAGAGCCGCCATGACCGCCCGGACGCGCCTGCAACAGGGCTTACGCGCCCTGTTCTCCTGGTCACAGCCGGTTGACCTGGCCCTGGCGGAGGCGGTACTTTCCCCGGCGCAGATGGCCCTGTTCCGCCGCCTGCGGCGCAGCGAGCAACTGCACAGCCTCAACGTGCTACGTGCGCTACAGGCCGCCGGGGAGAGCGATCCCGACCTGCTGGCTGCCGCCCTGCTGCATGATGTTGGCAAGACGATCGCCCCCTTCTCGTTGCCAGAGCGCGTGCTGGTCGTCCTGGTCGGAAGGCTGGCCCCCGGCCTGCTGGCTCGCCTGGGCCGGGAGGCCGAGCCGCGCGGCTGGCGGCGGCCATTCGCTATCAGCGTCCGCCATCCAGAATGGTCGGCCCGGTTGCTGGCCGAGGCGGGCAGCAGCGCCCGCGCCATCGAGCTGGCCCGCCGCCATCAGGAGGCCATCCCCGACCCGCCACGCACCGAGATTGAGCGCCTGCTCCTGGCCCTGCAACGCGCCGACGACCGCAACTGATCCCGCGCCCTGCGCCCTGCTGAGTCGCCGGCCAGCTGCAACCGCTGTATGCTGAGGATACGGGCAGGGGCGTATTTTTGCGGTAGAGTATGCCCTGACACAGGCAGGCAATACAGACCAACACAGAGATTGAGGGAAGGAACACACGCATGGCTGAGGTCAAAGTCGCCATCCTGGGGCTGGAACGCACCGGCGCATCCTTCGGGCTGGCCCTGAAGCGTTACATGCAGGGCAAGGAGGCCCGCCACACGTTCACCATCGCCGGGCATGACGAGCGCGATTACAACGTCAAACACGCCCGGAGCAAGGGCGCGATCGACTCCGGCGCGCGCGGGCCGGTCGAGGCGGTCGCCGGGGCGCATATCGTGATTCTGGCCGAACATTACTACCGGGTGGAGAAGCTGTATCAGGCGGTTGGCCCGGCGCTCAACCCCGGTACGGTCATCCTGGATTTCTCCCCGCTCAAGCGCCCGTCGATCCGCTGGGCAGCGGAGGTCCTCTCCGCTGATGCGGAGACCGCTGCCTATCTGGTCGGCGTGACGCCCATCCTCAACCCTGAGGTGCTCTTTGAAGCCAACAGCGAAGTGGAAGCGGCGCGGGCCGACCTGTTCGATGGCGGCACGTTCATCGTCACCCCCGCTGCTGACTGCCCGGCGGAGGCCGTTAACCTGGCTACCGAGGTCGCCCGTATTGTTGGCGCGGATGTGCACTTCATGGACCCCGACGAGCACGACGGCCTGATTGCGGCGATGGAGGGCCTGCCGGCGGCGCTCAGCCTGGCCCTCTTCCAGACGCTGATCCGTTCCTCCGGCTGGGGTGACCTGCGGCGGCTGGCTAACCCGGCTTTTGGCCTGCAGACCAGTCTGTTGCGCTACCAGCACCCGGACTCGCTGTGGGCGCTACTGCAATACAACCGGGAGAATACCGTCCGGCACCTCTCCGCCCTGATCGATAACCTGACCGCCATCCGCGACGGTCTGCGCGAGGACGCCGAAGGGCTGGGTCTGGAGGCGCTGCTGGCCGATGCAGCCAGCCGCTACGAGGAATGGGAAGGCCAGCGGCGGGCTAACCGCTGGGAAAAGAAGGGCGATGAGGAATCCGTCACCACGGCGAGCGTGCTGGGCACGATGGGCGGGATGCTCTTTGGTCGGCGGCCCCGGAAGGCTGACGACGAGCCGGGCAAGAAGAAGCTGTAGCCCGGCGTAGCGGAGATGAAGTCATGGCGGCAGCGAGTGGGCAACCCCGCTGGCGGCGGCGGGTCTACTGGTTTACCCTCTTCGGGACAATCCAGTTCGTGATCCTGACGGCGCTGGCCATGCTGGCCTACCCCGGTGGGACGCATATCGACCCGGCCTCGCCGGGGTACGCTTTCTTCGCCAACTTCTTCAGCGATCTGGGGCGGATGCAGGCCCACAACGGCGCGCCCAACACGCTTTCGGCGGCGCTGTTTGTCGTCGCCTTGAGCGTGGCCGGGCTATCCCTGATCCTGTTCTTCCTGGCGGCATGGCGCGACTTTCAGGTATCGACGGGCCTGCGGGCGCTGAGCGGGATCGGCTCCGCGCTCGGCGTCCTGACCGGCGCGGGATTCGTGGGGGTGGCCTGGACTCCGGCGGATGTCTTTCCGGAGCAGCATATTGCCTGTGTGCTGCTGGCCTTTCGCGCTTTCCCCGTAGTGGCGATCCTCTACAGCGCGGCGATCTTCCTTCACCCCGCCTATCCGCGCCGCTATGGAGCTGCTTACCTGGCCTTTGCCGTCCTGCTGGCGGCGTACCTGTGGCTGCTGACCAACGGCCCGGCGCTCCATTCGGCGCAGGGGCTGCTCATCCAGGCAGCCGGGCAGAAGGCGATCGTCTACGCGACGATCGTCTGCATGGGCTACCAGGGGTTGGGCGCGCTGGGGCTGGAACGGGCCGCTGCCCGGCGATAGCTACACTCGCCCGGCGTCACAGGCCCGGCTGCAGGGTCAGGTCAAACGTGTGCAGGCGGAAGGTCTCCGCCGGCGGCCCATCCACAGCGGTCAGGGTCAGTTGCAGACGGCCTGCCGGCTGCAAATCCAGCCGCGTGATCTGGTCCGCCTCGATGGTCAGGCGCAGCTTCCCGGCCCGGCGCGGCGTGATCTCAAAGCGTACCGGGACAGCCGGGCCTTCCGCCGGGGCGGTAGTATCGCTCTGGTCGGGAAAGATGTCCAGATCGCCGCTGAGCCGGAACAACACGTCCACATCCAGCGGGTGGCGCAGCGGTTCGGCTGGCTCATCGACGCGCACGAACAGGAAGGCGGGCTGCCCGACCGCCAGCGCCGACGGCACAATCACCAGGGCACGGCGGGCAACGGTCTCAATGGCCGCCAGATCGACCGCGAGGTCGTCATCCGTGTCTTCCCAGACGTCCGCCGACGCGGTCACACGGGTTGTCTCCTCGTCAGCCGGGGCCAGTTCCTCCGGCTCACCCTCCTCCACAAAGCCTTCCTGGAGGGCCTCTTCGTCATGGGCGGCAATGGCTTCCGCCGCCTCAATGCCCAGCTGGGTCAGGGCGTAGGAGCCGTCGTACTGCATCTCCACGTATTCGCGGGTGACCAGCCGGCGCAACGCCTTGCCGAAGGCGCGGTCGCTGAGGCCCAGTGCGGCGATGATCTCGGTGTCAAAGGCGGCGTAGGAATCCTGCCGGGCCAGGTAGCGGATGATATCCAGCGCGCCGCTGGGAAAAGTGGTCAGCTCAAACGGAAGAGCCATCGTACCCCCTGCCTGCAATTCCTGGTGTCAACCGTCATGCTGCCAGTGTAATCAAGCCCGGCCAGTCCCGCAACCCAAAAGGCGGCCAGCCAGCGCTTAGCCCGCCTGTGCCCGGCGTGCCCGGCGGGCGTGCTGGCGCGGTCAGGGTGAGTAGAATCAGGGGCAGGCTTATTTGCGTCTACTTACCAGCGGAGGAGTGACTGTGAAACTGGGTGTTGTCTTCCCACAGACTGAGATCGGCACGGATCCGGGCGTCATCCGTGACTACGCGCAGGCCGCCGAGAGCCTCGGCTATGATTACCTGCTGGCCTATGACCATGTGCTGGGGGCCAACCCGGAGCGCCCCGGCGGATGGCGCGGGGCCTACACCTACCGCGACGCCTTCCATGAGCCGTTTGTCCTGTTCGCCTACCTGGCCGCCCTGACCACCCGCCTGGAATTCACCACCGGCGTGCTGATCCTGCCGCAGCGCCAGACGGCCCTGGTGGCCAAACAGGCCGCCGCCCTGGATGTGCTTTCCGGCGGGCGGTTGCGGCTGGGCATCGGCATCGGCTGGAATGCGGTCGAGTATGAGGCGCTGGGCCAGGACTTCCACACGCGGGGCCGTCGCAGCGAGGAACAGGTCGCGCTCCTGCGCCGCCTGTGGACAGAGCCGCTGGTGACCTTTGCCGGGCGCGATCATCGCATCAGCGACGCCGGGCTGAATCCGCTGCCGGTGCAGCGCCCGATCCCGATCTGGTTTGGCGGCGAAGCTGACGCCGTTCTGCGGCGGATGGCCCGCCTGGGCGACGGCTGGATCTCCAATACCCGGACGCTGGCGCAGGGCCGCGAACAGGTCGCCCGGCTGCGTGAGTACCTGCAGGCCGCCGGGCGCGACCCGGCCAGCTTTGGCATCGACATCCGCATCAACGCCCGTCTAACCCCAGAAGCGGACTGGGCCGCCGAGATCGCCGGCTGGCGGGCGCTGGGCGCGACGCATGTCTGCGTCAACACGATGGGCATGGGCTTCACCCGCCTGGAGCAGCACCTGGACGTTCTGCGGCGCTTCATGGCGGTGGCCGGGGAATGGCAGGGCTAACCCAACCCCGATAACAACAAAACCAGCCCTGCGACTGGCCTGGCCGCAGGGCTGGTTAAACAGTGACGCTTGCCGGGATTAGCCGGTGATCGGGACGCTGGTCAGCGGCAGATCGCCCACCAGGGTGACAAACGCCGCGGAAACCCAGCCGGTCGTCCCGTTATCCTTACGGATCTGCAGCCACCCGGAGTCCGCCGTGCGGCCAATCACCTGCGCCCGCTCGCCGATGTTCAGGGCGTCGATGCGGGTCGTGTTGGTGCTCGGCCCACGCCGGATGCGCAGGCTGGCATTGGACTGGACAAAGAGCAAGCCGCCGCTCACGCTGGCGGGGGCGCTGCTGCCCTGGGTGACCGGCAGCGCCGCGGCGTTACCGGTCAGGGCGATGTACGAGCCGCTGACCCAACCGGTGAAGCCGCTGGCGCTGATCTGGTACCAGGTGCCCGCTGCATTGCGCCCGATGACGCTGTATGTTTCACCGCTGCGCACCTGAGTCAGGATGTTGTGTTCCACCCCCGGCCCGGCCCGCACATTCAGCACCGGCGTGTTGATGATCGCCGTCACCGGGCTGGGTGCGGTGATTGCGCCAGCCCCTTCCCGGATCCAGTAGACCACGATGCGGGCCTGGTCGCCGGCCTCAAAGTATTCCACCTTGACCGTGTGCACGCCCGGCGCCAGGTCGATCACGCCGGAAGTCTCCCGGTAGGGCGCGGCAGCCCAGGCATCGACCACCAGTTGCCCGTCCACGTACACGCGCACCCCATCATCCGCCCCGGCCACAAAGCGGTAGCGACCGCCCTGCAGGTCAGGGAAGCCCCACCAGCGGGCGCTGAAGTTGTCCGGGTTGATCACGCCGGGGATGGGCGAGCCGCCGCCCCAGTTGTAATCAATGGTGCGCTCCAGGCGTCCGCCGGCCTGCGGCGGCTGCAGGTTGGTATTGTTGTAGTACTCGGCTGCCCAGCCGCCGGGCGCGGTTTCCGCGCTGGCTGGCCGCCAGGTCAGGAAGATCGACGCCTGATCGCCAGCATCGTAGTATTCCACGCGCACCCAGTAGGTGCCCGGCGCAAGGGTGATCTGGCCGGTGTGGGTTGTCTGCATCTGGTCATACCAGGCGTTGATCACGATCTGGTCGTTGACATACACACGTACGCCGTCATCCACCGTGGCGATGAAGGTGTACGTCCCCCCGGCGAATTGCTGTGGGCCAGTCCAGCGCACGGAGAAGTTATCTTCCGGGATGATCCCCGGCACCGGGCTGCCCCCACCCCAGTCAAAGGCGATAGCGCTGTCCAGACGGACGAAGATCGCCGTCCCAGCCAGAAAACGGTTGTTGAAGTATT
This sequence comes from Chloroflexota bacterium, assembly GCA_019873685.1. Taxonomy (GTDB): domain Bacteria; phylum Chloroflexota; class Anaerolineae; order Aggregatilineales; family Ch27; genus Ch27. Next base: position 38,045 of record JAIOAT010000022.1, read on the forward strand.
CGGCTGTCCACTCCCGCCCGGTATCCGCCGCCGCAGTGCCGACTTCCGGCCCCCAGGCGGCCCAGAGCAGAGCCAGGGACAGCGCGATCAAGAGAAACATCAGGCGACGCATCGCAACACACTCCTTGTCACTCATTGAGCTTACAGCCTGATCCGTGTCCCGATGGTGCACCTCCCCGGTGGAGCGCCCGGCGTCAGGTCTTGCACCCCGCAGCCAGAGCGCCCACCGGAGGCGTTGTCATCTACTGCGTCTTCCTATTATCCCCGATTTACCGACGGCCTGCTTAACGGCCAACTGATGCTTGCCTGACGCTCCCGCTACGCTCATGCCGGGGAGGTCGGCCCGGTCGATGGCGGTCTGGACTTGCCCGCCTGCGACCTGACAATATCCAGCAGCGGCGATAGCAGGTCGATCGGCAGCGGGAAGATGATCGTCGAGTTCTTTTCCACGCTGATCTCGGTCAGGGTCTGCAGGTAGCGCAACTGTAGCGCGGACGGCTCAGTGGCGATCAACCGCGCTGCTTCCAGTAGTTGCTGGGCGGCCTGGAATTCGCCTTCAGCGTGGATGATCTTGGCCCGCTTTTCGCGCTCGGCTTCGGCCTGGCGGGCCATCGCCCGCTTCATCACTTCCGGCAGCTCTACGTCCTTGATCTCAACAATGCTAACCTTGACGCCCCAGGGGTCGGTCTGCTCGTCGATGATCTGCTGCAGGTCATGGTTGACCTCTTCCCGGTTGGCCAGCAGTTCATCCAGTTCGCGCTAGCCGACCACACTGCGCAGGCTGGTCTGGGCGATCTGGGCCGTGGCCTGGGTGAAGTTGCGGATGTTAACCACCGCTCGCACCGGATCGATCACCCGGAAGTAAACCACCGCGTTGACGCGCACGGTCACGTTGTCCTTGGTGATGCAGTCCTGCGGCGGGATATCCATTGTGACCACCCGCAGATCGACCTTAACCATCTGGTCGATGAAGGGGATGATCAGGAAGAGGCCCGGCCCACGCGGCCCGCCGGCAATGCGCCCCAGCCGGAAGATCACGCCGCGCTCGTACTCCTGCACGATGCGCACCGCCGCGATCAACAGGCCCAGCAGCACGAGAACGAAGAACGCCAGGATGGTCAGCAACCCGAAAGTATCCATGAACAGAATCCTTTTCCCTCACCGGTCAGGAGGCAGTATATCCGCCGGGGCAGCGGCAGACGCTTACACTGTACCACTGCTACCTGTTTCCATTATAGGCGCAAACTACGCTGACAGGCTGACGACAGGCTGACGCCTTGCCGGACAGCGCCGCCCCGGCTATACTGCCCGTGCAATGCGGGGCCGGGCATAAGGAGTCGGTCATGACCAGAGTGATGGTGTTGATCCCAACCTACAACGAGGCGGAGAATCTGGCCCACATGGTTCAGACGGTGCTGGCTCTGCCGGTTGAAGGGCTGGAGATCATGATCCTGGACGATAGCTCGCCCGATGGCACAGGCGCCATCGCCGACGCGCTGGCGGCGGAGTATCCGGGCCGTGTCCATGCGGTTCACCGCCCGCGCAAGGAAGGGTTGGGCCGTGCCTACCAGGATGGCTTCGCCAGGGCGCTGGCCGCTGGCGCCGACCTGATTGCCCAGATGGACTGCGATTTTTCCCACCCGCCGGAAAAGCTGCCGGAGATGGTCGCCCGCGCTCTGGAGCCGGGCCACGATGTGGTGGTTGGCTCGCGCTATGTGCCGGGCGGCACGCTGGACACCGCCTGGGGCTGGCACCGCAAGCTGTTGAGCTGGTGGGCCAACCGGGTCTACATCCACCTGATCCTGCGCACCCGCGTCCATGATGCCACGGGCGGCTACCGCGTGTTCAACCGCCGCGTGCTGGAGGCGATCGATTTCCACTGGGTGCGCTCCAACGGCTACATTTTCCAGGCGGAAATGGCCTATATCATCGAGCGGCTGGGCTTCACCATCTACGAGGTGCCGATCCACTTCGCCGAGCGGCGGCTGGGCCGCAGCAAGATGGACCTGCGCATCCAGCTGGAAGCGGCGCTGCGCGTCTGGCAGGTGCTGGCCCGCCACCGCCACCTGACGCCCGCTGACCGCCTGCATCCGGCCCGGGCCTGAGCGCTGTATGCACTGGCAACGCCGGCGCGTGTGCCGACGTTACGTATTCCCAGAGGAGTAGCTTATCCTATGTCGATGCTGACCCCCGGACGTTTCATCCGCGGTATGAAGAAAACCCCCGCTCTGCTCAGTGCGCTGCTCAACGGCGTTACGCAGGAGCGCGCTCTGGCCGCCCGCGATGGCGATGACGGCTGGAACGTGGTGGAGATCGTCTGCCACCTGCGCGACTTTGAGGAAATCTTCTTCATGCGGGCGCGGCGCATCGTGGAGCAAGAGCGCCCGGTGTTGGAACCGTTCGACCACGAACGGATGGCCATCGAGCGCCGCTATAGCCAGGAAGACTTGCGCGCGGCCTTTGAGGCTTACGCGGCCCGGCGGGCGGCCTTCCTGGACTGGCTCAAAGCCCGCGATGAAGCTGACTGGCAGCGGGTCGGTGTGCATCCGGAGGCCGGGGAATATACCCTGCTGGAGCAGGCCATGCAGGTGCCGTTGCATGATGTCGACCATCTGGAGCAGATCGCCCGTGTGCTGGGCCTGCCCGGTGCGTAAGAACGCGGCTGCGACCTCCCTGTAGAACCCTGACCCGTACCCTGAACGAGGGACTTCCAATGCCATTAGGCGCCCATTACCCCACCGTTGCTCACCGGCGCGCTGCTGAAGCCATTGTCGATCACTTCGCCACGATGCCGGAGGTCGAAGCTGTCGTGCTGGTCAACTCCTGCGCACGCGGCAAAGCCACCCCTGATAGCTGTTTGGACATCAACGTGCTCGTCCCGACCCTGGGCGGGCCGGAAGGCTCCCCCGAATATGCCGCCTGGGAGGAGCCATGGCGCGCCTTCTACGCCGAAGCGCCGGTATTCCGCGAACTGGCGGCGGCGGGCCGCTTCGCTGAGGTGCACCTGGACTTCAAGAGCGGTCACTTTGCCCCCGGCGTTCACCTGATGGCCGGGGGGCCGGATTCCTTCGAACTGGAGGTGGGCAACTTCTGCGCCTACGGCTATCCGCTGTGGGAGCGCGGCGATGCCTTCCGGCGCGTGCAGGCGGCCTGGCTGCCCTACTACGACGAAGCGCTGCGCCGGGAACGGCTGCGCATGGTACGCTGGCACTGCGAAAACAACCTGGAGCACATCCCCCTGTATGCCGCCCGCGGGCTGGTCTTCCAGTGCTTTGACCGCCTCTATAACGCTTATGCCGAATTCCTGCAGGCGCTGTTCATCAGCCGGCGCGTCTACCCGATTGCCTACAACAAGTGGATTCACGAGCAGGTGGTGGAGATGCTGGGCCTGCCGGAGCTGTACAACGCCCTGTTGCATCTGCTGGCGCTGGAACGGCTGGATGTGCCTGCGCTGCTTGACCGCGCTGCAGCCCTGCGCGGCCTGCTGAACGCATATATCGACCCTGTGGCCGAATGAGAGATACCCTCCGGCCCGGAGAAAGTTGAGCGCCGATGACCGCTGAATCCTCCCCGCTGGCCGCCGCCATCGAAGCGCGTATCCGCGCCAACCGCCTGATCGAGGTCCCCGCCGCCTGGGCGGATGAACTGGTCTTCCCCCACTACGGCGGCCTGTCGATCCTCAACCTGATCCATACCGTCGCCGGGATGCTTGGCGCGCCCCTGCCGCACAGCCGCCTGCTGGACGACGCCGTCTGGGGGGAGCGCGTCCCGGAGGGCATCGACCGCGTGGTCGTGATCATCGTTGACGGCCTGGCTTACCGCTGGTTGACCCGCTACATGGCTGCTGACCCGATCCTGGCCGCCAGCGTGGAGGCGCTCAGCGGCGGGCGCGGCCCCCTCCCGCTGACCTCCGTCGTCCCCAGCACGACGGCTACCGCCCTGACCACGTTCTGGACGGGCGTCAGCGCAGCGGCGCACGGCCTGACCGGCTTCACCGTCTACCTGCGCTCGCTGGACATGCTGACCATCCCGCTGTTTTTCAGGCCATGCATGGGTACGCTGCCCCGGGACAGCCTGGTGCGCGACTTCGGGGTCAACCCGATGACGTTCCTGCCGGTGCAGGGCTTCGCGGAGCATCTGGCGGCGCACGGCGTGCCGACCTACGCCCTGGTGCGCGGGGAATACATCGGCAGCGCCCTGACAGCCATGCTCCAGCGCGGCGTCCCGGAAGAACGCTGCTACACCCACACTGCCCATTTCGACGAATGGCCGCGCCTGCGCCGCCTGCTGGCGGATACACGCGGGAAGCGCTGCTACGTCAATGTCTACCTGCCCGGCGTAGACACCGTCAGCCACGCCTACGGGGCGGATTCGCTGGAAGCCGCCTATACGATCCGGCGGGAACTGGCCGAACTGGCCGAAGTCCTGGCCGATGACCGCCTGCACGACGACCGCACGCTGGCCATCCTCACCGCTGACCACGGCCAATGCAACGCGCCGGACTGGATCGATATCTACCAGTCGCCGCCGGGCGCGCCGCTGGCCGATTCGCTGCGCGGCAGGCTGAGCGGGGAGGCGCGCCTGGCCTACGCCTTTGTGCGCGACGGCCAACGGGGAGCAGTCATCGACGCCCTGGAGACGCATTTCCGCGAGCGGGTGACCTGGCTGGATTCGGCGGCGGCGCTGCGGGCCGGGCTGCTTGGCCCGGAACCGCCTTACGTGGAGACCGCGCACCGCATCGGCGACCTGATCCTGATCCCGCGTCTGGGGACGCGACTGGAACCTCCGCCGAAGAACCTGCTGAGCGTCCACGGCGGCCTTTCCGACCAGGAGATGCTCGTCCCCTTCCTCTGGCGGCGGCTATGAGGGGATGACCGGGCCAGCCGCCAAACAGAAGCAGCCAGGCCGCTAAGCGCCTGGCTGCTGTGTGCCGGAGGTGGGACTCGAACCCACAAGCCTGGTAAGGGCGATCGATTTTGAGTCGATTGTGTTTGCCTGTTTCACCACTCCGGCCTGCCCCGCGCCGCAGCATAACCGCAGCGCGTGACGCCGTTATGATAGCATAAAACCCGCCCGGCGACCAGATTCGTTTCACCGGAGCACACGGCGGCGCTGACTCCTTGCAGTAAGATAATCGCTATGATTTGCCTGACTGAAAAGCCGCGTATAATAGAGGCACACGCGCTCACCGCTACTCTTTTTGCCCTCATAGCAGCGCTCATAGCGCGTGACAGTGCCTCATGGTATACGGCTCAGCGGCGCGATCGGCAAGGCAGGGATATCTCAGCGACTGGCGATGCGCCGGCAGAGCCGGGCCTCTGTTTCTTTGTTCGGGCTTTTGTTGCCCAGGGAGTATTCATCATGAAACGTATAATGACATTTGCTGTAGTGCTGGCGGTGCTATTCGCCGCCCTGCCGTTGACGACGGTCTCCGCCGGGCGGACGATCGGCGTCAACGTGCTGTTCAATACCGAAGTGACCGCCAATTTGCTGGCTGACCTGGGCCGCTACGGGCGCGTCCGTGACGTGGTCTATGAGATCCGGGCCGTGACCCTGCAGGCCAAGGAAGAGAACCTGCCGGCCATCCGCGCGCTGCCCTACGTGGCCGCCGCCAACCCCGACGCCGAACGCAAGGGCGCCCCGGTAGATACAGTGCTGGTGGACAACTTCGCCAATGGCCTCAGCACGTGGGACCTGGACGCGATCAATGTGACCGACTTCGGTTTCAACAACCGCCAGGTCGCCTATGATGGCACGGGCGTCTATGTGGCCGTGCTGGATACCGGCCTGCTCGACTCGTGGCGGCAGTACTTCCCGCAGGAGCGCATCGCCACCCAGTACGCGATCTCCTTCGGCGGCGGCGGTGGGGAGATGGGCTTCGTTTCCAGCCAGCCCAACAAGTGGGAACACGACCAGAACAGCCACGGCACGCACGTGACCAGCACGATCCTCGGCTACAGTCTGCGCGGCACGCCGGTCAACGGCGTCGCGCCGATGGCGACGATCATCCCGGTCAAGGTGCTCAACCAGAACGGCTCCGGCTGGTCGTCGGTGGTGGCCCGCGGCATCACCTATGTAGCCGATCTGAAGAAGGATGGCGCGCTCGGTGATGCGCCAGTGGTGATCAACATGAGCCTGGGCGGCCCGGAGCTGGACGCGATGGAGAAGGCCGCCATCGACTACGCGGTCAGCCAGGGCGTGATCATCGTCGCCTCAGCGGGCAACGAAGGTACGGCGGGCATGGGCTACCCCGGCGCGTACGAACCGGTCATCTCGGTCGCGGCCTCCGGCTGGATCGGGGAGTGGTACCCTGCGGGAAATCGCAACTGGTGGTGGAACGTCGATGATCCGGAGCCTAACAATGTGAATCTGTACTACATCACCGACTTCTCCAGCCGCCAGCTGCCCGGCCAGGACCTGGACGTGGCCGCGCCCGGCTCGTGGGTGGTGGGGCCGTACCAGGTCAACAGCGGCCAGCTTTCCTACTACTTCCTGGGCGGCACGTCGATGGCCTCCCCGCATGTGGCGGGCATCGTCGCTCTGATGGCCCAGAAGTATCCGGCCCTGACCCCGGCACAGGCGGAAACTATTCTCACGGGCAGCGCGATCCTGCTCCCCCCTGGCTGCCGCACCGTCAACACGCCGTACGGGTACGCTCAACAGTTCTGCTGGGGCGCGGATGCGACCGGCGCGGGTCTGGCCACCGCTGACGCGGCCCTGGCGGCCACCCCGTAACCGTCTCATGCCGTTAGGATGCACCGGCGGGTCAGCGATGGCCCGCCGGTTGCTTTTTCCGGGCTGCTGCAAAAGCAGAGGCAGGAGAAGAAGGCCGGGGGCCGGGCAAGCGGCGCAGGCTCTGGCCGGGCCTCCCGGCGCACTCCTGTGCGAAGCGCGATTCTGCGCTACACTGGGGCGGCGGTTGGATGGGAAGGAAAGCGCTGTGTCCGCGTCAGTTCCTCCGGCAGTGGAATTTGAGGGCGTGTCCTTCGCCTATCCGGATGGCCCGCCTGTCCTGCGGGAGATCAGTCTGTCCATCCCGGCGGGCGAGTCAGTAGCGATCATCGGCGTCAACGGCAGCGGCAAGACCACTCTCCTGCGCCACCTGATCGGCCTGTTGCACCCCCAGCAGGGTTGTGTGCGGATCAACGGCCTGGATACACGGGAAGTCAGCGTGGCCATGCTGGCCCGGCATGTCGGCTTTGCCTTTCAGAAGCCGGAGCACCAGCTGTTCAGTCCGACCGTACGCGACGAGATCGCCTTTGGGCCGCGCAACCAAGGCCTGCGCGGGGCGGCGCTGGAGGCGCGCGTCGCTGAGACGCTGGCCCAGTTTGGCCTGGCTCACCTGGCCGATTACCCCCCGGCGGTGATGAGTTTCAGCCAGCGGCGGCTGATCGCGCTGGCCAGCATCGCCGCGCTGCGCACGCCGATCCTGGCCCTGGACGAGCCGCTGGTTGGGCTGGATGGGCTGTGGCGGCGGCGGGTGATCGCCTGGCTGCAGGCTCACCTGGCGGCGGGCGGCACGTCTTTGCTGGTGACTCACCAGCTTCGTCTGGCGGGCAAGGCGCGCCGCGTGCTGGTTATGCACCGGGGACGGTTGATCGCCGATGGCCCACCGGGGGAGATCTTCGCTCATCCGGAACTGCTGGCTGCCGCCGGTCTGACAGCGCATTTCAGCGTTGCGCTCGGCCATGCGCTGGGCCTGCCGCGTCCCGCCCTGCGTATCCGTGACCTGCTGGAGGCGCTGGTCGCGCCGCCGGAAGAGGAGCCGGGATTCCCGGCGGGTGACGCATGAGCCTCTCGGTGGATCTGTACGTCCCGACGGCATCCTGGCTGCACGCGCTGGATCCGCGCGTCAAGCTGCTGGGCGTGCTGGTTGGCTCGGCGGCGGCCTTTTTGCTGGAAGGGCCGCTGGCGCTGCTCGCCTACCTGGGCGCGCTGATCGCCATCCTGCGGCTGGGGCGCGTCCCGGCGGGGCGCATCCGCTGGGTGCTGCGCGGCCTGCTGCCCCTGACGGTGCTGATCCTGCTGATCCAGCCCTGGTTTGTGGTCGCCGGGCGCGAACTGTTGGCGCTTGGCCCCGTCCGCCTGACGACAGGCGGGATCGCCACGGGGCTGATGATCGCCATCCGGGCCAACGTGCTGGCGCTGCTGGCCCTGCTGCCGCTGTTCACCACCCGCCATGACGATCTGGTGCGCGGGCTGGTGCAGCTGGGATTGCCCTATACTACCGGCCTGACGGTGACGCTGGCCCTGCGTTACATCCCCATCGCCGCCGGGCTGTATACCACAATCCGGCAGGCCCAGGAAGCGCGCGGTCTGGACCTGAGCCGGGGCGGGTTGCTGACGCGGGCGCGCAGCTTCGTGCCCATCCTGACTGCGCTGGTGATCGCCTCTGTGCGGTTGAGCGATCAGCTGGCCATGGCGATGGCCGTGCGCGCCCTCAACTACGGCCCGCGCACCGAACGGCGCACGCTGGTCATGACCGGACGCGACTGGCTGGCGGCAGCGATCCTGGCGGCAGGGGCGCTGGCGCTGATTGTGCTGCGCGCGGCGTGGGGATGAATTCGATTTTGGGTTGTGAAGGCGGTAACATTACGCGCCAGCTTGCATCTAAAAACTGTGCTTCTTGTGTTTTCAGGGAGAATGCTGCATGACTGCCACACCGATCTTCTCAAAGGGCCTGGAAGGCATTATTGTTGCGGAAAGCCGGTTGAGCAAGGTGGACGGCCAGGCGGGGCGCCTGACCTACTGCGGCTACGACATTGCCGATCTGGCGGCGCACGCCTCGTTTGAAGAAGTGGCGCATTTGCTGTGGAACCTGCGCCTGCCTAATGCCGCTGAACTGGCTGAGTTGAAGAAGAACCTGAACGCGCGTATGGCCCTGCCGCCGGACCTGCTGGCGCAGATGAAACTGTACCCGCGCACAGCCCATCCGATGGCCGTGCTACGCACCGCCGTGAGCGCCAGCGGCCTCTATGACCCGCTGGCGGAAGACAACAGCCCGGAGGCCAACCGGCAGAAGGCCCTGACCATCACCGCCCGCATCCCGACCATCCTGGCGGCGTGGATGCGCATCCGCGCCGGGCAGGAGCCGCTGGCGCCGCTGACGGGCGATGTCAAGCTGGCCGAGAACTTCCTCTACATGGCCACCGGCCAGACCCCCGACCCGACCGCGGTTGAGGCGGTTGACCGCTACATGATCCTGCTGGCCGACCACGAAATGAATGCCAGCACGTTCACCTCGCGTGCCGTCACCAGCACCAACAGCGATATGTACTCGGCGGTCACGGCGGCTATCGGCTCGCTCAAAGGCCCTCTGCATGGCGGCGCGATCGAGGCAGCTATGAAGATGTTCCTGGAAATTCAGGACTCCGGCCTGACCCTCCAGGAGTGGTTCCAGCAGGTACGCGCTGGCAGCCGCCGGATCATGGGCATCGGTCACCGCATCTACAAGACGGAAGACCCGCGCGCCCGCATCCTGCGCGATTACGCCCGCACGCTGGCGGAAAAGACCGGCCACGGTCACATCTACCAGATCGCCTACGACCTGGAGCAGATCGCCCGCTCCGATCCGTACTTCGTCGAGCGCAACCTGTACCCCAATGTGGACTACTACAGCGGGCTGGCGCTCTATGTGGTGGGCATCCCGGTGGACATGCTGACGACCATGTTCGCCATGAGCCGCGTGGTTGGCTGGACGGCGCATATCATGGAGCAGGCCGCCGATAACCGCCTGATGCGCCCCAAGGCGCAGTATGTGGGCGAGATGGGCCTAACTTACACGCCGATCGAGCAGCGTTAGCGCATTGTGGCAACGGCAGGGGCGCTCCACACGGGGCGCCCTTTTTTGCTTCTGACCCAGGGAATAGGTGGGAGATAAATAGCAGGAGGTAGAACAGGAGGCCAGGAGACCAGGATGCAGGTGGCCGGGGTAAGAGTGGCAGGAGGCAAGGGTCAAGAGGCTGGAGACAAGGAATAGATGGCAGGAGATAAGCGACAGGAGGTCGCGTTTCCTTGCTTTCCCCTTCCTGCTCCCCATTGCCCATGTTCTGTTCCCGTCTTCCCCCGTGTAACGCAGCCTGATCGCCGGGAGCCTCCGTGTCTTCAGGCAGGTCACCGGCGCAGTATTCTCAATAGAAATGCGACTCCGTGATAGAGTTGTAAGGACGAGCAAACAACCTGATCACAGGAGCCGCAATGGATACAATAACACAGATTCACGTTGCGTGGGAGTTGTACAAAGCAGGGCATAGGGTGGCGGAGATTGCGGCCCAGTTGGGGCGCCACCGGGCGACGATCTACCGCTGGCTGAAGGGGATACGGCAACGGGGGATACGGGGTTATGTGGCCTACTACAAGCAAGCGAAGAAGGGGCGGCGGGTGCGCAAGACCCATGGCTATGTGGTGCAACGGGTGCTGAGTGTGCGGCGGGAGTATCGGGGGTGCTGCGGGGAGAAGATTGTCTATCTGCTGGCACAGGAAGGGTTGCAGGTGAGCCGGAGTACGGTGTATCGCATTCTCAAGCGGCACCTGGCATTGCGCAAACACCATCGCCAACCAAAGGGAGAGCCGGTGCAGCGGGCCAGCGGGCCGCGCCAGGTGGTGCAGGTCGAT
>JAIOAT010000023.1 GCA_019873685.1 Chloroflexota bacterium
AACGGTCTGGGTGGCCTCCACGGTCAGATTGATCTGGTTGGCAATCTGGGCGATCAGGGGTGTCAGGATACGGTAGGGATAAACGATCTGCACCCGGACGGTCGCGCCGGCCCCCATTAGATATGGCGGAGCGAAGATGTTGACTGTCGCCGTGTCCCAGTTCAGGACGCCGCCGACCGCGTTGCGCGCCCGCCACTCGGCATTGTTGGGGTCGCTGCAGTCCCGGCCTGCGGTGGGGTCGCTATCCGCCGCGGTGCGGCACAGCGGATTGATGGAAAGGAACAGCGCTGCTTCGCCGGCGCTGTCTTCCAGTGCCACATAGATGAAATAGAGTCGTCCCAGGTCGAGCAAGCCCGACAGGATGAGCAGGATGATAATGGCGGTGAGCGAAAACTCAACCAGACTCTGGCCGTGCTGCCCCTCATGCAGGGCTTTTCTCAGGCTGCGCTTGAGCATAGATATCCTCCCGTAAAGACCCGGCTGGCAGGGGAAGGGGTGCTCCCCCTGCCAGCGGGTATATTGGTGTCGGGCCAGCCGCCTTATTCCTCCAGCTGGATGGAGGGCGGCAAGGGCGGCAGGAGTGACGGGTCGTAGTGAATCTCGTTATCGCTGCCGGAGATCGAGACGGTGTCGGCGATGATCGCGCCGCGCCCGAACGAGCGCGAGTTCGAGAAGGCAACGTGGGCCCTGGGGGCGTAGATGACGCCCTGCCAGACGGTGCTGGTGCTGCTATAGGTGATGCTGACATTGCTGTTCTTGTTGCAGCCGCCCCCATCAACAGCGGTGAACATCAACAGGCCGCCCACCGGCGTTGGCTGCGAGCCGGGCGTCGAATAGGCGGGGTGGGCAGTCAGGTTGGTGTTGGCGCTGATGTTGATGCTGCCTTCGGAGACGATGGTGATCGTAGCAGTGTGGGTGCCGCTGCCCAGGATTTGCAGGTTGCCTTCCGAATAGATCAGACCGCCCTGGGCAAAGCGCGTGCGTTCCGCCGCACGGTTCAGGTTGATCGAATGGTTGCCAGTGCCCGGGAAGTACCATAGCATCCCATCAGCCTGCGCTTTCTGGAAGTACAGGCCGCCGGGCCGGTAATCCTCGATGTGGTAGAACTCCGGCACTTCGAACCGTTCAGAAAGCCGGTTTGGGTTGTTGGTGGATGGGGTGAGGACCATGTTGTTGGCGTTGTAGTTGCACATGTAGTCGATGTAGCCCTGCAGATCGTGATCCGACCCCTGCGACTGGACTTCACCATTGCAGCGCATGTTGCCAAAGATGTCATTATCCGAGACGGTGACGGAGCAGGGATTCTGGCAGCTGCAGCCGCGTGAGTTGATGCCCATGATCGCGCCGCCGTCGTTGGCCGCGTCCCAACCGGGGATGCAGTGCCCCAGCGCATAGGTGCTCACGGCCAGGTCGCCACCGTAGACCAGATGGATGAAGTAGGAGGGAATCTCATCGGTGATGATGACTTCGGCGAAGCTGGTTTGCGGCGCCGATGAGGGGACCGTCCGGCTGGGCGGGTTGTTGACGGTGACCGTCGTCGTGCCGTCGTTGGTGAAGCCATTTTCCATGGCGGCGGCCAGCCCGGCGGTGACCGGATTACCGCCGGTGCACAGGGCATAGGTAGCGGCCATCACTGCCGCGTCAGAGGCGTTCTGGGCGTCGCGCTCCAGGAAGAACAGCCGCCCGCCGTCAATGGCCAGCCCCAGCACGGCCAGCAGGGCGATCATACCGAAAGCCATCAGGATGATCACCTGGCCGGACTGGGCGCGCCGCCCGGAGAGCGACAGGCGTCGGATAAGGGAATGGATAAAGCCTTCTTTGCGGTTCATCTGTCTTACCTCGCCTTTGCTGCAACTGCTCAGGGTTGTCTGCATCGATGTCCTTGAGGGAGTTCTCTCCAATTTACGGGATTTCAATAACGGCCAGTTCAAAGAGCGTTTCCGGCTCTCTGCCGGGTTGGATCAGGGTCAGGGTGCCATTGCTGGCGCGGGCGATCACGCAGTCTTCGCAGGTCAGCAGCGCCGGGGTAGCGGTGCTGCGTGTGCCTTCACGGTTGTACAGGTAAATCAGGTTGGCCCGCTCCCTGGTGACGCGGGCGTAGTCAAACAGGTAGCGAACCGGGACGCCGCTGTACGTGCCGCTGGCGACGGTGACCGTCTGGTAAGCGCCTGCACTGCCGTAAACGCCCAGCAGGCCGGTCAGGTCAGACCAGCTCCACAGGCCCCCGCGCTGGAAGTAGCCTGCCAGATTCACCTGATCAGGCCGGGCCGGGACGGCTACCGTCAGGACATTGCGGATGTCAGCAGCCCGCGCCGCCTGGATGCTGGCCAGTTCCTGGATCACGTTGAAGGCCCGCCCGTAAGGCGGCACGACGGCCAGCGTATTCTGCGGCGTGGCGGCGATCAGGTAGTCCATGAAGTCGTCGGCGCCTCGCAGAATGTAGACCGCCTGCCGCCCGGCACGGGTGACCAGCAGCAGCCGCTCGGCTTCCGCATTCAGCCGGACGTAGCGCAGCAGGTAGGCCAGCGGGACGCCGCGGTAAGTAGTGCCCTCCACGTCCCGGCTGATCAGCTGGCCCGCCGTCCCGTAGACGCCCAGCAGGTTCACGATGTCATCCCAGCGCCAGTAGCCGCCGTTGGCCATCTCACCGCTGAGGGCGACGGTCAGCCCGTCCTGCGGCAGGCGCAGGGGCGGGCTGCTGGGCCGGGTGGGCGAGGGAGTCACGCCGGGGATGAGTCCCTGGGGCGTCGCGGTAGCCTGGGCGGCGGCGCTCTGGCGGGCGCTAAAATCGCTCAGGCCAGTCACAAAGCCGAATAACGCCAGCACCAGCGCCGCGCCGATCACAATAGCAAAGGGGAGATAGCTTCTCAGGTTGGTGAACATAGGCTCACTCACCATCTCCTGCGGAGAGCCGGGCGACCCGCACAATGCCCTGCGGCGCGTCAACCAGCGCCACCGGCCCCGGCGCGGGCGGACAATACGCGGGCTGGCGGCGGATGATGCCTCCAGCACTGGTAACCATCAGCCGCTGACCCAGCACCGCGCCCTCCAGCACCGCCTCTCCGCTGATATCGATCCTGACGCCGCCAGCCGGGGCCAGGATCAAGCCGGAGAGCTGATCGGCGTTTTCAGCTACGGTGATGACCTCTTCCCCATCTGCGCCGCTGAAGAACAGCACGCCGGCGGTGTGGGGGGCAAGATCAGCGATTAGGCCCGGCGCAAGGATGATCCGATCGGAAGTCGCCAGCGTCAGCCGCCAGGGCGCACCATCGCTCCGGGGCGGCAGGCTCTCCAGCTGAATCGGCCCATCAGTCACATACAGGCCGTTGCCCTCAATGGCGATGGCGCTGCCGTCGATGCCGCCGGGCAGGTTATGCGCCTCACCGCGGGCCTCCGCTGCCCGCCACAGGAACCCGCCGGGCTGGAAGTCCTGCAGCCGGTAAAGGTATGGCGACAGGGCGTCATCCCCGCTCACCGGGCTGAGGTCCTGCGCAGGCTCCACCCCTTCCCAGACCAGGCTGGTTTCTGTACCGATGGTCACGGGGAAGGCCGGGTCCAGGCGGATGGGCGTTTCCCCGCCGCGGAGGGTCAGCCCGCCATTGCTGTGGATGCCGCCGCTGATCGTGAGGCCGGAGCCAACAATCGAGACCGGGCTGGGAGCCGTGCCGGAAGCCAGTCCATACAGGGCATAGGTGCTGCACCAGGCGGTTTCATCCCAGATGGCAGCGGCCTCCGCCCGGATGCTGGTGCTCTTGAGACCGATCAGCCGGATCATCAGCGTATCCTGCGGGTAATACACCTCAACGCGCAGTCCATACAACGCCGCGCAGGGTACCGCGCCGGTAGCGCCGACCTGCCAGGGCAGGCCCGTCTCCGGATTGGCCAGATCAATCAGGGCGCCGGTAGCATCCCGGCTCAGGTAGTATGCCTGCACGTTTAGCCCCCGCGTCGTTTCCGGCACCTGGTTCAGGTCGGCGTAGAGCGAAATCTGCTCCCGGATCAGGTGGTCGGAGGTCTGGCCGCATACAAAGCCGGGGGTGAGCAGAAGCTCCTGCAGGCTACCTGCCCCGGCCAGCGCGGACGCCTCCGCCGCCTTCTGGGCCAGATACCGGTTCCAGGCAGCGATCCGGCCATCGACAACCGCGAGCAGGATGACCACCAGGCCCGCCAGGGCTAGGATCGCCAGTCCGGCGATCCGCCATTTTGAGCCTGTGAGTCGCTGCCGACTGAACACCATTGCCTCTCGTTCTGGCTGTTGGCCCGGTAACACTGGCGACGACCACACGCAGATGGCCGTCCACACGACCACGTCACATCTGCTTCGCCAAAGGCGCCATGCTCTCTGCTATGCAATGGTATTCGTTAACAGAATACGCAGGACGGTACGGCAGGAGCAATGGTACCTTTGTTCAGCCTCAGCCTCATCATAACGGAATCACAAAGACGCGGGGTAAAACTTGGTAAAAAATCCCGCTTTTGGTCAATGATGCCCCGGCCGAAGGCTGGCGGTAGCTTATGAACGGGAGAAGCACCTACTCGCCGACGATGTATCCGCGCCCATGGACGTTGCGCACGTAACGCGGTTCGTCCGGATCGCTCTCGATCTTGGCCCGCAGATTGCGCATATGCACATGGACCAGCTTGGGGTTGCCGGTGCCCGGCGGGTACTCCCACACGTTTTCCAGCAACTCGGCGGTGGAAACTGGCTGCCCGGCGTGCAGCATCAGGTAGTGCATCAGGCGGTGCTCAACGGCGCTGAGCTGGATGCGCGTCTGCCCGATCAGGAGTTCGGGGCGGGTGATGTGCAGGGCCATTTCACCCACGACAACGTAATCCGCGTGGACATCCAGAGCGCCGCCCGGCGCCCGGCGTAGCAGGGCGCGCAGGCGGGCGGGCAACTCGATCACTTCGAACGGTTTGCTCAGGAAGTCGTCCCCGCCTGCGTCCAGCGCCTCAGCAATGTCGGTGGGGCGGTTCTTGGCCGTCAGGAACAGGATCGGGATGCGCGCCAGGAAGGGGTCAGCCCGCAGGCGGCGGCACACTTCCACGCCGTCCATCTCCGGCATGATGATATCCAGCACAATCACATCCGGGCGTTCCTGCCGGACGAGCTCCAGCGCGTCGCGCCCGCTCTGGGCCGTAGTGACGGTGAACCCGGCCCCTTCCAGCACCCGGCGCACCGCCCGCAGCACCTGTGGATCATCGTCAACAGCCAGCACGGTCGGCATATCCGGATACCCTCCCCCCACGTTCCGACGTTACCCGGCAGGATCAGCCGGCCGTCAGTTGGCGGGCGGGGCGCTGATCGGCAGTTTGACGGTGAAACGCGCGCCCGCTCCGGCCTGACTTTCGACTTTCATTATACCCCCGTGCCGCTGGACGACATCGTGGCAGATGGCCAGGCCCAGGCCCGTGCCATGCGGCTTGGTGGTGAAGAACGGCGTGAAGATGTGCGGCAGGTCTTCCGCCCGGATGCCCACGCCGTTGTCTTCAATGGTGACTTCGACCATCTGCTCGGCCCGGTTGTAAGTGGTGCTGACCCGGATCTGGCCGCCGGGAATGCCGCGGACGGCATCGCGGGCGTTCAGCAGCAGGTTGATCCAGACGACATCCTCCAGGTGCCGACCGCTGGCGGTGACCGGCGGCAGGTCCGGTTCCAGCTCGATCACCAGCCGGCTGACATATGGCTCGACCTGTGTCCTGACGAGGGCGATAGCATTCTGCACGGAAGCGTTGACATCGGTCTCGCCCATGTCCAGCGGCAGGGAGCGGGTCAGGTTGAGCATTTGCTCAACGATAGTGCCGGCGCGGTAGGCCGCTTCTTTGATCGCCTGCACGGACTCGCGCAGTTCATCATCCAGATCGGGGCGGCTGAGCAGCAGATGCACCTCGGCGACGATGCTGGTCAGCGGGTTGTTGATCTGGTGGGCAACGCCCGCGGCAGTCTCACCTGCGGCGGCCAGCCGGGCGCTGCGGGCCAGTTGTTCGTGCGCCTGCGCCAGCGCCGCCTGGGAGCGTTCCAGCGAATTGAGCATCGTGTTGATGGAGTTGGCCAGGTCCGCCAGTTCATCCCGGCCTTCCACGACCACGCGGGTGGAGATGTCGCCGCGCTGGCCGATGTCGCGGATCCGGTTGGTCAGGCGCAGCAACCGGCCCAGCACCGCCCGATCCAGCAGCACCAGGCTGCCCAGCGTGGCCGGCAGGCTGAAGATCAGGATGACGGCCAGCTGGGCGATGATGACTGCTTGCCCCTGGCGATAGATTTCGCGGGTTTGTTCCACCTGTAGAATGAGGATCGGCGTGCCGTGAAGATCGGCCAGCAGGGCATAGCTGGCGATGCGGCGCTCATCCAGGGTGCGGACGATGAGCGGGTTGGCGCTGGAGAGTTGTTCGCGGGCGGCGACGAAATCCGGCGGCAGGCGCGGATCGTAGTATGGCTGGAGGCGGATCGGCAGGCGCGTGATGGCGGCCAGATGCTGAATTTCCTGGCTGTCCAGGTAGCGGCCCCAGATCAGGGTGCCAACCGGGGGAAGGTTGCTGTCCCCGGCTGCAACCGGTGTTGCCAGGATCATCAGCGGCCCTTCCGGCAGCATCAGGTAGCCGCTCTGGATCGCCTGGCTGTCCGTGTGGGTAAGCAGGGTGGAATCGATACGCAGGTATTCCAGCAGGGCGCGGGGAGCTTCTGTCAGCTGGCGGTTGTAGCGGTCGTAGCCACCGGCGTAGCGCACCTGGCCGCTGGAGTCCGCCACGACGATCACGCTGAGGTCGCGGGCTGCAAAGACGCCGGCGCTGAACGCCTCAGCAGATGTCTCGTTGTCATCCGCCGTGAGGAAGCGGTAGAGGGTTTCCTGCCAGGCCCGGTCCGTGGCCAGGGGGCGCAGGGTAGCAAAGCTATCGGCCAGCGCGTTGAGGGCGCGCTGCATGTTCTGTCGGGCGGTTTCTTCCTCCAGCGCCACAAAGTTGTTCAGCAGGAGGGTTTGCGCGGTGGCATACAGCGCCAGCATCAGGCTGAAGAACAACAGGCCGATGATCAGCACCACCTTGCGCCGGAGGGTCATGCGCGCGCCCTTTCCCTGTGACCGGCAGTTAGCCTCTTCCGGGTTGGCGGCGGGCCTGACGCCCTGCCCGCCGTCACTCTACCCAGCCGAAAGTGCGGGTGACCGCCTTCTTCCACTGCGCGTAAAGCACTGTGCTGGCCTGGCTGCCCGGCGTTGGCTCCCAGACTTTGTCCACGCCCCAGTTCTGGCGCATCTCGTCTGTGCTCTGCCAGAAGCCGACCGCCAGCCCGGCGGCATAGGCCGCGCCGAGGGCGGTGGTTTCCGCCACGCGGGGGCGCACCACCGGCACGCCCAGTACATCCGCCTGGAACTGCATCAGCAGGTCGTTGAAGACCATGCCGCCATCAACTTTGAGGGCCTTGAGGCTGACGCCAGAGTCGGCTTTCATGGCGTCCAACACCTCACGGGTCTGGTAGGCGGTGGCTTCCAGCACGGCGCGGGCAAAGTGACCGCGGTTGACATAGCGGGTCAGACCGACGATCACGCCGCGCGCGTCGGAACGCCAGTAGGGGGCGAACAGGCCGGAGAAAGCCGGGACGAAGTAGATGCCGCCGTTGTCGTCGACGGTGCGGGCCAGGGCTTCGATCTCCGGCGCGCTGTCGATCATCTTCAGGTTGTCACGTAGCCATTGCACCAGCGCCCCGGTGATGGCGATGGAGCCTTCCAGCGCGTAGACGGCCGGCTGTTTGCCGAACTTGTAGCAGACAGTGGTCAGCAGGCCGTTGCGCGAATGGACGATCTCCGTCCCGGTATTCAGGAGCATGAAGCAGCCGGTGCCATAGGTGTTCTTGGCTTCACCCACGTCAAAGCAGGTCTGGCCGACGGTGGCCGCCTGCTGATCACCCAGGTCGCCAGCGACGCGGATGCTGCCCCGGAAGGGGCCGGATGGCCGGGTGTGGCCGTAAATCTCTGAGGAGGAGCGGATCTGTGGCAACATGCTCATCGGCACGCCCATGATCGCGCAAATCTCCGGGTCCCAGTCCAGCGTTTGCAGGTTCATCAGCATGGTACGGCTGGCGTTGGTCACGTCGGTGACATGCGCGCCGCCCTCAGGGCCGCCGGTCAGGTTCCAGATCAGCCAGGTGTCGATGTTGCCAAAGAGCGCGTCGCCACGCTCGGCGGCCTCCCGCAGACCGGGCACATTGTCGAGCATCCAGCGGATCTTGGGGCCGGAGAAATAGGTCGCCAGCGGCAGCCCTACCCGCTCCCGGAAGCGATCCTGCCCACCCTCGCTGGCCAGCGCTTCGCACAGTTTGTCAGTGCGCGTATCCTGCCAGACGATGGCGTTGGCGTAGGGCCGGCCAGTGTGCCGATCCCAGATGACGGTCGTCTCCCGCTGGTTAGTGATGCCAACGGCGGCGATGTCTTCCGGTTCGGCCCCGGCCTTGCGCATAGCTTCCCTGATGACCTCCTGCGTGTTCGTCCAGATTTGCAGCGGGTCA
Source organism: Chloroflexota bacterium (assembly GCA_019873685.1). Taxonomy (GTDB): domain Bacteria; phylum Chloroflexota; class Anaerolineae; order Aggregatilineales; family Ch27; genus Ch27. The sequence continues at coordinate 8,501 of JAIOAT010000023.1, forward strand.
TGCTCCACCCAGCCAGGGGCGGGGTAGATCTGCCGGTGCTCAAGCTGGTGGACGGCCACCGATTCGCCGCTGTGATTGAAGATCATGCAGCGGGTGCTGGTCGTCCCCTGGTCGATGGCAGCGACATACCTGGGCATAGTTCTCTCCTCGCTTCATATGGCCCCGCCCGCGGGGGCCGTTCAGGCGCACATGATGTAACTGGCAACAGGCGGCGCAACATCCTCACTCCCGCAGCAGATCGGCGCTGCGGGCCAGCAGGCCGGGTAGCCCGCCTGTATGCCAGAACAGGATCGTCTCCTCCGGGTGGAAGATCCCGGCGCGGATCAGACTGACCAGCTGGGCAAAGGCCCGGCCTGTGTAGACCGGGTCGAGCACGATGCCTTCCGTCTGCGCCAGCAGACGGATGCCCTCGCGCTCGGCGGCGGTGATGACGCCATAGGCGTGCGGGCCGCAGGCGTCATAGAAGATGAAATCGGTGTCTGTGAAGTTCAGCCTGAGGCTCAGGTATTCCGCTGTCGCCGCCGCCAGGGCGCGGACAGTCCCGCCGATGTCCGGGATGGCGAAGTTGTTCATGCCGATCACCGCTGCGCCCAGATCAAGCGCCTTAACGCCGACCAGGACGCCGGCGTGCGTCCCGCCGGAACCGGCCACCAGGACGATCCGGTCGACGCGCTCGCCCTGCACGGCCAGCTGCCCGGCCAGTTCCTCGACGGCGGCGACATAGCCCGTTGCGCCGACCGGCACTGAGCCGCCGGTCGGGATGACATATGGCCTGCCGCCCCCGGCGGCAACCTCCGCCACGACTTCAGCCATGACCTCCTCGCGCGGGCGGCCGCCCGTCCAGCGCACTTCCGCGCCGAGCAGATCGTCCAGCAACAGGTTGCCGTCCCAGCGATCGCGGGGCAGCGGTTCCCCGGAGAGCACGAGCACGCAGCGCAGGCCATAGCGGGCGGCAGCGGCAGCCGTCTGGCGGCAGTGGTTGGATTGCGGGCCGCCGGGCGTGATCAGCGTATCCGCGCCGCGGGCCAGCGCGTCGCCAAGCAGGAATTCCAGCTTGCGGGTCTTGTTGCCGCCGGAAGCCAGGCCGGTCTGGTCATCGCGCTTGATCAGCAGGCGTGGGCAACCGGGCAGGGCGTGGCGCAGGCGGGGCAGATCATGGATCGGCGTGGGCAGGAAGGCCAGCGGCACGCGCGGCAGGTGGGCGGTCAGCGGCTGATGGGCCATGGCGGGGCATCTCCCGTCAGGTGGAGGGCGTCACGGCTCCATTGTATGGCGAATGCGCCGGCAGGGGTAGGCGGGAAGGAAGCCTACAGAATCCGGCGCAGCATCTCCGCCACGCTGCGGTAGACCGGCGAATCGTCGCTCAGATCGACCAGTGGCCGCCCACTGAACTCCAGCTCGCTCAGCCCGGCGTCATAGGGCACCGCGCCCAGGAAGGGTATGCCCAGGCTGTCGATCTGCGCCTGCAACGGGGCAGGGATCGTCTCGCCGCGCAGGCCGTTGACGATCAGGTAGCTATGCTCGATGTGGATGTCCATCTCGCGCTGGAAGGCGGCGATGCGCCCGGCGGCGACCAGGCCGCGCTGGGTGGGATCGGTGACGATCAGCAGAATCTGCACGTCGCGGGTGGTGCGGCGGCTGAGATGCTCCATCCCGGCCTCGTTGTCGATGACCACGTAGCGGTAATGGCGGCTGATCCCGTCGATGACCTCGCGCAGGTTGTGGTTGACGGCGCAATAACAGCCGGGGCCTTCCGGGCGGCCCATGGCGATCAGGTCGACACGGTCGCCTTCCGCCAGCGCGGAACGGATTTCGCGGTCCAGGTAGTCGCGTTTGTTCAGGCCGCCGGGCAACGCGCCCATGGCCGCGCCGCCAGCCGTCAGCGATTCCTTAACCTGCGCGAGCATGTCCTCGCGGATATCGCCCACCGTCCATTCCAGCGGCAGGCCAAGCACCATGTTGAGGTTGCTGGAAGGGTCGGCGTCGATAGCCAGGATGGGGCCGGGCTGACTCTGGGCCAGGTACTTGATCACCATCCCGGCGATGGTGGTCTTGCCGACTCCGCCTTTGCCAGCGAGTGCGATGGTGGTGGTCATGGTTGGCTACTCCTGAGGGCCATGGATAGCGACAGGGTATGCGACGTTGCAGTGACTATACCACGCGCCGGGCAGGACGGTCACCCGCGACTCAGCCGGTCGGCCATTTCCGCCGCCGCTGCGCGCAGGGCGGGGACGTGGTCGTACACGGCCACACCCAGTCGGTCGGCTTCCTGCACGGCCAGGTCAGCGGGCAGCATCCCCAGTAGCGGGATACCGGGCGTTTCGGCGGCGACAAACGCCCGCTCGTCGTCATCCCGTACCTTGTTGGCGACCAGCCACAGCCGTCGCAGGCCAATGTCGTTGGCCAGTTTCTTGATCTGCGCGGCGGTGCCCAGGCTGCGCCGGGTCGGTTCCACGACGATGATCATGGCGTCAACGAAGTCCACGGTTGCCCGGCCCAGGTGCTCTACACCGGCGTACATGTCCAGGATCAGCACATCATCCTGGCGGAAGAGCAGGTGCGTGAACAGCGTCTTGAGCATGGCGCTTTCCGGGCAGATGCAGCCTGAGCCGCCCGTGTCGACTGATCCCATCTCCAGCAGGCGTACGCCGCGATGGACGACGCTGAAGCGCTCCGGCAGGTCATCCACGCGTGGGTTGAGCGTAAAGAATCCGCCGATCGTGCCCGGTTTGGCGCCGGTACGTTCCTCGATCAGGTCATCCATTTCGGCGATCGGGCGCAACCGGGCGCGTAACTCCGGCGGGAACCCCAGCGCCCCGGCCAGGCACGGCGCGGGGTCGGCGTCAACGGCCAGGACATCACGCCCGGCGTCGGCGTAAGCCTGGGCCAGCAGGGCGGCCAGGGTGGTCTTGCCCACGCCGCCTTTGCCGCTGATGGCGAGTTTCATTGTGGTACGCCTCCTGCGCTGTCCATTAGAACCAGTCCCTTCGCCAGAAGATGATTGCCACCGCTGCGCATAGCACTACCGAAACAAGCAATACAATGGTGAAATCGTATGCCTCATGGACGAGTGGCAGGTTGACGTTCATCCCGTAGAAGCTGGCGATCATCGTCGGAATGGCCATCACAATGGTCACGGATGCCAGGAACTTCATTACCTGGTTCAGGTTGTTGGAGATGATAGACGCGAACGCATCCATCATCTGGCTGAGAATATTGCTGGCGATTCCCACCATCTGAATCGCCTGCTTGTTCTCGGTCAGGACGTCCTCCAGCAGGTCCTCGTCCTCCGGATATGAATGGAAGATCCGGCTGCGCTGCAGGCGTTCCATCATCAACTCATTCGATTTTAGGGCGGTCTCGAAAAGCACCAGACTCTTCTGGTACTTGAGCAGTTCCAGGACCTCTTTGTTCCGCAACGACTGCTGAAGACTGTCCTCCAGCTTGTCAACGGTCTTATTGATTTCGTGCAGGTACAGCAGGTAGCGGTTGGCAGTGTTCAGCAGCAGTTGCAGCACAAAACGGTAACGCTTGCCAGTCGAAATTACTCTCCGCCCGTTGGTCAATTCCTTGAGAATACGGTTCTCAGTCTTGCAGACGGTGACGGCATATTGCTCGGTCAGGATGATCCCCAGGGGGATGGTGACATAGGGAATGTCGGCGTCCTTCTCCTGATAGTAGGGGACGCGCAGAATGATCAGCGTGGTGTCGCCCTCCTTCTCCACCCGGGCCAGCTCGTCAATGTCCAGTGGATCGGTGATGTAATCCTGGGAGATTCCCAGCGCCTGGCTGAGCTGGGTGATCTCCGCCGGCGTAGGATCGATCACGTTAATCCAGCTACCGCCCGTGAATTCAGTGAATGTCTCCAGACCCTTCTCTGTGCTCTTGAGGATAGTGATCACACTCGATACCTCCTTGTCTCCTGCAAAGTCCAAAGGCATACCCAGCTTACAGCGGAATATCGCTGTGTCTAGCCCCAAAAAGCCGGGCATAGCACAACAGACACCCGATGTCTGGCGAGCAACGGGTGTCTGAACTGTTTCATCAGGTTGCAGTGCAGCAGCGAGCCTGTGGCCGCTACCGCGCCGATGCAGCCTGTGTATCCTGTTCCTGAGTGAGGACGAAGTCCGGCGGCAGCAGCCCGGCCTCGCGCACAATGCGCGGCACGATCTCCTCCCACCCCACGGCCATCAGATGGATGCCATGGACGCCTTGCTTGCCCTTGATCGCCTCGATCAGCTCCAGTGCGATCTGGACGCCTTCCTCTTCCACGCCATCGCCGGCGGCTTCCAGCCGCTTGAGCAGGCGCTCCGGGATGACGACGCCGGGCACGTCGTGGTGCATGTACTGGGCCATCTTCAGGCTCTTGAGCGGGGTGATCCCGACCAGGATGTAGACCTTGTCCAGGATGTTGCGCTGGGCCAGAGCGTTCAGCCAGACCTCAAAGCCGTCCGGGTCGTAGACCAGGTTGGTCTGGAAGAACTGCGCCCCGGCGTTAACCTTCTTGTGCTCCCGCAGGGCCTGGAAGCGCGGCTCCGAGGCGAAGGGCGCCGCCGCTGCGCCCAGGAAGAATTGCGGCGGATTCTTGATCTGGCGGCCATCCAGGTAGATGCCCTCGTCGCGCATCCGCCGCAGAATCCACAGCATCTGCACGGCATCGATGTCAACGACATCCGATCGGCCTACCGGCGCCGGCCCCATCCGGGCATGATCGCCGGAGAGGCACAGGATGTTGCGCACGCCCAGCGCACTGGCCCCGATGACTTCCGATTGCAGACCCATCCGCGTCCGGTCGCGGGCAGCAATCTGCATGACCGGCTCCGCGCCGTGCTGCAGGGCCAGCATACTGCAGGCCAGGCTGGACATGCGCGGTGTGGCCGAAGGGTTGTCGGTGAAGTTGACGGCAGCCACATAGGGGCGGATCAGTTCGACGTTGCGGCAGAGCTTGCCGGTGGCTGTGCTCATCGGCGGGGCGACTTCGGCAGTGACCACGAATTCCCCGGCCCGCAGGCGGCGCTCCAGGTTGGAGACTGGCTCGCTGTAGGCGGGCGGGTGATACTGGTCATCGCCGCCCCACCAGTCTGGCTGGCGCACCGGGCGGAAGATGGAGTCCCAGGTGACGGCCCGTGTGCCGGGATCGCGGCTGGTCAGGCCACGGGCGACCCGGCCCACCCCCAGCTTGCGGACCTGAGCGACGACATCCCCCCAGGTCTCGCCGCCGACCTTGTCCCAATCCAGCGGCGGCAGAACTTCCAGCAGCTTATCTTCACGGCCCATACGGAAGGAGCGGTCGTAGATTTTGTACCAGATGCAGGGGCGCGTTTCATCCACGTAGCAGTGCTCCGGCGTGGAACCGCCGCAGGGGCCGTTGCGCAACCCCTTGGGGCACTCCATCGGACAGATGAAGGCCGTCTCCTGTAGCAGGCAGTTGCCGCACATCCGGCACCCGAACAGCGGCCCCTTGACCCAGCGTTCCACCTGGGCCAGCATCCGGCGGCCAAACGGCTCGCGCTTGAAGGGGTAAAAGGGCGGCTGCCAGCGGCGGCCGGGAGTGAAACCAGGCATGGTACGCCTCCTGTTCCGGCTGTGGCAGCTAGGCGGTGGTCGCCTGCTGCAAGTACGAGTCGGCGTAGATCACCTTGTTGAGCAGGATCTGCACCGTCTTCCAGATGGCGACCTGTTCAGGATCGCTCATGTCGACATCGTCAACAGTTAACTCTTCCCCGGCAGCGACGCGGTCGTGCAGGGTCAGGTACAGGCGACCCACCGGCGTGCTGGCGTCGCGCTGTTCAACGATCCGGATCGCTTCCTTGAGCGCTTCGTCCAGCGGGTCGGCGATCATCATCTTCAGGCCAACGCCCATCAGCATCACGCAGTAGACGCGGTTGATCAGCGGCCGGTTCTCCCGCGGGACGGCGTTCGACACATTCGACAGCCCGACCGAGATCGGCGGTGGCGGGTCCCAGGCGAACTGCAGGGTGCGGATGGCCTCGATCAGCTCCGGGCAGTATTCCTGGCAACCGGAGACGGTCAGCACCAGCGGGTCGATGATCAGATCAGAGATGGGGAAGTCGATCTCCAGAGCGCGGGGGATCAGCTTCTCTAGGGCGATGTTAACCCGTTCATCGGCGCTGACCGGGATGCCGCTCTTGCCCATCGTCAACGCGATCAGGCGCGTATTATACCGCTTGGCGACCAGCGGCACCTTCTCCAGCCGTTCTTCCTCCGCCGAGGTGGAGTTGATGATCGGCTGGGCCTTGGTGACCTTCTTCAACCCGGCCTCGATCCCCTCCAGGTTGGTGCTGTCAAAGCTGAGGGGGACATCGACGACTGCTTCAACCGTTTCGACGATCCAGGGGAAGACTTCGGTGCCGTCCTTCTTGCGCGGGCCGAGGTTGAGGTCCAGGGCCTGCGCCCCGGCTTCGACCTGCTGGACGGCCAGCTCCTGGAAAAAGCGGGCATCCTTGGCGGCCAGCGCATCTTTGACGCGCTGGGAGATGATGTGGATGTTCTCACCGATGATATACATGGCTGTTCCTTTCATGTCGCCCTGGCTGCCTGCACCGTGGGGAAGCGCGAGAGATCGGTATGGGGCAGGAACAGCGCGGAGGTGAACGCTTCGTAAAAGCGGTTATCCGCGGAAAGCTCGATATACGTCAGGCGGCTGGCAATGGCCCGCACCCGTTCACGGGCGGCGCGGTCCAGCAGGGCCAGGTACGCGCCGCGCACGGCGGTATTGCCCAGGAAGCTGAAGCGTTCCCAGGGGATATCTGGCAGCAGGCCGATCTCAACCGCCTTTTCTACATTGATATACTGGCCAAAGGAACCGCCAACCAGCACCCGGTCAACGTCAGCCAGCGGCATGCCGATGCTATCCGCCAGCACGCTGAACCCGGCGTAAATGGCGGCTTTGGCCCGCAGCAGGTTGTCAATGTCTACCGCTGTGATGACAATGTCGCTGCCGGTGGCCGATTCCGCTGCCCAGGCGACCACGTATTCCGGGCCGTGATCGCCGACGCGGACGCGGGGCGTGGGCAGTGTGGTGTTGATGTGCCCGCCTTTGTCAACGACGCCGGTCAGGAACATCTCCGCCAGCAGGCTGATCAGGCCGCTGCCGCACAGCCCGCGCGGCGGGACGCCGCCGATCACGCGGAAGGTCGGCTCGTAGGTTGCTCCGTTGATCCAGACTTCTTCGATCGCGCCGCGGGTGGCGCGCATACCGTGCAGCACCCCCGCGCCCTCAAAAGCCGGGCCGGCGGAGCAGGCGCAGGTCAGCAGCCACTCGCGGTTGCCCAGCACGGTCTCGCCGTTGGTCCCGATGTCGATGAACAGCGTGGCGGCTTCGGCGTCGTCCAGACCGGAGGAAAGGACGCCGGCGGTGATATCCGCGCCGACGTAGCTGGCCACGCCCGGTAGGCAGTCTACCGCCGCCGCCGGGTGAATCGGCAACCCGATGTCGCGCCCGGTTAGCGGGGGTACATGGTTGACGGCCGTCACGAATGGCATCAGGCGGATGCTTTCCGCCGGGATGCCCAGCAGCAGGTGGATCATGGTGCTGTTGCCCGCGAAGGTAGCCTTGACCACCTCGGAGGGGCTGACTCCGACGCGGGCGCAGGCGGCTTCCAGCAGGGCGGTGATCGTCTCCAGCACCAGTTGTTGCAGTTCCTGCCCGCCGTTGTTCTTGCTGGCGTAAATGATGCGCGAGATCACATCCTCACCACGGGCGATCTGGCCGTTGTACTCGGCAACCTGGGCGGCCACCCGGCCGGTCAGCAGGTCAACCAGCCACAGGGTGACCGTCGTCGTGCCGATATCGATCGCCGCGCCCCACAGCGGAGCTTCCACCGGGGTGTGCCCGGAGCGCAGATCGATCAGCCGGGCCTCCGCCGGGCCGTCCTCTACTACCGCGGTGACCTGCCATTCGCCCTCGCGCAGGATGCGCCCCAGCCGCCGCAGCAGATCCAGATCAAGGCGGGTGACGGCCAGGCCGCTTTCCTGGCGGATGGCTGTCTGCAGGCGGCTCCAGTCATCGGTCTGGTCATCCAGGCTGGGGGGTGGCAGGGTCAGGTTCAGGCGGCGGATGGTCTGGTCACGGATGGGGTCGTAGCCGGGCGGCGCCACCACCTCGCGGGCGGTGCGGTCAGTGGTCAGGCGGCGCTCGATGCTTTCCTGAGGCGGGACGGCGACGGTTACGTCGCCCTCGACGACCGTCTGGCAGGCCAGCGCCCAGCCCGCGGCGACATCATCGGCGCTCAGGCGCAGGCTGCTGCGGCGGCGGGCGCTGCCGGCAATGATCCGGACAGCGCAGCGCCCGCAGCGGCCCTGCCCGCCGCAGGGCTGCATCAGGTTCAACCCGGCCAGACGCGCCGCTTCGGAGAGCAGCGTACCCGTCGGGACGCGCACCGGTTCCAGCGCGGCATCGAAGGTGACAAGATGGGTCATTGGCGACGTTGTCCTTGCTGTGAATTCCCATCCGATCGGGGCGGGGGCTGCGCTTCAGACCAGCAGGCGCACCCCCGCGCTCGGCTAAAGCGCCTGCTTCATGAAGGCGGGCAGGTCCACCGCTTCCCGTGGGCCGACGCGGATCTCCCAGCCCGGCAGTTCCTCCTCCAGTTCGCCGGAGAGCACGGCCACATGGCCGGGCAGGACGAGGCGCTTGCGACTGACTTTATCAGCGACGTTGAAACCTTTGACCGCCTTGGCGATGCGCTCGGCGTCGAACTTGCCCGCTGCCCAGGCGGTCAGGACGCTCATCCCTTCCGCGTCGGTGACCAGCAACCAGGCAGGCAACCCGCTGCTTTCCACTTCGTTGGCTACACTGAAGTACGTGATGCTGAAGTTGGTGGTGACGAGTACAGGGTCTTCCGGCGAAGGATTGTTGATCTCGTACAGCGCCGGCTGCACCTGGATCGGCTTCTGCGGGTCGGTGTAGATGTTCTCCCGCAGCACCAGTAGCGGATAGACCGTCTCCGGGGCAAAGGAGTCCAGGACAACGAAGCCCGCGTACTTGGCGATAGCCTGGGCGGCCATGACTGCCTGACCGCCGGGCGCGTCGTTCCCGGCGAAGGCGATGATCGGGAAGCCCAGCGGGCGGAAGTTTTGCTTGAGCGCCAGGCGGCGAATCTGGGTCTGGCGGATCAGGGCGGCGCCCAGGCTGCGCGCACCGTGATCAAGCACCAGGTCCTTGACGCCTGTTTCCTTGATCTTTTCGGTCAATTCAGCCAGTTCATCCAGCGAATTGCCCAGCACGGCCAGCGGTGCGTTGTGCTGGCGGGCCAGCTCAGCCATCGCCTGCCAGTTGGCAGCGTCTGCGCCGCAGATCAGCGGGCTTTCGCCGTCGATGGCCCGCAGACCGGCAGCCATCACCGCAGGATCGCGGCTGATCAGGATCAGCGGGCGGGCGCTGGCGGCGCGCACGGCGCTGATGGCGCTGGCGAAGGCGCCGGGGTCGCCGCTGGTCGCCTCCACCGCAAAGCCGTCCAGGCTCAGCGCCATGCCCACATAGTTGACCCGGTAGCTATCGGCAGCGGCGACCTGCGCCCGGATGTCCTCGGCGGGGTCGGTGTCGCGCACGCGGATGAACAGGCCAGGCTTGTTGAAGAACTTCTTCTCGTGGCGGAAGAGCACGGTTTCATTGCCAACTTTGATCTCATGGCCATCCGCCTGCAGCGTCACCAGGCGGATGGGCGGCTCAGCGGCCTCGGAGAGCTGGGCTTTGGCCTCCTCGCTGACGTGCGGGCAGGAGGAGAGTTCGGCCTGTTTGGCCGCCAGCTTCATGGCAAAGGCGAGACAGGTCGGATACCCGCAGTCCTTGCAGTTGGTCTGCGGCAAAAGCTTGTAGATTTGAATGCCTGAGAGTGCCATTGCGCTATTCTCCTCGCCTTCAAGCGGTGACCGGCGCCGTCATCAGGTCGTCGATAGCCGCACGCACACGGCGTACGCTCTCCGGGTGGCGCAGGACGACGATATCCGCGCCAGATTCCAGCAGGGTGACGGCGGTTAGCGTCTCCCAGGTGATGGCCCGTTCCCGCCAGTTGCCCCATTCGGCAGGCACGCCCTGGCCGACCTTGGCCTCTTTGGCCTTCCAGGCTTCAAAGCCGGGGGTGACGATCATGGGGAACTGGGTCATGGCGTCGCCCTGCAGGGCTGCCAGCCGTAGACGCTCCATGACCGAGTAGCCATACTCAATCCCGTAGCCGAGCGCGCCGGTTGTGGGGTCCATCAGGATGCGATCCAGCGGCAGGCCCATGTCGCTGATCAGGATGTTGAGCTGCTTGGCCAGGTTGACATCCATCGGCGTGCGAGCGGTGACCAGGTGGTCGTTGGCCAGCGCAGCGGCGACGATGGTGCGGTAGTTCTTATCCTCACAGATGCCCAGGGCCAGGCGCTCGCCTTTGGTCGCCTCCGCCACGGCCAGCAGCAGCGTATTATCGGCCTCAGCCTGGCCGGGGCCAAAGACGATCAGCGGCAGGCCGCTGGCTGCCAGCACCGCCTTCGCCGCCGCGACAGCAGCCGCCGGGGTGGTCGGCTGACCATCCGCGCCGGTCAGGCTCAGGGCCAGCACCAGCAGGTCAGCGCCAGCGGCTTCAGCGGCCTTTGCCCAGCTTGCCGGATCGCTGGCGGCTTCACCCCATTCTTCCAGCAGCAGAGGCGACCAGTCATCGGGGCGGCGATCCTTGATCTCCAGCGCGATGACCGGACGGTACGGCATTTCCGCTTCAAAGTGCATATAGGGCAGGGCTTTTTCCCCGCCGACGGTGACCGTCCTGGCCCGCGTGCCGCCTTCGGCGGGGGTGGCGCCGAGGGTGATGGTGCGGACAGCGCCGGGCCATTTGTCCTTGGGAATGTCTACAGGCATAGGATCACTCCTCTGAAGGATGGGAGCGGCGGCGGGCAGCATCCCGTCGCTGCTTGAATGAATCGAGCGGCGGCTGACGATCCCTCCGGATGCCGAGATCGCTCAGTTCGTCGTCGTCCTGAGCGCAGAGATGGCGCAGGAAATGGGTATAGGTCAACATCGCTGCTGGATACGCGATGCCGCCAGCGTGATGCATCAGGAAGACGGCGCGAACGCCGCGATCCCGCATAATCTGGGCTGCGGCGGCCAGCGGGATATCCGGCGGTACCTGGGGCACGCCGTCGGTCATGATCGCTTCGGCGGTCAGCGAGCGGCAATCATCGCGCGTGTAAGCACGCACCAGATCATCGCGGCTGACCACGCCGACGGCGTGCCCGTCATGATCGAGGACAACAATGGCTTCCAGGTCCTGCTCCAGCATCAAGCGAGCCAGGTCGACGATGGGCGTCGCCGGCGTACACGTCTTGACGCCCACCGTCATCAAATCGCGAACCAGCACACGTTCGGTCATCCGTGTCAGCTTCTCCGGGTGTGCGCTTTAAAAGATCGGGGCCATGACCAGAGCCGGATGGTTGTGCTCCTCCAGCCAGGCCAGCAGTTCATCGACCGTTGTCACATGGCGCTCGTCGGCGATCTTGGCGATCAGGTCCGGATCGCCTTCGCGCTCCGCGGCGGCCTGTAATTCTTCGGCCATCGTTTCCTTCAGGACGCTGCTCATCCAGACGACACGCTTCAGCCCGCCATCGGCGGAGATGAACTTGGGGCTGACCAGGTAGTACTTGCCCACGCCCATCACGCCCGGCGTCTGCAGCCCGCCGCCCGCCATACCGGCCAGCGTGCTGAAGGTCATGCCCGCCGGGGTCATGCTGGGGTCTTCCCGGCTGACGACCATCACGCCGTTGGCCTCCGGGATGAGCATCACGATGCACTCAAAGCAGCCGCAGGCTGTCATCGGGTTCTCCATGATCGAATACATGGAGACTTCCTGAACAGCGCCATGCGACCCGATCTTGGCGTAGGCATTGGTGCCTTCCCAGTACCCCTTGACCGGATCAAGCACCTTGCCCAGCTTGATAGGCTGGTTGGGGCCGGTGGGATTGATGCTGTAGGAGGCTTTGCAGTCCAGCCAGTTGTACGCGCCGCACAGCCCCAGCCGTTCCGGGCTGACGATACAAACATGATCCGGGGCAAAGGACTGACATAGTGTGCACGAGTAAAATTCCTCAACCCGGTCATCGGTCAGGTCGGCCAGGCGCTTGTTGCGGTAGTCATAGGCTTCGCGGGCCTTGGCCAGCCATTTCTGTAGCGGCTCCGGATCGGTAAGGATCGTCACCTGCACTTTGTCGACGATGGCGCCGAAGTCAGCGTGGAAGCGGGCGTGCAGGATTTTGCCAAAGTGCTCCAGGTTGAAGCCCTTGTCAGCGGCGGTCTTGGAGATGCGGATCCAGGCGATATCGCGCTGGCCGATGTGCTGGATGCCCGACGCGCCGTTGATGAAGTAGTGGATCTGTCGCTCCAGGACGGGTTCGAAGTCCTCCTGCATCTGCCGCCCGGCGACCTCCACCACGATGCCCATGTCCATGTGGCCCTGCTCTTCGATGTGGTCGAAGGTGGGGCCGATAATCTCGATCCGGCCATCGACCACCTCGTCCAGCCTGGCCATGCGCAGGTATTCGAAGCAGCGGGAATGCTTGCCGCCGAATTCCACGCGCATATCCGCCCGGCGCACGACCTCCCCTTCAAAGGCTGAGCCGTAGGGCACCGGCACGGGCACATCGGCCACCTGAATCTTGACGCCGCGCACCTCGATGCACTTCTGCACCAGCCGTTCGGCACGCTCCAGGTCGTTCTTGCCCTCGATCTCGTTGAAGGGCATGCTGACCACGTGCTCGTAGGTGGTTACGCCGGTTGGCAGGATCTCCGGGATGACGGTATCAGCGATGACAGGAAAGCCGAAGTTGATCGCGCCCGCTGCCGCCGCATACTTGAGATCGTCGACTTCGCCCAGCGCCAGCACGAAAGCGAAGACGCGCTCCTTGTTGTAGAGCAGGATTTCGCGCGCCTGACCGCCTTTTAGCCCGCCGAAGGTCAGGGCCGAGCGCACGGCAAAGCCCAGGGCGTAGATGGCGCTGATCGTGTCTGTACCGAAGGGGACGGTGTAGGTGTCGTAGCCCAGTTCCACGCCTTCCTCGATCAGCTGGTGGATGATGCTACGCCCGTTGACATTGCCGGAGAGGAAGCAGAGGATATTGCGGCGTTGCAGCTCGCGCACGATCTTGACGGCCACCTCATTCGACTTGGCTGCTCCAACGATCGCGGCAAAACCGGGCATACGCCCGTCCACCAGCTGGATGCCCCACGAGCGCAGCTGGATATCGTCGATCGGGCCGTTCAGGTGGCCGGCCAGGTCGCCGGTGCCGACCAGGTGATCGTCTGGGCTGGTGAAAGCCGTACCTCCCGCCAGGTGAAAACCGGGCATACGCTCCGGCTGGAGGCCGTAGGCGAAGCGGATGGCTTCGATGGCTTCCGCGGCAAGCAGGGTGGCCATGCCGCTATCCAGTGTTTCCCCCAGGTAAGGAGTCCAGTGGCGGGAGGAGGGCAAAGGATGCAACAACTGGCGAGCATGGGCCAGCACCGGTTGCAGCCCACCGAGCGTTTCCACCGCCTGGCCGGTCATGCCGTAGATCAGCGGCAGGTAGTAAGCCGTGTTGGGGAAGGCCACCGGCGTATCCGGACCTTTTTCCGCCAGCGCTCGCTCCAGCATGGCTTCCGCTTCGGAGACGAGCAGGTTAGCGCCGCGAATGGCGCGGGTAGCAATATAGCGAGACATAACCCCCTCCTTAGCGGTTTGACATGCCGTATAGCGCGGCCTGGCGTTCGGCCAGCGGCAGCTTTTCCAGCTCCAGCATCCGTGCGTCGCCGCTGCGCCCGAAGCGGGTCGGATCGTAGGCGGGCAGGCCCAGGGCAGCGCGTTTCTTGTCGATGTGGGCCAGTGTGCGGCGGATCATCTCATCCGGGTCAGGGACAAACTCCAGCTTGCCGCCGTAGGCTTTCTCCCAGCCCTCGCTGATGTAGCGGGCTACGATGTCGCTGTCGGCGACACGATCAGGCATCCCGCTGACCGGGGACGAGCCGCCGAAGATCACATAGGCGCCGGAAGCCACGCAGTAAGTGCCGATGGCCAGGGCCTTCTCGCTCATCCATTCGGGGGCCAGGCCGACCGCCGGAATCTGGTCGATGTCGTCGCCCAGACCACCCTCCTCGACCATCTGAGTCAGGACGGTGAGGATGCGGCTGTTGTCCACACAGGAACCCATGTGCAGCACGGGCGGGATGCCGACCGTCTCGCATACTTCCCGCAGGCCCGGCCCGACCTGATCCAATCCGGCTTCTCCAAGCAACAGGCCAAGCTTGGCGCTGGCAATCGCCCCGCAGCCGGTCTGCACGATCAGCACGTCCTGCCTGAGCAATTCCCTGACGACCTTGGTATGGAGGTAATCCTGTGAGCTGCGCGGGTTGTTGCAGCCGACGATGGCCGCCACGCCGCGGATACGCCCGGTCATGATCGCGTCGTTCAGCGGGCGGAAGGAGGCGCGGTAGGTGCCGCCCAGCATGTAGTTGATGTACTCATGCGAGAAGCCGGGGATCAGGTCCTCGCGGACATCAGGGATGTGGGTTTCGCCGCGATTCTTGAAGTTGTCGATGGCGGCTTTGAGAATCTGCTTGGCAACAGTCAGCGCTTTGTGTTCGTCAAACTCGATGTGCAGGGCGCCCTTGATCTGCACCTTAGGCGAGGTGGTGATGATCCTGGTGTGGAAGTTCTGCGCCAGCCCGACCAGGGCCTGCATGATGCACTGCACATCGACCACCATGGCTTCCACCGCGCCGGTCAGGATAGCCAATTCCTGGTGCAGGAAGTTGCCAGCGGCGGGGATGCCCTGGCGCATCAGGATTTCATTGGCGGTGCAGCAGATGCCGGAGAGGTTGACGCCGTTGGCCCCAGCTGCCCGCGCGTAGGCGATGATCTCCGGGTCCTGTGAGGCGGCGACAATCATCTCGCTGAGGCTGGGTTCATGGCCATGCACTACCACGTTGACCATATCCTTTTTGAGCACGCCCAGGTTCGCCTGGCCCAGCAGCGGGGCGGGGGTGCCAAAGAGGATGTCCGAGATATCGGTCGCCATCATGCTGCCGCCCCAACCGTCGGCTAGCGCCGTGCGGATGGCATGTTCAAGGATGTGTTCTGCATTCTGGTCATCGCCGATATGGGTGCGGTGCAGCGCCTCGACGACTTCACGATCGATCCCGCGCGGGACTACCCCGCGCTTCTTCCAGAGTTGCTGGCGCTTTTCCGGCGCGCGGATGATCGGCGCCACCTGACCATGTTGCTGGCCGAACTGGGAAATGTACAGTTCCGCCAGGTCTTTGGCGATGTCCTGGGGCGAGCGATTCTCGGTGTAGATGTGGTAGTGGGCAGCGACGGTACGCAGCTTGGCCACATCACGGATGGCATAGCCTTCCGCTTCATTGTTGGCGACGGCTTTGAGCAGGAAGGCCATATCGCGCCCATGGTCGGAGTGGGCAGCGGCGCCGGCGGCGATTGCTCTGGTCAGATTGCGGGCCTGGATGGTGTCGATAGTCGCGCCGCAGACGCCGGTCTGACCATCTTTGGTCAGGCGGCAGGGACCCATTCCGCACATCTTGCAGCACATTCCCGCTGAACCGATGTTGCAGGGAGCCATGTCATCGGCGCGGCTGAAGGCCGTGCCAAGCCCCAGTTGCTCGGCGCGGATCAGCATCTGCTGTGCGGCGGGATCAATGGAATGTTCCTCGGGGCTGCGTTTGTCTTTGGCCATGGTCAGTGTCCCCTATTCCTCTTCGTTTGTCCGGCGAACGACCCCGATACCCGGGCACGGCCAGAGAGGACGTGCTGGCTTGGGGGTTTGCTGGGCAAAGCCGACTACCCTGTGGGTCTGCTGGTAGGCGGCAGTGTGGCGGAAGAACGCCGTGTCATCGTCGCGCCCGTAAGGGGCCTGGTCAAGCTCCGCGGGAATTTCGGGCGCCTGCAGGTAGCCGGCCTCTTCCAGCGCGGCGGTGATCGCCGCCTCTGTCACTGCTTCCGGGTCGTAGTCCACTTCAACCAGTTGAAAGCAACTGCTGGCGTACACGCGGCGGATGCCGGGGAGCGCCAGCAGAATGCGTCGCACTTCGGTGACATGGTGGTCACCATACATGGCGGGCAGGGAAAGGGTCAGTTGGGTCATTGGCGCTTGCTTTCTGTACTCGTTTGGCGGTCGATATTCCTGGTGGAAAGCGGGCAGACCGGTCATGACGGGTCGCCCCGGCGCTGAGGCTGCAAGACGATAACAACAGACGGCGGTCTGGCTGCGGTGGAGGGGGCGGTGAACCGTCGGGTGGCACTGAGTTTGTGGTTTTTTATATGTTCCTTTTTTTTGACAGGGAATGTCAAGTGAAAAATATCACGTCAAAATCGGCCTGAAATGGTGTCTGAAACAGGCCGCGCCGGGGAGGCTTCAGCCGGGAAATCAGGGCACGGATGCGGCTGGTGAGCTTGTTTATCGCGCTAGAGCAGCTCATTTCATAAGAATATATTATCTAAAGTATAGGCAATGATTAAATTAAATTATGCTTTAGTTTATGCAATTTACCCATATATACTCACTGAGAGGGCGATTCTGGCACAAATAGCTATTGTGCAATATGTACAAAATTGCATCAAAAAAGGCGTAATTTGTGAATGAGTTCACAATCCTGTACCTTTTCACTCCTATAATGAAAATGAATGTGTCAGCCATTGTGATGTGTGTGGACCGTTTCACAGGTGTCGGGACAGGAGTCTCTCCTGCTCATCGCTTCGTCGCCGCTGCCATCGTTCCCCTCGCTGCGGTTTGCCGTTACGTAGGCCCGGTTCTGACAGGCTAACTGAATACCGGCTTCATCATCCTCCCGTTGCCGCCCCTGCCCGGTGATTACCATAGCTCTGGGGTCTGCGTTTTCGTTCCGGGCGTAACCCGGTCGGTGTTGCAGACGGGTGCTGCCCATGGTCTTCCGGCCCCCGGGCAGGGAATAGCCGGGAAACAAAAGGAGGCTGCCACATGCCCGAAGGACCCAACGGCAGGACGTTTTACCAGCGTGTGGTGCAAGCTACGCCAGGGGGGAAGAGCCTGGCGCAGTGCCTGCAGTGCGGTTCCTGTGGCGGATCGTGTCCGTCCGGCCCGGACATGGATCATTCCCCCCGCCAGTTGTTCGCCATGATCATGGCCGGGATGGAAGACGAGGTGCTCAGCAGCAATACGCCCTGGCACTGCGTCTCCTGTTACTACTGCACTGTGCGTTGCCCCCAGCAAATTCCCATTACTGACCTGATGTATACGCTCAAACAGATGGCTATTGCGCGCGGCAAATACCGGGAAAGCGGCCATGTCGATTTTTCCAACAGCTTCATCGGCATGGTAGAACGCTTTGGGCGCAGTTTTGAGCTTGGTCTGGCCACGCGCTACCACCTGACCCATAACCCCTTGAAGATGGTCAGCAAGGGTACGCTGGGCTTGCAGATGATGGTTAAGGGGCGGCTCAGCCCGTTGCCGGAATCCATCCGCAATATGCCGCAGCTCACGGCCATCCTCACCGAGGCCAAGCGCATTGCCGCGCAGCAGGAGGTGTGAGGTGACAGCGCCGAATGGACAGTATGCCTACTACCCCGGCTGTTCGCTGAAGGCTTCGGCGAGCGCCTACGAACGCTCGGCCATGGCCGTCCTCGAACGGCTGGAACTGCGTTTTGTGGAGATCGACGACTGGAACTGCTGCGGCGCGACCGAGTACTTCAGTCTGAACAGGCTGCCGGCCTACAGCCTGGTGGCCCGCAACCTGGCGCTGGCCGCCGCCCAGCCGACCCATGAGCTGGTCGCTCCCTGCAGCGCCTGCTACCTCAACCTGCGCAAGACCGACGATCATATGCGCCAGGAGCCGAAGCTCAAGGAGCAGGTGAACCGGGCGCTGGCGGCGGGCGGGCTGCATTACGAGCCGGGGACGCTGCGCGTCCGCCACCTGCTGGATGTCATCATCGATGACGTCGGCTACGAGGCGATTGCCGCCAAAGTCACCCGTCCGTTGGCCGGGCTGCGCGTGGCGCCTTACTACGGCTGCCTGGTGGTTCGCCCGTTCGAAAGCGACGATCCTGAGTATCCGACGCATATGGATCGCCTGCTGGAAGTGCTGGGCGCGACGGTGGTGGACTTCCCGATGAAGGCTCACTGCTGTGGCGGGCACATGACCCAGATCAGCGAGGATACCGCCTTTGAGTTGATCCGGCGCATCCTGCACAACGCTGCCGCTTACCAGGCTGACGTGATCGTCACCGTCTGCCCGATGTGCCAGCTCAACCTGGACGCCTACCAGGGCAATGTCAACCGCCGGTTCGGGACGGCCTTTAACCTGCCGGTTCTCTATTTCACCCAGATGATGGGCCTGGCCTTTGGCCTGCAGCCGGAGGCGCTGGGCATTGGCAGCGAACTCGTGCCGGCGCAGGCTGCGCTGAACAAGATCGGTCAGGTGCCAGCGGAGACGCCCAGGCACACGCCCAAGCGACGCGACAAAGACGCCCTGCCGATGCCGTCGCGGCAGCGTCGCTAAGGTAGGGGTGGAAAGGACGTAAAACCATGACTGAAGAGCGTGTTGGCGTTTACGTCTGCCACTGCGGCCATAACATCGCCGGGACGGTGGACGTGGAAGCGGTCGCTCAGTGGGCGCAGACGTTGCCCTATGTGGCGGTCGCCCGCGATTACAGGTTTATGTGCTCCAGCCTGGGCCAGGAGCTGATCGAAAAAGATATCAAAGAGCTGGGGTTGACGCGGGTAGTGGTAGCGGCCTGTTCCCCCCATATGCATGAGCCGACCTTCCGGGGGGTCTCGGCCCGCGCTGGCCTGAACCCTTACCTGATGGAGATGGCCAACATCCGCGAGCATGCCAGCTGGGTGCACCGCGACGACATGGCTGCGGCGACCGATAAGGCCAAGGCGCTGGTGGCCGGGGCTGTCCGGCGCGCCCTGGAACTGAAGCCGCTGGAGCCGTTCAAGGCGGCGATCAAGGAGACGACGCTGGTGGTCGGCGGTGGCATCGCCGGGATCACTGCGGCGCTGGAGATCGCCAACGCTGGTTACCCGGTGGTGATGGTTGAGCGGGAACCTAGCATCGGCGGGCATATGGCCCAGCTGGACAAAACCTTCCCCACGCTGGACTGCTCCGCCTGCATCCTGACGCCCAAGATGTTTGATGTCGGCACCCATCCCAACATCACCCTGCTGACCTACAGCGAGGTGGAGCAGGTCGATGGCTATGTCGGCAATTTCACCGTCCGCGTGCGCAAGAAGGCCCGCAAGATCAACACTGATGTGTGCACCGGCTGCGGGGATTGCTGGTCGCGCTGCCCGGCCAAGGTGGTGGATGAGGTCTTTGAGGCCGGGCTGGGCTACCGCACGGCGGTCTACCGACCCTTCCCTCAGGCCGTGCCCAAGTACCCGGTGATCGATGTTGAAAGTTGTATTTACTTCCAGAAGGGCACCTGCCGGGCCTGCGAGAAGTTCTGCCCGACCGGGGCGATCAGCTTTGACCAGGAAGATGAAGTCATTGTGCTCAGCGTGGGCAACATCGTCCTGGCCACCGGCTACAAGACGTTCGACCCGCGCCAGATCCCGCAGTACGGCTACGGGCGGCTGGCGAATGTCTTCACCAGCATGGAGTTCGAGCGGATGGTCAACGCAGCCGGCCCCACCGGCGGCAAGGTCGTCCTGCGCGATGGCGTGACCACGCCCAAGAGCGTGGGCATCATCCACTGCGTGGGCAGCCGCGATCATCGCTTCAATCGCTACTGCTCGGCTACCTGCTGCATGGCCGCGCTCAAATTCTCCCACCTGGTTAAGGAACGCACCAACGCCGAGGTGTACCAGTTCTATATCGACATGCGCGCCAGCTTCAAGGACTACGAGGAATTCTACGTGCGCATTCTGGATGAAGGCGCGCATATGGTGCGCGGGCGCGTGGCCGAGGTGACCGACGCGGCCCGTCAGCCGGGCGAAGAAGGCAAGCTGATCATCCAGGTGGAAGACACCCTGATCGGTCGGCAGCGGCGCATCCCCGTGGATATGGTGATCCTGATGGTAGGCATGGAGCCGCAGGAGGACGCGGTGGAGATCTCCCATCTGTTCGGGATCGGCTGTTCCACCGCGGGCTTCTTCACCGAGCGGCATCCCAAGCTGGACCCCGTGGCGACCATGACCGATGGCATCTTCATCTGTGGGGCCTGCCAGGGGCCAAAGGACATCCCGGAGAGCGTCGGGCAGGGCGCGGCGACAGCAGCCCGTGTCCTCAGCCTGATCGGCCAGAAGGAAGTGGAAATCGAGCCGATCCGCGCCCAGATCGACGAATCGCGCTGCTCCGGTTGCCGGGTGTGCAACACCATGTGCCCCTACAGCGCGATCGACTACATCGAGGAACTGGGCGTCAGCCGCGTGAATCCGGCGCTCTGCAAGGGCTGTGGTACGTGCGTGGCGGCCTGCCCCAGCCAGGTGATCACCGGCCAGCACTTTACGTATGAGGCGATCATGGCCCAGATCGAGGGGCTGCTCTACGATGTGCGCAGCGGAAACGGCCATAAGACTGTCGCCGAGCCGCAACCGGTTGAGGTGGCCTAGGAGGGTGATGGTATGAGCAAGACGAACTTCAGTGAACTCAATCCCGCCTGGGGCGATCGGCAGCCGATCCTGGTCGGCTTCCTGTGCAACTGGTGCTCCTACCGGGCGGCGGACCTGGCCGGGACCAGTCGTCTGGGTTACCCCGCCACGCTGCGCGACATCCGCATCATGTGCACCGGTCGGCTGGACCCGGCGTTTGTGCTCAAGGCGCTGCGGGAAGGGGCGGACGGCGTGCTGGTGATGGGCTGCCATCCCGGTCAGTGCCACTACCAGGAGGGCAACTACAAGGCCATGCGCCGGATTGCCCTGTTGCGGCGCACGCTGGCCCAACTTGGCGTCCACCCGGATCGCGTCCAGCTGGCCTGGGCGTCAGCGGCGCAGGGCACCATCTTCACCGAGAAAGTGGCGGCGATGACAGACGTGGTGGGCCGGCTGGGACCGCTGGAATGGCGCGACACGATTGAAGACCCCGCGCCGCAGATGAAGGTGCTATCGCTTGAGGAGGTCGCACATGGCTAGTACGAATGGCAAACCCAAGCTGGCCCTGTACTGGGCGTCCTCCTGTGGAGGTTGCGAGATCGCCGTGCTGGCCATCCATGAGAAGCTGCTGGAGGTAGCCGAGGCCTTTGATGTGGTCTTCTGGCCGTGCGCGATGGACTTCAAGCAGGCGGAGGTGGAGGCGATGGCCGACGGCGAGATCGACGTTTGCCTGTTCAACGGCGCGATCCGCAACGACCATAACGCTCATATGGCCCATCTGCTGCGCCAGAAGAGCAAGGTGCTGGTAGCCTTTGGCAGCTGCGCCAACGAGGGATGCATGCCCGGCCTGGCCAACTTCACCGACCGCGAGCATATCCTGCGCTTCATCTATCAGGAGTCGCCCAGCACCGATAACCCGCAGGGCGTCAGACCGCAACTCCGGACGGAAGTGCCGGAAGGCACGCTGGAGCTGCCGGACTTCTGGAATACGGTCAAGACGCTCGATCAGGTGGTGCCGGTCGACTACTATCTGCCCGGCTGCCCGCCGGAGGCCAAGTGGGTTGCGGCGGCGGTGGACGCCATCGTGACCAACAAGCTGCCCCCGCCCGGCTCAGTGATCGGCATGGATGTGGCTGTCTGCGATGAGTGCCCGCGCAAGCGCGATGTCAAGAAAATCACCCGCTTCTACCGGCCGTATGAAATCGTCCCCGATCCGGAGATCTGCCTGCTGGAACAGGGGTTGTTCTGCGCCGGGATCGCCACACGGGCGGGCTGCGGGGCACTGTGCCCGTCGGTCAACATGGGCTGCCGGGGCTGCTATGGCCCGGTCGAGGGCGTTGAGGACATCGGCGCGCGGCTGATCAGCGCCATTGGCTCGATTATTGAGGCCAAGACGCCGGAGGAGATCGACGCCGTGCTGGATACGTTGCCCGACCCGGCGGGGTACTTCTACCGCTTCAGCCTGGCGCGTTCCTTCCTGCGGCGGACACGGATGGGCCAGCAGGATGGGCGCCGGGTCGCCGAGCCGATCGCGGAAGTCCCGCGCCTTGAACCTGAACTGGCGGACTAGGAGGCCGACGATGAAACAGATCACCATTGACCCCATCACCCGCCTGGAAGGGCACGGCAAGATCGAGGTCTTCCTGGATGACGCCGGGGAAGTCGCCAATACTTACTTCCAGGTGCCGGAGCTGCGCGGCTTCGAGGTGTTCTGCTTGGGGCGCCCGGCGGAAGAGATGCCCCGGCTGACCAACCGCATCTGCGGCGTCTGCCCGGAAGCGCATCACATGGCGGCGGCCAAGGCGCTCGACGCACTCTACCATGTCGATCCACCGCCCGCCGGCAAGAAGCTGCGCGAGTTGTTCTACTCGGCCTTCTATGTCACCGACCACACCACGCACTTCTATGCCCTGGGCGGGCCGGATTTCGTCGTCGGGCCGGATGCGCCTGCTGCTCAGCGCAACATCCTGGGGGTGATCGCCGCTGCAGGCAAGGAAGCCGGCCTGCGCGTGATCAACACGCGCAAGAAGAATCATGAGGTGATCAAGATCATCGGCGGGCGGGCCATCCACCCCGTGGCGGCCCTGCCCGGCGGCATGAGCAAGGCCATCAACGAAGCCGAGCGCCAGTTCATCGAGCAGGTGGCGCGGGAAAACGTGGAGTTCGCCCTGTGGTCGCTGGAGCTGTTCGACCAGATCGTGCTCAAGAACAGCGGCTATGTCGACCTGATCGTCAGCGACGCCTTCACCCAGAAGACCTACTACATGGGCCTGCTGGACGAGAACAACCACGTCAACTTCTACGATGGCATGATCGCTGTGGTCGATCCTGAGGGCAAGATGTTCGCCCGCTTTGAGCCGCGCGATTACACCAAGCACATCGCCGAGCATGTCGAACCGTACAGCTACCTCAAGTACCCGTACCTGAAGAACGTGGGCTGGAAGGGCTTTGTTGACGGCAAAGACTCCGGCATGTACGCCTGCACGCCGCTCAGCCGCCTGAATGTCGCCGATGGCATGGCTACCCCTAAGGCTCAGGAGGCCTACGAGAAGTTCTACACGACGTTGGGCGGCAAGCCGGTACACCACACCCTGGCGACTCACTGGGCGCGCTTGGTTGAGCTACTCTATGCCGCCGAACGGATGCTGGAACTGGCAACTGACCCGGAGATCACCAGCCCGAACGTGCGCAAGATTCCGACGGAAAAGCCAGATGTTGGCATCGGCACGGTAGAGGCCCCGCGCGGGACGCTGACGCATCACTACGAGACCGACGAGAAAGGCATTCTGACCCGCGTCAACCTGATCGTTGGCACCACCAATAACCACGCGCCCATCACCTACAGCATCAAGAAGGCGGCCAAAGCCATGATCCGGGGCGGGGTGGTCAATGACGGTATTCTCAACCGCATCGAGATGGCCTTCCGCAGCTATGACCCGTGCCTGAGCTGCGCCACGCATTCCCTGCCGGGGCAGATGCCGCTGGAGGTGCTCGTCTACGATTCGTCCGGCGCGCTGGTGGAACGCCGCGCACAGTATGTCGACTGATCGCTGCCCGGACGCCGCCGCGCCAGCGGCAGGCGTCCGGGTGATCGGGCTGGGCAATCCGATCCTGACCGATGACGGCGTCGGCATCTACGTGGCCCGGCTGGTGCGGCGGTTGCTGCCGGCCGGGGTGAACGTGGAGGTGGTCGAACTGGCAACGGGCGGGCTGGGGCTGATGGAGGCCATGATCGGCTGCGAGCGGGTGATTCTGATCGACGCGATCTGGTCGCCGGAAGAAGCGCCGGGGCAGGTGTTACGCTTCACGGCGGAAGCCCTGCCGGAGACGCTGAACAGCGCCGCCGCCCACGACATCGACCTGCCCGGCGCACTGGCAGCGGGGCGGCGGCTGGGCGTGCCGCTGCCGACCGATGACGCCATCCAGATTGTGGCGGTGACGGCGCGGGAAGTGTTGACCTTCGGCGAGCGTCCCACACCACCGGTGCTGGCTGCCATCCCCCCGGCGGCGGCAACCGTGCTGGAAGCGCTGGGCTACCCGCCGGACGCTGTCCCCCCGGTACTGAACGAGTCGATGCTGGGAGGCTACGATGATATCGCCTGAGATTCTGCGCCGGTATCCTTTCTTTGCTGGACTTGATGACGCCTTTCTCACCGCGCTGGCTATGATCAGCGACGAGGTGGTCCTGGCCGACGGGGTGTGGCTGTTCCATGAGGAAGACAGCGCTGACGCCTTCTACCTGGTGTTGCGCGGGACGATTCAGCTGCGGGCGCGGTTGCCGCGCAATGCCTACGCCGACCTGGATCAACTGGTGGAGGGGGATATCGTTGGCTGGTCGGCCATCTGCAGGCCGGCGGTGTACACGCTGGGCGCCTACACGCCCACAGGCGCGCGGCTGATCCGCTTTGAGGGCGCCGCGATGCGCAAGTTGATGGAAGAGCGGCCCGAAATGGGCTATGTACTGATGTGCCGGGTGGCCCAGGAGATCGGTAACCGCCTGGCCGACCTGCGCAATCGCTTTGTCAGCATTGCTACGCCCTGAACATCCTTACTGCCAGAGCAGCACGGAGGCCAGCGGCAAGGGCTGGCCTCCGGTATTTTCCGGCAGGGGGCAAGTGTTCAGCCGCCAAGCAGGTGCAGAGCTGCACTGGCGATAGCCCGCGCCAGGGATTCAGGATGTGTGCTATGATCTGCTGCGAGAATAGCTACCCGATCTACAATGCGAGTGGATTGTGAGTTTCCCATGATAAGAGCTTTTCTCGGTACTCCGGTTCGCCAATATCGGTTGTGGCGCACCGCCAAAGCGGCTGTCCGCGCAGGCATCATCGCTTACGGTATCCTCTTTGTGTTGTATCTTCTGGCCCGGCTGACCGTCGGCGAACGCTGGAATCTGGTTGCTTTCGCGAATAATCTGCTGCCCTGGCTATGCTGGATTGGCATGGCGCTGACGATTGTTGGCCTGTTGTACCGCGATCGATGGCTGCTGATCAGCCTGCAGCTTCCAGCCTTCGTGGTATTTGGGATTGCCTACGGAGGGCAGTTCCTGCCAAATTCGCCATCACCTCAGCGTGACGCGCCAACGCTCACTGTGGCCTTCTACAATGTCTGTGGCTGACTGGCCGACATGCTCCGCGTGGCGGAGGTGGTTTCTACATTCGATACAGACCTCGTCGGCCTGGGAGAGTATGAGTACAGCCAGGCCGGTCAGTTGCACCGGCGACTTACAGAGGCTTACCCTTACCGCGCGATCTATCCTTACGCGACCGATGTCGCTCTATTCAGCCGCTACCCTATTCTGGAAAAGCGCCTTATTCGTTCTCCTGAGTTGCGCAGTCCTCTCCTGCGGGCGGTGGTGGATATTCAGGGGGGAGCCGTTACCGTCTATGTCGTGCACCTGATCTCACCGACCCTGTTCGGTTTGCCATGGCAGTACGAGGATGCGGCACGGAACCAGGAGTCGGCTCTGGTGCGCGATCTTCTGGCCAGAGAAAGCGGCCCCTTGCTGGTGCTCTGTGACTGCAACTTCACCGATCAGAGTGACGCCTACCAGTCTTTCGATACGCTGCTGACCGACGCCTTCCGGGAAGCTGGCTGCGGAATGGGCTTCACGTATCCCAATGAACAGCGGTTCCTGCCGCCACTTGTGCGCATCGATTACATCTGGCACAACGATCACTTCTCTACCCTCGAAGCCTATCCGCTTAATGATTCGGGTACATCGGATCATCGCCCGATCGTTGCTCGTCTGGCTATCACCCAGTAGCCACGACTCATCGGAACGGCCTGAACTCATTAGTACTCTCGGGAATCATAGTCCTCGATTACCATTGCCTCATTGTAGAAAATACGTTAAGCTATTCGTGAAAGTTAATCCACAGTGATGCTGTTTGTTCAGTATTCACTCTGGAGGCCGACGTGCAGCAGTGTCAACACAAGGGTTGCCTGGCGGAAGGCACCCATCCCATCTATCACAATGGAACGGCAAGCCCTGACGGTTGGCTTTGCGATGTTCATGTCACCCAGCAGGGATACTGCAGCGCGTGTGGCCGCTTTGTCGCCAATGACGATCGCCATCGGACAACGTGGGCTTTCTTTGGCCTGTGCCGGACCTGCTGGCAGCAGCGCATGCAAACCAGCCCGTCTCCCCAGTAACGACTTTTCCTGCTATTCCAGTCTGTAGACTACTTCAATCCACTGGTCTGTCACCAGACTGGCGCGGAACTCCAGGACTTTCTGCGCAATCTCATAGGTGGCTGCTGCTTCCGGCGAGGTGCTGACCAGTTTGGCGCCGGCGGGCAAGCTGATCTGCACTGTAAGCGGGTCAGCGCGGGTGCCGGGTTGCTTCTGCACCAGCAGCCGGTAACGCCGATAGCCGCCGAACGCTTCAACTACTGGCGGCGTGGCATAGGATAGGCTGAAGCTCTCGGTCGTGTTGTAGGCTACGAGCGTCAGTGCAACAAAATCGGTGAGAGCGCCGGTGGTTTCCGACTCCGGCGTGTTCCACAGATCGTCACTATTGAGCAAGGTGCTGCCTGCCGGGGTGAAAACCTGCAGCAGGTTGAAGTAATCCAGGCGACCGTAGTGCGCCGGATTGACGGCCGGATCGCGTTCGGCGACGGACGCTGAGTAATCGTAGACCAGCGTCAGATTACCCACCGCAGTGCCATCAGGCTGAAGATCGACGTCGTAGATAATCTGCCGGCTGATGGAACTGTTGGACTTGTTGCCCAGGTTGGCGTCCACCACCATCAGGTAGTCATGGCCGGCAGCGGCCTGCTGTGTCCCGCCCCACCCCAGCGCCTGGACAGCGCGGTTGAGCTGGTCATCCGTGAAATAGAACATGATATGTTTTTCCTGCAGGGCGCGCAGAGCTGCGCTAATCAGGGCCGGGCCGCGTTCCCGACCAATGGTTTGCCAGTCGGCCATGATCTGGCGGTAGAGCGCTGCCAGAAACTGTTTATGCTGGAGTAAGCGCTCTTCGTCGTCCTGCCCTGCCCGTATGGCATAGACAACCTGTCGGAACGTTTCAGGTGTGACTTCTTCTTCATATTCGGCTACCGTAACGCTACCCAGCCCCTCTAACAGGTACTCAAACCCTGTGATGTCAATTGCGATCACGCCATCCACTGGCGCGTTTTCGTTGCCTCCTGCGTTGTAGTACCAGGCGGCCATGGCAGCGGTAGCGGGGAAGTCGGCATACCAGCTGCCATCCCAGGCGGCGTAGATCGGATCATCAAACTGAAACCACCATTCCGGAATGCTGATTTCATCGGCCATCGATGCGGGCGGTGGTGTAGGGCTGGCCGGCGTGGTGGGATAGTAGGCGTAATCCACCACACGCCCATCGTGAACCTGCATCCATCCATATGTGCTGAGGTAGCCGCCAGACGGGCGGATTTCGTCGTTGTTCTGGGCCAGGACCAAGTAGATCTGGTCTTCGTCCAACCCCAGTGCTCTGGTGAGCAGGTTGGGAGCATCCAGCAATACCTCATTGATTGTGCTGAGCTGGTTCAAATAGGTTGCAGCCTGCTGGGCCTGTATCAGGGTATCCGCTGGCAGGGTATCCAGGACGAGTGAACCGAGGCCATCCTGGGCAGTTGCCAGGTGCTGCTGCGCACTTTCGAAACGCTGGCGACCCAGCCGGAGAAGGTCGACAATGCGTTCGCCCGAGGAAATCTGCAGCGTCACGCTCTCGTCCGGGCTGCTTGATGCCAGGAAGAATAGCACCGGTTCCAGACCGGCCAGGATGTCATCAGCGGCCAGGCTTAACTCGCTGGCCGAATCGAGCAGCAGAAAAGTCGAAGCCTGGCCCGGATCCAGGGTTGCGATCGGACGCAGGATGGCGGTTTGTCGCTGGGCAGTCGTGAGGGCGCCGTGGAAGTCGGTGACGGCAAGGCGTAGTCGTTGGAAGTCGGTCAGGGTGAGTTCTGTGTCCGATACAGCGTTGATCGACTTCACGATGCGGGCGAGCGTGGCCCACGAAGACTGGATACGGTTTTGTGCGTCGGTGATCAGAATCAGGACAACAATCACGATAATGGCAATTGTTGCCAGCGTGGCGATCAGCAACGTCGGGCGGTTGGCGCGGGTCAACATATGGCGGGCGCGACGCAAGAATGACCGGCGGTGGTGCCTGCTCTTGGGGCGGTGCGATCCAGCGCGATCACCTGGAGGCAACGGAGTCTGGGACATGGCTGACCCTCAGGGTAGGCAGGGCGCAGAGCAGGGAGGCAGACGAGGAGGGAAGCGCGCCTTGCGGTCCATTGGCTTTGCGAGCTTAGCGGTTGCTGATGTCCATTATAGGGGATGTAGAGCCAATCGCGATACTGTGCTAGAGTGATTGCAGTCTTTAACTGATAGCTGTGGATCGCCTGCGTTTGTCCAAGCGCAACAACTGTCAGGATCACCGACCGGGGCAGGCGCTGTAGCTCCTCCGGGTGACGCAGGGCGTTGCGAAGCGTCTGCGATGGAGGTCATTTTCTAAACTCGGCGGGATGCTGCTGGTGACCGCCGGCCTAGCCAAGATGCTGGTGGACAGCACCCGGTGACAGGGGTTACGGGAGGGTGTCATGGAGGAAAGTCCAAAGTGCCAGATGTTCTGCGTGAAGCCAATGGCTGAGGGCACGGTCCGGTATATCCCGAAATCGCCCATCATTGCCCTGAAAGTGATGCTGCATCGCAGCCTGAGCCTGGAACAAAAGCGGGCGATCAAGAAGTTCGTCGATTCCGTGCGGCAGCGGATCACACGCCGGAGGCAGCCTGTAGCCAAACAGGAGATGACGCCTGCACCTGGCCTTCTCAAGCCGGGCGACCTGGTGCGCGTGCGATCGGAAGCTGAGATTCTGGCGACGCTGGGGGCGTTCCGATCGCTCAAGGGACTGGCCTTCATGCCGGAGATGGCCCAATATTGCGGCACGACGCAGCGTGTGTTTAAGTTGCTCAACCGTTTCTTTGACGAGCGTGATTACCAGATCCGCCGGGCGAAGGGGATCATCCTGTTGGAGGGTGTGATGTGCCAGGGCACGGCGCTCTACGGCCCGTGCGACCGGTCATGCTTCTACTTCTGGCGGGAGGAGTGGCTGGAGAAAATCGATGGCGAGGCCGAAGGTGCATAAGCCAGGGAGTTCGGTTCAGTCCTCAGGCTCGTCGGTGTCAGGCGGGGCGGTCTCAGCCAGGGCAGGGGGCACGGGCTGCTGTTCCAGAGGAAGTCTGCCCTGCAGGTAGAAGCGGATCATGCCCTCGGCCTTGGCGAGGAAGGTGTTGTCCGGGCGCTTATCCAGCAGGCGTTTGATCAGAGTGTGACTGTAGCGGTTGAAGCACGGCGCCAGCAGAGGATTGAAGACAACCCGCTGGCGCAGGGGCTTGACTGTATAGCCCATGCGCAATTTGAACGTATCCACTTCCAGCGGTGCATCCAGAGAATGCAACCCATAGAATACCCGCTTGATCCCCGAACGGGTCATCGCTTCATGAGTGACCACGTAGGCAAGGGCATTGTTGGCCCCATAGTGCAGGTACTCTGTCGCGCTCTGCTGGTAAAGCAGGGTGTAACAATCATCGCAGGTGACGGCCAGTATCGCCGCTACCAGGCGGCCCCGCAGCAGTGCCCCCCACGCCTCAAAGCCAGGTAATCCTTCCGCGCTGCGGCACATATTCGCCCACCAGTCAGCGGTCTCTGCGCCAGTCCGTCCCTGGCGCTGTAACGTCTGGGCGCGTAGTTCCCACCCTTCTGTGGCCAGCCGTTCCAGGTCAATTGGCTCGACGCTGACATTGCGCAGCCCCTTACGGACGGCGGTCCGCGCCCGGCGGGGCAGGGTGGCCATAGTGTATGGGCCGTTTTCGTGAACAGCGTGGTAGCTGTAGGCTCCTAGCGAGGCGGTGAGAGGCGTGGAAAAGCGCAGGCCGATCGCCATCTGGCTCAGCAGGAATTGTGCCAGCTCACGCCTGTCGGGTTCGATCACCCAGTGGTAGGGAAAGGCCTGGTAGACCCGCGGTCCCTGGTCGAACCAGTAGCTGCTCGCGGTGCGAATCACGCGGTGGCCCTGCCGCCGGAGCCATTCAGCCATCGTGTCGGGGTTCAAGGGTCATTGCCTTTCCAGCTGGAAGGGACTTATCGTCGTTCCGCTGCACGTTCGAGCAATGAAGCAAATCGCTGCGCGGCCTGTCGGTGCGAATGGTGCTGCTCTGCGTAGGAGCGGCCCGCATCGGCCATCTGCTGGCGCAGGTCAGGCGATGCTTCCAGGGTCAGGATTGCCTCAACAAGCTTGCCAGGCTCTGCCGGGGGGATACAGAGGCCTGCTCCAGCCTGCGTGATGAGATTCCAGACATCGCTGCCTTCATCAACCATGGCGATGATCGGACGCCCACTGGCCAGGTAAGAGAACGTCTTTGAGGGAAGGGATCGACCGCTAACCTGAGGTTGGAGGCTGACGAGCGAGATGTCTGCCGTGGCCAGTACTTCGGGAACCCGTTCACGCGGCTGGAAGGGGATGAACTGCACGTTGTTAAGGCGCATCGCTTCAGCCATAGTCACGAGCGATTCACGGCCGGCGCCGTCCCCGACCAGTACGAAACGGATGTGGGAATGATCAGCCAGAGTATGTGCCGCCTGCAGGACATGCTCCAGCCCTTGAGATAACCCGATGTTACCCGCGTAGAGCACGACAAAGGAATCATCCAGGCCATTCTCTGCTGAAAATGTGTTCCTGCGCGGCAGGGGCCGAATGAAGTCCGTGTCGATCCAATCGTAGATCAGAACCAGTTTCTGCTCAGGAACACCCATTGCCAGCAGCGCAGGTTTGAAGGATATAGACAAAATGCGCACGTATCGCGCTTGCTGGAGGCAAAACCGTTCCAGAGCTGCTACAGCCCAGGCGACAATCCTGTGGCGAAATACACCGAGTTCTACACCAACTTCTGGGTAGACATCATGTACCGAAAACACAGCTGGTTTTCGCCGCAACGCCGCGAGAACTGCCATTGGCGTGGCTGTAATCAGGGCAGGGTTAGCGACCAGAATCACGTCGTATCGCTTGCGCAGGCCGGCCCATGTAGCACCAATCTGGTAGGCAAGAAACTGTAACAATCGGCGTCCAAGCCGGGAGCGATCCATGGAGGGTATTCGTACTCTGACGACATGCACGCCATTTTCGTTGCTTTGCTGAAGCCAACCATGTCTGAACTCAGGCCTAACCTGTCCGGTTGGATAATGCGGCACGGCTGCGATTACTGTGACATTGTGACCGAGCCGAGCCATTTCCTCGCACAGCATGGTGAAAAGCGGCGCACTGGGTCCACCATCCGGGGCATAGAAGATCACAACGACCAAGATATCCATCTATGCTGATCTCCAGATTCAGCGCCCCAGGTTCAGTTTTGCCCTGACCTGATCCTCAATCCATGCGTAAGTGCGGGCAAGCCCTTCTTCCAGAGAAATCTCTGGAACCCAGTTCAGAACCTGACGCAGACGGGTATTGTCTGAGTTCCGGCCACGGACGCCCTGCGGGCCGGGCACGTGTTTCTTCACAATCTTAACCTGGGCAATATCAGCTATCATGTCCGCCAGTTCATTGATACTGATTAGCCGATCTTGACCGAGGTTGAGAGGCTCGTGGTAATCAGACCGCATAAGCTTGAAGATTCCAGTGAGGCAGTCATCGATGTAGCAGAAAGATCGTGTCTGCTCCCCGTCTCCCCAGATCTCGATCTCATTGTTACCTGTCAGCTTGGCGATAGCGATCTTGCGACATAGCGCAGCAGGGGCTTTCTCTCTGCCACCCTCCCAGGTTCCCAGCGGGCCAAAGATGTTATGAAAGCGCACGATACGTGTTTCAAGTCCATATTCCCGTCTATAGTGCTGGCAGAGCTGCTCCGTGATCAGCTTCTCCCATCCATAAGCTTCCTGAGGCTGCGCGGGATAGGCATCTTCTTCTTTGAGGGGGGTGACGTTGGTGTCGGTCTGTTTGTATTCTGGGTAGATGCAAGCTGACGAGGTGAACAGGTAGCGCTGCACACCGTTGATGCGGGCTGCCTCCAGCGTGTGGAAGTTGATCAGCGTGTTGTTGTGCAGAATCTGCGCATGATGGGCAGAGATGAAACCCATGCCCCCCATATCGGCCGCCAGGCCATAGACCTCCTCAACACCCCGTGTTGCCTGCAAGGAGTTGTCCCAGCGTCGAAGGTCAAGAATCTCAAACTCGTCGGCGTCAGTGGCGCTGAATTCCGGATACTTGAGGTCAACGCCGCGAACCCAATAGCCACGCGCCTTGAGATAAGTAACAAGATGATGGCCGATGAAACCGCCCGCGCCGGTGACAAGGACTCGAGTGGATCGCATGACTCACTTTCCTCTCTGACGTGAGGCCCCGGTAGAACCTCCATCTTTTATGATAGACACATATTTGTCCAGAAGTTGGCTGGCCACAATTGGAACATCAAAAACCTCGCGAGCCAACTTCTGACCACGCTGGCCCATTTCCCTTAACTGAGCGGGCCTGGAAAGAAGTTCTATTGCTGCCTGTTGAAATTCTTCTCTAGTGCTAGCCACTACTAGACCTGCACCAGCCGCCTGAGCCCATCGTCCAACTGGCACTCCTTCGGAGACCAGGATTGGAATACCTGTCGCCATGGCTTCTAAGGCGGCAATGCCGAAATTCTCCGTAACCTCCGAGGGCATCAATAACAGCTCAGCATCACTCAGAGCAGAAATGACCTCATCCTTTGTTAAGAGACCTGTGAAATGTAGCTTGTCGTGACACCCAAGGCTTTGCGCTTGTCCCTGGAGTTGATACATCAAACCCTCTTCGTCTGGGCCTACGATAACGAGATGTATGTCGCGTCCAAGCGATTGCGCTGCTCCTAGGACATCTACCGCAATATCAGGGCGTTTAATTCTTGTTATCCTTCCAAGGAACATGATGATCTCAGCATTATTGGAGATGTTGAATCTCTTCCGCAGGTCTCCCTTTGTCCGGCGCGCGCTGAACGATGAGGCACGAATGGGATTGGGTACTACAAAGATCGGCGACCGAAACATGAGTCTTGCGACTGCTTCGGCCTCGCTGGGATCAGTACAGTGAATCGCTGCTGCCTGGTCCACGAATCGACGGGCGATTAGCTCAAGGTAGATTCTCTTCTTCAATCGTTTCTTTGCCAGAGCCCATGGGAATAGTTGTCCGTGAGTAGAAATCACATAGGGTACCTGAGCGCGAATGCAGGCTCTGGCTGCTGGGATCAAAGGGTATCCCCACGGGGCAGCAATAACGACCAAATCGAACTCCGAAATACGGGATCTGACAGCCTTGGCCAATGTTGCAGAGTAAAAGAAGGAAAGACCACCGAGAGCTAGGGGGAAATACCATACAGTCACGCCGTCCACATTTGCCGGCATCTTTAATGGTACATCTAGGGAGCTAGACCCGTTTGCATTGGTGGTAAACACAGTGACCTGGGCACCTAATTCGGCAAGGCCTTCACATGTGTCAGAGAAACACTGGACGGGTCCTCCATAGATATAGGCTGGTTTGTAGTACGGGCAGATATATAAGATATTCATCTTTTTAGCCAGACTCTCCCCCCAACTACGCCTCGTGCTTCATCAAGATTTTAGCCAAGGGGGAATAGGCTTATTGCCTCCAGTCGTTGAGGCATCAATTACTGCCAACAGATAATCTGCAGCGGATTCACCGCTGATACACTTCGACCATTCTCTGATTCTGTCG
Source organism: Chloroflexota bacterium (assembly GCA_019873685.1). Classification (GTDB taxonomy): domain Bacteria; phylum Chloroflexota; class Anaerolineae; order Aggregatilineales; family Ch27; genus Ch27. The sequence goes on from JAIOAT010000023.1 coordinate 42,268, forward strand.
CTGACTGCAGGTTCCTTTTTGCCCTGCGAAATACGCCGAGCCAGTATAGAGCGAAGCGCTGCTACATCGCCGCAAGGGAAGACTTCGCCTCGTTCGCCTCCATTGAGTAGATCAGCGGCCCCGCATCGATCGCTGCACACTACTGGTACACCGCACATAAGGGCCTCATTCACAACCGCACCCCACCCATCCCATCTGCTGGGGAGAACAAGTAAATCGCTTCTGGAGACTAGGTCTATTACTTGTGGGTTTGGAAGACTGCCATAGAAGTGAATAGAGGCCGAAAGGTCAAGTCTTGCGCTCAGGTCTGCAAATCTTTTTCTACGGTCTTGGTCATCTACTACATGTAGTCGCCAGTCTGTTTCGCCTATGCCATGAAGTGCATGCAGAAGAATATCTAGACCTTTGCGGTATAGGTCATGACCAACAAAGACTAAATCGAAACACCGACTAGATGTCTCTACGCCAATCGGCTGATTAACGGAGGGTGTTTCAACAAAGTAAGCAAATGGGAATATCTTCTCAGCCGGGTAGCCACTCTTCTTGTACCAGTCAGTGCTCATTTGGCCAATCCCAAGAACAAAACTGACTCTGTCCGCGAATCGTAGGGCATCATACTTACCCCTCAAGAGTCGCAAGACCCCCTTTATTCCCCCTGTTCGAAAAGCTTCAGACTGGATTCCGGTAAAATTCGCCAAGCGAAGGCTCTGGCGGAAGGCCTTGCGTATTATGGGATATCGCCCTCTGGTGCCTGAGAAGATATGGACAGTACAGGAGGGATCCATCGCCAATAGCTGCGTTATTGTGTTTGCGGTGGGCTTGAGTATGATGCGTGTTTGCCCATAGTCTGGCCTAAACCAGCCCTTCTCGGATTCCAGTGCCCGCAGCTCTTCCACCACAACCAACGTGACATTAACCCTGCCGCTGCTCGCAAGATTTCTTAGCAGCGCTGATTGATGAATGCTGAAACACTCCTGCCAGAACACTAGATTCTTGATCTGTCTCAAACCTCTTCTCCTTTGAACAGCAGTAGGGATGCAAAAAACCAGAAAGAGAGAGTTGGAAAACTTCCAACTGACAGAAGCCAGGCTTCAAACCCGGCATTGACCAAACCAGCCAAGACTATGGCCGTCAGTAACAGCATCGAACTGTCCGCTAATGGGCTTTCTGTGGTGATCTCACGCCAGCATGCTTTGAGGATCGGTGCCAAGAGGGCAGTGAGCATTATTGCACTGCCTATCAGGCCCAGTTCTTCCAGTGCTCCGAGGTAGCTATTACCCTTTTCGATAGTATATGTGCCAGTGCTGAACACCAATCCTCCAGCGGTGGCGTCAGTGTCTGCAACCCCCAGTCCTGTTCCAAGGAAAGGCCTATCCAAGAGACGGTTCCATGTATTTGTCCAGACTTCAAAACGGCCACTGCCTGGAATGACCGCTTCACCTCTGGTGACGAAACGGATTATGAGATTATCGTCAGGGTTACCAATGAACATCACCAAGACCGCAAGTCCCATTATTACCACGATAGCTACACGCGATGGCCACTTCCTGTGCCCGAATACCAGAGCAAACAAAGAGACGATGCCAGCCGCTGTACCTGCTCTGGATTGAGAGGCAAGTAATTGGACGACAGCGACCAGAAGGATGAGTATTACCCCAATCTTGGTCGGTCCCATTCTGTGTTTACCAGCCTCAAACCAGAGAATGGGGAGAAAGAACACACCGTAGATCAGACCAACGCTGTTCGGATTAAGGAACCAGCCACGAAATCTATCGCCCAAGAATGCTTCGCCAGAGAAGAGGCCATCACTGGCCAAAGATGAACCTGGCCTAAGGAAGTACCAGAAGCAGTTGGACAAGACGATCGCTACTGCAAAGTACAAATATATACGTAGTATATGTTCTTTAGGTTTTGTATCAGGATATAGTAGTTGAAGCGTGGGCGGTACAACTAACAGGAATCCGGCTAACAAGAGCAAAGATATACTCTTTAGAAAAGATACTGTCGGATAGTATGACAAGAATGAGGTTACCATCGTGTAGAGTGCAAGCAGCCCCATACCTACGGCTACCGGGTTCCTTCCGAGACGCTTTCGTCGGATGACATGTGCAGATAGGAATGCCACAAGAGGCAAGTACAGCCAGCGCGCCAGACCAAAGACTGCAACTGGAAACTGGGACATAAGCCATATGCTTGGACCTGCAGTTAGCAGTACATCGTAAGCACGTGCCCCTTTTCGGATATGCGACAACGCTGACATTGATCCCTCGCTATCTGTCAGGTTACCGGCTCAGGACAATTTGCGAATAAACTTCGCAGGGACACCCGCAACGAGGCTGTTGTCTTCGACATCTTCGCGAACTAAGCTTCCTGCGCCTATCACACAACCTCGGCCGATGTGCACGCCACCAAGAATCGTTGAATGAGCGCCTATCCAGGTTCCATCACCAATGATGATGTCACAGGATTCTCCCTCTCCCGCTCGATGTACTGTGCCTCCAATCTTGTGAGTGCCAGTGATGATCAGACACCGCGGGGCAATATCTACGTTCCGTCCGATTTGCACAAATGCATTGCCTCCTATGATCAATGTTTCGTGGCCAATAAATGAGTTGTCGCCAATTGATAACGATCTCAGTTTGATTTTCACTGAACTCACAACCCGCACATTGGTCCCGATGTCAAAGCCCCGGAGACGGAGCAAGAATGCTTTGAACCCATAGAGCCGGGTATCGGGCAGGAGAGAGAATAGAAGCTGGACCAGGAAGGACACCACCGACGTCATTTCGCAAATCGCCTTCTTAGGTAGATGGCATAGGGGATCAACATTACGAGAGTCGACACCGCAAATTGGCTCCAGACAACACCGGGCAATCCCACTGAACCGGCCAGCAAGACCTTCGCAAACGTGGCGAAGGTTGCCGTCAGAAGAGCATATACGATTTGAAAGCCTATCTTTCCTATTGCGTTAAGAAAAAGAGATATAGCGGCAATTACTGCTGAAAGCGTTGTCCACGCCCCCAAGCCAATCATGAGAGGCAGCGAAAATGGGACCCTTGAACCAGTCCATATCTGGAGGATTTGTTCACCAAAAACAATCATAGCCAGTGAGAAAACGGAGCAGACCACAACCATTGCTAAGATGACCTTCACGAGCGTGTCTTTTGCCCATGAATCATCTCCACGTGCGCTGGCCTCTCCGTAGGCGGGCCACAGTGGGGACAAGAGCATGTACAGCACACTGTACGCAATGACGAATAGTCTGGATGGAACTGCAAAGTCAGTGACTGCTTCAGGCCCCAGAACCCTGGCTATGATAATGTTATCAGCAGAGTAGGTGATGGCGTTGGTCATCTGCAGTATTAGGAAAAGGAAACCAACTGCCAGGATTTGTCTGGCAATCGGGGAATCCAGGTCTCTCCACCTCGGACGAAGCCATGGACGCAGAAAGCCAAATAAGTGGATCCCATTTAGCAGGTTACCTAAAGCAGAGGCTCCAGTGATCACCAGTACTAGCCACGGCAACCCTGCTTGGAGATGAACTGCCAAGACAAGCCCAGCCAGCCCAAACAGGTTGGAGATTGCCTGCCATATGCTGCTTAGATATCCTTCTTGATAACTCATCTGAATCCGGGGAACAATGCTGAGAGGCAAATTCACCAGGAAGCAGGCAATGAATGTGATCAGCGCTGGGCCTGCCTCTTGCTTGGCTATAGAGGAGGACAAGTTGAAGAATCGGCCCCAGTCAATATTCGGGTAGAACAGAACAAATAGAAAAGTCAAGCCGATGGTAATACAGATTAACATGAAAAAGGCGTTCGAAATGTGTTTCCTCGCTGCCTCGGCGTCATTCTTGCCATTCGCTTCAGAAACAAGGTTCATTATGACATTACCAATTCCCAGGTCCGCGAAGCCAAGAAACGCAACAATAGAAGTCACTGTCATCCACAGCCCGTATCGCTCAGTGCCCAGATAACTCAGAGTAATCGGTACAGAGACTAGAACCGTGAGTGTATTAATCGCTTTAGCGAGCGATGAGGCTGTTGCCGTCCAAAACACTCTTCGGAAACGTTCGTCGGAACGTCCTTCTGGCGTAGAAGTGTCAAACGGTCGCAGGCGTATCACATGAAGGGTCCGAAACGCGCGTTGCCGTATTAACCTGATTGCCGATATGTCCATACTCATTTTTTTGTACAAACTGACACTGTTTACTGTCTTCCAGTATCTTGAGAGAAGTTCAATGATCGTAAGTTACCCTATTCCTCTCCTTCCCTTTATCTGAACGTCCGCACTATCACCCTCACATCATCCCCCAACCTGGCGCGGCGGAAGTACTCCGCATCGATCGCCAGCTTTTCCGGCATGATCTCCTGCACATACTTTCGCTCCCAGTCGTCGCCCGCCAATACCGCAGACTCGTTCCGGTACTTGATCGATGCCGGGCTGGTGATCCCCGGCCGGTAGTTCAGGATTTCGCGCTGTTCCGGCGTATACAGCGCCACGTAGCGCGGATCCTCCGGGCGCGGACCGACGAGACTCATCTCTCCCTTGAGCACGTTGAAGAGTTGCGGGAACTCGTCGAGTTTGAACCGCCGCAGCACCCGCCCGACAGATGTAACCCGGTTGTCCTGTGCCGGTGTGATACCGGGGCCGGTCTTGTCTGCGTCCGTGACCATGGTCCGGAACTTATAGATCCGGAACGGACGTCCGTACTGCCCGACGCGCAGCCCGCGATAAAAGACTGGCCCCCGTGAATTCACCTTGATGGCAACCGCGATCACCAGAAACAGCGGTGACAGGATCACCAATCCCATTGCCGAGACCATGACATCGAATAGCCGCTTGGCCATAGCTCTATCCTGCAAATTCCTCGGCAATCTCGAGCACAGCTTCGATGACATCGTTGACATCCTGCTCAGACATGTCCGGAAAGATCGGCAGCGAAATGACCCGCAGATATTCACGATAGGCAACCGGGAAGTCTTCCGGCTTATACCCGTATTGCTCCCGGTAGTACGGGTGCAGGTGCAGAGGAATGAAGTGCACACTGGCGCCAATGTTGCGTGCTTTGAGTTTCTCGATGAACGTAGCGCGGTCAATGCGCAGGGCCTCCAGGTTCAGGCGCAGGATGTAAAGGTGATAGGCGTGTGTGCTATAGGCAGCCGTAGACGGAGTCTCGAGGGCTGCATGCCCGGAGAAAGCGACGTCGTACCGCCGGGCAATGGCTGCCCGACGATCGGCCATCGCCAGCACCTTGCGCAATTGCACGATGCCCAGCGCCGCAGCAATATCGGTCATGTTGTACTTAAAGCCGGGCGCAATGATTTCGTAGTACCAGGTTCCCTCGCTTGTATAGCGCTTCCAGGCATCTTTGCTGATGCCGTGCAGGCTCATGATCCGGCAGCGTTCGGCCCAGGCAGCATTGTTGGTGGTCAACATACCGCCCTCGCCGGTTGCCAGCGGCTTGGTGGCATAGAAGCTGAACGCAGTGATATCACCGAAGCTGCCGATCAGCTGTCCTTTGTAGGTGGTGGGCAGGGCGTGGGCAGCGTCCTGCAGCACAACCAGGCCGTGCTTCTCAGCGATCGCGTGAATCGGATCCATGTCGGCAGCCTGGCCGGCAATATGAACAGGGATGATGGCTCTTGTATGCTCGTTGATAGCGGTTTCAATAGCCGCGACATCAATGTTGAGCGTTTGTGGATCGATATCGACCAGCCGGGGCCGTGCACCCAGATAACGAACTACCTCAGCGGTTGCGGCAAACGTATAGGTTGTAGTGACGACTTCGTCACCTTCAGAAATCCCCGCAGCTTCCAGCGCCAAGTGCATGGCGGCTGTGCCTGAGTTAACAGCGATGGCGTGCTCAACTCCCATAAGCTCCGCGAACATGGCTTCAAATTCACGGACCTTGGGGCCGGTAGTCAACCAGCCGCTTCGGAGCACACGGGTGACTTCATCGATTTCATCCTGCCCGATTGATGGCCGGGCGAGCGGCAGGAAGTCTTTCCGCTGCGCCGTTACTGGGCGCTTCGTCTTTCTCGACGTGGCCTTCTTCTGCCTGGCAGCGATGTTGCCCATGAGCTTAACCTTTTCTGGCAATACCTATTTCAACCTGCCGTCTTGCCATGCATCACGAATTTGAGAAGCTTTCAGCGTGAATGGCTCCTCTTTGGTGGGCCATCTAGCCATCGACCGAATCGTCTACCCGCACGTCACGCCAGTTCACCGCATATGCGTCTCGAATGTAGGTCTTCATGCATCCCAGGCAGCGTCCATTGGCGCTGCTGGTCTGATCCCCGGCCAAAGCCCGTGTATGCCTGGCCAGCTGTGGGCAATCAGG